>NZ_JALEGT010000037.1 GCF_022763305.1 Marivita sp. | reverse complement strand
GATCGCACCGATCGCCATGGAAGACGGCCTCCGCTTCGCCATCCGCGAAGGCGGCCGCACCGTCGGCTCCGGCGTCGTGTCCAAAATCGTCGAGTAATCGTCGTCGATCCAAAATTGCGCGGGGCGGTGTCATGCCGTCCCGTATTCGGTTCGATGAAGGGGCAGGGTGGTCCTGCCTCATCCTCTCAACCGCAACGCCAATAAAGGCTAAGACCAATGCAAAGCCAAAATATTCGCATTCGGCTCAAGGCGTTTGACTATCGTGTGCTCGACGCGTCGACACAGGAAATCGTCAACACCGCCAAGCGGACGGGCGCCACAGTGCGCGGCCCGATCCCGCTGCCGAACAAGATCGAGAAATTCACCGTTCTGCGTGGCCCGCACGTCAACAAGAAGTCGCGTGACCAGTGGGAAATCCGCACCCACAAGCGTCTGCTCGACATCGTTGATCCGACCCCGCAGACCGTTGATGCCCTGATGAAGCTCGACCTCGCCGCCGGCGTGGATGTCGAGATCAAGGTATAAGGAGGGTATCCCGTGATGCGCTCTGGTATCATCGCCAAGAAAGTCGGCATGACCCGGCTTTTCATGGAAGACGGAAAGCAGATTCCCGTGACCGTCCTCCAACTCGACAATCTTCAGGTCGTCGCACAGCGCACACCTGAACAGCACGGCTACTCGGCAGTTCAGCTGGGCACCGGTTCGATCAAGGCAAAGCGCGTGTCCAAGGCGATGCGCGGTCACTTTGCTGCGGCGAACGTGGAACCCAAGCGGAAGGTCGCGGAATTCCGCGTCGCACCCGAGAACCTGATCAACGTGGGTGAAGAGATCACTGCTGACCATTACTTCGAAGGTCAGTATGTGGATGTCTCCGGTACCTCGATCGGTAAGGGTTTTGCCGGTGCCATGAAGCGGCACAACTTCGGTGGTCTGCGTGCCTCGCATGGTGTGTCGATTTCGCACCGTTCGCACGGCTCCACCGGTCAGTGTCAGGATCCGGGCAAGGTCTTCAAAGGCAAGAAGATGGCCGGTCACATGGGTGCCGTCAAAGTGACGACCCAGAACCTCCAGGTTGTGAAGACCGACGCCGAGCGTGGGATCATCATGATCAAAGGCGCCGTTCCCGGTTCCAAAGGTGGTTGGGTGACCGTCAAGGACGCCATGAAGAAGCCGGTTCCGGAAAACGTGATCCTGCCCGCCGCTCTGCGGTCTGCTGGTGAAGAAGCCAAGCGTCTGGCCGAGGAAGCCGCCGCTCAGGCCGCCGCCGAGGAAGCCGCAGCAGCAGAAGCCGCAGCAGCAGAACAGGCCGCCGCGGAAGAAGCCGCTCTGAAGGAAGCAGAAGCTGAAATTCAGGCTGAGAAGAAGGAAGGCGACGAATGAAACTCGACGTGATCAAACTGGATGGCGGCAGCGCCGGGTCGGTCGAGCTGGGCGACGAGATCTTCGGTCTCGAGCCGCGCGCCGACATCCTGCACCGTGTCGTCCGCTGGCAGCGCAACAAGGCGCAAGCTGGCACGCACAAGGTGAAAACACGGTCCGAAGTCAGCTACTCGACCAAGAAGATCTACCGCCAGAAGGGCACCGGTGGCGCACGCCACGGCTCCCGGAAGGCACCGATCTTCCGCAAGGGTGGCATCTACAAGGGCCCGACACCGCGCAGCCACGCGCATGACCTTCCCAAGAAGGTGCGCAAGCTGGGCCTCATGCACGCCCTCTCCGCCAAGGTGAAGGACGGGTCGCTTGTCATCATCGAGAACATCGAGTCCGATGGCAAGACATCGTCCCTGGCCAAGCAGGTCAAGAACCTGGGCTGGAAGCGCGCGCTGATCATCGACGGGGCAGAGGTGAACGAAAACTTCATCCGCGCCGCAGCCAACATCGAGGGTCTCGATGTTCTGCCGTCGATGGGGGCAAACGTCTATGACATCCTGAAGCGTGACACGCTCGTGCTCACGAAGGCGGGTGTCGAAGCACTGGAGGCTCGTCTGAAATGAGCGCGAAAGCTGAACATTACGATGTGATCCGCAAGCCGATCATCACCGAGAAATCCACAATGGCGTCCGAAAACGGGGCCGTGGTCTTCGAAGTGGCGATCGACGCCAACAAACCGCAGATCAAGGAGGCCGTCGAGGCCCTGTTTGGTGTGTCGGTCAAGGCGGTGAACACGACGATCACCAAAGGCAAGGTCAAGCGCTTCCGCGGCCAGCTGGGCAAGCGGAAAGACGTCAAGAAGGCCTACGTGACCCTCGCCGAAGGCAACACGATCGACGTGACCACGGGTCTGTGATCTGGTCGGGCTTCGGCCCGGTCTACGAGAATTGGAAAGCCCCTCGCCAGTGATGGCGGGGGGCTTTTTGTCGTTTGCCGTGCTTTCGTTGGCGATCTAGAATACATGCCTGAAAGCGTCTAAGGCTTTATTTGTGGGTGTTGTTTTTGACAGATTTGCAGCCAATAAGTGCTGCCTTTGTGGATCAACTGAGGATCTCTCGGGCGAACACAAGATTAAGGCCTCATTGATCCGTAGCCATAGCCGCACCAAGGAACTGGGGTTTGTAAATCCAACCGTACCAAAACCAACAATTGCTCAAAGCGCGAAGTCGAAGGCATTTCACTTTAAGTCGAAGATCTGCAAACAGTGTAACTCGGAAAGAACACAGAAAGCTGATCGCGCATTTGACGCCTTTCACCACGAAATGTTGGGTAAACTCCAGCGGAGGGAGAAGCTTTGGCTGTATGAACAGCAGGAATTGGTCCCTGCCGCTTCTCCGGATGAAATCGATCGCTTTCGGTACTTTGCAAAATTGTTGGTTCTCTTTTTAGCCGATGTTCAAGGGCCAAGACCAAAGTCGATTGCCGCTTTCGCTATCGCGGCGAACGATCAAAACCCAATCCTCTTGAGTGTTGCTGAAGATGAGTTACACAAAAAACTCCAAGAGTACGATAAAGAGCTCTATAATTTGAGCCATGGCGGGCTGACGCTCCGATTCAATCGGAGCCTCACTAGAGTACTTAGTATGGAAAGCTCTCTTTCGGCAGGCGGCTTGCGGTATGATTTTTGGATAAATCTCAAACTAATCGCAAACCTTGAGTTACAGATTTTTTGGCGTGATTTTTTGGAAAAAGCGAAAACAAAAATTTGAAAGCCCGGACTACAACCAAGCCGCCAGACCGCCCGGACGGGCTGGCGATTTGGGGAGGGCAGCGCCTCGCTCGGAGGTTCTACGGATGTGGCGTGGATAAAGCGCCGCTGAAGGTCTGTCGGATCGCCATCCCGCGGTCTGGCGCTGGCCCGGCTTGTGCGAGGTGCGTGTGAACACGCACCCTACGGTCCGTCCAATGGGTGCTTTGTCGCACGCTGTCCTTCGGATTTATCTAGTCTCCGCGAAGGCACTGCGGTACTGCGTCTCATGTCAGATACATTACCCCAATGTCCGTCCTGTTCCGGTGTCTACACCTACGATCTCGAAGGGTTACTGAATTGCCCTGAATGTGGTCATGTTTGGTCCAAGCCCGAGGTTTCGTCCGATGACGCATTCGTTGTCCGGGACAGCGTTGGCAATATCCTCGGGGATGGAGATACCGTCGTCGTCATCAAGGACCTCAAGGTCAAAGGCGCTTCGGCGCCGGTGAAGATCGGGACCAAGATCAAAGGTATTCGCCTTGTGAATGCGGATCATGATATTGATTGCACGATCCCAGGCTTCGGTAAGATGGGTCTGAAATCTGAATTCGTGAAGAAAGCCTGAGGAACTCTCGCGTTGGATCGTAAAGACATGCCTCATGTACTTGACGCCACGCGCCACACCGCCTAGGAACCCTCAACCGCGCAGCCCCGGATTCGTCCGGGGCTTCGTTGTTGCGTTAACCGGGGACCTTCGGGGCCCTATACCCATGGCGGATACGTCCGCCCAACATAGCGGGTCCTTCAAGACCTGCACTTGCTAACGGAAGACAGAAAGCATGGCACTCAAGTCGTATAAGCCGACGACGCCGGGCCAGCGCGGGCTGGTGCTGATCGACCGTTCGGAGCTGTGGAAAGGCCGTCCGGTCAAAGCCCTTACAGAGGGTTTGACCAAGTCGGGTGGCCGGAACAACACCGGACGTATCACATCCCGCCGTCGCGGTGGTGGCGCAAAACGCCTTTACCGGATCGTCGATTTCAAGCGGAACAAGTTTGACGTGGGCGCGACCGTCGCGCGCATCGAATATGACCCGAACCGCACCGCCTTTATCGCGCTCGTTCAGTATGACGATGGCGAACAGGCCTACATCCTTGCCCCGCAGCGTCTCGCCATCGGCGACCGCGTGGTCGCATCGGCCAAGGCCGACGTGAAGCCGGGCAACGCGATGCCCTTCTCGGGCATGCCCATCGGGACCATCGTTCACAACATCGAGCTGAAGCCCGGCAAGGGTGGTCAGATCGCCCGTGCCGCCGGCACCTACGCCCAGTTCGTGGGTCGTGACGGTGGGTACGCGCAGATCCGTCTGAGCTCGGGTGAGCTCCGCATGGTCCGCCAGGAATGCATGGCTACCGTCGGTGCCGTGTCCAACCCGGACAACTCGAACCAGAACTTCGGTAAAGCGGGCCGTATGCGCCACAAGGGCATTCGTCCGTCCGTCCGCGGTGTCGTCATGAACCCGATCGACCACCCGCACGGTGGTGGTGAAGGCCGGACCTCGGGTGGTCGTCACCCGGTGACCCCGTGGGGCAAGCCGACCAAGGGCAAGAAGACCCGCAACAGAAACAAGGCGTCGCAGAAGCTGATCATCCGCTCGCGTCACGCCAAGAAGAAGGGGCGGTAATCCATGTCGCGCTCTGTATGGAAAGGCCCGTTCGTCGATGCCTATGTCTTGAAGAAGGCAGAAGCGTCGCGTGAATCCGGCCGCAACGAAGTCATCAAGATCTGGTCGCGCCGCTCGACGATCCTGCCCCAGTTCGTGGGCCTGACGTTTGGCGTCTACAACGGTCAGAAGCATGTTCCTGTGAACGTCACCGAAGACATGATCGGTCAGAAGTTCGGCGAGTACTCGCCCACTCGGACCTATTACGGTCACGCGGCTGACAAAAAAGCGAAGCGGAAGTAAGTCATGGGCAAGGAAAAGAACCCCCGCCGCGTGGCTGACAACGAAGCCATGGCGAAGCTGCGGATGCTGCGCACCAGCCCGCAGAAACTGAACCTCGTCGCCGGTCTCATCCGCGGCAAGAAAGTGGACAAGGCGCTGAACGATCTGACCTTCTCGAAGAAGCGGATCGCGGTTGACGTGAAGAAATGCCTTCAGTCGGCCATCGCCAACGCCGAAAACAACCACGGGCTTGACGTGGACGAGCTGATCGTCGCCGAAGCCTATGTGGGCAAGAACCTCGTGATGAAGCGTGGCCGTCCGCGGGCACGTGGCCGCTTCGGCAAGATCATGAAGCCGTTTTCGGAGATCACCATCAAGGTGCGTCAAGTCGAGGAGCAAGCCTAATGGGTAACAAGACCAATCCGATCGGCATGCGCCTTCAGGTGAACCGCACCTGGGACAGCCGCTGGTACGCAGACACCAAGGACTACGGCAATCTTCTGCTCGAAGACATCGCAATGCGCGAATTCATCGAGAAAGAGTGCAAGCAGGCCGGTGTCGCCCGTGTCATCATCGAGCGCCCGCACAAGAAGTGCCGCGTGACCATTCACACCGCACGCCCCGGCGTCATCATCGGCAAGAAAGGCGCGGACATCGAAACCCTGCGCAAGAAGCTGGCCGCGATGACCGACAGCGAGCTGCACCTCAACATCGTTGAAGTGCGCAAGCCGGAACTGGATGCGCAGCTGGTCGGCGAAAGCATCGCCCAGCAGCTCGAGCGTCGTGTGTCCTTCCGTCGTGCCATGAAGCGCGCCGTGCAGAACGCCATGCGTATGGGTGCCCTCGGCATCCGCGTGAACGTTGCCGGTCGTCTGGGTGGTGCGGAAATCGCACGGACCGAATGGTACCGCGAAGGCCGTGTGCCGCTGCACACGCTGCGCGCCGACATCGATTATGCCCACGTGGAAGCGGAAACGCCCTACGGCATCATCGGCATCAAGGTCTGGATCTTCAAAGGCGAGATCATGGAGCATGATCCGTCCGCACGGGATCGCAAGGCACAGGAACTGCAAGACGGTCCCGCACCGCGTGGTGCTGGCGGCGGTCGGAGGAACTAATCATGCTTCAACCAAAGCGTACAAAATTCCGCAAGATGTTCAAAGGCCGGATCAAGGGCGAAGCCAAGGGCGGCTCTGATCTGAACTTTGGCACCTTCGGCCTCAAGGCGCTTCAGCCTGAGCGTGTGACAGCACGTCAGATCGAAGCAGCCCGTCGTGCCATGACGCGTCACATGAAGCGTCAGGGCCGTGTCTGGATCCGCATTTTCCCGGATACCCCGGTCACCTCGAAGCCGACCGAAGTCCGTATGGGTAAAGGTAAGGGTTCGGTGGATTACTGGGCCGCCAAGGTGAAGCCGGGCCGCGTGATGTTCGAAATCGACGGCGTCGGTGAAGACATTGCCCGCGAAGCTCTGCGTCTGGCCGCGATGAAGCTGCCGATCAAGACCCGCGTCGTGGTTCGCGAGGACTGGTAAGCGGTTCGGTGCGTGCAGGCACGCACCCTAAGAAATCAGGAACCCCCGGTGCGAAAGTGCCGGGGGTTTTTTGTTTCCCGGGCCTTGGGAAATTGCCGTGAAAACGCGGAATTGTTGGTCCTGCTGCCGGAAAACCTTGCCACATTTCCCCCAAAACTTGACGCAATGGGGGGACTCTCGACTAGACTTTACCGGAATGTGACTGGCTCGGAGAATGTCGAAAATGGCGATCCTGAATCTTGATCCTGAAACGCTGTTGATCTCCAACGAGGATGCGCGCGCTGCGGCTCAGCCCTACGGCGAAACATATCAGAACCAGGATCCGTACCCGTATGGCGGGTTCGATAATTTCCTTCCCGAAGAGATCCTGGAACGGGTGCTCGCGGAACTGTCGGAACTTCCGGAAGCGGAAGACGCGTTTGACCGGGCGCAGGAAAAGCTCAAGAGTTCGTATCTTCCCGAACGCCTGCCGCCCTACACGCGCGCCTTATTCTATGCCCTGAATTCACGGCCCATGCTGTTGTTCCTGCAGGAGCTGAGCGGAATCCGTGGGCTGATCCCGGATCCGTATTTCATGGGCGGCGGTATTCACAAGGTCGCCAATGGCGGCCATCTCGATATCCACGCCGACTTCAACCACCACAAGTTCATGAACCTCGAACGTCGGTTGAACGTTCTGATCTACCTGAACAAGGACTGGAAAAAGGAATACGGCGGGTCGTTCGAGATCTGGAACAAGGACATGTCAGAGCAGGTTGCAGCCTTCGTCCCGGTCTTCAACCGCATGTGCTGTTTCAACACCAGTTCGGACAGCTGGCACGGCAATCCCGAAACGGTCAACCATCCCGACGGTGAGCCGCGCATGTCCATCGCGCTCTATTATTACACCGCGACATGGGATGCGACGCGCAAGTCGCACACAACGCTTTTCAAGCCGAGGCCGGGAACCGCCGACCAACCCGACCGGGTCATTGCCCGACGCGAATGGTTGCAGGACGTGTTGCCGCCGTTCATTCACCGCAAGGTGGCCTACCGCATGCAAAAGCTCGGGTTCTGAGGCTGCGAAAACAGGTGGTCATTCCCACCGGTAATTGAAACTCACCGACACCCGCTCGTCTTCGGACTGGTTCATCACCACCTCGTGGCGCAGCCAGCTTTCCCAGAGCAGGACATCCCCGACCGACGGCTTCACGTAGATGAAGTTCCGCATCTCCTCGCGTGCGTCTTTGCGGCGGGGTGGGGCGGCCATCATCATGGCGTGGCGCGGGTCTTCAAGTTTCAGGGCCGACGCCCCTTCGGGCATGGAGACATAGGTCGTGCCCGAGATCACCGAATGCGGGTGGATATGCGCGGCGTGGTAGCCGCCTTCCGGCAGGATGTTGATCCAAAGATCTTCGAGCACCAGCTTGCGACCGTCCAGATCGAACTCCAGATCTTGGGCAAAGGCGGCGACATGCGCGTCAAGAGATATGACCAGGTCCGCGAAGATCGGGAAGCGCCAAGGCAGGTCCGTCAGGGAAGCGTAGGACGTGTAGCCGGGATAGGCGTTGTCCTCGCACCATTGCTGGCCGGCCTCGTCATCTTCGGCGATGGCGAAACAGGAGTTTTCCATTTCCTCGGCATTGATCGCGGGTCCGTGCTCGGACAGCGGTGCGTGGTAGAGGCGGGTCACGAAGAGGGAAGATATTGTGCTCATGCGCCTCTCATAATATGGGGCGCACGCGTTGGCGAGAGGGCATTGCCCGACCTTGAAAACAAAGGGGTTGCGCCATCGGGCTGTCCGGCCTATACGGCGCGCTCATCCACCTCCACCGGGAATCAGGGTGACCCACGATAACGATGGGGCTCTCCGGTGATGTTGATAGAAAGGAACGGCGCATGAACGCCAAGGAACTGAATGACAAGACCCCGGATCAACTCCGGGATGAGCTTGTCGCGCTGAAGAAAGAGGCCTTCAACCTCCGCTTCCAGCAGGCCACAAGCCAGCTTGAGAACACCGCACGCATCCGTCAGGTGCGCCGCAATGTGGCACGCATCAAGACCGTGCTGAACCAGAAGGCCGCCGCTGCGGCCAGCGACGCGTAAGAGGGAGCCACAGAGATGCCCAAGCGTATTCTTCAAGGTGTCGTCACCTCGACCGCAAACACTCAGACTGTGACCGTGTCGGTCGAGCGTCGCTTCAAGCACCCGGTTCTTCAGAAGACGATCCGGAAGTCCAAGAAATATCGCGCCCATGACGAGGCCGAGAAATTCGCCGTAGGGGACGTTGTCCGCATTCAGGAATGCGCCCCCAAGTCGAAGACCAAACGTTGGGAGGTTATCGCTGAATAAGCGATAGCCTTTCGGCATTTACGAAACCCCCGGGCCAATGTCCTAAAAGGCGGTCCGGGACGTCGGGAGACATACTATGATCCAGATGCAGACCAATCTGGATGTTGCTGACAACTCCGGCGCACGCCGAGTTCAGTGCATCAAGGTTCTGGGTGGGTCCAAGCGGAAATACGCGTCGGTGGGTGACATCATCGTCGTTTCCGTGAAGGAAGCCATCCCACGCGGTCGCGTGAAGAAAGGGGACGTCCGCAAGGCCGTCGTCGTGCGCACCGCCAAGGAAGTCCGTCGCGAAGACGGCACAGCCATCCGTTTTGACCGCAACGCCGCCGTCATCCTGAACAACGCAGGTGAGCCGGTCGGTACGCGTATCTTCGGGCCGGTTGTCCGTGAGCTCCGCGCCAAGAACTTCATGAAAATCATCTCGCTTGCTCCGGAGGTGCTGTAATGGCTGCGAAACTCCGTAAAGGCGACAAGGTGATCGTGCTTGCCGGCAAAGACAAAGGCAAGTCGGGCACCATCGCATCCGTCGATCCGAAGGCCGGCAAGGCAGTCGTCGATGGTGTGAACGTTGCGATCCGCCACGTGCGCCAGTCCCAGACCACTCAGGGCGGCCGCACCCCCAAGGCGATGCCGATCGACCTGTCGAACCTGGCCATCGTTGATGCAAACGGCAAACCGACCCGCGTTGGCTTCAAGATGGAAGGCGACAAGAAGGTCCGTTACGCCAAGACAACAGGGGATGTGATCGATGCTTGATGCTGCAACCTACACCCCGCGCCTGAAGACGACCTATCGCGAGTCGATCAAGGCCGCTCTGAAGGAAGAGTTCGGATATTCGAACGACATGATGATTCCGCGCCTCGACAAGATCGTGCTGAACATCGGCTGCGGTGCAGAAGCTGTCCGTGACAGCAAGAAAGCCAAGGCAGCGGTCGAAGACCTGACAAAGATCGCCGGTCAGCAGGCCGTCACCACCAAGGCAAAGAAATCCATCGCGGGTTTCCGCGTTCGTGAAGAAATGCCGCTTGGTGCAAAAGTCACGCTGCGGGGCGACCGCATGTATGACTTCCTGGATCGCCTGATCACCATCGCAATGCCGCGTATCCGCGACTTCCGCGGTGTGAAGCCGTCCTTTGACGGTCGTGGCAACTTTGCCATGGGCCTGAAAGAGCACATCGTGTTCCCCGAGATCGATTTCGACAAGGTCGACGAAGTCTGGGGCATGGATATCATCATCACGACGACCGCAAAGACCGACGCGGAAGCCAAGGCGCTGTTGAAGCACTTCAACATGCCGTTCAACGCCTGAGGGGACTGATACCATGGCGAAGAAAGCAATGATTGAACGCGAGAAGAAGCGTCAGAAGCTGGTGGAAAAATACGCCGCCAAGCGGGCTGAGCTCAAGGAAATCGCGAACGACGAAAGCAAGCCGATGGAAGAGCGCTTCAAGGCGCGCCTCAAGCTTGCAAAACTGCCGCGGAACAGCGCGCCCTCGCGCCTGCACAACCGCTGCCAGCTCACCGGGCGTCCGCACGCCTATTATCGTAAACTCAAGGTCAGCCGGATTATGCTTCGTGAACTTGCCAGCAATGGACAAGCCCCCGGTATGGTCAAGTCGAGCTGGTAAGGAGGGCATAGTATGAACGATCCTATCGGCGATATGCTCACCCGTATCCGCAACGCACAGATGCGCGGCAAGTCCACCACCCTCACGCCGGCGTCCAAGCTGCGTGCCCGTGTTCTCACGGTGATGGCGGACGAAGGCTATATCCGCGGTTTCGAAGAAACCAAGGATGCCAATGGCCATCCCGCGTATGAAATCAGCCTCAAGTACTACGATGGCACCCCCGTGATCCGCGAACTCAAGCGCGTGTCCAAGCCGGGCCGCCGCGTGTATCTGGGCGTGAACGACATCCCGCAGGTCCGTCAGGGTCTGGGCGTGTCGATCGTGTCCACGTCCAAAGGCGTCATGACCGATGCAAACGCTCGCAGCCACAACGTTGGCGGCGAAGTGCTTTGCACCGTCTTCTAAGGAGGTCCGGCAATGTCTCGTATTGGTAAGAAACCGGTCGAGCTGCCCTCGGGTGTGACTGCATCCGTGTCCGGCCAGACCGTCGAAGTGAAAGGCCCGAAAGGCGCCAAGAGCTTCACCGCGACCGACGATGTCACCATCGTTGTCGAAGACAACGTGATCACCGTCACCCCGCGCGGCAAATCCAAGCGCGCCCGCCAGCAGTGGGGCATGTCCCGCACGATGGTGGCGAACCTGGTGCACGGCGTGACCGACGTGTTCAAAAAAGAGCTGGAAATCCAGGGCGTGGGTTATCGCGCTCAGCTTCAGGGCAATGTTCTGAAACTGAACCTTGGCCTGTCGCATGACGTGGATTTCCAAATTCCGGAAGGTGTGACCGTCACTTGCCCCAAGCAGACTGAGATCGTGATCGAAGGTCAGGATCCCCAGCTGGTTGGTCAGGTGGCTGCCAACATTCGCGACTGGCGTCGCCCCGAGCCCTACAAGGGCAAGGGCATTCGCTACAAGGGCGAATACATCTTCCAGAAGGAAGGCAAGAAGAAGTAAGGACGCAAGGACATGGCAAACAGTAAACGTGATCTGTTCCAGAAGCGCCGTCTGCGCGTTCGGAACAAACTTCGCAAGGTCAATGCAGGGCGCGTGCGCCTCAGCGTTCACCGCTCGAACAAGAACATCAGCGTTCAGCTGATCGACGACGTTCGCGGCGTGACACTGGCAGCGGCCTCTACCATGGAAAAAGAGCTTGGCGGCAAGAACAACGTCGAGTCGGCCCAGAAGGTCGGCGCGGCGATTGCCGAGCGCGCCAAGAAAGCCGGGATCGAAGAAGCCTATTTCGATCGTGGCGGTTTCCTCTTCCACGGCCGCGTCAAGGCTCTGGCCGACGCAGCCCGTGAAGGTGGTCTGAAGATCTAAGAGATCGGTGCGTGCACGCACGCACCCTGCAAACTTCGTAGGCCGGGCTTCTGCCCGGCACACGTTTTGCGGAAGGGCCCACCCCTTCCCGATGATCCGGGAGCTCCGAAAGGCTCACCTGGATTGGTCAAACGGGCCGATGGCCCACAGCACAAAGGATGCCTAAATGGCAGAACGTGAAAACAACCGTCGTGGCAATCGCCGCGAACGTGAAGAGCAGGCGCCGGAATTCGCGGATCGCCTTGTCGCAATCAACCGGGTGTCCAAGACCGTCAAGGGTGGTAAGCGTTTCGGCTTCGCCGCGCTTGTCGTTGTGGGCGATCAGAAAGGCCGCGTCGGCTTTGGCAAAGGTAAGGCCAAGGAGGTCCCCGAGGCCATCCGCAAAGCCACCGAGCAAGCCAAGCGCAAGATGATCCGCGTGCCGCTGCGCGAAGGCCGCACGCTGCACCACGACATAGAAGGCCGTCATGGCGCCGGTAAGGTTGTCATGCGCACAGCCCCGACCGGTACGGGGATCATCGCCGGTGGTCCGATGCGTGCCGTGTTCGAAATGCTGGGCGTTCAGGACGTGGTCGCAAAGTCGATCGGTTCGCAGAACCCCTACAACATGATCCGCGCCACGCTGGACGGCCTGTCCAAAGAGGCAAGCCCGCGCTCCGTCGCGCAGCGTCGCGGCAAGAAAGTGGCTGACATCCTGCCCAAGCGTGAAGACACGCCGCAGGAAAGTGGCCAGGTCGCTGAGGAGGCTTGATCCAGATGGCTAAGACAATCGTTGTAAAGCAGATCGGTTCCCCGATCCGCCGCCCTGAAAAGCAGCGCCAGACGCTGATCGGTCTGGGCCTGAACAAGATGCACCGCACCCGCGAGCTCGAGGACACCCCCTCGGTCCGTGGCATGGTGCGCAGCATCCCGCACCTCGTCGAGATCATCGAAGAGCGCGGCTAAGCGACAGATCCTCCGGGCGCGCCAATATGCGCCTGGTCAGAAACTCTAGAACGCCTGCTGTGCATCAGCGGGCGTTTTTTCGTTCAACCTGCGGTCTCGACGACATTTTCCAGCCAGCCGATCACCGGGCAGCCCAGCGTCATCCGCAGCGCGTCGGTCAATTCGTCGATGGTCTCGGTCGTGACGTAGATCCCGCCGGTGGCATCGGCGAGGCAGCGTGCAACATTGGCCTTGCCGAATTCCTGTTCGGGATTGTTCCACTGGAAATAGCCGTCATGCGGATTGAGCTGGAACCCGATCACGTGAACGGTGAGGTCATAGGCCTGATCGGCCAGCTGTGCACCGAGGGCGCAGGGACGCCCCCCACAGGTCTCGGACCCATCCGTCAGCAGGACAATCACCCCCGGTTCGGTCCGGTATTGCATCACCT
Source organism: Marivita sp. (assembly GCF_022763305.1). GTDB lineage: Bacteria > Pseudomonadota > Alphaproteobacteria > Rhodobacterales > Rhodobacteraceae > Marivita. Next base: position 66,391 of record NZ_JALEGT010000037.1, on the reverse strand, counting down.
CTGCCGCGCGCGCCACCGAGGCCGTCAGGGGCGTGAGCCCACCCGGCGCGAAACTGCGTGTTGCTTCAAGGATGGGCTCCGCAGATTTCTCGATCGGCATGAAGCGCAGCGAGATGCCTTCGCAGGCATCGCCCACCTGTTGCGGTCCGTAGATCATCAAACCGACGCGACGGATGTCCTCGATCTCGGGCAGGGCACGCGCCATGGCCCGCTGGGCCTCGGCGATCTTCGGCAAGCCGCGAATGCCCATCGAGGAATCGATCATCGACGTCGACCCATCGAAGACCAGCATGGCATCGGTCGTGCAGTCGGGATGCACGATTGTCGGAAGCAGGGCGAGGGCCAGTGCAAGTCGCATGTTGCCACTATGCCACCGCAGTCCGGGCGCGCAAGCGTCGGTTGTCGCGTCGGGAACCGATCCTCACATCGGCTTATATGAACCTGTCACCGTGTGCCCCCTTGATCCGGCACGGGCAACCTTCTATACGCCCCCGGTGGCCCATGGGTCACTGAGTCTGAAAACAAGAAAAGCCGCGTTCGTCCCACATCGCTTCGGGGGCGCTTCCGGCAAAGGAGAAGCGATATGAAACTGCATGAACTGCGCGACAATCCCGGCGCAACAAAGCGCAAGAAGCGCGTTGGCCGTGGTCCGGGTTCCGGCCTCGGCAAAATGGGTGGCCGTGGTATCAAAGGTCAGAAATCCCGTTCGGGTGTGGCCATTGCCGGCTACGAAGGCGGACAGATGCCGCTCTACCAGCGTCTGCCGAAGCGGGGCTTCAACAAGCCGAACCGCAAGGCGTTCGCTGTCGTGAACCTGGGCCTGATCCAGAAATTCGTCGACGCCGGCAAGCTTGACGCGAAAGGCACCATTGACGAGGACGCGCTGGTCGCCTCCGGTCTGGTCCGTCGCAAGCTCGACGGCATCCGCGTGCTCGCCAAGGGCGACATCACCGCGAAAGTGACCCTGAATGTCACCGGCGCTTCCAAATCGGCCATCGAGGCGGTTGAGAAGGCTGGCGGTTCACTGACGGTCACAACCGCGCAGGCCGCCGAATAAGAGGTTGTGAGCGGCCTCGGCGCCGCTTACATAGCCTCCAGAGCTTTCCAAACGCCGCCTGAGCCGGACCGCTCATGGCGGCGTTCATCATAAAAGAGACCCGCATGGTATCAGCAGCAGAACAAATGGCCGCGAATACAAGCTGGGCTGCGCTCGGCAAAGCGACCGATTTGCGCAACCGGATTTTCTTCACGCTTGGCCTTCTGATCGTTTACCGCATCGGCACCTTCATTCCCGTTCCGGGGATCGACGGCATCGCCCTGCGCGAATTCATGGAGCAGGCGCAGCAGGGGATCGGGGGCATCCTGACGATGTTCACCGGCGGGGCTCTGGGCCGTATGGGCATTTTCGCCCTTGGCATCATGCCCTACATTTCGGCCTCGATCATCGTTCAGTTGCTGGCGTCCATGGTGCCGTCGCTGGAACAGCTGAAGAAAGAGGGCGAGGCGGGGCGCAAGAAGATCGCGCAATACACCCGTTACGGCACGGTGTTCCTTGCCACGTTCCAGGCCTACGGTCTTGCCGTCAGTCTGGAAGCGGGCGATCTTGTCACCGATCCGGGTTGGTTCTTCCGCGCGTCCTGCGTGATCACCCTTGTGGGTGGTACCATGTTCCTGATGTGGCTGGGTGAGCAGATCACCGCCCGCGGCGTCGGCAACGGGATTTCGCTGATCATTTTCGTCGGCATCATTGCCGAAGTTCCCGCAGCTTTGGCTCAATTCTTTGCCTCGGGTCGTTCGGGTGCCATCAGCCCTGCCGTGATCGTGGGGGTGATCCTCATGGTCATTGCGGTGATTATGTTCGTGGTCTTCATGGAGCGGGCACTCCGAAAGATCACGATCCAGTATCCCCGCCGTCAGATGGGCATGAAGATCGCAGAAGCGCAGAACAGCCACCTGCCGGTCAAGGTCAACCCGTCGGGCGTGATCCCCGCGATCTTCGCAAGCTCTCTTCTGCTGTTGCCGACGACGATCAGCACGTTCAGCGGTCAGCAGACCGGTCCGGTCATGTCGACGATCCTCGCGTATTTCGGCCCCGGTCAGCCGCTGTATCTGCTGTTCTTCGGGGCGATGATCGTCTTCTTCGCCTACTTCTACACCTTCAACGTGTCGTTCAAGGTGGACGATGTGGCCGACAACCTGAAGAACCAGAACGGCTTTGTGCCGGGCATCCGTCCGGGCAAGAAAACCGCCGAATACCTCGAATACGTGGTCAACCGTGTGCTGGTCCTCGGCTCGGCCTACTTGACGGCAGTCTGTCTTCTGCCCGAGGTGCTGCGCGGTCAGTTCGCGATCCCGTTCTACTTTGGCGGCACATCCGTTCTCATCGTGGTTTCGGTGACGATGGATACGATCCAGCAGGTTCAAAGCCATCTTCTGGCGCATCAATACGAAGGTCTCATTCAAAAGTCGCAACTGCGCGGTAAGGGTAAGGCCAAGACCAAACGACGGAGCCCGGCGCGCCGATGAACATCATACTATTGGGCCCGCCGGGTGCGGGCAAAGGCACACAGGCGCGGTTCCTTTGTGACGAACGTGACATGATCCAGCTGTCGACGGGCGACATGTTGCGTGAGGCCAAGGACAGCGGCACCGAGATGGGCAAGATCGTCGCCGACGTCATGGCACGGGGCGAGCTTGTGACGGACGAGATCGTGATCGGTCTGATCCGCGAAAAGCTCAAGGGCGACAAGCAGGGCGGCTTCATCTTCGACGGCTTCCCGCGCACGCTGGCACAAGCCGACGCCTTGGGCGATCTGCTGGCCGAAGAAGGCGAAACGCTTGACGCCGTGATCGAGATGCGCGTCGATGACGAGGCACTGGTGGCCCGCATCACGGCCCGCTCCACCTGTGCGGGATGTGGTGAGGTCTATAACGACCACACCAAGCCGATTCCGGCGGATGGCAAATGCTCCAACTGCGGCGGCACCGAATTCAAGCGCCGCGCGGACGACAACGAGGACAGCCTCAAGCAGCGTCTGATGGAGTATTACAAGAAGACCTCACCGCTGATTGGCTACTACTATGCCAAGGGACAACTGTCCTCGGTTGACGGTCTGGGCGAAATGTCCGCCGTGAAAGCGGACATCGCCAAGGTTCTGGGATAATCGAAAAGGGCGGGATCTCCGCCCTTGACGCCACCGGCAATCACTCCTATCTACCGCCATCTCTTAACCGAGAATCACCGTCGCAGCGCGGGTCGCGCCCGTCTGCGGATCACCTGATCAGCTGGGGGCCCCAAGGGTAAAACCGACGGGCCTTATGTTGTGAAAAAAGGGTCTGGCGCTACGGACCCGCAACGAAAAGGAAGTCATACGTGGCACGTATTGCTGGCGTGAACATTCCCACAGGGAAGCGTGTTCCGATCGCCCTCACCTACATCACCGGTATTGGCCATACCTCCGCAAAAGCCATTTGCGAAGCGGTCAACATCGACGTCACCCGCCGTGTCAACGAACTGAGCGATGCTGAAGTGCTCGCCATTCGGGAACACATCGATGCCAACTACACTGTCGAAGGCGACCTGCGCCGCGAAGTGCAGATGAACATCAAGCGCCTGATGGACCTCGGCTGCTACCGCGGCCTGCGTCATCGTCGCAACCTTCCGGTGCGCGGTCAGCGGACCCACACCAACGCTCGTACCCGCAAAGGCCCCGCAAAGGCTATTGCCGGTAAGAAGAAATAAGGGAGGTCTGCACCAATGGCACGTGATACCCGTCGCGGAGGCAAGAAGAAGGTCTCCAAGAACATCGCAGCTGGCGTCGCCCATGTGAACTCCAGCTTCAACAACACCAAGATCCTGATCTCCGACGTGCAGGGCAACGCGATCTCGTGGTCGTCCGCCGGCACCATGGGCTTCAAAGGCTCGCGGAAATCCACACCTTACGCAGCACAGCTTGCTGCCGAGGATGCGGGCCGCAAGGCACAGGAACATGGCGTCAAGACGCTCGAAGTCGAAGTACAGGGGCCCGGTTCGGGTCGTGAATCGGCTCTGCGCGCGCTGGCCGCTGTCGGCTTCAACATCACCTCGATCCGTGATGTGACCCCGATCGCGCACAATGGCTGCCGCCCGCCGAAGCGCCGTCGCGTCTAAAAGCGAACAACACAATGGCATGGCCCCACCCTTTGGTGGGGTCGTGCTTTCGTCATTTTAACCTCGGGCGTTTTTGCCTTTCGGACATGGGGCAGAAACAAGAATGGAGGGACGCATGATCCACAAAAACTGGGCAGAACTGATCAAGCCGACACAGCTTGAGGTCAAGCCGGGCGCCGATCCGTCGCGCGTGGCGACCGTTGTCGCCGAACCGCTGGAGCGGGGCTTTGGTCTTACGCTCGGCAACGCGCTGCGTCGCGTTCTGCTGTCGTCGCTTCAGGGTGCCGCTATCACCAGCGTTCAGATCGACAATGTTCTGCACGAGTTCTCGAGCGTGGCCGGTGTCCGTGAAGACGTCACCGACATCGTTCTGAACCTCAAGGGTGTGTCGCTCCGTATGGAAGTCGAAGGCCCCAAGCGCGTGTCCATCAATGCCAAGGGTCCGGGCGTTGTCACTGCCGGTGACATCTCGGAAACCAACGGCATCGAAGTGCTGAACCGCGACCATGTGATCTGCCACCTCGACGATGGTGCGGATCTCTACATGGAACTGACGGTCAACACCGGCAAGGGCTATGTCTCGGCCGACAAGAACCGCCCGGAAGACGCGCCCATCGGCCTGATGCCGATCGATGCGATCTATTCGCCGGTCAAGAAGGTCGCCTATGACGTTCAGCCGACCCGCGAAGGTCAGGTTCTGGACTATGACAAGCTGACCATGAAGGTCGAAACCGATGGCTCCGTTACGCCGGAAGACGCCGTGGCCTATGCCGCGCGCATCCTGCAGGACCAGCTGTCGATCTTCGTCAACTTCGACGAGCCGGAATCCTCGCGTCCGCAGGACGACGACGATGGTCTCGAGTTCAACCCGCTTCTGCTCAAGAAGGTGGACGAACTGGAACTGTCCGTCCGTTCGGCGAACTGCCTGAAGAACGACAACATCGTCTACATCGGCGATCTCATCCAGAAGACCGAAGCCGAGATGCTCCGCACCCCGAACTTCGGCCGCAAGTCGCTGAACGAGATCAAGGAAGTGCTGTCTGGCATGGGTCTGCATCTTGGCATGGATGTCGAGGACTGGCCGCCGGACAACATCGAAGACCTGGCGAAAAAGCTGGAAGACAACTTTTAAGGATTTTGGGTGAGGGGCAACCCTCACCCGAACGGGCATCCGCCCCAAGGAGAGCCGCTGACACGCATCGGCGGCCGGACAAAGCAAAAACGCCCGTAGAGGGCACATTAGGAGAAGACACATGCGTCACGCACGAGGCTACCGCCGCCTGAACCGCACCCATGAGCACCGCAAAGCGCTCTTTGCCAACATGGCCGGCTCGCTCATCGAACATGAGCAGATCAAGACCACCCTTCCGAAAGCCAAGGAACTGCGCCCGATCGTTGAAAAGCTGATCACGCTGGGCAAGCGCGGTGACCTGCACGCCCGCCGTCAGGCCGCGGCACAGCTCAAGGAAGACAAGGACGTCGCCAAGCTGTTCGAAGTCCTCGGCCCGCGCTATGCCGAGCGTCAGGGCGGCTATGTCCGCATCCTGAAAGCCGGTTTCCGCTATGGCGACATGGCCCCGATGGCAATCATCGAATTCGTCGACCGTGACGTCGACGCCAAGGGCGCTGCCGACAAGGCCCGTCTGGCCGAGCTGGAAGCCGCCGACGAAGAATAAGACACGCGCCTCAATGGCTCGCGTTTGGCCCCGCCCTTGTGGCGGGGCTTTTTCGTTTCAGCGTCTCTCTTGCTTGACCTGCGGATATCGGCGCGCGGAGCGAATTGTGCCACGCTCGAAACGGCTGCATCGCGGGCCCGCTGAAGATCGCCAGACATGTCGTTCCTGGCGTCAAGTGCGTTGATCAGGCCGGGTCCTTGGACGGATCGGGTGCGTCCTGCTGTGAATGCGTCCCGGTGGCCAATTGGCGGGGATCGGGGATCAGCAGATAGGTCGCAACGCCGCAGACGAGGCACAGCGCCATGATCGCAAAGGACCACCAGCCGCCAAAAGCCTGTGTGATCCAGGCAAAGACAAAGGGTGCCGAGGCATTGATGCCCATCTGCACGAAGGAAATCCAGCCAAGACGCGTCCCGTAGCCCTTGGCTCCGAAGAGCGCGAGGGGCAGTGTGCCGCGCGCGATGGTCTTGATCCCGTCGCCCATCCCGTAGAGCGCTGCGGCCAGCATAAGGCCGGGCAAGGTGAACCCCGTGACAAGCAGCACCGCAAATCCCGAGGTCATGAGCGCAAGGCTCAACGCATAGGTGACGCGTGGGTAGAGGTTGCGGCTGACCACCATTTCAAAGAACCGCCCGACTGTCTTGAACGGTCCGATCACCGCTCCGGCAATGGCGGCCAGCGCAGCGCTGTGGCCGAGGTCCTGAACATTCGTGACCCAGAGCGCCATCACTGCGCCCATGACATACCCCGAAAAGACAAAGGAGATGACCATCCAGAGCATCCCCTGGCGGCGCAGCCGACCTGTCAGTTCCGGCCAGTTGGGACGCGGGCTTTTCGGCGGGCTGTCGGGAAGGACTTCCATCCCTCGAAGCGCAAAGAAGTGAATCGGTGTGCAGGTGAGCAGCATCAGGAGACCCAACACGATCCAGGTGTCCTGCCACCCCATGGCATTGTAAAGCGCCAGCGTCACGGGCCAGAAAATGGTCGAGGCCACCCCGCCGAACAGCGTGATGATCGAGATGGAGGTCTGCGGCGGGATCGCAAGGTCCAGCCGCGCAACCGACGCGAATGCCACGTTGTAAAGAACGAACATACCGGCGCCTTCAGCCAGCAGAATGGCGAAGAAGAGACCCGTGGTGTTGTCCACCCGGCTCATGGCCATCACTGCCCCGGCCGCAACGATCGAGCCCAGCGTCATCACCCAGCGCCCGCCGTACCGGTCCACCAGACGGCCCGCCAAGGGTGACATCATGCCCCCGAAGAACAGACCAAGCGACAGGATGCCGAACACGCCCGACAGGGTCAGACCCAGATCCTCGGCCATGTGTGGCAGCAGGATCGCGTAGGCGTACATGAGGGTCCCGTATCCGATGATCTGGCTGATCCCGAGCGCCATCGCGGGCCAGTGGTCGCGGGTGATCATCGGGCGCCTGTGACGGTCAGGACGACATGGCAGGTCAGAACACAGGCGACCATCTTGGGCTTTCGACGAGGGTTAGTCAGGGTCTGTCCCCTTGTCCGCCAAACACGGCAATCGCGCAAGACAGCGCATGGCCTAACGCAAAGGGCAGGCGGGCCGGGGTTTCGATCAGGCGACGCGGCGTCCCCGGCTCCACACACCACGAATGAGTGGCGTCGACCCGACAGACCGTACCCGGATCACATCGCCCCGCAGACCGGATTCGAGCCGACCCCGATCCGTGAGCCCCGCAGCCTTTGCAGGTGCATCTGTGACACAGGCCACCGCAGCGGGCAGGTTGTCCCAGATCTCCGACAGCAGGAACGCCGACAAGAGCAGCGCGGAGGGCACGTAGTCAGAGGAGATGATGTTGAGCATCTCCGCCTCGGCCAGTTCGCGCGCGGCCACGTTGCCGGAATGGGACCCGCCGCGCACGAGGTTCGGCGCGCCCATCATCACCGCGATGCCATGCGCCCGGCAGGCGGCGGCGGCTTCCCGCGTCGTGGGAAACTCGGCGAAGCCTACGCCATTGGCTGCGGAGATATCGACCTGATCGGCGGTGGTGTCGTCGTGGCTGGCCAGAACCGCGCCATAGCGCCGGGCCTCGGCAACGGCGCCCTTTTCGTGCAGCGCGCCGAATTTCTCTTGCAACATCTTGAGGTTGGCGACGTGCTCGGCGAATTCGATGTCGTTCATGCCGCGCTTCTTGGTAACGTAATTCTTCAGCGCGCTCAGGTCGCGGAACTGCCGTTGACCGGGGGTGTGATCCATGAGGCTGACAATGCCCACGCGATCTGCGGGGCCGAAGGCCGCCATTTCCTCAAGCAGGGTTTCGGAACAGATCTCGGCGCGCAGGTGCAGGAAATGGCTGATCTTGAACAGCCCCATCTCGCGCGCTTCAAGCAATTCGTCGGCCAGCTTGCGGGCGTATTCGCCATATCCCGACTTCGCGCTGTGGATCGACCCCACGCGCAGCGCGTCGAACACCGTGGTGATGCCGGTTGAGGCGAGCTCCGCATCATGCGCCAGAAGAGCGGGCAGGTGTGGCCAGTCCACCTTGGGACGCGGTTCGATATGCCGTTCAAGATTGTCGGTGTGCAATTCCACCAGCCCGGGCATCACGAAATCGCCCTGGCAGTTGACCGCGCCGTTGGGCACGATGTCGCCTTCCTCGATCACGTCGATCTGGCCGTCGATGATCAGGATGCGCCCTGTGATGACACGATCCGCCAGAACAAGCCGGGCATTGGCAAGTTGCAGCACCTCTGACATGGAACCGTCATGTGGCTCTGCCAAACGGGTCGAAAGAAAAGGAGAGTTCATGTCATACACTCGCTTTGCGATCTATTATCTGCCGCCCGAAGGCGCGTTGGCCGATTTCGGAGCGGCCTGGCTGGGTTGGGATTGCGTGACTGCTCGCGCTGTTGTTCCCCCTCATGTGCCCGGTCTTCATGACGTGACAATGACACCACGCAAATATGGGTTTCACGGAACCTTGAAACCGCCGTTTCGACTGGCCGAGGGGACGGATTTCGACGGTCTGCACAGCGCGGTGGCCGAGATGGCGGCGGCCTGCGCGCCTGCGCAAAGCGACGGTCTGGCTCTGACTGCATTGGGGCGGTTCCTCGCCCTGACGCCCGTGGGGGATACGTCCGGCATTGTGCGCGTTGCCGCCACCTGCGTCGAGGCGCTGGATGCGTTCCGCGCGCCGCCCAGTGAGGCAGAGCTGGAGCGGCGTCGCAAGGCGCGGCTGTCGGAGCGGCAGGAGGCGCTTTTGCAGCGGTGGGGCTATCCTTACGTGATGGAGGAGTTCCGCTTTCACCTGACCCTGACAGGGCGTCTGCCGGTCGACGAGATCGACCAATGGACCGAGACCGCCCGCAGCCATTTGCCGCCCTTGCCCGCGCCCTTTGTGATGGACGAAGTGGCCCTGGTCGGAGAGCGCGCGGATGGACGGTTCGAGTTGATCCAACGCTACACCCTTGCCGGTTGAAGTGCGGCCAGCGCCTTTGCCACGGTGTCGTCCAACAGGCCATCATTGGTGATCGTCACTACTTCCAAACCGGCAGGCAGGCACTTGTCCGCCTGCGCCAGACGGGCTGCGATCTCGGCCTCGGTCTCTCGCGCGCGCCCTGCCAGACGACGTGCAAGCGTAGCGGGGGAGGCGGTGATATTGAGAACCGTCAGGTTTGGAAAAAGCGCCTTGGCCTGCAGCAACGCGCTGCGCGAGAAATTCGCAAGACACTCCGTGCCGCGCTGCACATCCGTGAGGACATCCGCCGGGATACCGTAAGACAGGCCATGCGCAGTCCAGTGGACGCAAAACGTGCCGTTTTCGGCGGCTTTGGCAAAGGCTTCAGGCGTTACCGCATGGTAATCCTCGCCCCCCAATCCCGGCGCGCGGGTGATGGTGCGGCGCACATGGCGCATGTCGGGGCGTGCGGCGATCATGCCCGCCATGACGCTGTCCTTGCCGACACCTGATGGTCCGACAACGGCAATGAGGCGACCCGCGCTCATGCCGCAGACTCGTTGTAGCGTTCTACCGCTTCGCTGCCCGAGGACAAGCCGGGGGTAAAACGGCTCACGTCGATCTCGCGGTCGCAGACGCGGGCACGGGCGGCTTCGTCGTGGAAGATGCCGATGATCGCAGCACCGCGCGCCTTGGCGGCTTCGATCAGCGACAGGACAACTTCGCGATTGGCTGCATCAAGGCTGGCGGTTGGCTCATCCAGCAACATCGCCGGATAGGGGTGCGCAAAGCCGCGCGCGATGTTCACCCGCTGCTGTTCGCCGCCCGAGAACGTGGTGGGGGACAAGGACCAGAGCCGTTCGGGTATGTTGAGTTGGGCCAGAAGCTCTTTGGCCCGTGTGCGGGCCTCATCGCTGCCCACCCCGACGGCACGAAGCGGTTCTGCCACCACGTCGAGCGTCGGCACACGCGGCACGACGCGCAGGAATTGGCTGACATAGCCCAGCACTTCGCGGCGCAGCCGGATGATCTCGCGCGGTTCGGCCTGGGCAAGGTCCACGCCACCGACGCGGATCACACCGGATTGCGCCCGGTAATTGCCGTAGATCATTCGCATCAGCGTGGATTTGCCCGCGCCTGACGCTCCGGTCAGCGCCACACATTCGCCGGGGGCGACGGTCAGGCTGACATCGCTCAACACTTCGATCACTGCGCTGCCCTGATTGTGCAGGGTGAAGGTCTTGGACACGTTGGAAAGGTCGATCATGGTCTCACACCTGCAAAACAGAGCTGACAAGGAGTTGCGTATAGGCGTGCTGCGGATCGTCCAGCACCTGATCGGTCAGACCGTTTTCGACGACAAGCCCGTCCTTCATCACCATCAGCCGGTCGGCCAGCAGGCGCACCACGGCAAGGTCATGGGTGACGATGATCGCTGACAGACCCATGTCGCGTACCAGCCCGCGCAGGAGGTCGAGCAGACGCGCCTGCACGCTGACATCCAGTCCGCCCGTGGGTTCGTCCATGAAGACCAGCCGGGGTCCGGTGACGAGGTTGCGGGCGATCTGAAGGCGCTGCTGCATCCCGCCGGAAAAGGTGGTGGGGCGGTCATCGACCCGGCCTGCGTCGATCTCGACCCGTTCGAGCCAGTCGACCGCCTTGTCGCGGATGTCGCCGTAATGCCGGGCACCCACGGCCATCAGCCGTTCGCCCACATTGCCACCCGCGCTCACGCCCATGCGCAACCCGTCGCGGGCGTGCTGGTGGACAAAGGCCCAATCGGTGCGGCCCAGCATGCGGCGTTCGGGTTCGGACATGGTGACGGTGTCGCGTGGCCCGTGGCCGCGCGTGTCGAACACCACCGACCCGGCATCAGGGCGCAGATGGCCTGCCATGCAGTTGAGCAGCGTGGACTTGCCCGAGCCGGATTCCCCCACGATGCCCATGACTTCGCCGGGATAAAGGTCGAAGGAGACATCCGCACAGCCGATATGCGCGCCATAGCGTTTTGTGATGCCCTGAACGGAGAGAAGGGGGGTCATGCAGCGTCCTTTCCGCCCAAATCTTTGCCGCGATGACCGGCCGCTTGCCGCCCTTCGCAATAATCCGTGTCGGAGCAGACGAACATCCGCCCGCCTGAATCGTCGACGATCACCTCGTCCAGATAACTGTCCTCAGCCCCGCAAAGACCGCAGGGATGGTCGGCTTTCGAGGCCTCGAACGGGTGATCCTCGAAATCGAGGCTGACCACCTGCGTGTAGGGCGGCAGCGCGTAGATGCGCTGTTCACGGCCCGCGCCGAAGAGTTGGATTGCGGGGCAATCACCCAGTTTGGGATTGTCGAATTTCGGGATGGGGGATGGGTCCATCACGTAGCGCGCTTCGACCTTGACCGGATAGGCATAGGAGGTGGCGATGTGGCCGTGACGGCTGATGTCCTCGTAGAGCTTCACATGCATCAACCCGTATTCCTCGAGGCTGTGCATCTTGCGGGTCTCGCTTTCGCGCGGTTCGAGAAAGCGCAGCGGTTCCGGGATCGGCACCTGATAGACAAGGATCTGGCCCTCGGTCAGCGGCACTTCGGGGATGCGGTGGCGGGTCTGGATCACCGTTGCCTCGGGTGTGGCGGTGGTGGTGGCGACGCCGGCTGTGCGTTCAAAGAAGGTGCGGATCGACACGGCGTTGGTCGTGTCATCTGCCCCCTGGTCGATGACCTTGAAGCGGTCATCCGGCGTCAGCACAGCGGCCGAAACCTGGACGCCGCCGGTGCCCCAACCGTAGGGCATCGGCATTTCGCGGCTGGCGAAGGGCACCTGATAGCCGGGGATCGCCAGACCCTTGAGGATCGCGCGGCGGATCATGCGTTTCGTCTGTTCGTCCAGATAGGCGAAATTGTATTCCGATGAGGGTGTCACAAGACTGTCTCACTGCTGTGGTTAATGCGACGCAACGAGTCGCTGTCCGAAAACCCAGGGGTGTTATGGTCGCGTTGCTGATGTCTTTTCTCTGGTGGGCAGGCGGGTCCCTTGTGGCGTGGCTGGCCCTCGAATCCGTCCTGTTCCGTATCCTGCCGCGTCTGGAACGGCTGTTGCCCAGCGACGTGATCGGTCCGGATGGCTGGTTGGCCGACACCGCCAACAAGAGCGGCATCTTCGACCTGCCGCTGAAGCGCCGTCGCGGCTGACCGGGTCACAGCACACCTCGGTCGATCAGCGCGGCTTCCAACGCGTCGGGCGAGGTGAAGTGGATGCCGTCTATGCCGACGGCGCGCGCGCCATCCACGTTGTGCAGCCCGTCGTCGATGAAGATGCAGTCCTCGGGCGTCACCCCGGCACGGTCGCAGAGCAGGTGGAAAATCCGGGCATCGGGTTTCATGAAGCCTTCCTGACCGGAGACCACGAGAGCTTCGAACACCTGACCCAGACGGGGATGCACCTTGAGCCCTTCGGGCCAGGTTTCCGCCGACCAGTTGGTGATCGCATGCACCGGGGTGCCTTGGGCTTTGAGCCGGTCGAGAATGGCCCATGTGCCGTGGATCGGATCGACAACGGTTTTGGTGTAGAGCGACACGTAATCGGCAAAATGCGCGCGGTCATCGGGATCTTCGACCTCGAGCGCGAGATCGGCAAAGCGTTCGCCGGCATCGCCGCGGGCATTGAGTGCGCGGAAATTGGTGCGCTCGATGAAGGCATGGGCAGCCTCGGCTGATCCGAACCGGTCGGCCCAAGCGAGGTGCGGTTGCCAGTCGACGAGCACTCCACCGATGTCGAAGACGACGTGTTTGGAGGTCATGCCATGTCCCCTTTCCGATGTGCCACAAGAGGGCCGCAATCCCGTGTTACGCCGTTCGAGCGAACGATGGGCGAGATGGTATGGATTGGACCGTGATCCTGATTGCGCTGGGCTTTGTCGCCCTTCTGGCTGGACGGACCGTTATCGGCATCTGCTTTGAGGGCAGTTGGTTGAATTCTGCCCTCGAAGGCTCGTCCGACAGTGACGGCGACGGCGGGTGTGACGGCGGAGACGGTGGCGGCGACTGAGGTCATTCCGCAGCCTCCCGATGCTGGGTCGCTTCGACCTCGCGGCGCAGTTTGCGGACCAATTCCAGTTCGGACTGGAAGTCCACATAATGCGGCAGCTTGATATGTTCGAGGAACCCCGTCGCCTGAATGTTGTCCGCGTGGTAGAGGACGAATTCCGCGTCCTGCGCAGGCGCGCCCACGTTGTCTTCGCCCAGTTCCTCCCACCGCAACGCCCGGTCCACCAGCGCCATTGAGATGGCCTTGCGTTCGGTCTGGCCGAAGACCAGCCCGTAGCCTCGCGTGAATTGGGGCGGCTCGGTTTTGGAGCCCTTGAACTGGTTGACGGTTTCACATTCGGTGAGGGTGATTTCGCCGATTTCGATGTCGAACCCCAATTCGGGGATCTCCATCTCGACCGGCACGGTGCCGATGCGCAATTCGCCGACAAAGGCGTGGTTGCGCGCATAGCCGCGCTGGGTGGAATAGGCCATCGACAGGGTAAAGCCTTCGTCCGCACGGGTCAGCGCCTGCAGGCGCAGCGCGCGGTCGGCGGGCATTTCCAGAGGTTCGCGGGTGAGATCGGGCGGCGTTGTGTCGTCCCGCGGGGCCTCTTCGATCAGGCCTTCTTTGTTCAGAAACTCGGTGACATGCGGCACCGGGCCTTGGTCGGCCTCGCGACGGGGGGCCTCGGCGATCTCTCCTTCGGCGGCGAGTTTGAAATCCAGCAGGCGGTGTGTGTAGTCGAAGGTGGGGCCAAGCACCTGACCGCCCGGCAGATCCTTGAACGTGGCCGAGATGCGCCGGTCGCAGGCCATCTCGCCGGTGTCCACCGGGGCCGAGGCACCAAAGCGGGGCAGGGTGGTGCGGTAGGCGCGGATGAGGAAGATCGCCTCGATCAGATCACCGCGCGCCTGCTTGATCGCCAGAGCGGCCAGATCGGGATCATAAAGCGACCCTTCGGCCATCACGCGGTTGACGGCGAGGGAAAGCTGTTCACGGATTTGCGCGACCGACAGCTCGGCCACCGATGTGTCGCCGCGCCGCTCCTCGGCCAGCCACGCATGGGCGTTCTGGATCGCGCGTTCGCCGCCTTTGACTGCTACGTACATATCAAAGAACCTTCGTACTGCGCGGCAGCGCCGCGATGCGGTCGCCGCTGGTGAAGACAAAATCCAGACCAAGCGGGAAGAGGGCCGCGTTGCTCTGGAAAGCCTCGGTTTCGGGCAGGGACAGGCGCGCGGTGTCGCGGATGCCGGGGCCGATCAGGGTCTCGCCCTCCGCAGCAAGGTCTGCACATTCCACGATCAGCGTCGCCGACCGGTCCGGGTATTCCGGCGTGCCCACGGGATAGGCCGAGAGCGGGCAAAGGGCCTCCCATGTTCCGAGGGCGAACATGCAATGCGACGGGCCGCAGATGGGCGCACCGGTGTGGAAGGCCACCCAGGCGCGCACGGCTTCGCAATCCGCCGCGCCCGCCAGATAGAGCGGCGTTTCGGTGTCGCAGAGGGTGAGCAGCGTGACCCCTGCCGCCACCGACAAGGGTTCAGGCGGGGTTGCGCCTGTCAGGTTGTGGATCGTGCCGGGACGGGCCATCGCCTCCATCACGCCGCGAAAGGCATTGGCGGCGTCGGTGGCCGGATGGGCGAACCCGCCCTCAAGTGTCTGAGCCTGCATCAGTCTTCCCCCCGGACCATCGTGAAGAAATCGACCTTGGTCGCGGCGGCCTTTTCCGCGCGGTCGGTGCGTCGCTGCGCCTGTTCCCGCGCCAGAGGGTCGAGCACTTTGGCTCGCAGGTCTGCGGCCCTTTCGGTCTGCATCAGCGCATCGACCAGCGCGGCAGCCTCGGCATCCCCCTTGCGGCGGCCTTGGATATAGGCGTGCCCGACCTCACCAGTGTCGAGTGTCAAGGCGCAGCGGGTGACGGTCATTTCGCCAAGGTTGAAGGGCGCACCCGTGCCGCCTGTGTGACCGCGTACCATGACGCTGCCGACTTCTGGCGCGCGCAGCCATGTAAAGGCAGGGCGCGTCAGGGCGGCGTCCAGAAGGGCGGTCACCCGGCCTTCGGGTGCTTTGGCCATCAGGCCCATCCACGCCTTGCGGTCGGCATTGGGATCGAAACTGTCTTTCATCTCGACAACTTTGCAAGTTTATATACAACTAGACATATTATACCAGATTCCCCGATCCGAGACAGCGGAGTTTTGTGAAATTTGCGTAACACCCGGTCCACGACCCCGATCTGGCAGGCGATCGCGTCGGCCCTGAAGGCGGATATGTCCGAAGGGCGGTACCTGCCCGGAGACAAGCTGCCGACCGAGGCGCAACTGGCCGCGCGGTTCGGCGTGAACCGGCACACGGTGCGCCATGCGCTGTCGGATCTGGTGGAGCAAGGGCTGGTGCGCACCCGGCGCGGGGCCGGGGCCTTTGTCGCGTCAACGCCGACGGATTACCCCATTGGCGCGCGGGTGCGGTTCCACGAGAACCTGCTGGCTGCAGGACGCAGGCCGGAAAAGCGCATCCTCGATGTGGAATGCCGGGCTGCCACGACCGGAGAAGCCTGGGCGCTCGAGATCGACGAGGGCGCGCCGGTCTGCGCCTATCGCGGGCTGTCGCTGGCCGATGGTGCGCCGATTGCCATCTTCGAAAGCGTGTTCCCGCTCGAGCGGACGCCGGGCATCGACCAATACCTGACCGAGACAAGTGGTGTGACCGAAGCGCTGGCCCGCGCAGGGGTGGCCGACTACACTCGCGCGTCGACCCGGCTGACGGCGGTCCTGGCGGATGTCACGCAGGCACTGCATCTGCACCTGCGCGAGGGCGATCCGCTGTTGCGGTCGACCAGCGTCAATGTCGAGGCCAAGGGGCATCCGGTCGAATACGGGCGCACCTGGTTCGCCGGGGACCGGGTGACGTTGACGTTGGAGACCTAACCGCCGAACCGTTCCAGAAACGCCTCGGCGCTCAGCGCGCGGAAATCATCGAGCGCCATGCGCAAGGCGTCGTGCGGCCAGTCCCACCACGCGAGGGCGATCAGGCGTTCGGCGATCTCGGGTGGTTGACGGTGACGCATCACCTGCGCCGGGGTTCCGGCAACGATGGTGTAGGGGGCGACGTCCTTGGTCACGACCGCGCCACTGGCCACCACCGCGCCGTGCCCCAGAGTGACCTCGGGCTTGATCATCGCGCCGTGGCCGATCCAGGTGTCATGGCCGATCACCGCACGGCGGGACTTGCGGTGGTTCAGAAAATCCTCGTCCGGGCGGGCATCGTCCCAGTAATCCTGCGACCGGTAGAGGAAGTGGTGACAGGCCGCCGTGTCCAGCGGGTGATCCGTGGCCCCGATCCGCACGAAGCTGGCGATATTGGCTAATTTGCCCACATCCGCATTGGCAATGTCACCGTAGCGGTCGCAATAGCTGTAATCGCCGATATGGCTGTTGGTGATCCGGCTGCCCAACCCGATCTCGGTATAGGCGCCGAAGGTGCTGTCGGTCAGGGTGCAGCCCTCGTGGACGAAGGGCGCGTCATGTTTGAGGCGGGCCATGTCAGTCCTTGCGGCCGATCAGCTTGCCGCGCAGCCAGCCCGAGAACCAATCCATTGCGATGACCATCAGGATGACGAGCACGATATAGTAGGACACCTCTTCCCAATCCTTCTGGGTCTGGATTGCCTGTGTGATCAGAAGGCCGATCCCGCCCCCAGTGATCGCGCCGATGATGGTGGCAGACCGGGTGTTGGATTCGAGGAAGTAGAGGATCTGGCTGAGCAGAACCGGCATGATCTGCGGGATCACTCCGAACCGATAGCGTTGCAGCGGCTTGGCTCCGGTGGAGGCGACGCCTTCGATCTGCTTTTCATCGACGTTTTCCAGCGTTTCCGAGAAGAGCTTGCCGAAGCTCCCGCTGTCGGTGATAAGGATCGCCAGAGCGCCGGTTAACGGGCCCGGACCAAAGGCGCGGGACAGGACGATGGTCCAGATCAACGCATCGACACCGCGCACGAAGTCGAAGAACCGACGTGCCACCTGCCGCGCCAATCGCAGCGGGGTGAAGTTCTTGGCGGCGATGAAGGCCAGCGGAAGCGCGATCATCGCAGCCCCCATCGTGCCTAGGAAGGCCATCAGCACGGTCTCGCCAAGCGCCCAGACGACGTCCTTGTGCCGCCACATGGCGTTGTTCCAGAAATCCTGAACCGCACCGGTGATGTTGGAGCGTGTCTCGTCCAGTTGCGGGCCGAACACGATCTGGAAAACGGATGTGTCGTGATAAGGGCTGTCGAGCGTGAACCAGAACAGCTCCCATCCAAAGAAGTAGCGGAACACTTCGGTCTTGGAGCGGGTCATGGTCAGGCGGCCCGCCTCGGTGCGGATGTCGAGCCGCGCCTTGGAATAGCTGATCCAGTCGGGCAGATCGGCCTCGGGTAGGGACAGGGTCACGCCGTCGGCGCGCGACACCTGTGCCGTGATCTCGCCAAAGGTGGGGTGGATATAGACCGCGCTGTTGTCGAGGCCGAAAAGAACGCGATGCCCGTCCGGCAGGTCGACGACGGCACCACCGTTGATCATCTCAACCCAGTCGGGGGTCATACCGTCGGGATAGGCGCCTTTGCGCTCGCCCTCCTTGGCGACGGTGATGTCGCCGGAGCGGTTGTCGCGGGTGACCTGCGTCTTGTAGCTGTAGCTGTCGGACACCAGCGTCGCCGCGTTGTCGAGGCGCATCCGGTCGGCAAGGCCCGGCACGTCGAAGGCGAAGAAGACGTAGACCAGATAGGCGAGGATCACGCCGGGGATACCGAAGGTCCTTAGGCGCTTGCGCGCAAACAGTCGGTCGGCCTCGTCCTTGAGGGACGTGATCGGCAGGGAAGCGGTTGCGTCGGTCATGTCAGTGGCCTCCGGTGCCGATCAGGCGATTGCGGAAATGCGAAGAGACCTGATCCACCACCACAATGGTGATGAAGAGCAGGATGAAGATCGCGGCGGCCTCGTCGAACCGGCCCTGTCCCCAGGTCATGGAATTGCGCAGTTCATAGCCGATGCCGCCTGCGCCGACGAAGCCAAGGATGGCCGAGGCGCGGATGTTGATCTCGAGTCGCAGCAGCGCGTAGGACAGGTAATTCGGGGCCACTTGCGGGATCACGCCCAGCATCATGCGCTGCATCCAGTTCGCGCCGACAGAGGCAAGGCCCTCGACCGGCTTGAGGTCGGCGTTTTCGTTGACCTCGGAATAAAGCTTGCCCATGGCACCGGCGGTGTGCAGCGCGATGGCGACCATTGCAGGGACCGGCCCGCCGCCCATCATGAAGATCAGCACCAGCGCGATCACGATCTCGGGGATGGCGCGCAGAATGTCAGAGATGCGGCGGAAGACCGGAATCAGGAACGGCCATTTGGCCAGGCCGCGCGTGGACATCAACGACAGCCCCAGCCCGAAGATGACGCCGATCAGAGTGGCCACGGCAGCGATGTTCAGCGTCTCGATCAGCGCGGGCAGGTATTTGACCATCAGCCCCGGCAAGTTCGCGCGCTTCTCCCACGCTTCGGACAGAACGCTGGCGGGGAAATCGAGGATCTGGTGCCAGCCATCCCAGAACCCGCCCGCGTTGCGCGCGTCGGCCACGTAGAAGCCCGACACCATCAGAAGCGCGAACACGGCAATCGCGATGCCGCTGTAAAGCCGCTTCTGGCGCGTCAGGGCCATGTAATGGGTCTGGATGTCGCCCACAGATCTCTGCGGGGAATGAAGCGTCGCGTCGGTCATGGGAAAGCCTTTTCTGGCGCGTGTGCCCGCGCCCGGCACGGGCCGGATGCGGGCAGGGGTGACCGGGGCGGCGATGCAGCCGCCCGGTCCTCGGTATCGGGATCAGTTGTTGATCTGGGCCTGACGGACGGCGATGATCGTCTCGTAGGCGTCGTGACCGATCGGAGCGAAACCTGCGGTCTCGCCGGCGGCCACGCCATAGGCGCAGGTTTCGTCGGTTTCGTGCAGGTTGGCGACCATTTCGACCATCTTGGCTTTCACGTCGTCGGGCAGCGCCTTGCGCAGAACGACCGGACCTTCCGGGATCGGCTTGGACTTCCAGATTTCCACGAGCTCGTTCATGTCGACAAGGCCCGCATCCACGGCGCGGCGCAGCGCGCCCGAGTTGTAGCCGTCTTCCCAGTTGCCCAGACCGTCGGCCCAGGTCACGCCGCCGTCGATGTCGCCGTTGAACACGGCAACGATGGTCTGCTCGTGACCGCCGGTGAACTTGACCTCACCGAAATAGTCGCCGGATTCCATCGTGGCACCGGTGGCCTGCGGGATTTCGACGGAGGGGATCAGGTAGCCCGAAGTAGAGTTCGGATCACCGAAGCCGAACACCTTGCCCTGCATATCCTCGAGCGAGGTGATGCCGCTGTCCTTGCGGGCAAACCCGATGGAGTGATACGAGAACGAACCGTCGAGGTTGGTCTTGACCAGAACCGGCTCGACCGCGTCTGCGTCTTCGAGATAGATGGCTGCGTAGGACGACGCACCCAGCCATGCCATGTCAAGCGACCCGCCCAGCAGGCCCTGGATCACGCCGTTGTAATCGGCCGGTGCAAAGAGGCGCGTCGGAACGCCAAGCAGCTCTTCGGTATAGGCGCGCAGGCACTCGTTGTTGTTCAGACGGTCCTGAGCGTTCTCGCCGCCCAAGAGGCCGATGCGGAACTCTGTGACTTCTTGCGCGAAAGCGCCAGTGCTCAGGAGTGCGGTGGTCGCAAGCGCAAGTGCGATGGTCTTTTTCATCTGTCTCTCCATTGGGTGTGATGAAAGGCAATGACCCCGCCGGAGCGGGGTTTGGGCTGGGTCAGGCCACCACGAGGGTCGCGTTGGCTCTGTCCAGTGTTTCGATGGCGGTGGAGGTCGCGGCTTCCGAGAAATCCGCGCCAGCGCCATAGATGTCGCGGGCGACACCGGTCGTCAGTTGGTCGGGGCGACCGTCAAAGACGATCCGCCCGTCGCGCATCCCGATCACCCGGTCGCAATAGCGTCGCGCGGTGTCGAGCGTGTGCAGGTTGGCGATGACCATGCGCCCGTCTTCCTCGTGAATGCGGCGCAGCGCGTCCATCACGATCTGGGCGTTCATCGGGTCAAGGCTGGCAATCGGTTCGTCGGCCAGAATGATGCTGGGGTCCTGCATGAGCGCCCGCGCGATGGCGACGCGCTGCTGCTGGCCGCCCGACAGCGCTTCGGCGCGTTTGGGAGCCTGTTCGGCGATGCCCAAGCGGTCGAGGATCTCGATGGCCTTGTGGATGTCCGCCTGCGGATAAAGGTTGAACATCGTCGCAAAGGTCGACCGGCGGTTCAACGTGCCATGCAGCACGTTCGACACAACGTCCATGCGCGGGACAAGGTTGAACTGCTGGAAGATCATCGCGCAGCGCGACTGCCATTCGCGCCGGGCGGCTCCTTTCAGAGCGGTGATCTCGCGACCTTCGAACATTATCTGGCCGCTGCTCGAGTCGCTGAGACGGTTGAGCATGCGAAGCAGCGTCGACTTGCCTGCACCAGACCGCCCGATGATGCCGATCATCATCGGCTTGTCGACGGTAAAGGTTGCAGCATCCACGGCCGTTTTATCGCCAAACCGTTTGGTCAGTGCCTTGAGTTCGAGCATCGGATCCCCCTGTGTTGACGCGGCTGATAGGGGGCGCCTGCAAAGCTATTGCGACAGTTTTGAATCGTGTTTGCGAAGTTCGGGCAACAGATTTGTGACATGCCTTTTGCCTGTGCAGCCTGCTTGCGGGCGCGGCGGCGGAGGCACATCTGCTGGAAAAGTTATCCACAGATCGTCATGAAACTGTTACATTAGGACCTGCGGTGTTACGGTCATCACATGCGATCATTCCTTGGCCTGACCCTATGCATCTTGAGCCTCGCACCCCGAACCGAGGCTGCGACGATCTCGGACCTTTTCTGCGACGACAGTGCGCGTCTGGAAAAACAGTTGCTGACGATCCACGGCGCACAAAGGCTTGGCCGTGGCATGCGTGGGCCTGATGCCTTGCTGGAAGTCTGGATCGCGCCGTCGAGCGGAGATTGGACCCTCGTCCAGACCTATGCAAACGGCACGTCCTGCATTGTCGCCATGGGCGAACACTGGGAAGACATCGCACCCGCTGCTGATCCCGCCTGATCCGCATCCGACATAGATTCCCGCAGTTTTGTTTTTGACGCCCCCGCGGGTGAAGACGTCGCAAATCCGGTGCGTCCGTCGGGTTCATCACTCTATATACCGCAAGCAGACCAGAGGTTTGGCCTGCGTTTCCCCGCGGAACACGAGTGAAAGGACGATGGGCATGAGACGGATTGGCCTTGATGCGGCGGACATTCGCATTCTGAGTGCGGTGCAGCAGCATGGCCAATTGAGCAAGACGCGGCTTGCCGAGATCGTGAACATCTCTGCCACGCCCTGCTGGGTGCGGCTCGACCGGCTCAAGGCGGCCGGATTCATCCGAGGCTATCATGGCGACATTGCGCTTGAGCGTATCTGCGATTTCACGCAGGTCGTCGTCACCGTATCGCTGACCCATCACCGAAAAGCCGATTTCGACCGCTTTGAAAGCTTTGTCCGCGATCATGACGAAATCATCGAATGCATCGCCACCGGAGGAGGGATGGATTACGTGATGAAGGTGATCAGTCCCAATCTCGCCGCGTTCCAGGAACTCATGCAGAAGATGGTCGACGCCGAGTTGGGGGTCGATCGCTACATGACCTACATCGTGACCCGCAGCGTCAAATCGAGTCGCCCCAATATCGCGAAACTCGCGGCCGCATCGGTGCGTTGACTCTACAGGACCAAACGGACCGAAGCGATTTCGCAAATCAGGCCGATCGGTCTTGGCCGTGCCCGTATTTTGGTCCGCAGATCGGCGCGTTCCGCGTCTAGATAACGGCCAGTTTCCACCAGTTCCGACAGAGGCTGTCGGACAGTTTCAAGGGCGCTTACCATGGATGCAGAAGACTTTGGCTTTGGCACGCAAATCCGCAAATCCCCTTATTTCGACGCAACCGTGCGTTGGGGCGCCAAGGGGTTCTCGGTCTACAACCACATGTATATCCCGCGCGATTTCGGCGATCCGGAACAGAACTTCTGGAACCTCGTGAACGACGCGATCCTGTGTGATGTGGCGGTCGAGCGTCAGGTCGAGATCACCGGTCCGGACGCGGCGAAATTCGTCCAGATGCTGACCCCGCGCGACCTGTCCAAGATGGCCGTCGGCCAGTGCAAATACATCCTCATCACCAATGCCCAAGGTGGCATACTGAACGACCCGATCCTGCTGCGACTGGCGGAAAACCACTTCTGGATCTCGCTCGCCGACAGCGACATCCTACTTTGGGCGCAGGGTGTGGCGGTGCATTCCGGCATGGATGTGTCGATCTGCGAACCCGACGTGTCCCCGCTGCAGTTGCAGGGGCCGAAATCGGGCGAGATCATGCGCGCGCTCTTTGGCGACAGCATCATGGACCTCAAGTACTACTGGCTGCGCGAGGTCGATCTGGACGGCATCCCGCTCATCGTGTCGCGCACCGGCTGGTCCAGCGAACTGGGCTACGAGCTTTACCTGCGCGATGGATCGCAGGGCGACGTTCTGTGGGAAAAGATCATGGCGACCGGCATGGCCTACGGTCTGAAGCCCGGCCACACCTCGTCGATCCGTCGGATCGAAGGTGGGATGCTGTCCTATCACGCGGATGCGGACATTCATACCAACCCGTTCGAGCTTGGATTTGACCGTTTGGTAAATCTTGATATGGACGCCGATTTCATCGGCAAGGCCGCGCTGCGCCGGATCAAGGAAAAGGGCGTCACCCGTAAGCAGGTGGGTCTGGTCATCGACTGCGATCCGCTGAAGGGGCCGAACACAACCTTCTGGGCGATCAACAAGAACGGCACCAACGTGGGCAAGGTCACATCGGCCGTCTATTCGCCGCGTCTTGAGAAGAACATCGCCTTGGCTATGGTGTCGGTGGAAAGCGCGGTGATCGGCTCCGAGGTCGAGGTCATCACCCCGTCGGGTCCGACCCGTGCGACCGTGGTGGAGCGCCCGTTCTACGATCCCAAGAAATCCCTTGCCGCCGCGTGATCGCGCGTCTCTGAAGAAAGACCTGACCCATGTCCGACCTTTCGATCGAGCTGCACTGGCAGCGCGCCGAACCCGTCTTGCTGACCGGCAAGTATTCCAACGCACATCGCGTACAGTTCAACGATGCGTTTGACGTGACCGTGGACGCCGCCCCCGATTGGGGCGGTGATCCGTCCAACACCAACCCGGAACAGGCGTTGGCGTCGGCCTTGTCGAGCTGCCACATGATGACCTTTCTTGCGCTGGCCGCCAAGGCAGGTTGGCCGGTGGCGGGCTATCAGGACAAAGCGGTGGCCTATCTGGGCAAGAACCCCAAGGGGCAGATGTCGGTCACGCGCATCGACCTGCACCCGGTGGTGCGCTTCGATGCCGGGTTCGCGCCTGACGCGGCGGAACTCGACAAGATGCAGCACCGCGCGCACCGCTATTGCTTCATCGCCAATACGCTGGCCGACAGCGTTGAGATCAACATCCTCTGACTGACCGGAGCCTCCCAGTGACCCAAAGCGACATCCTTCTGCGCGACCTTGATGACACCGGCATTCTGCGCCTCACGTTGAATGACGTGGGGCGGCGCAATGCCCTGTCCGAAGCCATGCTGGCCGCTTTGGGCGCAGCCTTTGCAGAAGCGGGGGCCGATCCGGCCGTGCGGGTGATCGTGCTTGCGGCCAACGGCCCGGCGTTCTGCGCTGGGCATGACCTCAAGGAAATGACGGCAGGACGCACGGCCGAGGATGGCGGGCGTGCCTCTTTCGCGCGTGTCATGGCCCAGTGTTCCGGCGTGATGCAGGGCATTGTGACCTGTCCCAAACCGGTGATTGCCGAGGTGACGGGCGTTGCCACCGCCGCCGGGTGCCAGTTGGTGGCAAGCTGTGATCTGGCGATTGCAGCCGACACCGCCAAGTTCAGCACGCCGGGCGTTCACATCGGTCTGTTCTGTTCGACGCCGATGGTGGGGCTGTCTCGCAATGTGTCGAACAAACATGCGATGGAGATGCTTTTGACAGGCGACATGATTCCGGCGGATCGTGCCGCCGAGATCGGTCTGGTCAACCGCGCCGTGCCTTCGGATGCGCTGTGCGCGGCGGTGATGGAGATGGCGGGCAAGATCGCGTCGAAATCCAGCATGACACTCGCGACCGGAAAGCAGGCCTTCTATGCGCAGCGCGAGATGCCACTGGCCGAGGCCTATGCCTATGCCAGCCAGGTGATGGTGGACAACATGCTGGCGCGTGACGCAGAAGAGGGCATCGGCGCTTTCATCGAAAAGCGCGCCCCCCAGTGGCAGGACGCCTGAGCCCATGACGCAGAACCCCTACAACACCGGTCTGGATCGCAATCCCGCGAATTATCAGCCTCTGACGCCGCTCACGTTCCTCGAACGGGCGGCGACGGTGTTTCCCGATCACACCGCGATGGTGCATGGCGCGTTGCGGCGCAGCTATGCCGACTTCTACAGCCGCTCAAGGCAGTTGGCCTCGGCCTTGGCCGCGCATGGGATCGGGCGGGGGGATACGGTGTCGGCGATGCTGGCGAACACGCCGGCGATGCTGGAATGCCATTACGGCGTGCCGATGTGCGGTGGGGTGCTGCATTCGATCAACACCCGGCTGGATGCCGCGATCATCGCGTTCCAACTGGATCACGCGATGGCAAAGGTGGTCATCGTGGACCGGGAATTCATGGCGCTGATGCAAGAGGCTTTGGCGCTGGCGTCGGTCCGTCCGCTGTTGATCCAGTATGACGATCCGGAATTCACCGACCCGACCCCCAAGGTGGAGGCCATCGACTATGACGCCTTCGTCGCCGGGGGCGATCCTGACTACACGTGGCTGATGCCTGAAGACGAATGGGACGCGATTTCCATCAACTACACATCCGGCACGACGGGGGATCCCAAGGGTGTGGTCTCGCATCACCGGGGCGCCTATCTGCTGGCGCAGGGCAATGCGTTGACGGCGTCGATGCCGAAACACGCGGTCTATCTGTGGACGCTGCCAATGTTCCATTGCAACGGCTGGTGTTTCCCGTGGACGCTGTCTGCGATCATCGGCACCCATGTCTGTCTGCGGCAGGTCCGGGCCGAGCCGATCTGGGCGGCGTTGGCGGATGAGAGTGTGACCCATCTGTGCGGCGCGCCGATTGTCATGTCGTTGATGATTTCGGCACCTGACGAGGTGAAACGGAAATTTGACCAAACGGTACAATTTTTCACAGCCGCCGCCCCGCCGCCGGAAAAGCTGCTGGCGGACATGAAGGACGCGGGGTTCGAGGTCACGCATCTTTATGGTCTGACCGAGACTTATGGCCCTGCCGTGGTGAACGACTGGCATGCCGACTGGTCCGATCTGCCCCGCGCGGAACAGGCGCGGCTGAAGTCGCGGCAGGGGGTGCGCTATCTGCCGCTTGAGGGGCTTGAGGTGCTGGACCCGGAAACGATGCAGCCGGTGCCCCGCGACGGGCTCACGATGGGCGAGGTTATGTTCCGGGGCAATGTCGTGATGAAAGGCTATTTCCGCAATCCCAAGGCCACCGAAGAGGCGTTTGCCGGGGGGTGGTTCCATTCCGGCGATCTGGGAGTGCGGCACCCGGACGGGTATATCCAGCTCAAGGACCGGTCAAAGGACGTGATCATTTCGGGGGGCGAGAACATCTCGTCCATCGAGGTGGAGGAGGTGCTTTACCGGCATGACGCGGTGGCTGTGGTCGCGGTTGTGGCGATGCCGCACGAGCGCTGGGGCGAGACGCCCTGCGCCTTTGTCGAACTGGCGGCGGGGCAGGAGGCGGATGCGGAGGCGTTGCGGACGTGGTGCCGCGAACATCTGGCGCATTACAAGGTGCCCGGGCGGTTCGTGTTCACCGAGATCCCGCGCACCTCGACCGGGAAAATCCAGAAATTCGCCCTGCGTGAAAAGGCGCGGGATCTGGCCTGAGGTCTTTGGTCAGCCATCACGCGATCTTGTCGTAAACCCCTGTTTTCAGGTCTTCGAGGATCATGTCGGAGGCTTTCTCTCCGATCATGATGGCCGGGGCGTTGGTGTTGCCCGAGACGATCTCGGGCATGATCGAACAATCCGCTACGCGCAGCCCGGCGATGCCATGCACCCGCAGGCGGGCATCGACCACGGCATCGCCGCCGGGGCCCATTTTGCAGGTGCCGGTGGGATGATAGATCGTCGTCGAATTGTTGCGCGCCCAGTTCAGCGTGCCGTCGTAATCGTCGATGTCGAGCGCCGCATCGGGGCGGAATTCCTCGGAGATCTTGTCGGTCAGCGGCGCGTGTCGCGCTATGCGGCGGGCGATCTTGATGCCTTCGACAATCGTGCGGCAGTCGGTTTCGGTGGACAGGTAGTTGGGGTGGATCTTGGGATAGACCGCCGCATCGGATGAGGCGAGGCGGATCATGCCCCGGCTTTCGGGGCGCAACTGGCAGACCGACATGGTGAAGGCCGAGAACGGATGCACCCCCGCGCCGGGACTGTCGGCGGACCATGGCTGAACATGGAACTGGATGTCAGGCGTGTCGACATGATCGCCGGTGCGCATGAAGCCGGTGGCAAGGCTCGCTGCCATCGCCATCGGCCCGCGCCGGTGGAGCGCATACCTGACGGCGATGCGCGCCTGATCGAGCAGGCTGCGCACCTCGTCGTTCAGGGTCGGTTCCTTGCATTTGAACACAAGCCGGGCCTGCAGGTGGTCCTGCATGTTCTTGCCGACGCTTTTCAATTCGTGCCGCACGGTAATGCCGTGGTCGCGCAGGTGGTCTGCCTCGCCGATGCCGGAGACCATGAGCAGTTGCGGGGACCCGATGGCGCCGGAGGAGAGGATCACCTCGGCGCGGGCTTTGACGGTGTGTTCGATCCCGCCCGCATCGCGATAGGCCACGCCGGTGGCGCGTTTGCCCTCGAACAGGATGCGGCTGGCGGCGGCGCGGGTGATGATGGTGAGGTTCGGGCGTGACCGGACCGGGTTGAGGAAGGCCACGGCGCTGGAACACCGGCGCCCGTTGCGGGTGGTCAGTTGGAAATAGCCGACACCTTCCTGCGTCGCCCCGTTGTAGTCCGGGTTGAACGGGTAGCCTGCGGCCTGGGCGGCTTCGACCCAAGCGTCGCAGATGGGACGGCTGAGGCGCATGTTGGACACCGACAGCGGCCCCTTGGTGCCGTGGAACTCATCCGCACCGCGTTCCTGGTTTTCCGAGCGTTTGAAGAGCGGCAGCACGTCGTCCCAGGCCCAGCCGGGATTGCCCATCTGCGCCCAGCGGTCATAGTCCTGCGGCTGTCCGCGCACATAAAGCAGACCGTTGAGCGAGGACGATCCCCCCAGCACCTTCCCGCGCGGCCAGTCGAGTTGCCGCCCGTTCAGCCCGGGATCGGGTTCGGTGCGGTAGCACCAGTCCACCGCCGGATTGTGCATCGTCTTGAAGTAGCCGACGGGGATGTGAATCCACGGGTTCAGATCACGTCCACCGGCTTCGAGCAGAACGACTTTGACAGCCGGATTCGCGCTGAGACGGTTGGCAAGAACGCAGCCGGCAGAGCCTGCTCCGACGATCACATAGTCTGCTTCCACGGATGAAATCCTCCCCTTGGTGCAAAAAACTCTATGCAGATCGGAAAAGCCATTCTAGTCTTTTTTGAAAAGATAAGTCTCAATAATTGCTAAAACGGGAGGATAAGCAATGAAGATAGGAGATCGTATCAAGGGAGTCTCGCGCCGGGATTTCTTCCGCATTGCGGGGACTTACGGCATGAGTTCCACGCTCTTGGCGGCAGGTACATTCGGTGGTGTCATGACCGCTGCGAACCTCGCCAAGGCTGCGGAATCAACATACAACAAGCGCTTTGCGAAGGAAGCGAAACACACGCTGAAGTTCGGCGCGGCGGGCTTCAACCCGCAGAACCTGCTGATCGAACGGGCCGGGTGTCTTGAGTTCGCACGCGATCTGGAGGAGCGCACGGACGGCGAGATTCGCATCGAGTTCATCGGCAACAACCAGATCTGCGGACAGCTTTCCTGTGTTGAGAAGGCGCAGCAGGGCATCATCGACATCTATGCCGCCTCGACCCAGAACTCGGCCGGTGGCGCGCCCTATCTGAACGTGCTGGACTACGCGTACATGTTCCGCAGCCGTGCGGACCAGTACTACTTCATGTATTCGCCGGAATCGCAGCGCATCCTGCGTGATCCGTTCGAGAAGCGTCACGGTCTGAAGTTCCTCTTCACCCATGCCGAACTGCGCGGCATCCAGATGGGTCAGAGCTTCGCCGACAAGCCGACGGTCACCAAGATCGAAGACATCATGGGCACCAAGAACCGCGTGACCGGAACGCAGCTTGGCCGGATCGCGATGGAAGCGCTCAACCTGAATCCGGTTCCGATCGCGTGGGAGGAAACGCTGGACGGTCTGAAGCAGGGCCTCATCGACGGTGCGGAAACATGGGCGTCGGCGGTGGCCTACGCGAACATGTCGCCGGTGGTCAGCCAGAGCGTCGACCTGCGTTTCTTCTGCGGCACCGAGCACACCGCAATGCGCTCCGAGACCTTCGACGGTCTGTCGGGCGAATTGCAGGATGCTGTGATGGAAGCCTCCTATCTCACTCAGGTGCATGTGCAGGCCGCCAACGAAGCGGCGCTGGTCAACACCGTCGGCTTCACCGATCCGCCCATGCCGGGCACGATCTTTGCGGACAACAACGTGCGTGTGGCCAAGCTGTCGGACGCAGAGGTCCGCAAGGCCGAAGAAATGTGTTCGCCGGAATTCCAGCCGCAACTGTGGGAGCAGTGGCGCGAGCGGATCAACGGCTGGGCCGACGGCATCGACACCTATCAGGACATCTACAACGAAGTCCGCAACAACCCGCACACGCTGGCCGAAAACGTCGAGCCGCGCCGCTGGTGGAAAGGCTGATCCGGCTTTAGGATATGACATGACGCAGCCCCGCTTTGCCGGGGCTGTTTCACCTAAAGACGCAAAGACCGGAATAATCCGGCACAGTGTTCACATGGGAGGAGGGGACCGATGGAGCTCTGGTCCGATTTCAGCGCGCTGATCAGTGCGTTTGCCAGTCAGGATTCCTGGACGATCCGACAGGCGCTCGCGCCGAATTCAGTCTACATCTTTGGAGCGGTGTTTCTGCTGCTGGCAGGATTGGCCCTGTCTTGGGTGTATCATCACGTGCCGTTGATCGAGCGCTATTTCGAACGGACGGTGATGATCGTCTGCTACCTCGGAACGGCCGGGATCATCTTCTGGGGCGTGATCGACCGGTTCGTCTTTTCCAACCAGCAACCCTGGTCGACGACCATCCCGCCCTTCCTGTTCATGGTCATGGCGTGGTTTGGTGCGGCCTATAACATCCGGGTCCGCACCCATCTGAGTTTTTCCGAATTCCGAACGCGCATGCCGCGCGGTGGGCAGATGGCCTGCCTGTGGCTGGACTTTGCGCTTTGGTTCGGCTTCGCCCTCATTTTCCTCGTAACGACCATGCGTGTGGTCGCGTTGTCGGCGTCGAATTTCCAGATCGTTCTGGGCACTGACAATACGATGCAATGGTGGTTCCTGCTGGGTGCGCCTCTGGCCGGAACGCTGATGGCGGCGCGCGCCATCGAGAATATTCAGGATGACATGAAGAATTACCGCTCTGGCGAACCGCTGATCCAGCAAGCCGTGATCGGGGGGGACACGTAATGGGCGACGGAACCATCATCACGCTGATCTCGCTCGGGGTCACATTCCTCTTCATGCTGGGCGTCCCCGTGCTTCTGGTCATCGCCTATTGGGTGATCGGCTGTTCCTTCGTGCTG
Source organism: Marivita sp. (assembly GCF_022763305.1). Taxonomy (GTDB): domain Bacteria; phylum Pseudomonadota; class Alphaproteobacteria; order Rhodobacterales; family Rhodobacteraceae; genus Marivita. The sequence continues at coordinate 36,191 of NZ_JALEGT010000037.1, read as the reverse complement.
GGGCTGACGCTGGACAATATGGGGGCGGAACTTCTCAATGTGTTCAACAAGGGGTTCGCGCTTCTGGCCATGCCCCTGTTCATCCTGACGGGCGATCTGATCAACAAGTCCGGCATCGCCCGAAGGCTGTCGGAATTCGCCTATGCCTGCCTGGGCTGGCTGCGGGGCGGGTTGGCGATGGCATCGCTTGGCGCTTGCGGCCTCTTCGCGGCGATTTCCGGGTCCAACTCGGCCACAACGGCGACCATCGGATCGATGCTGCATCCTGAGATGGTCAAGGGCGGATACGACGAACGGTTCTCGGCCGCGACGGCTGCGGCAGGGGGCACGGTCGGCATCATCATCCCGCCGTCGATCATCTTCATCGTCTACGGGTTCCTGATGAACCTGCCGATTTCGGATCTCTTCGTCGCGGGCATCCTGCCGGGCGCGCTGATGGTCATCGGCATGCAGTTGGCCTGCTATATCATCTGCCGCATCAACGGCTGGGGATTCCTGATCCCGTTGCAGCTGAACCGCGTGCTCAAGACTGCGTTCGGCGCATGGCTTGGTTTCTTTGCCATTGGCCTGGTTCTGTGGGGCATCTATACCGGCAAGTTCTCTCCGACCGAGGCCGCCGGCGTCACCGTGGGCTTCTGCATCATTGCCGGTCTCGTCTCGTGGCTTGTCACCAAGGTGCTTCGCCTGCGGTCTGACAAGACCTGGGAAGAAAAGAGCTATGGCGAGATGCTGGTGGTGGAAGGATTTACCCTGACGCAGATCCCCGGGATCACCATGCGGTCCGCCGAGATCACGGGGATCCTCGCACCGCTGATCGCCATATCGGTGGTGATGCAGCAAATCCTGTCCCTGCTGGGCGCCCAGCAGGTGATCGGCGATTTCGTGACGTCGATGGGGGGATATTACGCGGTTCTGGCAACGGCGATGCTGATCGTCTTCTTCTCTGGTATGGTGCTCGAGTCGCTTCCGGTCACGATCATCCTTGCGCCCATTCTTGCGCCGATCGCTGCAAGTGTCGGCGTCGATCCGATCCATTTTTCGGTGATCTTCCTTGTTGGTGCGTCGATCGGGTTCATCACACCGCCTTATGGGCTTAACCTTTATGTCGCATCAGGCGTGACGGGTGTTCCGTACTTCCGGCTGCTCAAATACACGGTGCCCTACCTTGTTGCGTTGATCGGGGTATGGGTCCTTGTCGCCCTGACACCGCAACTGGCGTTGTTCCTGTTGCCGGATAGGTGAGACCGATGAATGCCCGACGCATCTGACCATGAGACCAAAGGGCAGATCCCGACAAATCTGCGGCTTCTTCTGATTTTGGAAGAAGTCGCGCGCGCTGGCGTGCCGGTGTCACCATCCACGCTGTCGGATGTTTTGGGGCTGCCCAAGCCCACGATCCATCGGCTTCTGGTCACGGCGGAAGAGGAGGGCTTTCTGCAGCGAGACATCGACGGTCGGTCTTACGGGCCCGGCCGCAGACTGCGCAGGCTCGCAGGCAACACGTTGTCCTCGCAGCGGTTGCGGACCGAGCGTCTGGCCATCATGCAGGCGCTCGAGAATGAATTGGGCGAGACCTGCAATCTTGCCGCGCCAGGGCGCTACGGGATGGTCTATCTGGACCGGGTCGAAACCCATTGGCCGCTGCGCATCCAGCTTCCGGTGGGCACGCAGGTGCCGTTTCACTGTACGGCCAGCGGAAAGATGTATCTGTCCTCTTTGAGGACGGACAAGCTCAAGCGCGTGCTGACATGGTTGAAGCTTGAGCCGTCGACCAAGAAGTCGATCACCGATGTCGACACGTTGTTGGATGAACTTGCACTGACGCGGTCACGTGGCTTTTCGACCGACAACGAAGAGTTCATGGAGGGGATGGTCGCGGTGGCGGTGCCCATTCGGGATACCGAGGGCCGATTGCTTACCACTTTGTCGATCCACGCGCCGCGCCAGCGCTACGACCTTCAGACGTTGATCAAAATGGTGCCGCAGGTGCAGGAAGCGGCCGAGCGTCTGGAGACACTCAGCCGCCTCTGACGGTTGGGACGTTCGGGTTATTCGCAGCCGCCGACCGCCCATTGGCGCAGGTTGCGTTTTAGAATGCCGCCGAACGGGTGGGGCTTTTCCAGAGACTTCTGACCACTGAGCGTTACGTAGACATTCGCCTGATCACAGAGTCGCTGTTGCGTCCACTCATGGCAGTTCGAGCACGTCTGTTCCTTCCAGTACTCCTCAGGCAAGCCTTCGACCGGTGGAAAGAGCGGCGACATGTTGGTGATCTCGGACAGGATGATCCCGTCAATGACCGAGCCCGGAGCGACCAGCGGCAGATTGAACTTGACCACGTTGGGGACGGAAGACCGTTCCTGTTCGACGGTGGCCAGCGCAAGCTCGGTTTCCTCGGTCGTTGGGGACACGCCTTCGCCGACCGGATCGACGCTGGCCTGCGCCTCAAGCGCCGCTATTTCGCCGCGGGCGAATTCGGCGAAAGTGCCGTTCGGGAACGCATCGAGATAGCGCTGATACGCATCCACGGTCGGGTTGGCCTGGGCGGTTTCGAACAATGTCTGTTCGTCCGCAGACGGACCGGCCGGTGCCGGGCGTTCGACAGCGGGGGCATCGCTGGTCAATTCGGTTTCGATCACCTCGGCCAGAAGGGCACGTGCCTCTTCGGCATAGGGGCTGTCGCCATAACCGCGCAGGAACAGCATGATCTGAACCGGGTCACGCGTGGCCTGTACGGACTCCCACAGCTGTCGCGCTGCGAAATCTTCGGGCTTTTCGGTCGGAGCGTTCACAAAGGTGAAGTCATTGGTCAGGGACGACGTGTCCCAAGGGGTTTGCAGGCCGTTGGTCTGTTCCAGAACCGACACGCGCACCTGCTTGAACATCTGTTCCACAGCAACCCCGGGGCGGGTCATTTCGCGTGCCAGGGCGGTCGTGAACGGACTGTTCTGCCCGAGGCCATCCAGCGCCACAGCGCCGGGCGACGTGGCATAGGACAGGAAGGTGCCAGTCGGTGCCTTCATTTCGGCGAGACCGGGCGAGTCGAACTCGGCCATGTTTTCGAACGGGTTGTTCCGGCAGGCGTCCAGAATGACGAAATTGGTGCGGTTGCGCGCGGAGGCCATCTGGCGGAGCACTGACTGCGCTTCGACCCCTTCGAGGTCCAGATCGGCCGCGTCGTTGAGCGAAACATCCACGGGCAAGAGGTAGTTGTTGCCAAAGCTCTGCACGCCGTGCCCGGCGTAATAGAACAGTCCGGTCGTATCCGCACCGCCATTGCGCAGGTTGCGCCCGAAATCGGACAGCGCCTGTTTCATTTCGACCTGTGTGGCGTCGATCAGCAGCGTCACCTGAAAGTCGATCTGTTCCAATGTCGACGCGATCAATTCGGCGTCGCGGGTCGGATTGTCGAGGGGAGACACAGATTGATAATTCGAGTTGCCGATCACGAGGGCGATGCGTTCCTGAGCCCAGCCCGGAGCTGCCCCTGCCACAAGCAACATCGCTGCAACACTCTTGCAGGCAATAAGATTTCCCAGTCGTCGTAGCCAGTCGGTCAAAGCTTCCTCCTGCCGTATCCGGTTGGTACACAAAAAATAATGGTATAGGCTATCATAATGTCCACTGTGTATCGCGTGTCCTAGGCAAGCATGCAAGGTCTGTGCTAAACTTCGATTTTAACAAGCACGTATGTCTTACCCTGTTTCCGCAATTCATCTGCGAGGTCATTATGAGAACTGCTCTCCACCGTTTCGTCTGTGCCATCGCCCTGTTGGTCATCGTGCCCTTCGGCATGGCGTCTGCCCAAAGTGCTGATCCATTCGAGTATGGCTGGAATTTGGATGGTGACGCGTCCGAATTGAGGTTTTTATCAGTCAAGAAATCAAAAATCGCTGAAACAAGCTCTTTTGCAACACTGTCAGGTCTGATCACCGAAGACGGTCAGGCGCAGGTTCGAGTCCTGCTGGATTCGGTCGATACGCAGGTCGATCTGCGCAACGTGCGGATGCGGTTCCTGTTTTTCGAAACCTTCCGGTTCCCCGAAGCGGTGATCACGACGCAGCTGTCGCCTGAATTGCTGACGGATCTGCATCTGACGCGTCGCAAGGAAATCCAACTGGATTACACCTTTACCCTGCGCGGCGTGACGCTCGAGAGGAGCACGGATGTTGCGGTGACGCTGATCGACAACGACCGCGTTGTGGTCTCGTCGATCACGCCCATCGCTTTCACGCTGGAAGAGCTGGATCTGGAAGAAGGCCGGCGCAAGCTGGAAGAAGCGGCCAATGTCGACATCACGCCGATCGGCGTCGTGAGCTTCAATTTCGTGTTCGATCGCGCGCAACCGGGTACGCCGCCGGACCTGCCGGAAGCGGTGTTCACGCCGGCTGCCGTCGCCTTGGAGGAAAAGGGCAACATGACCGAAGAGGCCTGTCTGGGCCGCTTCGAGATCCTGTCCAAGACGGGTAACATCTTCTTTGCGTCGGGCAGCACTCGGCTGGATGACAAGAGCCTGCCGCTGCTGGAAAACATCTACGACATCGTGAACCGGTGCCCGTCCTTCCGTCTGGAAATCGCCGGTCACACGGATTCCATCGGGGGCGATCAGCAGAACCAGGTCATCAGCGAACGGCGCGCGGCTTCGGTGGTCAGCTGGCTGACCGACAAGGGCATCCCGCGAGACCGCCTTCGGGCCGTGGGCTATGGCGAAGACCGCCCGCTTGTCGACAATGACACCCCGGAGAACCGGGCGCGCAACCGCCGGATCGAATTCACGGCGCTGCTGGAGTGATCCCTCGGCAAGAGGACATGTAAGCCAAACGAAAGGGCACCCGCGCGGGTGCCCTTTCTGTTTCCGAGGTTGGGCTGGCCGTCAACTGCCGCTGAACGGATCGTCCAGAACACCGATGACCGTCATGAGGAATTCGCCCGAATTCGGGTTGAGCGCGGCAGTGTGGAAGGCGTCCGCGCGCGCAACCGCGGCTGTGATGCTCTCTGCCGAGCCGTTGAAGAGCGCCATGACCTCAGACGCATTGTCGACATCCGACATTCCCTTGTGCACGGCGAAATAGGCACCGATATCGGTCTTGTTGGCGAGGAAAGCCCGGTCGGCCAGTTGCTGATCAATGAAGTCCTGCGGCGCGCCGTCGAACGGGTCGGCTTTGGCCCCTTCGAGAATCCCGAGGATCGCAATGTCCCGACCGATGCCGCCACTGTCGAGAGAGTTGACCCAGAAATCGAACCCAGCCTGATCGGGGATGCGCCCAAGAACGTTTTGATAGATCGTCGTCACAAGATCCGAATTGCTGAGATCGCTGGGATATGCGGCCACCGTTTCGTCCTGACCGACAAACAATCTCGCGGATTCCGCAAGGCTCACGCCATTGGCAAAGGCGGTGCCCCAGAAATTGAGACCCACCGCATCCGGGGCGCGGTTGAAGTAGGCGATGTAGAGTTCGATGAAGTTCTCGAAATCGGTGGCGGAAAGCCCCGTGGTGCCGCCGAATTGCTGAAGGTTGAACGGCGTGCCTTCAAAGAAGTCGGTATCGAAATCCAGCATTTCGATACCGATCAGCGTATCCCGCCCGTTGCCGTCGCCCCGCCGGTCTTCGATGATCGTCGACCCGTTGCCGAGAGTCAGGCTGTATGCGCTTTGTGCGCCCGAGAAGACCGCCATGTCGATGCCGGATTCACCGTTGACCAGATCGTCGCCGGTTCCCCCTTCCAGCGTGTCATCGCCTGATCCACCGATGAGCGAGTCGTTCCCGCCGCGCCCTTGCAGCGAGTCATTGTCCGCCTCGCCATGGATGAGTTCTGCAAGATCGCCGCCCCTCACGAAATCATCGCTGGCACCGGTGAAGATCCGGTTGTCTGCGGCTCCGCCTCCGTTTGGATTCACCCGTGCAACAGTGCCGGGCAGCGTGTCGATGATGATGATGTTCTCACCGTCCATGGCGTAATTGGGCCATTGCGCGGCAATGTCGGCGACCGTTGTCGGTTCCTGCGTGTAGTCGACGCTGAACAGCAGCTGGCCGACCAGCGACCGCACTTCCATCGACGTCACCGTACCGGAAAGCTGAGACAGCTCGACCGGGTCGTTCTTTGAAAAGGTGCCGGTCAGTTCGATGTTGAGGCTGTCGCCGGTCACAGCTTCGATGAAGACCGCGTTCGTGCCGCTGGCAAAGACCAGTTCCGTGTTCACGTCATTGAGTGCGAAACTGGCCGGAGTTTCGGACAGCGCGTTCGGCCGGGTGTAAATATAGGCCGCGCCTGCGGGCATGCCGTCGGTGTCTGCCAAGTCGGAAAGAAGCCGGTGCTGGGCCATGCTCTGTGCGACGGTGGCAACCTCGGGCGTGGTGTCGTGCCCCGTCGTAACATGGCGCGACAGGGCACCGGGATCGAGGCGGAAGAAATCGGCCTCGTCGTAATCCACCGTGTAGCCGAGGTCCTGCATGGCGGCGACCGTGAGCGCGCTGATCGGGTTGTCAGGTATGCCCGGACTGCCCGGTCCGGCTTCGGGCCTGCGGGTTTCGACACGCGAGGTCATCAGTTCTTCGTCGAAGATCGCCTCGCTCCAGTATTCTGCGGCAAGTCCTCCCAGCTCTCCGTCCTCGAGCGCATTGACGCCATTCAGATCGTCGTTCAGGTCCGCCAGCTCGCGCAGACCGTTTGGCCCGGTGTAGGTCGGGACCCCATCAATCAGGCGGACAAGGCCGAACTCTTCCCACAGGGCGCCGAAACCAAGGGCACGTCCAATCGTGTTGGCGACAAATTCATCGAGGTTGAGCAGTGTGCCGACCTCTTCGGAATTGATCACGATGCGCGAATAGGTTGGCAGCGCGTCCGCGCCGGACAGCCCATCGCGCTGGTCAAGCACGCTGGAGATGGCGAGGATGTTCTGGCTCACACCTTCGAAAGACAGCTCGATGTCGTCCACGGCCACTTCGATCAGGATGTCGTCGACATAGCCGTACCCATCCACAAAGGCGTAGGGCAGGTCGCCTGTGATGATGTCTTCCCAGCGCTCGACCGCATCCTCGAAGGCGGACCTGTAGGAATTCGGAACGTCGTCCGATGCAAACGCTATGGTGATGTCGAAGCGCCCGTCATCGAGCGGGCCAAGATCGTTGAGTTCGATCCGGTATTGACCTGTTGCGTTGCCAAAGCCGGCGGCCGACAGATAGTATGTGCCGCTTTCGTCCGCGACGAATTGCAGGGAACTGCTTGTGCCGGTGCCGCCGTCATCATTGGCGGTGTTTTCGATCAAGTTGCCCGCCCCGTCATAGACGCCATTGAAGAACGGATCGGCCAGCGTATCGGCGCCTTCCAACGACACGAGGTTGATCTGATACAGACGGCCCGCGGACAGGTTCACCTCGAACCAGTCATTGTCCTGCGCAAAGTCGATCCGCCCATTTGCCGTGCTCCCCGGAGTGATGGACCCGGTGGTGTCGATATCGGCCGAGAAATCGTCCCGGAATCCGAGGTCCGTCACGGCGACGGTGTACGTCCCCAAGCCGCCGAAGCCGTCCTGCACCGCGATGAAGTAGTCGCCCGCCGTCTGCGGGGTGAAATACGAGATGCTGTCATCTTCGATGAGCTGCGGATCCAGGGTCTGGACAGACCGGATCGGGGTCCCCGACAGGTCGCTTGTCGTGTAGAGGCCCAACAGTTCCGGATCGAGAAGCGTCCCGTTGTTGGACTCCTGTCCGAGGATCCCGATCTGGTAGGTGGTGTTGGCCTGCAGCGTGACCCGAAACGCGTCGATATCTCCGATAGTTTCGATTTCTCCGGTCGAGCGGCCTCCGACGGCCACTGTTCCAACCCCACCGGCGATGCCGGGCAGGAAATCATCGACGAAGCCCGAAAAGTCGACCCGCAGTTCGTAATCCCCGGTCGATGTGTCCAAAGCATCGCCGACTTCGATGTGGTAGACGCCGTCGTTGGGGACAGTCAGATCGGACAAAACCGCGCTGACATTGGCACCGTCCTGATTGGCGCTGCTCAGGGGTACGAATGCGCCGCCGGGACCGAAGACCCCGACGATTTCCGGAGTGATCACCGTTGACCCGCCGCTTGCTGCGATCGCAGTGAGCGAGATGTCATATTCGACACCCGCCTGCAGCGTAATCTCGAACCGGTCCCTGTCGCCAAGCTGTTCGATGCTGCCAAAGGCGGGATTGTCGACTTCGGCCGTTCCGAAGACATCCGCAAAGGCGCCCGGAAGGTAATCGTCGGCGGCACCGAGCGATGTGACGCTCAGCTCGTATCCGCCAAGTCCGAACGGGGTATGGCTGCCCACCTCGATTTCGTACTGCCCGGTCGTGGGAACCGACAAGGGCCCGGCCAGCGCATTGAGTCCGGTGCCGCTGTTGTCGTCGCCCGAATTCGGCAGGGCAACGTTCAAGCTGTTGAAGACTCCGAAGATCTCCGGATCGGCCAGCGTGCGGATACCATCCGAAGTCGAGACCAGCCCGATCGAATAAAGCTGCCCCGCCTCAAGCGTGACGACGAAGCGATCGCGATCGCCAAGCTGTTCGATGCTGCCCAGCTCGGGTGTGCCGACGTCGATGCTGCCCAGCACGAGCGCATCTTCGCCGGGGAGGTAGTCATCCAGCGCGCCGAATTCGATGATCTGTTCGGACGCCGTCTGGGCACCGCGGCTGTCGACGGCGGTAAAGCGGATGACGAGGCTGTCCCCGGATCGTCCTGTCGCGCTGTTGATGAGAATGTCCCCATTCTCCAGCAACTCGCCGGTCGCGGTGGGGCTCTCAAAGGCGAAAGGAATGACGGTGAACAGCTCTTCGCTGCCATCGGCGAAATTCGTCAGCACGTTGCCGATGACTTCGGATTCCGTGAACGTATAGTCGAGAATCGGATCAGGTACGCCGTAAGGCGCGGAGTTGATGATGAAATTTCGAGTGACGTCAATCTCTGTTGTGATGGTGCCGCCGAAGGTGGCATTGCTCCATTCAACGGTCCCCACGATACGGACGCTTACCTCTTCATCGTCCTCGACCAAGTCATCCCACAACGCGGCGAAATTCAAGGTTTGAGGTGCGCCGAAGGAGTAGGAAACCGTAAAATCCTCATCTCGCACGGCTTCGGCGCTCGTGACGATGACAGAGATCTGCTGGCTGACAACGAAGTCGTTAAGCGTACCGCTGCCCGGGAAGGGAATTTGCGACGGGATCTCTGTTTGAATCGACAGTGTGATGTTGTCGCCTTCGTTGATGACCTCCGGCGCACTCAGGTCGTTGAATTCGAGTGTGTAGGTGCCACCTGTAACCAAACCGGAACTGTCGAACAGGTTTTCGGCGTCGGTGACCGAGAAATAATATGTGCCGGAATAAGGTGCCGTGAACTGGACACGGCTGTTCAGCCCGGTCCCGCCATCATCGTTGCTGGCGCCTTCGATGAAGTTGCCGCCCAGATCGTAGATTCCGTAGAAATAGGGATCGGCCAATGTGCCGTCGCTGGTCGGTGCGCCGCGGAGCTGGATGTCGTATTGACGACCTTCGACGAGGGTGACGCGAAACCAGTCCGCGAAATCATTCGGTCCTGAAATACCACCAAGGGACGGCACGCCGGCGATCGCCGATCCAAAGTTCCCGTTCGGGTTGAATGTCCCGAAGTCGAAACTGTCAAAATCCGGAAATTCTTCCATGGGTGTTATCCGTCTTGCAATGGTCGGGCTGTCGAACAGCCAGTTGAAAATCCGGGTGAGTTACAGTCTTGGCAGGTGCTTATGGAAAATAGGTTTGACGATTGAATTTTCGGTCGCGTGCCGTCTGGCGACGTGCAAAGCATCTGGGGTCCCGGTGGTGTCCTCTTGATGTGACTGCCAATCCCGCTACGAGTCAAGCTTGGCCTGAGGGAGTGATCCGATATTTCGTATTAGGCGCGTCGACTGGCAGACTTGGGCGGCAGATCGGCGTGTCGTCCGGCAAACTGGCCCGATTTCGCAAAGATTTGAGTGAAATCGCCGTGATCCCGGCTTATGCTGGCCCTGCATTTCGCAAAACATGTGATAGGATCAAACCATGAACTTCATCGTCCGACTGGTCATCCTTCCTGTTATCCTACTCTGCTCGAGCCTGTCGCTGGCCTGGGCCAGCCCGGATCGGGTGGCGCTCGTGATCGGCATGGCCGATTACGAAACGATCACACCGCTCACCAATACCCGCAATGATGCCGAGGCACTTGCGGACACGTTGACCGAGATCGGGTTCGACGTGACCCGCGTGATCGACGTCAGCCTCGACGAGTTGCGCGCTGTGATGAAGGATTTTTCGTTCCGGTCCGAAACCGCAGACCTTGCTCTTATCTATTTCGCGGGACATGGGATCGAGGTTCAGGGCGAGAACTTTCTGATCCCCATCGACGCACAGCCACGGTCCAATCTGGACGTGCAGAACCAGTCTGTCTCGTTGAAGGAAATGCTTGCCGTTGTCGAAAAGGCGCGAGTGATGCGGATCGTGATCCTGGACAGCTGTCGCGACAATCCCCTGGGCGGCAGCATCGACACCAATGCTGTCGTGCAATCTGCGCTGCAATCGACCGAACAGGCGACGCGTGGGGTTGGGGGCCTGGCTCCGGCCAATCCCGATCGTGGCACGCTGGTGGCGTTTGCCGCGAAGGACGGGCAGGTCGCCCTGGACGGCACACGCGGCAACAGTCCCTATGCGCGGGCGCTGATGGAAAAGATGTCGAAGCCGGGGCTGGAGATCAGCCTGATGTTCCGTCAGGTGCGCGATGCGGTTCTGGCCGAAACCCAGAATCTCCAGGAGCCCTATACCTACGGGTCTTTGACCGGTCAGCCCTTCTACCTGTCAGGCGGCCCCGAAGACACACCCGATGTCGCTGCGGCAGAGCCTTCGAAATCGTGGTCCAAACTGCGTCCGGATCAGGAATCCCAATTGCTGGCGCTGGCCAATCTGGGGGACACACGGTCGATGCTGGGGCTCGCCTATATCCGCCTCAATCCCGACGACAGCCGATTTGACCCGGCGCAGGCCGTCAGCTTTCTGGAACGCGCGGTCGAGCGGGGCTCGCCCGAGGCTCAGATGGAGTTGGCAAAACTCTACGAGCAGGGGATTGGTGTCGAGGTGGACGAAGCGCGCGCGCTTGAACTCTATCAGGCGGCTGCCGATCAGGGCTTTGCCGATGCAATCAACGATCTTGGCTTCCTGCATTACCAAGGAGGGCTTGGTCTGCGCCCGAACCCACAGAAGGCTCTCGAGCTGTTCGAGCGTGCAGCCGACCTGCGGCACCCCGAGGCGCAATTCAATTTCGCGGCTTTGATCGACGATGGCTTGATCCCGGGCAAGGGGCCGAAAGATGCGGCGGAATACCTCTATGCGGCGCTGCGCAGCGGCAGTCAGGATGTGCTGAACCTTTTGCTGGACCGGCCGACCATGTTCGCTGCGGAAACACGGCGCGAACTGCAGGTCCAGCTGCAGGCGTTCAACTTCTACGACGGGTCTATCGACGGCGATATCGGGCCCGGGACCAAGCGGGGAATCCGGGCCGCGTACGGTCTGGAATAGACCTCAGCTCGACCGCAGAAGCACCTTGTTCGATCCGACCGCCGCAGCGATGCGCTGGTAATGGATGGCGCGGCTGGCGTCAGAACTGGCGGACCGCAGAAGGACTGTTTCGGCCTCTTCGAGGATATTGCTGGCCTGTCGGGTCACTTCCGCGACGCGGGAGGCCTGAACAGCACGCATCGGAGGCGTCGGCGCAGAGGTGCCGCCCTCCCGCCGCACCCGTGCAGTCAGCGCGGGTTTCTGGCGGTCCAGATTGTTGCGGACAAGGGTGTCGAGCTTGCGCGCCGTGTCGAGCAACACCTCACGCGCTTCAGCATAATCGCCGTTCGCCGGAATTTCTTCGGCCAGTTGCCGGTAGACGGCGGAAAAGCAGGCGGGACGATACTCGTTTCCCATGGTCTCGCAGATTTGCTCGCTTTCATCCAAGCGGTTGATGATCAAAGTCGTTTGCGCCGTCGTCGCCTCGACCTCGGGGCCGATCGGCGCTGTTCGCGGTCTGTCATTGCTCGTCGAGTCGTTGTCAGCGCTGCCGCCGATGTCATCGCCACCGACCTGCGCGAATTCCGGGTAGATGTTTTCGACGCCGCCGCGGATGGGCGAGGTCGCGGACAAGGCATCGGGAGTCGATGCATAGGCCGGGTTGATGAGCATCCCCATCACAACGGGAAGGCCGAGAATCCGGGTGGTTTGGTTTCTTGAAGTCATGATCGTTGGGCTTTCCGTTTGGCAAATGACGTGGACACAAATGGGTTTGACATGATCGCGCGATCTCGTGTGTCGCGGCTCCGGAAGATGCGTGACGTAAGGGTAAGACGGGTTTAGCCACAAAGCAAGGCGGGCATCCTCGTTGCTGCAGCGGCAGGCGTCATTCTGCAGCGGTGGTGACGAAGAAATAGACCCATTCGCCTTTGAAATCTGGCTCTCGTGCACGGGCGTCGCTCACCCGGTCCCGCAGCCAGTCGAGATAGGGCCCGGCCGGTTCGACCAGCGGACGCACCCCGTCGTATAGAGGAACCGATGATGCGAAGGCGACGGCGATTTCCTGTCCGAACGGAGGGCCGATTTCGATATAGAGACCCGGTTCACCCGCTGCGAGCGGAGCGGCCGCACCAATCTGCAACGCCGCTTCGGCCGGGGTCAGCGACAGCGGTGTAAATTGGTTTGGTGAAAGGTGCAGGACATTCCCGTCGGCATCGAAATAGTCCACGTAGACATAGGCATCGTAATCCGCGCCTTGCAACGTCATCACCAAGGGGTTGCCAGCGGTATAGCGGAATTCACGGGCATGGGTGCTGTCCCCGACAAGCAGGGGATTGGTGATCTGGTCCGTCGATTGCGGCAGGCCGACGCTCGCAATGCCGGACAGCGCTCCGCATTGCGGACGCGGCAGGATCAGGAGGTTTTCCCGCACCGGGATATCGGCTCCCATCTGTGCCTGCATGGCAGCCACGACCTCTGAGCGCAGTTCGGGTTCCGGGACGTGGCCCGAGACCAGCAGCGTGTTGTCCGATGGGTCGAACTGAACCTGCAGGCGGGAGCAGGGGACGGCGCTGAGCGCGCCGGTGATGCCATCGCGCACGTCTGCCGCTGCGCCGCCAAGATCACCGGGTTCCATAAAGCTCTGGAACGCCGAGAGCGAGACCGGGTCGACGGCACCCTCGCCGGTTCCCTGGAAGGCGAGCGCCGCTCTTGCGCGGTCGGCCTTGGGCGCGATCGGGGCTGCGGCATCGGCGTCCACGGGCGTTTGCGCAACGGGGAGGATTTCGGGACGGGCTTCATCGGCAGAGGCGCTGTCCGGGGCCAGCGCCTCTGTTGTGCTGGTCGAAGGTTCGGTCTCTTCGGGGCGGAACGCGGCAGGGGTGACGGTCTCGACACTGGATGCAGCGACCGGCAGTGCGGCAGGTCTGGACGTGTTCGCGGCCACGGTCGATGTGCTGGCGATCTCTGTGACGGGCAGGCTGGCTGCAACAGCATTGGTTCTGGTGCGCGGTGTCGTGGGAGCAAGGCTCTGAGCCGGTATAGCGCTGGATTGCGCGCGGTCTGTGACGGGGGCTGCTGCGGGCGCGCTTGATTGTGGGGCAGTGATGGCCGTCATCTCTTGGGACGCATCCGTGACGATGTCGGCTTCTGCGCCCGTCGGCGACTGGGCCAAGAGCGGCGCGCTTTCGGGCGCAAGCGCGCTGGTCTCGCTCCCTTCCGCTGCAATTGGCGTGGCGCTGGAGGTGGTGATGACCCCCTGTCCAAGGCTGGTGCCGGAAGTGTCTCCGGCCATGGCCTGATCTGCATCGGGGGCGGTTTCGCGCGCGGTGCTGCGTTGCACCTGGTATGCGGTCAGCTCCATCCGGGTTTCCGGGACAGGCTGGTCCGGAATGTCGCCCGGGCGGGTGGCGAGATAGATCGCGTAGGCCCCAGCACCATGTGCGCCGACCGACATGATCAAGGCCAGTGCCCAGGTCAGCGCACCCCGCATCACCGGACCGGAGGCGCGGTTTCAGGGGTGACGACCAGCACGACCTCGCGCGCGCCGAGCGACTCGATCCGGCCGACCAGGGGCAAGACGTGGCGCAGTTCGGTTGCGCGATGGGCATTGATGCGGACCAGCGTGTCCGGTGCATCCGTGATCCGGGCCGACAAGGTGGCATCAAGCGCGGTGTCGTCGACGACCACGCCATCGACGGCAAGATCACCCTTGTCCGAGACCGATACTGTGATCCCGCCCGATGGCATGTCGGCCCCGGTTGTGGCCGTGGGTGGGCTGACATCGAACGGTGCGGTTGCATCCATCCGACCGATCAGCATGAAGAAGACCAAGAGGAAGAACACCACGTCGATCAGGGCAACGATGGTCTCTGGGGGTTGCTTGGTGACGGGACGCGACAGTCTCATTCCGCAACCTCCAGCCGGACCACCCGGAGATTCGTCACGCCGGACCGTGTTGCCACATCCATGACCGAAACCAGCGCCTGCATGTCTGCTGCCCCCGACGGCAACAGGAGAACCTGCAGTTCGGGTGCCTCGGTCAATCGCGTGCGGAACACCGTTTCCAGGGCCGGGAGGTCCAGCCCGGCGCCCCGAACGGTTGGGATGCCGTCTGCTCCGATCCGGATCAGAAGGGCTGCACCACCAGCGCCCTGAGACGGTGCAGCGGTCTGAGGCAAGTCGTCGCCGCGTTTGACGGCAGGGATCATGTCGAGGTTGAGATAGGTCGATGTGACCATGAAGAACACCAGCAGGATCAGCATGACGTCGATCATCGGCACAAGCGAGATCAACGCCTTCGGAGGCTTTGGGCGCGTCAGGCTGAGTGTCGTGCCGGGGTCATGCATGCCGCGCCCCTATTTGCGAGGCTGATCCGCGATCAGCATCAGTTGCGAGATGGCCCCTTCGATCAGCTGTGCGCCGCGTTCGGCGCGCCCGGACAGCAACGAAGCCCCGACCGCTGCGGGAATGGCCACGAGAAGTCCTGCGGCCGTGGTCAGCAGCGCCTGCCAAATCCCGCCCGCAAGGACAGAGGCGTTTGCAGCACCTTCGGCCATTTCAAGCTCCTGGAAGGATTGAATCATTCCCAGAACCGTGCCCAAGAGGCCAAGGAGCGGGGAAATCATCGCAATCAGTTCCAGCACGCGGATGTGGCTGTTCATGCGCGCCAGCTCTTCGTTGCCGCGCCGCATGAGTTCGGTCATCAGGGCCGGGCCGGACCGACCCTTTTCAAGCGACTGAATCGCAAAGGCAAGAACGCGGTCGGCTGGCGCGGTGCCCGTTTCGGCCTGGCGTCGCGCGTCTTCGGGGTTGCCGGCTTCAAAGCTCGCAAGGGCGGCGTCGCGGGTGGCAGCGCCTTTCAGCACCGGGGACAGCTGGACGATCTTGTAGATGATCAGCGCCAGTGAAAACACCGACATGACGGCGAGGAGCAGAATGATCGGCCCGCCGGTTCCGATATTCGCAAATGCGTCCGACACGTCACTTCACCAGCGCGGCGTCGGTCTTGCTGCCCAACTCGAGAAACTCGAAGCAGTCGGTATTGTCCTCGTTCTGCGGCTTGCAGACCGGCATGTCATGCAGAACGATCTCGGAAATATCCGTACATGCGATTTCGGGAATGGCAAACAGCTTCAGGGTTGTGCGCTGAACGGGCAGAGGGGCCGCGTCGATGGACAGGAGGCGGTCGATCACGCCGTTGCCGTCAAGGATGGCGAGGCTCATCTCGAAGCCCTCGAAACTCTTGCCGGTTCCATTTCGGAACAGGAAGTAGGCCTGGCACCCGCTCGGGTCTCCGGGTTCGAACTTGTTGAGTTCGACGGACAGCGATCCGGATTGCGCTGACGCAACCGAGGCCAGCAGGCCAAACGACACCGCCGACAGCCAGGTTTGGATTTTGTTCACAGTGGCCTCCCGAAATATGACCTGGTTGCGCCAGGACCTGTTCTGTTCATTTGTCGGGTCAGGTTGCGTGTGTAGGGCGTTGTTTCAAATGATTTATCTAGAATACGCGGCGATGTTCAGCAGTGCCCTGACCGTTGGCTTTCCTGTCCGCAAGCAAACGCCGAGTCGGTCATTCGGTCAAGCCCGCGATCTGGTGCAGGCTCGAGTTCCTGGCGGCGCCGGTCAGCGCCGTCGTGCCGGGTGAGACTGAAAACCATTTGTCTGGCAGACATGATCCGACAATGATGGAGGCGATTATTCCCGGTGCAGGGTGCAGCTTCTGTCTGGATCAGAGCCGGGGCCAAAATTTTCAGATTGGATTGGACAGGACTGACATGTTTGAAGTGTTCGAAACCCCGGACAGCGCGCTTTCCGAGCTGCAGACCTTCCGGGAAAAGCTGCGCGCTCAGGTCGAAGAAATCTCAAAAGAGGTCATGCTTCGCGAGAAGATGAACGCGCCCCGTGCCGAAGCAATCTGCGTGCGGATCGACGGTTTGGTGCGGGATTACACGGGCTTTCTGGCGCAGTTCAAGAACACTCAGATGTCATTGGAAAACGCTGTCCGGGACCGCGATGCGCTTGTCAGCCTTCGTCGCGAATGGGGCGTTGCGAGTTCCCGCGCAAACCTCTTGCGGGTGGAGCTGAACCAATGGACGTTGATGCGCGAACTGGTGCAGTCCCAGATCAACCGACGCCGCAAGCGAATACCTCTTTACGATCTGCGCCGGAGCGATTTGACCATGTCGCAGGTCACGGCCAGCGACGCCGTCTTCAATTGGCTGCACGCGGTTCTCAATCCGGAAGATCAGTCTGAGGAGGCGCGCGATAACGGGTATTTCCCTGACATCGCATTGGCCAACAGCTTCTTTCATCAACACCTCCACGCGGCCTATCGCGTTCTGCTGGCGCAAGGTCAGACGAAAACGTTGCGCTTTCTCGATGTCGGATGTGGCGGCGGGTTGAAGGTCTTGTCGGCGCGGCGGTATTTTCTGCAAGCGGACGGGCTCGATTTCCAACAAAGCTACGTCGATGCAGCACAGAAACTGCTCACGGCGGCCAGTGTCACGGATTGTGCAGCCTTTCAGGCGGATGCACTGACCTTTGACCAGTACGGCGCGTATGACGTGATCTACTTCTACCGTCCCATTCAGGATCCCGAGGCGCTTGAACGCATGGAGCATCGGATCGTCGAACAGGCGCGCCCGGGCGCGGTTCTGATTGCGCCTTATGTCGGGTTCGAGGCACGCTTCGCGCAGCTTGGCTGCGGTCGTGTCGCGGGGTCGGTGTACCTTGCGAAGTCATCGCAGAAACAAGCGGACCAGTGGCGCCGCAAGGCTGAACAGACCGGTGTTGCGGTGGTTGCTGCCGAGGCACGGCATCCGCCGACGGTCTGGGAGCCACTGCTCGCGGCATCACGTCTGTCAGGCTATGAGCTTACCCGCCACAAGCCCCTTATCTGACGAGGAGCAGGCTCTTTCGACGCGTAGGGTTTCATGAACTGCGGTCGCGCTCGAGGACAGGACGACAATGGCCTGACCATGCCCGGCGCTGTGCAAAGAAATTTACCCAAGGTCACATTCTTGTGCTGGATTTTTGACGAAGACTTGATAACCTCCCCATAGTTGATATACCGAATTTCGGTTTTTTTTATTTACTTTTAAACACTTGGCAAAGGCGGCAAACGTGTCGGACATGCTCAAATCACACGGAGATGACGCGCCGAGCGGCGAGAATTTGGAGTATGATCCGGATTTTATCGCGATGGAACTGGCTGGTCAGCCGGAGGAAGAGCGTCAGGCCGGAGCAGAGATCGTTGCTGGCAGCGATCCCGACTACAAGGACCTCGCAAGCAAGGCACGGGTGGTTCTCGAGCGGAGCCACGATATCCGCGCAGCGGTCTATCTTGCCGATTGTGAAGTGCGTCTCAGAGGCTTGGTGGGGTTCGCCGAGGTCACGGCTTATATTCGTGGCTGCCTCGAAGAGTATTGGGACACGTGCCATCCGCAGTTGGATGAAGAGGACGACAATGATCCGATGATGCGGATCAACGCGGTGAGCGGTTTGGGAGGTCGTAGCACCGTCGTGCGCAGTCTTCGCAGGGCTGCGTATCTCACCAACAGTCGGGTGATGGGGCGTGTCACAATCCGCGACATCGACATTCTCAATGGCGAGGCGGAGGCGGCCGAAGACGAAACGGTGAAATCGTCGAGCGAGATCGACGCGGCGTTCACGGACACGGCGGACGAGGAACTCGAAGCCTTTTACACCGCAGCCAAGTCGGCGCTTGACGACGTGAACGCGATTGATGCCGTGTTTCTGGAGAAGACACCGGGTTATGGACCGTCGCTGGACGACCTCCAGCAGCTTCTCAACAAGATCGTCAAAACGCTCGCAAAATACGTTCAGAGCGACGATGCGGTCGACGAGTCAGTGGATGCTGCCGCCGACGGTCCGGTTGCCGGTGCACAACCTGCGGCGCGCTCCGGTGGTGTGCCCGGCGTGATCGAGACCCGCGCCGACGTGACTGCCGCGCTGGACAGGATCATGGACTATTATGCGCGGCACGAGCCCTCGAGCCCGCTGCCGATCCTGCTCAAGCGTGCCAAGCGGCTGGTTGGCGCTGAATTCATGGAAATCATCAAGGACCTCGCGCCCGAGGGGGCTGCGAATGTTCGGCTTGTCGGTGGTGTGAGTGAGGAAGAAGAGAGTGAGTCCAGCGACAGCTCTTGGTGATGCCGATGCGACGCGGCGCTCTGGGAAAGTAAAGATCAAGAAACGCGAACAACAGATGGGGAAATGATATGTCCAGTTCACAGAAGTTCATTGCGCGAAACCGCGCACCGAGGGTTCAGATCGAATATGATGTTGAACTCTATGGCTCGGAGAAGAAGGTGCAGCTCCCGTTTGTCATGGGGGTCATGTCCGACCTCGCCGGCAAATCGGAAGTCGAACAGCCCAATATCGCCGACCGCAAGTTCCTCGAGATCGATGTCGACAACTTCGATGACCGCATGAAGGCGATGAAACCCCGCGTCGCGTTCTCGGTGCCGAACACGCTGACCGGTGAGGGCAATCTGTCCGTCGATGTAACATTCGAGAGCATGGATGATTTCTCTCCGGGCGCGATCGCCAAGCAGGTCGAACCGCTGCGCAAGCTGTTGGAGGCGCGCAACGAGCTGTCCAACCTGATGACCTACATGGACGGCAAGCCTGGTGCGGAAGAACTGATCGCCAAGACGATGAACGATCCGGCGCTCCTGAAGTCGCTGGCGGCGCAAGCCGCACCGACCGACGGGGATGATGCTGCGAAGGACGAGGGATAAGAGATGGCAGAACAAGCTACAGAAGCGCAGGTTGAAGGCGGCGCAACCGAAACCGCTGAGTCCGACTTTGCCAGCCTGCTTCAGAAGGAATTCAAGCCGCGGACAGATTCGGCCAAATCAGCGGTCGAGACAGCGGTGCAGACATTGGCGCAACAGGCTCTGGAAAACGCCAGCCTGATTTCCGATGACGTGCTGCTGTCGCTCGAGGCGATGGTGGCCGAGATTGACCGCAAGCTCTCGGAACAGATCAACCAGATCATCCACCACGATGAATACCAGCAGCTGGAAAGCGCGTGGCGTGGTCTGCACTTCCTGGTGAACAACACCGAAACCGACGAGATGCTGAAGATCCGCGTTCTCAACATCTCGAAGAAGGACCTGCACAAGACGGTGCGCAAGTTCAAGGGAACGGCTTGGGACCAGTCCCCGATCTTCAAGAAGCTCTACGGCGAGGAATACGACCAGATCGGTGGCGAACCCTATGGCTGCCTCGTGGGCGACTACTATTTCGACCACACTCCGCCCGATGTCGAGCTGTTGGGCGAAATGGCGAAGATCGGTGCGGCCGCCCACGCGCCGTTCATTTCTGCGGCAGCGCCGTCGCTGATGAACTTCGAAAGCTGGAGCGAACTGGCGAACCCGCGGGATCTCACCAAGATCTTCCAGACACCGGAATATGCGGGCTGGCGCGGATTGCGCGACAGCGAGGACAGCCGCTATATCGGTCTGGCCATGCCTCGGTTCCTTGGACGTCAGCCCTATGGGGCCAAGTCCAATCCGGTTGAAGAATTCGCCTTCGAAGAAGAAACCGGTGATGGTGACTCGAGCAAGTTCGCATGGGTGAACGCGGCCTACGGGATGGCGTTCAACATCAACCGATCGTTCAAGGAATATGGCTGGTGCAGCCGTATCCGCGGCGTTGAATCCGGTGGCACCATCGAAGGACTGCCGACCCATACATTCCCGACGGATGATGGCGGTGTGGACATGAAGTGTCCGACCGAAGTCACAATCGGCGACCGCCGCGAGGCGGAGTTGGCGAAGGCGGGTCTGATGCCGCTGCTGCACCGCAAGAACACCGATCAGGCCTCGTTCATCGGCGCGCAGTCACTGCACAAGCCTGCGGTCTATGATGACCCGGATGCAACGGCGAACGCCAACCTTGGCGCTCGTTTGCCCTATCTTTTCGCGACCTGCCGCTTTGCCCACTACCTGAAATGCATGGTTCGGGACAAAATCGGATCGTTCAAAGAGCGTGATGATATGGAGCAGTGGCTGAACAACTGGATCGGCAACTACGTGGATGCGAACCCGGAGCTGTCTTCGGAACGCACAAAGGCTGAAAAGCCATTGGCGGCTGCCGAAGTGCAGGTTCAAGCCGATCCTGAGAACCCGGGCTACTACAAGTCCCAGTTCTTTCTTCGACCGCATTACCAGTTGGAAGGTCTTTCCGTTTCGCTCCGACTGGTCTCGAAACTGCCGGCCGAGAAGCAATAAAACTGTGCGTGGTGGGGCCCCTGCCACGCATGAAACCAATCTCACCAGCGCGGATCGTACCGCATAATTTTCGAAAGGAGTATCGTGATGGCCGTAGATGTATATTTGGAATTGAACGGCATTAAAGGAGAGTCTCAGGACAAGACGCACAAAGACAAGATCGACATTCTTGCATGGTCTTGGGGCGTCAGCAACTCCGGCACCACCCATATGGGCAGCGGCAGCGGTGCCGGCCGCGCCAATTTTCAGGATATTTCTGTCACCAAATGGATCGACAAATCCTCGCCGGTCCTGTTCCAGCATGCCGCGAACGGCAAACACATCCCCACCGGCAAACTGATTTGCCGAAAGGCCGGTGGTAAGCAAATGGAATATTTCACGATCGATATCAAAGATATCATCGTGACAAGCGTGTCCACAGGTGGCTCGGGCGGCGAAGATCGTTTCACGGAGAACGTGACGCTGAACTTCGGTTCGTTCCACATGAAGTATATCGAACAGAAGCCGGACGGTGCCGAAGGTGCCAAGCCGGAAATGAAGTACGATATCGCGGCTCAGGACGAGAAATTCTAATCCGGGTTTCGGATGTCCTGAGTTACCGAAGGCGCAAAGACAAGGAGCTCGCCTGTGCAGAATACCGCTACAGACCTGTTGAAAGCCGGCGATCTGTCCGGTGCACTGGCGAGCTTGCAAGACGCCGTCCGGGCCAAACCGGACGACGCCAAACTGCGGATTTTCCTGTTTCAGTTGCTGTGTGTGATGGGCGACTGGAAGCGTGCGGTGGCACAGCTCAAGCTGTCGGCGCAGTTGGATGAGGCCGCCTTGCCCATGGCGCAGACCTATCGCGAGGCCATCATCTGCGAGGTTTTCCGCGAAAAGGTGTTCGCGGGCGACAAGGACCCGTTGATCTTTGGCGAACCGCAGGATTGGGTCGCCTTGCTGGCCCAGGGGCTCAAGGCGCTCGCGCAGGGCAAACCTGACCGTGCCGCCGAATTGCGCGAAGAGGCGTTCGAGAAGGCGCCAACGACCTCGGGGAGCCTTGATGAGCAGGATTTCGAGTGGATTGCAGATGCCGATATGCGGCTTGGTCCGGTGCTCGAGATCATCATCAACGGAAAATATTTCTGGATGCCGTTCAACGTGCTGTCGAGTCTTCGGATCGACCCGCCGCAGGATTTGCGGGACACGGTCTGGACGGCCGCCAGCCTGACATTGAAGAATGGTGGTGAACTCGTCGGGCTTATCCCGACGCGCTATGCCGGGACCGCAGAACGTGGCAACGACGCGATGAAGCTGTCCCGCGTGACCGAATGGGAAGACCTTGGCAGTGACACATTTGCCGGACTTGGGCAGCGTCTGCTGGCAACGGATCAGGCCGAAGTGTCTCTGATGGATACGCGGAATTTCCAGTTTGCCCCGGTGTCGGTCGCTGCCGATGGCGAGGTCGGGGTTGATGGCTGACCGCACACTGACAGACCGGCTGCAGCCGTCCATTCTTGACCGCCTGACAGATGAAAACCCCGGGAACACATCGGAAAATCCCTCTGATCGTGTCATCGACATTCGAAAACTGCGCGAGATCATTCAGCGCGATCTGGCCTGGCTTCTCAATACCGGCAATCTCGACACGGAGATCGATCGTGAACTCTTCCCGAATGTGGCGCGCTCTGTCGTGAATTACGGCGTTCCGGATTCAACGGGTGATTTTGCCAACAGGCAGCGGGCGAATGCCGTTCGCGATGCAATCCGCAAAGCGGTCGAGCTTTTCGAGCCCCGGCTGATCGACGGCACGCTCACCGTGGTCAGCCGCACCGGAGATGATGACCGCGAAGCAGTGATTGTCTTCGACATAATCGCGGACATGTGGGCCGAACCTGTGCCCACTGAATTGTATCTGCGCAGCCAGTTCGACACGACAACCGGGCATGTGTCGCTCGAGCAAACGGGATAAGCGCGCGTGGATACCCGACTGCTCAGACACTACGAAACCGAGCTTGCGTTCCTCCGCGAGATGGGGGCCGAGTTCGCCCAGAGCTATCCGAAAATCGCGGCACGCCTCGGGATGGATGGGCTGGAGGTCCTTGATCCCTATGTCGAACGGCTGCTTGAAGGCACGGCTTTCCTGACGGCCCGCGTGCAGCTTGAGTTGGATCTGCAATATCCGGCCTTCACCAGTCACCTGCTGGACGTCGTGTTCCCTCATTTCCTGGCGCCGACACCGTCGATGATGATCGCCGAGTTGTCGCCGGACATGGAAAACGCCGATCTGGCTGCGGGATATACCCTGCCGCGCCTGACAGTCCTTCGGTCCAAGCCGGTTCCCGGTGCGCAAAAGGCGTGTCAGTTCCGTACATCGACCGATCTGGAGCTTTGGCCCGTTCAGGTCTCCGAAGCCGAATATATCGACGGCCGTGGCGCGCTTGTCGCGGCTGGTGTCGCGCGGGACCCCAAGGCGCGGGCCGCCGTGAGATTGCGCCTGACCCGACATGGCGGCATGCCGATCAAGGAGTTGCCGCTGGATCGGCTCACCTTTTTCCTTGGCGGGCAGGTCAGCATCTGCTGGACGCTGTTCGAGATGTTGTGCGCCAATCCCGCGATGATCGTGGCACGGTCCGTGGACCGTCGGGATGACTGGGTCGTGCCGCTGACGAAACCGGTGGTGTCGCGCGGGCTGGAACCCGAAGAAGCGCTTCTGCCGACGCCGCGACCGTCTTTCGACGGCTACCGGCTCTTGCAGGAATATTTCGCCATGCCCGAGCGAAACCTCTTTATCGAGGTGTCGGGACTGGGAGCGCCGTTGCAGCGCACCACGGGTGACAGCGTCGATCTCTATTTTCTTCTGCGCGACAACAGGCCCGAAATCGCGCCCAACATCACACCGGATGCGTTCAAGCTGAATTGCGTTCCGGCAATCAATCTTTTCCCCAAGCGCTGCGACAGGGTCCCGATCACGCATCGTGTCACCGAATATCATGTCGTCGCGGACCGCACGGCGCCAAAGGATTTCGAGATCTATGCAATCAGCAGCGTCCGGGGCATACGGACGGAGGGCAAGGATGATCTGCCGCTGAAAGCGTTCTATTCCTCAGATGAATTCACGGCGGTCGGGGGTGTCGGTTCGGCCTATTACACGCACAAACGCCACCTGCGTCAGCGCAGCGAAAGCGAAGCCCTGCGGGGCTTGCGCACGAATTACCTCGGTTCGGAAAGTTACCTGTCTGTCGTGGACGCGAACGAGGCCCCTTATCCTGATGATCTTACCCAGCTGGCCGTCGAAGCCATGGTGACGAACCGCGATTTGCCGATGCTGCTTCCAACCGGCGTCGACAATGTGTTTCACCTGCCGGATGGAGGGCCGGTTGCCACGATCCGCACCCTGATCGGCCCGACCAAACCCCGGCCCTGCATTGCGCAAGGGGATGCCGCCTGGCGCGCGGTCAGCCATTTGAGCCTGAACTACCTGTCCATTTCCGATGAGACACAGTCCCCGGGTGGAGGTGCGGCCGCGCTGCGCGAATTGGTCGGGCTTTATACGCCGATCGGCGACAACGCGATGAAGCGCCAGCTTGAGGGCATCATCTCGGTGACCACGCGTCCCATCGTGCGGCGCATCCATGACGGGGTGTTGTCCACGGCGGTACGGGGACTCGAAATTACGATACTCATGGATGAAAGCCTGTTCGAAGGCAGCTCAATCTATACGATCGGGTCGGTGCTTGAAAGGTTCTTCCGCAAGTATTCCACGATCAACAGTTTTACCGAAACCGTTTTGAAAACCCAGCAAAGAGGAGAGATTGCGCGATGGGCACCCAAGATGGGGGCGAACCGCGTGATCTGACCCACTTCGAGCGTCTGGTCCGCGATCCCCAATCTCATCATATCTTCTTCGCGATGCGCGTTCTCGAGGCGCATTTTGCAGATCAGCCCCGTTTTGGAACGGCCCGGCGGCCGCGTCAGGAAAAGGTGCGTTTCGGCCAGGAGCCGGAACTGGCGTTTCCGAAGTCCACGATCCATTCCTTCGAGGCGCAAACTGCCGATGCGCCGGCCAAGCTCAAGAACCTGTTTTTCGGCCTCTACGGAGCGCATGGTCCGCTGCCGCTGCACCTGACGGAATACGCCCGGGGCCGTAAGTCAAACCACCGGGACACCACCCTCGTGGCCTTCACCGACATGCTGATGCATCGGTTGATGGAACTGCTCTACCGCGCCTGGGTCCGGGGGCAACCAGCACCCGCGTTCGACAGGGGCGAAAACACCGAGCTCGAAAACAAGATCGGCGCTCTGGCCGGTTTCATGGGCGAGAACATGCGGGATCGGGATGCGATGCCCGATCTGGCCAAACGTCATTTTGCCGGTCTGTTGTCGGCGGCACCGAAGAACGCGGAAGGCCTCGTGTCCATTCTCAAGGGCTTTTTCGCCGCCGAGGTGCGAATCGAGGAATTCGTCGGGGATTGGCTCATGCTCGAACCCGATGACCGCTGGCAGCTGGGCGGACTCGGCGGCTTGGGGCAAACCACCTGCATCGGCGAGCGGGTCTGGTCGCATTCCGCCAAGTTCCGACTGCGGATCGGGCCGCTGTCGCTCGAGGACTACAAACGGTTCCTGCCGGGCACGCCGGCCCAGATCCGACTGCGCGCCATCGTGCGCAACTACGTGGGCGATCAGCTGGATTGGGATGTGAACCTTGTCCTTCACGGCAAGGACGTGCCGCAGGCGCAATTGGGGGCGACCACGCAGCTTGGTCTGACAAGCTGGATCGGTTCCGAAGACCATCCTGACGAAGTCGCCGATTTGTACATGACACCTTTGACTGATGTTCCATTGAAAGAGGCCCTCGCGGCTTAGAAGAAACCATTTCGCGCATGGGCGAAGGAGAGTGAGTATGACAGAAATCAGCCGCGTTGCCCTTTTTGGCAAGCTCAACAAGGTCGGGTACCAAGCCGTCGAAGGGGCCACAGTGTTCTGCAAGATGCGGGGCAACCCTTATGTCGAAATCATCCACTGGCTGGCCCAGTTGGTTCAGGTCGACAATTCCGATGTGCAGAAGATCATCCAGCACTACGACATCGACCCCGGCAAGCTGTCCGCTGATATGACACGTGCGTTGGATGCGCTGCCGCGTGGTGCAAGTTCGATCTCGGATTTGAGTTCGCACTTGCAGGACGCGATGGAGCGGGCGTGGGTTTACGGGTCGCTGCTGTACAACTCCAACCAGGTGCGGACCGGCCATTTGATCCTCGGGATGCTCAAGACGCCGGAATTGCGGTCGATCCTGATGAACATCTCCAAGGAGTTTTCCAAGGTCGGCGCGGACGATCTGTCAGACAACTTCCACAAGGTCACGGATGGATCCGTCGAGGATCATCTGCGCCCGCAGGATGGGTCGCAGACCGGTGGTGGCGCCGTGCCCGGCGAAGCGTCGGGCGCGATGGCGCCCGGTGCGATGGGCAAACAGGAAGCGCTGAACCAGTATTGCACCGACCTAACTGAACAGGCGCGGAACGGCGAGATCGACCCGATTGTCGGCCGTGACGAGGAAATCCGCCAGATCGTCGACGTGCTGATGCGCCGTCGTCAGAATAACCCGATCCTCACCGGGGAGGCAGGGGTCGGCAAGACCGCAGTTGTCGAAGGCTTTGCCCTGCGGATTGCGCGTGGCGATGTGCCGCCCGCGCTGCGTGAGGCGCGGTTGCTGGCGCTGGATGTCGGCCTCTTGCAGGCTGGCGCGTCGATGAAGGGCGAGTTCGAAAACCGCCTGCGTCAGGTGATCGACGAGGTTCAGGCCTCGACCGTGCCGATCATCATGTTCGTCGATGAAACACACACGCTTGTCGGGGCAGGGGGCGCGGCTGGAACCGGAGACGCCGCCAACCTGCTCAAACCTGCGCTGGCGCGGGGCACGCTGCGCACCATCGGTGCGACCACATGGGCAGAATACAAGAAGCACATCGAAAAGGACCCGGCTCTGACCCGGCGCTTCCAGGTGGTGCAGGTCGACGAACCCAGCATCCCCAAGGCCATCATGATGATGCGCGGCATCGCGTCGATGCTGGAAAACCACCACAAGGTTCAGGTGCTGGACGAAGGGATCGAAGCCGCCGTGTCGTTGTCGGCCCGCTATATCCCGGCGCGCCAGTTGCCGGACAAGTCTGTCAGCGTTCTCGATACCGCCTGCGCCCGCGTCGCCGTCAGCCAGCACGCCGTGCCTGCCGAGGTGGACGACAGCCGCAAACGGATCGACGCCCTGACAACGGAACTCGAGATCATTGGCCGCGATGAGACCGCAGGCATGGATGTAGGCGCCCGTCGCGAGACCATCCAGGCGCTCAAGGACGAGGAAGAGGCGCGGCTTGCGGAACTCGACAAGCGGTGGGAGGCGGAAAAAGCCATCGTGACCGAGATCCTCGACCTGCGCGCCAAGCTGCGCGAAGGGGGCGCTCCGGTGGATACGCCAGATGCCGCCGGCGAAGCCGCCGCCGAGAAAAGCCCGATGACCGCAGAGGAACGGGCCGAACTGCTGACACAGCTTCGCGCCAAGAACGCGGAACTGACCACGTTGCAGGGCGAGAACCCGTTGATCCTGCCTATTGTCGACGAACAGGCCGTGGCCAGCGTCGTCGGTGACTGGACGGGTATCCCGGTTGGCCGCATGATGAGCGATGAACTGCAGACGGTCCTGAACCTCAAGGATCATTTGGCCAAACGTGTCATTGGTCAGGACCACGCGATGGAAATGATCGCAAAGCGCATTCAGACCAGCCGCGCGGCACTCGACAACCCGAACAAGCCCATCGGGGTGTTCCTGCTGGCCGGTACCAGCGGCGTCGGCAAGACCGAAACCGCCCTTGCCCTGGCCGAGGTGCTGTATGGTGGCGAACAGAATGTCATCACCATCAACATGTCGGAATACCAGGAAGCGCACACCGTCAGCAGCCTGAAGGGCGCGCCTCCGGGCTATGTGGGCTATGGCGAAGGTGGTGTCCTGACCGAAGCGGTGCGGCGCAAACCCTATTCCGTCGTGCTTCTGGACGAAGTGGAAAAGGCGCACCCGGACGTGCACGAGGTGTTTTTCCAGGTGTTCGACAAGGGCATCATGGAGGATGGTGAAGGCCGTCTGATCGACTTCAAGAACACGCTGATCCTGCTCACGTCGAACGCGGGGTCGGACCTGATCATGGATATGTGCTCGGATCCCGACCTGATGCCGGAACCCGAAGGCATCGCCAAGGCGCTGCGCGATCCGCTTCTCAAGATCTTCCCGGCCGCGCTGCTTGGCCGATTGGTCACGATCCCGTACTATCCTCTCAACCCGGACATGATCGGCAAGATCACCCGTCTGCAGCTGGACCGTATCAAGAAGCGCGTGAACGAAGCGCATGGTGTGCCGTTCGAATATTCCGACGCCGTGGTCGATACGATCGTAGATCGGTGTCAGGAACTCGAGTCCGGAGGCCGTATGATCGACGCCATCGTGACCAATACGATGCTTCCCGATATCTCGGGCGAATTCCTGCGCCGCATGATGGAGGGCAAGAGCGTGTCGAAAGTGGCCATCGACGTGAAGGACAGCGAGTTCACCTATGCGTTCGATTGAGACCACAAGATGATTTTGTTCCCGAGGCTGCCCTACCAAGCCTTGGCCAGCCTCGGGGCCATGCGCTAGGCTCTGCCTGAACTGAAGGAGAGACCAAGATGTTCAAGAAGAACGATCCTTCGAAATTCCCTTTGCGTCTTGAAGGAAGCTGCAAGGACAAGAAGCTGTTGCCGATTTCGGCAACCGTGACCGAACGCGTCAGCGACATCCCGTCCATCGAAGTGAATTTTTTCTGCAAGAACGTGGAATTGGCCCTTGAGGACATTGTCGGAAACAGCATGCATCTCGTGGCCGAAAGCGCAGACGGCACCAAGAAGCGATGGTTCCGGGGAACGTGCATTTCGGCTGAATTCGTGTCGTTCTTTGATGACGGCGGGCTTTTCAAGGCCGAAGTCCGCTCCTGGTTGTGGTTCCTGACCCGGCGCACGGACCTGCGTATTTTTCAGGACATGACCGTCGTTGATATCATTCAGGCCGTGCTCGGCGAATATGGTTTCTCTGGCCACATCAAGGTCATGCTCTCGCACTCGTACCAGCCGAGGGAGTACTGCGTTCAGTACCGGGAGACCGATCTGGATTTCATCGACCGGCTGATGCAGGAAGAAGGCATCTACTACTATTTCGACCAGACGCCCACGACGGAGCAGATGGTACTGGTCGATGACATGGCCCGGCACGTCAGTATCGCCCAGCCGTCGACCATCTCGTTCCGCCCGTATACGCTGCGCTCCACCCTCGCGGTCGATGAGCCCTTTGTTTATTCATGGGGCGCGCAGCAAAAAGTGCGCAGCGGCAAGGTCGTCCTCGACGACTACAATTTCGAGACATCGACGGCGACCCTGACGTCGAACAACAAGACGGGTCGCAAGAAGGCGTATCTGGTCGACAAGAACGAACGCTACGACTACCCGGGCCATTTCCGGGACGCCGGTCTTGGCGAACATCGGGCCCGCGTGCGGATGGAGGCGGAAGCCGTGCCGCAGCACGCCGTTACGGGTGTCTCTGATGCGATCAACATGTGCGCGGGATATCTGTTCCAGATCGCGGACCTTCCGAGAACCAAAGGTGAGCCGAAAAAAGTTCTTCTCCTCGAATGTGTCCACCACATCGTTCAGCAGGAACTGTTCGAGGACATGATCGAAAGCGAGGCGGATTACGTGTTTTCGCAGATCGGTCTGCCGCATTCGCCCAAGGCGGCTTATCATGTCGACTTTCTGGGTATGGACGCGGCAGACACGCAATATCGGGCGCCGCTCTCTACGCCATGGCCCAAGGTGGGGGGCATCCATACCGCCTTGGTCGTCGGTCCGAGCGGCGAGGAGATCCACACCGACAAGTATGGCCGGATCCGCGTTCAGTTCCACTGGGATCGGGACGGCAAAAAAAATGATTACTCGTCTTGCTGGGTCCGCACGATGATGCCTTGGACTGGCAAGAACTGGGGGATGATCGCCGTCCCGCGGATCGGTCAGGAGGTTGTGATCAGCTTCGAAGAGGGGGATCCCGACCGCCCACTGTGTATTGGAATGCTTTACAACGATATGACCATGCCGCCCTACGGGTTGCCGGAAAACAAGACCCAGTCCGGCGTCAAGACCAACAGTTCGAAAGGCGGCGGCGGTTTCAACGAACTGATGTTCGAGGACAAGAAGGACGATGAACTGGTCCGGTTCCAATCCGAGAAGGATTATGAGCAGATCGTGAAGAACGATTCCACCATCACTGTCGGACTCGAGAAGAAGGATCCCGGAAGCCTGAGCACGACAGTCCACAAAGATCTGTCAGAAACCGTCAATACGGGCGATCGCAGCACTTTGGTCAAACAGGGCGATCTGAGCGTTGACGTGAAGATGGGCAAAATCACCATCACCGCCATGAAATCCATCGAACTCAAGGTGGGCGGGTCGACGATCAAGATGGACCCCAAGTCAATCAATATCAAGAGTCCGATGATCACCGTTAAGGCGGACATGAAAGCCGATGTAAACAGTCCGATGACAACGGTCAAAGGCGATGCGGTGCTGACGCTCAAAGGCGGCATCGTGATGATCAACTGAGGGATATGTCATGGCAGGCCGTTTTTCCGACCTCACGAAAATTCCCGCAGAACCAGCGGCCAAGCTTTTGGCGCAGGCCAACGTGAAGCTGGAAACGCGCCTCGACGCACCCGCCAGCGCATCGATAGAGGAAGTGCTCACAGAGCTTGACTCCAAGGACGCGAATGTCGATCTGCTGCGTCTTTTGTCGATTGCCCTCCCGCCACGCGAACGGGTTTGGTGGGCTTGTCTGGCTGCCCGTGATATCGTGGGTGTTGGAGTTGAAAATCAAACACCGTCTTTGCAGGCGGCTGAGGCTTGGGTGTTCCGCCCCGGTGATGAGACCCGAACAAGTGCCATCGATGCTACCGAGCATGCGGACTCGGACGATGTGACCGTTCACTGTGCCACGGCTGTTCAGTATTCGGATGGGACACTCGGTACAGGCGATATGGCTCAGGTTCCCGCGCCACCCGGAGCATCTTCGATCGCGGCATTCGCCATGAATGTCGAGGCAATTGCAACGCGCGAAGACGATTTCGACGCATATATTCAAGAGCTTATTGACCGCGCTATTGATATCGGGCGAGGTGGCAACGGGAAGCGCAAGGAAAAGGGAGAGGGCGTCTAGATGCCGGGACCGCCGCAGGCCAGAATGTTCGACTTTCATGCGTGCTTTACGCCCGCTCCGCCTCCGGCTCCGCCTGTGCCGATTCCTGTTCCGGGCATCCCGATTTTTACGCCATGCTGCCCCACCGTTCTTGTCGGTAAGCTTCCAGCGGCGCGGTTGACGGACATGACCAATCCGGCCTTTCCGCACCCGATCCTCAAAGGGTCTGCGACCGTGCTCATCGGTAAGCTGCCTGCGGCGCGCATTGGCGACAATGTCCTCTGCGGCGGGGTGATCGTGAAGGGTGAATTTACTGTGCTTGTAGGAGGCTGACCGCCAGTGATGACGGTGACCCTGAAATTCCAGTCTTCCGGCATGGTGCCGGGTGATGGCCGTCCGGTTCAAATGAAAGGCGGCAGCCTCACTGTAGGGCGGGGGCCGGGCAACGATCTGGTGCTGCCGGATCCCGACCGCATGCTGTCGAAAAGCCATTTCGTCATCGAAGACCACAACGGCAAGGTCGTGATCGTCGACTTTTCGACCAATGGGACATTCTTGAACTATTCGAAAGTGCCGCTGGGGCGCACACCGACGACGCTCAACAACGGTGATGTTCTCTCGGCCGGTGGCTATGAACTCGTGGTGGAGATCGGTCAGGACCTGCCGGATCTTGACGACCTGATACCGCGTCAGCCGGAGCAATCGGGATTGTCGCACGGCAATGCCGCAAATGCGCCCGATCCGCTTGCTTTGCTCGATGATCCGGGTCCCGAAGGGGATTTCCTTGACGATCTTCTGGGCTCCGAGGGCGGTCCCACCGGGCCGAAAGGCATCAGCGCGACCGACCCGATCGATGATCTTCTTCCCCCATTGGGAGAAGAGGAGGACGCTTTCTTTCAGAAGCCGAAAGATGGCCGCGAAGGAGTGGGTGCATCGCTGCCGATGCACAACCCCTCGGTAACCGACAGTTTTTCGCCCGCAGGCAAAAGCAGTCCGGGACTGATCCCCGACGATTGGGATGACTTCCTCGCGCCGACGGATGACGAAATTCCTCCGAAGGACGAAGCTCCGGCTGAACCGCCAGCACCCTTGGAACCCGAACCGCCTGCTGCGTTGGAACCCGAACCGCCAGCACCGCTTGAGCCCGAACCGGCGGCATCTGCGCCACCACCGAAAGAGCCGCCCATCGCGGAACCGGAGGTGACAAACGTTCCTCCGTCCGCGCCGACACCGCCGGCCTCGGTGCCTGCGGAGCCTTCTGCACATGCGCCCCAACCTGTTGCACCTGTCGCGGGCGGCAATCAGGCCGCTGCCCGTGCCTTTCTGGCCGCGCTCGACGTGGAAGACCTCGTGGTCGATGAAGCCGATCTTGAAAAGACGATGACGCGCATGGGTCGGGTGATGCGGACCATGATCGTGGGCCTGCGCGAGATCCTGATGACGCGCACCTCGATCAAATCGGAGTTTCGGATCGACCAGACGATGATCGCGTCGGGCGGGAACAACCCGCTGAAGTTTTCGCTCAGCGAAGACGACGCAGTGACCGCATTGGTCAAGCCGAAAGCCAAGGGATATCTGAGCCCCGAGACAGCGACCGAACAGGCGCTTGATGACATCAAGGCGCATGAAATCGCCATGGTCACAGGCATGGAAGCGGCGATCAAGGGCGTCTTGGCCAAGCTCGACCCAGAGGTCTTGGCCGGTCAGATCGAGACATCCACTGCAATCGGAAGTATGTTCAAAGGCAAGAAGGCCCGGTACTGGGAAGTGTACGAAAAGGTGTATGCCCAGATTTCCGATCAGGCCGAAAATGATTTTCACGAGTTGTTCAGCCGCGAATTCGCTCGCGCGTACAAGGACCAGCTCGACAAGTTAAAATAGGCGTGCGTTTGCGCGCAGACGATAGGAGAAGTTGAACGTGTCCTGGGACAACAAGGTGCTGTGGACGGAGGGGCTGTTCCTGCAGCCCCACCATTTCCAGCAGGCTGATCGTTACACAGAAGCGCTGGTTGCAGGGCTGGCGCGCCGTGTGACGCCGTATGCCTGGGGCTTCAGTGAACTTGAAATCGACGACGAGGCGCTGAAAATCGGCAAGTTCGCCCTCAAATCCTGTGCCGGGCTGACGCAGGATGGCACTGTTTTTCGCGTGCCTCAGGCCGAAGACCATCCGCCCTCGCTTGAAGTGCCCGAGAACATCAAGGATTGCGTCGTGGTTTTGACCATACCGCAGCGGCGGCAGGGCGCCACGGAGGTTGACCTGTCAGACCGGGGCAATTCCGCCAGCCGGTTGAAGCCCGCAGAGATCGAGATCACCGATGTCATGGGCGCGGTGAAGAAGGGCGTGACCATCGGCGTGGGCAAGCTGCGTCTGCAATTCGCGCTCGAAGTGGATGACCTTGCGGATATGCTCGCCATTCCGATTGCCCGCATCATCGAGGTGCGTCCGGACAAGGAAATCCTGCTCGACCGCGCCTTCATCCCAAGCTGCGTCGACATTCGCGCGGCGCCGCCGCTTGCCGGGTTCGTCAGCGAGCTCGAGGGGTTGCTGTCCCACCGCATGACTGCTTTGGCGGGGCGTCTGTCAGAAAGTGGTCCGGCCCGCGGGACAGCGGACATCTCGGACTTTCTGCTCTTGATGACGGTGAACAAGGCTCTGCCGCTGTTCCGGCATTTCACCACCATCGAGAACGTGCATCCCGAAGCTGTCTATCGCGCCTGCGTTGTTCTGGCCGGAGAGCTTGCGTCCTTCATGGCCGAGAACAAGGAAGTGCCCAAGCTTCCGCCGTACAAACACGACGACCAACCGGCGACCTTTCTGCCGGTGTTCCGTATCCTGCGGCAATACCTGAGCGCGGTGCTGGAACAGTCTGCTGTGCTGATCAACCTCGAAGAACGCAAGTACGGCATCAGCGTCGGCCTCATTGCCGATCGCAAGCTGTTGTCCACGGCGGGCTTCGTGCTGGCGGTCAAGGCAGAAGTTCCGGCCGAGGACATCCGTCGTCACTTCGCGGGACAGTCCAAGATCGGCCCGGTGGAGGAAATCCGGCAGCTGGTCAATTCGGCCCTTCCGGGTATCACATTGAGACCCCTGCCAGTCGCACCGCGACAGGTGCCCTACCAGGCAGGTAAAGTGTATTTTGAACTCGATTCCGACAGTCCGTACTGGGGCAAGATGACAACATCCGGCGGCATCGCCGTGCATGTGTCCGGCCAATACCCCGGCCTCGATATGGAGCTGTGGGCGATCAGAAACAGCTAACAAGAGGCTGCTGCGATGTCTGACGAAGACCCGTTTGCCGAACCGGACGACACCGATAGAACGGTTATCAAGCCCAATCCGGGCGGTCGTCGCTCGCTGTCACCGCAGCCGCCGCAACAGCCGGTCTACGGCCAGCCGGCAGCGCCTCAACAGCCTGCCCAGCACGCGCCTGCAGAACCGCAGGCATCCCCGGTCGACACGTTCGGCATTCCCGCCGCAGCAGGAGCGCAAGACGCCACGACGCCGCGCGCCCAGCAACAGGAAGTCGAACAGGTCCTGACCGGGATGAACCGGCTCAACGCCTGTGCCGCGCCGCTCTTCTCGCTGATCAGCCGAATTCGCAACCGCGCGCAGCACATGGATGCGGACAAACTGCGCCAATCCGTGGTGTCCGAAGTGCGCGCCTTCGAAAACCGGGCGCTGCAGGCGGGCATCCCGGCACAGACGGTGAAGGCCGCGCGCTATTCGCTCTGCGCCACGCTGGATGACGTTGTTCTGAACACGCCCTGGGGAGGCCAGTCAAGCTGGGGCCTGCAATCCATGGTCGGGACCTTTCACCGGGAAACGGTGGGCGGCGACCGGTTCTACGACCTTCTTGCACGGCTCGAAAAGGAACCGGCCAACAATATCGACCTGCTGGAATTCATGTATATGTGTCTCGCGCTCGGGTTCGAGGGCCGTTTGCGGGTCGAACAGGGCGGGCCGGACAAGCACATGCGCATCCGGGCGGGCCTGGCTTCGGTGATCCGTGCGCAGCGCGGGGCGATGGA
The DNA here is from genome assembly GCF_022763305.1 of Marivita sp. Lineage (GTDB taxonomy): Bacteria > Pseudomonadota > Alphaproteobacteria > Rhodobacterales > Rhodobacteraceae > Marivita. The sequence continues at coordinate 1,131 of NZ_JALEGT010000037.1, read as the reverse complement.
ACGCGACCTGTCTCCGAACTGGAAGGGGGTGGACAAACCCTATCGCGCGCTCTCGGCGTGGAAGCCGGTCTGGATTGCTCTGGGTGTCACCGGGCTTCTGCTCATCACGGAATTCGCCAGCCTCAGCTATGTTCTCTCGAACCGGACGGAGAATCTGATTGGTCAGCTCTCCATCATCGAAGCCGGGCCGGTGGCCGAACTCGAACGTCGTGCGCCTCCACCTCCACCGCCGCCGCCGGTGGATACGCAGGCCGTGCAGCTTGAAAAATTCGTCACCTTCCTCAAGCCGGAGATCGACGAAGGTCTGGTCAAGGTCTTTGGTCAGGGCAACACCTTGGTAATCCGCATCGCCGGGTCAGGGATGTTCGGCTCTGGCTCGGACGTGCTTGTGGAGCGATTCAACGCGATCATCGACCGGATCGCCACGGCGCTGAACGATGAACCCGGAAAGGTCATCATCGTCGGGCATTCCGACAATGTTCCCATCCGGTCCTCGCGGTTCCCATCGAACATGCACCTGTCGCTGGCCCGCGCAAAATCGGTGATGACCAAGATGTCCGACAAGATCGACGACGACTCCCGTCTGAGTGCAGAGGGACGTGCCGACGCAGAGCCCATCGCGGACAACGCCACGCGCGAAGGCCGCGCCACAAACCGTCGGATCGAAGTGGTTCTGGTGCGGGAGAACGAGGCATGAAGGTGTTGCGCTTCTTTACATCCATCTATTTTGGGCTGTTCTTCGCGGCATTCGTCCTGTCTTTGCTTGTCTGGTACCTCGGGCCGCTGATCGGAACGGACCAGTCCCGCCCCTTCGGCTCCATCATGGTGCGACTGGTGACGGTGGGTGTGTTCGCGTTGATCTTCGGCGGGATCGGACTCGGCATTTTCCTGACCCGACGCAAACGCGAAACCCAGCTGACCGAAGAAATCGCGGCCACGGCGGACGACGGCGACGAAGCTGTCAGCGGCGAGATTTCGGAACTGCGCGACAAGCTGAAGACAGCGATGTCGGAACTGCGCAAGTCCAAGAACGGGCGCAAGCATCTGAACGAATTGCCCTGGTACATCATGATTGGCCCGCCGGGTGCGGGCAAGACGACCGCCATCGTCAATTCCGGCCTGCAATTCCCG
>NZ_JALEGT010000036.1 GCF_022763305.1 Marivita sp. | reverse complement strand
CCTCCGCCATCTCGCTTTCATGTGCCTGACGCACGGTCGCAAAGCCTTCGGCCTGCGCCTCGGGAGCCCTGTCGACAGCCTCGAATGGCTCACGCCCATGTGATTGCAGCTTTGTCATACTTGGGACTTTGCAGCGAAACAGCGGGATTGACAACTTGTTTGCTTCGGGTAGATAAATTAGCCATGTCTAACTTTTTGCCTTGGAGGCCGTGGTGATGCGAAATACTATGAGAGTGCTGCTCGCCACACTCGCAAGTGCGCTCCTCCTGTCCGGACCTGTCGCCGCGACGCCGGCCAAGGAGGCGCCTTGGCTTCCCGAGGCGGCGGCCTACCGTCTGACGCTCTTTCTTGGAAATCTCGAGCCTCTGCCCTGGGACGACATCGAAACCGCCTGGTCCGAACCCTATCGGGGCTCGGAATTCTCGACCGGTGCGGTGGAGTGGCTGGACCGCGAAAGCGATATCAAGCCTGACGGTCTTCTGAACGCGATGATGCGCGAAGACCGGCAGGCGGTATTCGCCGAGGCGACGCGGCTCATCGCGCTCAGGATCGAAGAGGAACTGGACCGGGCTCTCGCGACCGAAGACCCTGCGACGGCACAGCAGGCCTTGCGAACCGCACGCGAACTCTACCGTGCGTTCGAGGACGGCGTCGCGGCCGCCGATTCGGAGGCTGCGAGACGGATCGGCCTGGCTTGGCTGGAGCTCAATAGCAGCACCGGGTTCTCTGGCGTACTTGGCGCAGGCTCGACATCTGCGGATCGCGAAACCATGGAATCCGCGCGCGCTGTCATCTCCGGCTATCTCGCCGAGAATTACCTCGTTGACGACTTTGCTACGCGTCGGGCGTTAAGCGCCCTGCCGGAAACCGCCGTGCTCAGCGGTCGCGCCATCGAGGTGCCGCCAAGCCTGCCACCGGGCTCCGACATTTTCGATCAGGACCCGTTACCACTGCTCGTCCTCAACTTCGAGGAGCAGGGCATCGACGAGACCGATCTGCCGCTTGTTGCCTACGGCGACATGCTGTTCGACAGTGCGCAAATCTTCGGCAGCCCCGCGCGCGATCTCGGGATCACCTGCTCGACCTGTCACAACCGCTCGGACATCAACCAGCGGCTTTTCGTTCCGGGCGCAAGCCACCAGCCAGGCGCGATCGACGTCGACGGCGCCTTTTTCAACCCGATCTTCAACGACCGGCGCGACGACCCGCTCGACGTTCCGAGCCTGCGCGGCTTGCGTTTTACAGGTCCCTACGGCCGCGATGGCCGTTTCGCCTCCCTGCGCGATTTCACCCGCAACGTGATCGTCAACGAGTTCGGCGGGGATGAACCGACGCCCTTCATGATGGACGCTCTCGTCGCCTACATGCTCGAGTTCGACTTCCTGCCGAATTCCATGCTGACGACTGATGGCCGCCTGACCGACACGGCCCAAGCGGCCGCCCGGCGCGGCGAGGAGATCTTCAACCGGCCCTTCGCCGGGCTCGGCGATCGGTCCTGCGCCAGTTGCCACGTGCCAGACGCGAACTTCCTCGACCGGCAGGCCCACGACATCGGCTCCGTCGCGCCGGGCTACGAGGGGGCTCGCGCCGGTGCGCTGGACACGCCCACGCTGCTCGGCACGGCCTATACCGCCCCCTATTTCCACGACGGGTCATTGCCGACGCTGGCCGCCGTCGTGGACTGGTTCGACGAGACGAAATCGCTTGGGCTGACCGAGGATGACCGCGCCGATCTGACCGCCTATCTCGAGACCGTTGGCGCGGCAGACGAGCCCTATGAGGCCTTCGACACCGAGAACACCGCTTTCCGGCTGGCATTCGCCGAACTGACGACCTTCGCCTCGACAATCGATACGCTACTGCCGCGGCGGGACGCGGAGCATATCCTGCTGCTGACCGACACTGTGGCCGCGGACCTCTCGGCGGACGCCAGTACCATGTCGAACCTCCCCGCCCGGCCCGAGGTCTATGCGCTGGCCGAACGTCTGGCCGCGGTCGGCGCCGCCGTCCGTGCCGATGACTGGAAGGCCGCCGAAGCAAGCTGGACCGCGTTCAAGTCTGAAGCCGACGCAATCGAAGAGAGGGCATTCTGATGCCGGTCCATCTGACCCGTAGAACGATACTGACCTTGGTCGGCGCGGGCGCGGTGTCGCTGGCGACACCTCTCGCCGCGCAGGACGATGCACTGCGGCTTGCCTTCATCCCGCAGGAGAACCCCGACAAGCTTCTGGGGGACATCGAGGCCATCACCGGCTGGCTGGCCAGTGAGATCGGCGTCCCTGTCGAAGGGTTCGTTACCATCGACCATGCAGCGGCGGTCGAAGCACTGCGCAATGGTGACGCGGATATCTCCTTCATGGGCGCCCTGCCCTTCGTTCTGGCCGAGGCCGAGATCGGTGCCGTGCCGCTCCTGTCCGAAGTCTACCGCGACGCGCCGAGTTATACGGGCCGCATCTTCGTGCGCCGCGACAGCGGCATCCGAGCGCTCGCCGACCTGCGCGGGCGCGACATCGCATTCGCGGATCCGATCTCGGAATCGGGCTATCTCTATCCGCTCGCCGAATTCGTTGAGGCCGGGCTGGTCGAAGGCCCCGGAGAGGCAGAGGCATTCTTCGGCCGCATCTTCTTCGCGGGCGGCTACCAGCAGGCGATGCAGGCGATGGCCGAAGGCCTGGTCGATGCCGCAGGCGCCAGCCAGTATGCCGACCTGCTTCTGACGCCGCAGCAACAGGCGGAGGTAGCCTGGATCGCGGAAAGCGCGCCGATCCCGAGCCATTTGGTGATCGCTCGCCCGGGGCTCGATGCCGCTCTGCGGGACCGTTTTGTCGACGCAATGCT
>NZ_JALEGT010000035.1 GCF_022763305.1 Marivita sp. | reverse complement strand
CGAGGATACCGGGCAGAAGATGCGCCACGAAAGTGTAGACAAGGAACACGCCAGTGATGATGACGAGAGCAAGACCCGCCACCCGGCGCGTCAGTTCGAGGATCATCGCAGACCCGGCCGTCGCAGCGAAAGCGACGCCGATGGGCACGAAGGGCGTTCCCACCGAATTGCGTGCCGCGGTGCCATAGATGGCAATCAGATAGATCGCGATGACGATGCCACAGATCGCCAGTACGACGTCCGAGGCTGCAAACAGCTCTCGTCCCCGCCGTTCGAACCAGCCGGTGACGATGGCGCCGAACGTAGCGACCAGGAGGGGTGTTCCGAACCACCAGACCTCACTGGCGTAAATCTCTGTTCCGGGGAAGGCGGCCCACGTGGTGAGCCCACCCATTTCCGGCAATGTACCGGATGCAATCAGCTGGTGATATCCGACCGCTGTAAAGCCTGCGACCAGGGCCGGCAGGATCAGGACAAGGGCGACCAGCGAGATCAGACGGGTTTCCTTGTGAGGTGCATCATCGTCGGCAAAGGTGTGCGCCGAGAACAGAAGGAACCCCAGGGCCAGGGCGCCCGAGATGTGAACGATACGGAAATTCCACGTCTCAAGCGGAAATTGCGGCAGCAGCGGAACCTCGATCCCGGTCCAGTCCGAAATGGACACCCCATTGAGGGCGATCATGTGAAAGGCGGCGTAGATCGTCGACAGCGCGGCCATCACCAGATAGGCGCGCCCGGAAAACAGGCGTCGGTTGCTCTCGATCGGTTCTTCATCCACGCCCTCGGCAAGGATCGGTTCGTCAATCGGTTCCTGGTCCGGCGCGGTTCTGGACTCGGTCATCGTGTTCTCCCCCGGATGATGGCCTCGGCATTCTGAACGATACCGTTGTAACACCCTTGTTGAAACAAAACCGCGCCCGCAGGACGGGCGCGGTTCCGATTGTGTGGTTTTTGCGAAGGCTCACAGGCGGATTCTTCGCAGACCCCGAAAGATCACCCGCCGTGGATCATGTCCGCAGCGATCTCGGCTCCCGCGTTTTCGGTGAACCAGCGTGCCGCGCCCGGATGCCACTTCATGACGGTGTTGCGATCCCAGAATTCCGGCAGCGTGGATGTCGCGGCACGGTGGGTGTTCACCATCCGCTCGTTGTCGGACATGACGGCGTTTACCACTTCATACACAAAGCTTTCCGGCAGGTCGCAATTCGCGATGGCGAAGTTCCACATCGACACGGAGCGCGCCGGTTCAGTCAGAGTTGTATACGCATCCGCCGAGATATCGAAATTCGCGACAGGGAAGGCTGCAGTGATCTGGGCCTGCTCTTCCTCGGTGAATTCGATGATGTTGATCTCGGTCTGAACTTCAAGCTGCGACACCGCCGGAACCGGAACACCGGCCGCAAAGGCGATCACGTCCAGAAGACCGTCCTGCAGCTGACCGCCAAGGTCGGACCAGCCGCCGTTGCGGCGCTCGAAATTCACGCCCAGCTCTTCCATCATGCGCGGGAAATAGGTGTCGGAGGTGGAGCCGGCAGGGCCAAAGCCAATGCGCGCGCCATCCGGAATGTCCGAGATCGAGGTGATTCCGGACGAAGCAAGCGCCGTCACCGAGAACGGGGTCTGGTACATCGGGAACATCGCGCAGGCGTTTGTCATCGGCAGGCCGGGCGCGATCGGGTTCGATCCTGCGATGGATTCAGCGGCTGGTCCCATCGTGGTCATGCCGAAAGGAAGATCGCCCGTATGCACCAGCGCCATGTTCTGCATCGGCCCACCGGTCACTTCGGCGCCGCCGGAGATGCCAAGCTCTTCTGCAACGATGCCGGCCCAACCTGAGCCATAACCGAAATAGGTGCCGCCCTGAGACCCGGTGCCGACGGTAAAGCTTTCAGGCCAGCCCGTGCGATCCTGAGCGACGGACATGCTTGCCGAAAAGGCAGCGACCACGAGGGTCCCTGTCAAAGCAGTAAATTTCATTGTTTTCCTCCACTGTGTGCGTTCGTCGAGCGCGATGTTCACACCGCGTCCCATAGCGGACCGACCCGCGACGCATGAGATAACGCTACAGGCAAGGAAATCATCAATTCAAGGTAAAAGACTGTACCTTGGGTTGCATAATTTATTCAAATTTTTTGAATAATCGGTGCCATCCAAGGCTCAGGCGGTTCGCGAGAGGGCGGACAACTGGTTCCGCAGCACCTCGAGAAATGCATCTCGCGCAGGGTGTCGCGCATCACGCACGCAGACGGCCGACAGGGCCAGCCGGTTCCGCGACGACTCGGGCAGATCTAGCGAAACAAAGGTCACACCGCCCACCGCAAGCCGGGACGCCCATCTTGGAACAATGGCCAGTCCGATGCCGGTGCTGACCAGGCTGACAATGGTCTGCTTCTCTTCTGCAATCTGTGCAACGCGGGCGGTCAGACCCGCTTCGAGAAAGAGTTTCATGGTCAGGTCATGGCTGTGCGGCCGCGAATTGCGCTCTGGCACGATCAGGGGGGCATCCGCCATGTCCTGCACCGTCACCGACGAGCGGCTGGCCAGCGGATGCGATTCCGGGACGGCCACCACGGCGGTTTCATAGAACAGGTGGTGATAGACCAGCCGTGGATCCCGAAGATCGGGAGGACGAACAATCGCGATATCCAGACGCCCGGAGAGCAATCGAGGGAGCAGCCGGATTGTTTTTTGTTCAAGCAATTCGACATCGATTTCGGGGTGCAGTTCGCGGAAATGGGGCAGCAATTGCGGCATCAGCCCGGCGGCCGCGCTGTCGATGGCGCCGATCCGCAGGATCGACGCCTGCTCCTGGCGGTTCTCGCGGAATGTCGCCTCGAGACGATCCGCCTGTTCGACGAGATCCCGAGCCGCCTCGACAAAACTCCGGCCTGGCTCTGTCAGGGAGACACTGCGCGTGGTTCTGACAAGCAGTCGGGTGCCGAGGCTTTCCTCCAGCAGCTTGATGTGACGTCCAAGCGACGCGGGAAGCATGTTCAGATTCTGCGCGGCACGCCCGAAATGAAGCGTGTCCGCAACCGCGATCAGGCACCGGAGTTGTCGCAATTCCATGTGACACCATTATTTCATTTTTTTATATGATCTCTGGCGCGTTGTGTTGGGTGGGTCAAGTTGCGATTGTCGCGCCGAAGGTTCGGGAAGCGACGATGCGCACCCGGATCACCAATCAGGAGACAATGATGCGGACCTACAAGATTGCTGCCATTCCTGCCGATGGCATCGGGCCAGAGGTGATCGACGCAGGCAGCGAAGTGCTGTCAGTTCTGGCGCAGCGCGCGGGCGATGTGCGCTTTGACGTCACGACATTCGACTGGGGGTCCGACTACTACAAGAAGACCGGTGTCATGATGCCGGAGGACGGACTTGACCAGCTCAAGCCCTTTGATGCCATCTATTTCGGGGCCGTCGGCGCGCCGGATGTCCCTGACCACATTACGCTCTGGGGATTGCGTCTGCCGATTTGCCAAGGCTTCGACCAATACGCCAATGTGCGTCCGACCAAGATCATCCCCGGTGTGACGTCGCCCCTGCGCGGCGTGGAGGTGGGCGATCTCGACTGGGTCATAGTTCGCGAAAACTCGGAAGGCGAGTATTCCGGTCATGGCGGTCGCGCACATCGCGGAATGCCCGAGGAAGTGGGCACCGAGGTGTCCATCTTCACCCGCGTCGGCGTCACCCGCATCATGCGCTATGCCTTCAAACTGGCGCAGTCCCGTCCGCGCAAGTTCCTCACTGTGGTTACGAAGTCCAACGCGCAGCGCTTTGGTATGGTGATGTGGGACGAGATCGCCGCCGAAGTTGCGCAGGAATTCCCGGACGTGACCTGGGACAAGATGCTGGTCGATGCCATGACCGTCCGCATGGTCAAGAACCCGAAATCGCTGGACACGATTGTTGCCACCAATCTGCATGCCGATATCCTGTCGGATCTGGCCGGTGCGCTTGCCGGATCGCTCGGTGTGGCACCTACCGCCAATATCGACCCCGAAAGACGCTTTCCATCGATGTTCGAACCCATCCACGGGTCGGCCTTCGACATCACCGGAAAAGGTATCGCGAACCCGGTGGCAACCTTGTGGACCGCCAGTCAGATGCTTGATCATCTGGGTGAGTCAGAGGCCTCGGCCCGCCTGATGCGCGCGGTGGAAAAGGTCTGCGCGGACGGCATCCTGACTCCGGATGTTGGCGGGACCGCAACCACAAAGGACGTGACGGACGCGGTGTGCGAAGCGATCCGGGGCGACAATGTCTGACCGAGGGCAGGGCGTGGCATGAGTGTGTCACCCTTCCTTGACGGATTTGTCCTCGACCGAATTAAGGTGAACGGCGTGCACATTCACCATGCGCGCGCCGGGAATGGGCCTTCGGTCCTTCTGCTGCATGGTCATCCGCAGACCCATGTCGTCTGGCGCAAGATCGCCTCTGATCTGGTGAAAGCGGGATACTCGGTCGTGGCCTCGGACCTGCGCGGCTATGGAGACAGCGACAAGGTGCCCAGTCGCGCGCCTCATCACGCCTACTCCAAGCGCGAGATGGCCAAAGATCAGGTCGCACTGATGCGCGCACTCGGCCACGAGCGTTTCGCTGTGGTGGGTCATGATCGCGGCGGGCGCGTCGCGCATCGGATGGCGCTGGATCATCCGGAGGCGGTGGACCGATTGGTCCTGCTCGACATCGCGCCGACACTGACGATGTACGAGCGCACCAATCAGGAATTTGCCACCCGGTATTTCTGGTGGTTCTTCCTGATCCAACCCGAGGATTTGCCCGAACGGATGATCGGACAGGACCCGGAATATTTCCTGCGGCGCCACATCAGCGGTCAGGTCAAGACGGCAGGCGCGGTGTCCGAAGACGTAATGGCCGAATACCTCCGAAGTTACCGCGATCCCGCCACCATTCATGCGATCTGTGAGGATTACCGGGCGTCAGCGAGCATCGACCTCGACCATGACCGCGCGGATCAGGAGCAGCGCATCATCGCGCCGCTTCTGGCGATCTGGGGCGACAAAGGCGTCGTCGGACAGCTGTATGACGTCACCGCGACATGGCAGGACAAAGCGATTTCAGTACAGGGGCTGGCCCTACCCTGTGGACACGCGATCCCAGAGGAAGCCCCAGATGCTCTCCTTCAGGCGGTGCTGGGCTTCCTGGCTGACAGGTCATCTGCCTGAAATTTTACCACTTTTCCGGTGAATCCGGCATTCTTGGGTGCCAAGCGATCTTGAGAGCCTGTCTTTCCGGGAATATGCGCTAGCTTCGTCACATGCTGCAAAAGCGAAAAGGAATGGCGCCATGCTCGGTCTTGCCCGGTACGCCCTCATCTGCCTGATCATCACGCTGCCCGCCCTTGCCACGGCGCAAGGCCGTCCGGCCGGCGTGACCACGGCAGTTGTGACCACCAGCACCATGGCGGAAACCGTTGCCGTGTTCGGCGAGGTTGTGGCTGGTCGGGAAAGTGCGGTGGCTGCGCGCGTTGGCGGTGTGGCGCAGGATGTACCGATCCGCATCGGAGACGTTGTGTCGGCGGGCGATATCCTTGCGCGGCTCGACACCGAATTGCTGCAGATCGAATTGGCGCAGGCGGAAGCGCAGATCGCGATTGCCGAAGCCGGGATTTCCGTGTCCGAAGCGCGGCTCGACCGGGCCGAAAAGGCGTTCCGCCGTGCCGAAACCTTGCGGCAGAACTCGACAATTGCCGAAGCACAACTCGAAGAACGGGCCAGTGACTTTGCCGAGGCACGCGGTGCACAGCAAGAGGCGCTCGCCCGTATACAGGCGTCCCGCAATGCTGTCGAACAAGCCCGCTATCGTCTCGACAACGCGGTTGTCCGTGCGCCGTTCGATGCCGTTGTGCTCGACGTCGCGACGGAAGTCGGCCAATTCATCGCCTCCGGCAGCCAGGTTGCGACACTGATCGACACCAGCGCGCTCGAGATCGAAGCGAACGTACCTGCGCGCTATGTCTCGGCCCTGCGGATGGATCAACCGGTGACGGCAACAACCGATATCGGCGATACCGTGACCCTGATGTTGCGCGCCATCCTGCCGACGGAATTCTCGGCGACACGGACCCGTCCTGTCCGGTTCGAGGTGCAGGATACGGACGTGGTGATTGCAGTCGGGCAGACCGTGACGCTCGACGTACCGGTCAGTGCCGAACGCGAGGTGCTGGTGGTGCCCAAGGATGCACTTGTGCAGGCGCAGGGGGGCTGGAGCGTGTTTGTCAACGAAGAGGGCAAGGCGATGCCCCGCACAGTCGAGATCGGCGCGGCACTCAACAATTCCTTCGAAGTTTTGTCGGGGCTGTCGGAAGGCGACGAGGTGGTCGTGCGCGGGAATGAGCGCCTGCGTCCGGGTCAGGACATCGCGCCTTCCGGCCCGCCCCAAGGGGCTGCCGCAACCGGGAGCAATGGCTGATCCATGGACCTGATCCGCGCTTCCATCGAACGACCCATCGCCGTGATGGCCGTGGTGATCATGGCCGTCCTTTTTGGCGCGCTTGCCCTGAGCCGCATTCCGGTGCAGCTCGCACCGGACGTTCGCAAGCCGGTGGTTGTGGTCGAAACCAACTGGCCGGGAGCGGCGCCTGCCGAAATCGAACGCGAGATCATAAACCCGCAGGAAGATGCGTTCCGCGGGCTTGAAGGGCTCGAGATCATGACCAGCCGCGCCCGCACAGGGCAGGCGTCGGTGACGCTCGAATTCGCCATCGGGTCTGACATGGGTGACATCCTGTTGCTTGTGTCCAACCGTCTGGATCGCGTCGGTGGCTACCCGAGCGAGGCGGGTGAACCGACGCTGAACACATCCGGGGCCGATGACAGTCCGATTGCCTGGGTCATGGTGCGGGCGCAGGAGGGCAACACACGCCCGCTGCCGACCTATGGCGATTTTGTCGAAGATGTCGTGAAAGAACGGCTGGAGCGCGTGAACGGTGTGTCGACCGTCAACGTCTTTGGCGGCGTTTCCAGAGAGTTGCAGATCGTCATCCGTCCCGAGGAGCTCGCCCGTCTTGGCCTGACCATTCCCGCCGTTGTGCAGCGATTGCGCGCCGAGAATATCAGCATTTCTGCAGGAGACGTGGAAGAGGGCAAGCGCCGCTATACCGTGCGCGCCGATGGCAATCTGAACACCATCGACGCGATCAACAGCGTCGTGCTGCGCAGCCAGAGCCTTGGCACGAACGGTGCGCTGGGCCGGGTGCGTGTGGGCGATGTGGCGGATGTGAGCTTTGCCTACAAGGAAAACACCGCGCGTCTGCGCTTCCGGGGCGAACCGGCGCTGGCTTTCAACATCGTGCGTGAACAGGGTGCAAACGTCATTTCCACGATGGAAGAGGTCAAGGCCGTCATCGCCGAGCTCGAAGCGGGGCCGGTGTCTGCCAATGGCCTGACGCTGGAACAGGTCTATGACGAAACCATCTACATCGAAGGGGCCATCGACCTTGTTACCCAGAACATCTGGATCGGCGGGCTTCTCGCCGCCGCGGTCCTGCTGATCTTCCTGCGCAGTCCACGGGCGACCCTGGTCATCAGCATGGCGATCCCGGTGTCCATCGTGGCCACCTTTGTCGCAATGGCCGTCACCGGGCGGACGCTCAACGTGATCTCGCTCGCCGGCATCGCCTTCGCGGTGGGCATGATCGTGGATGCGGCCATCGTGGTTCTGGAGAACATCTTCCGATTGCGGGAAGAGGGAAAATCCCGGCGCGAGGCTGCCTATGTCGGGGCGAAACAGGTCTGGGGCGCGATCCTCGTTTCTGCGCTGACCACGGTGATGGTGTTCATCCCGATCCTCGTGATGCAGCTGGAAGCAGGTCAGTTGTTCCGCGACATCGCGGTGGCGATCTCTGTCTCGGTGCTCTTGTCACTTGTCGTGGCGGTCACGGTGATCCCGGCTCTGTCCAGTCGGTTGCTGAAGGGGGGCGAGACCAAGAAACTGGGGCTGCCCGGCATTGACCATTTTGGGCGCGCCTTCACCTGGCTGACGATGAAATACGTCCGGTTCACGGTGCGCTACCGTACGGCGGGCCTCGTTATGGTGGCCGCCATCGGGACCGGAGCGGCCGTCGCAGCGTGGACCTTTTTGCCCAAGCTGGAATACCTGCCGGAGGGAAACCGTAATCTGGTGTTCGGTTTGATCATCCCGCCGCCAGGATACAACCTCGAAACCACGGAAACCATCGCGCAGCGGATTGAATCGGTGGCTCAGCCCATGTGGGACGCTGCACCCGCCGCGGAAACCGCAGAGGGGCAACCGGCGCTCGAGTCCTTCTTTTTCGTTGCGACCCCCGGCAACAGCTTTGTCGGAGCCGCCGCCGTGGACGGAACCCGTGTTGCAGACGTGATCCCGATCCTGTCCCAGCCGATCTTTGCCGAGCCGGGGACATTCGGGTTCATGACGCAGCCTTCTCTGTTCGGGCGGGGCGTCGGCGGTGGCCGGACCATCGAATTGAACATCTCGGGCGATGAACTCGAAGACATCCTGCGCGTCGCAGGTCAGGCGGCGGGCACCATCGGGCAGCTTTTGCCGCGGTCGGAAGGCCACCAGTTCCGGCCGATTCCGGGTCTTGAACTTGGCGCGCCAGAGGTGCGGTTGATCCCCGACCGGGTGCGTCTGGCAGATGCCGGGCTAACGACGCAGGACCTTGCAGCAACAGTGGATGCGTTCAACGACGGTTTGCGCGTCGCTGAAATCAATGTCGGCAACCGGCGGCTGGACCTGACGCTCAAGGGTGACACCACAATCCTGAGCGGCCTTCGCACGCAGGATGTGGGCAGCTTCCCGGTGGTCACACCGACGGGCCGGATCGTTCCTGTCTCGGAACTGGCCGAAGTGCGTGTGACCGCTGGACCAACCGAGATCCGGCACCTTGAACGTTTGCGGACCATCACGCTCGAGGTGCGGCCATCGGATGCGCTGCCTCTGGAAGCGGCGGTGGACCTGCTTGAGACAGAGGTGATCGCGGCACTTGAGGAACAAGGTCTGCCGCCCGGAGTGCGCATGTCGGTTTCGGGGACCGCCGACCAATTGTCCCAGACGTGGAACGCCATCCAGATCAACCTCGCCGTAGCGATGGTGATCGTCTTTCTTGTCATGGCGGTGTTGTTCGAATCCTTCGTGCTTCCGCTGGTGGTGATGATCTCTGTTCCGGTTGCCGCGGCTGGAGGTGTCGGCGGGTTGGCTGTCCTCAACATGGTGGGCACACAGCCGCTCGACATGCTGACGCTTCTGGGATTCGTGATCCTTGTCGGGATCGTGGTGAACAATGCGATCCTGATCGTGCACCAGTCGCTCTATCATCTGCGCGAAGAGGGCATGTCTCCGGTCGATGCGATCGAAGAGGCGACGCGCAACCGGATTCGGCCGATCTTCATGTCGACGCTCACATCGGTCTGCGGGATGCTGCCACTTGTGCTTTTCCCCGGTGCCGGGTCCGAGCTGTATCGCGGATTGGGGGCGGTCGTGGTGGGCGGGCTTGCTATGTCGGCCTTCCTGACGCTTCTCACCGTGCCGCCGCTGCTGCGTCTCGTGCTGTCGGCGCGTCCCGTCGAGGCGGATGCCGGGCCCGAACCCGTCGCGGCAGAGTAGCAAGGTGGTTTATCGCTGACTTGCCCGGTCATCCTCGGTTATAGAGCAGGGGATGACTGATACGCCCAACACACTGATGGCCATTCAGGGTGAGCCGACCCCGCGTCGGGGCGTCTATCTTGCGGCTGCGGTGTTCGGGATGTTCATTGTGGCTTTCGGCAGCTACCTCGCTCTGACTGCCTATTTCCTGCGCACCGAAGCCGCGCAGACGCCCGAACGCGCTCAGTTTTTTGCGTCGTCCATCGACGATGCGCTGACGCGGCTGGAGCATCTGCCCTATGTCCTGTCCATCGACGAAAGCACGCTGGACGCGCTGGTTTCCGGCAATCCCGAAGATCTCAACCCGATCCTGGCCGACATTGCCGCCCGCGCTGGGGCAGAATTCGTTTATGTGCTCGATCTCAACGGCAAGACGGTTGCGTCCTCTAATTACAGGGACCCAGACAGCCTTGTCGGCAATTACTACACGTTCCGCCCCTATTTCCGTGACGCCGTCGCAGGTGGGGCCGGACGGTTCTACGCAGTTGGTGTGACGACAGGGCGACCGGGGTATTTCATCGCGGAACCGGTGCGCGATGCGGCGGGCACGATCCACGGTGTTGTCACCGTCAAGATCGGCTTCAACGATCTGAGCCGGGCCCTTTCCGGCAATGGCGAGTTGGTGCTTGTGGCGGACGGGCAGGGTGTGGTTCTGGCCAGTTCCGATCCTGACCTGATCTATGGGTACATGTCGCCCTTGTCAGAGGGCAATCGCCGCACATTGGAAGAGCAGCAGCAATTTGGGGACGAAACCCTGTTTCCTTTGGACTGGGTTCCCGAAAGCGATCGTCGCGCCCGTCTGAACGGGACGGCGTATGTCTGGACCAAGGCGTATCTGGAGGAAGAGGATTGGTCGCTGCACCTGCTGTCCGAAGTGCGCAATTCGCGGCGTCAGGCCCTGCTGTATGTCGCGGGTGGCTTGATGACGCTGCTGCTGCTGACGGTTGCGGCAGCGGTCTATCGCGCGGCTCAGCTGCGCAGTGCGCTGGCGATTTCCAACGCCGACCGGCAGCGTCTGACCCGCGAGATCGAGGAGCGGCGGATCGCGGAGAAGAAGCTCGAATCCGCGCGCAGCGAATTGGCGCAGAAAGAGCAATTGGCGGCTCTGGGGCAATTGTCGGCGTCGATCACTCATGAGCTGGGTCAGCCGATTTCCGCGATGCGCAACTATCTTGTGGCCGAGGAGATCGCGGCGAATGCGGAACCCAATGCGCTCTGGCCGCAGCTTTCGGGGCTGCTCGACCGGATGCAGAGAATTGTCGATCAATTGCGGCTGTTCGGGCGGACCTCTGCGACCGGGGCGACGGTGTTTCCGGTGCAGGATACCGTGCAGGCAGCGGTTCAGCTTGTGCAGCACACCGCGCGGGACGCAGGAACGCGATTGGAGATCGACCTGCCCGAAGCGCCGCTGACAGTGCGCGGCCGCCCTGAACGGTTCGAACAGGTGATCGTGAACCTCTTGCGCAATGGCATCGACGCAACACAGGGCATCGCCGATGCGCGGGTCGCTCTGTCGATGCGGGAAGAGGCGGAACGGGTCGTTCTGACTGTCGCCGACAATGGGCATGGTTTGGGTGATCTGAGCATCGAGGATCTCAGCAAACCGTTCTTCAGCACCAAGCCTTCGGGCAAGGGCATGGGTCTTGGTCTTGCCATTTCGGGGCAGATCATCAACGAAATGGGCGGAAGCTTTCATGCCAAGAACAATATCGACCGGGGCGCCATGTTCGTGATCGCCCTTCCCAAGATGGGGCTGACCGATGCCTGACCAGTTCCGTGCCCTCATCGTCGACGACGACACCGAGATGCGGCAGTCGCTTGCGGTGCTTCTTGAACGGTCCGACTGGTCGGTCGACGCAGTCGGCAATGCACAGCTTGCCTTGTCGCGTCTTGAGACAACGGTGCCGGATGTCGTCCTGTCCGACGTCAGGATGCCGGGGATGTCAGGTTTGGAATTGCTGGACGAAATGCTCAAGCGTCCGACGCCGCCGCTGGTGCTGATTTCGGCTCATGGAGACATCCCTATGGCTGTGGATGCGATCCAGAAGGGCGCATATTCGTTCCTTGAAAAACCGTTCGAACCGCGCAGGCTCCTGACCGTTCTCAAACATGCCGCCGAGCAGCATCGCCTGTCGGACATGACCAAGCGGATGCGCGAACAGTTGGTGTCGTTGTCCGGTCTCGACCGCGTGCTGCTGGGAAGCGATCTGCGCGTCGCCGAGTTGAAGGCGGAGGCGGTTGATCTTGCGCTTTCCGATGCGCCGGTCCTGATTACCGGGGAAACCGGGACGGGCAAGGAACTGGTCGCGCGGGCGCTGCATCGGCTGGGGCCGCGCCGCGACAAGGAATTCGTGGCACTCAATTGTGCATCCCTGGCACCAGACCGCGTAGAAGAACAGATGTTCGGGACAGCCGATACACTCCTCGGGTGTTTCCGCAGGGCCGATGGCGGGACTTTGTTCCTGGACGAGGTGGCGGCCTGTCCGATTGCGGTTCAGATCAAGCTTTTGCGTGCGTTGGAAACCGGGGTGATCCAACCTGTTGGCACCGATCAGGACGTTCAGACCGATGTGCGCATTGTTGCGGCCACGAACGAAGACCTTGCCCCGATGGTCGACGCCGGGCGGTTCCGGGCGGACTTTCTCTATCGGCTCAACACGTTCGAACTGCGCCTGCCGCGATTGATCGACCGGGGTGACGATATCGTTCTGCTCTACGAGCACTTCGTCGAGCAGTTCTGTGAAACCTACGAGATCAGCCCGATCGAGATGACGGCGGAAGATGCCGCAGCGCTTCTGGCGCATCCATGGCCCGGCAATGTCCGCGAGCTGCGGCATGTGGCCGAGCGGCGCGTTCTGGCCGCACGGCGCGGCGGCGGATCGGTGGCCGAGGCCCTGCGCACCGACGACCTGATCGACGATGTGCCTGCAACCCTGCGCGAGGCGGTGGCGCGGTTCGAGAAGACGTTGATCTCTCAGGCGATCTCGAACCATGGGGGCAGGATGGACGCGGTGGCCGAGGCGCTGGGCATCGGAAGGCGCACGCTGAACGACAAGATCGTGAAGCTCGGACTGGAGAAATCCAAGCTGCTGGACTGAGCCTGCGGATTTCCGCAAGCTTCGATGCCGCCTTCCTGCGGATTGTTTCCTACCGGATTCGGATTCGCGCGCTATTCTCATCCCCAGCGCTGCGAAGGCGCAAAGATGGGGAGGCTTACATGAAACACTTCAAGACCGCCGCGCTTGCGGCGACCATTGCTCTGTCCAGCGTTGCTGCGCATGCGCAGGATGAGGGCGGTAACTATGTGCTGACCACGGCATCCACGGGCGGCACCTACTATCCGGTGGGCGTTGCGCTATCGACGCTGGTGAAGGTCAAGCTCGAGCCGAGCCAGAAGATCGGCATGTCCGCGATCAGCTCGGCCGGATCGGGTGAAAACATTCGCCTGCTGCGCGAGAACGAAGCGCAGTTCGGTATTCTGCAGGGTCTGTTCGGTTATTACGCCGCAACAGGTACCGGCCCGATTGCAGAGGTCGGCCCGCAGGAAAACCTGCGATCGGTGTCGATGCTGTGGCAGAACGTCGAGCACTTCGTCCTTTCATCGGATGTGGCACCGACGGGCACCCTGTCCGACATGGTGGCTCTCAAGGGTGAGGCAATGGCTTTGGGTGCTCAGAACTCAGGCACGATCGGGTCGAACCGCACCATCCTGTCCGGCTTCGGCATCGACATCGACACCGATTATGAGCTGGTCTTCGGGGGCTATGGTCCGTCGGCCGAAGCGCTGCAGAACGGTCAGGTCAAGGGCATCGGTGCGCCGGGTGGCGTCCCGGTCGGTGCAATCAGCCAGTTGATGGCTTCCGCAGGTGACAGCGTCACGCTGCTCAGCCTGACTGAAGAAGAAATGAAGATGGCGGATTCGGATCGCGGTCTGTGGACGCCCTACACCATTCCGGCCGGGTCCTACCCGGGTCAGGATACGGATGTGCAGACCGTGGCGCAGCCGAACTTCCTTGCCACCAACGCTGACATCCCGGAAGAGCATGTCTACCAGATCACCAAGGCGATCTACGAAAACCTGCCCTTCCTGCAGGCCATCCATCCGGCGACCAAGGTGATGAGCATCGAGAGCGCGATTGCGGGCCTGCCGCTGCCGCTGCATCCCGGTGCGCTGCGCTACTATCAGGAAGTCGGATTGGACATTCCCGAGCGCCTGATCGCCAAGTGATCCACACGAAATCGACCAGCCTGCGTTCGTCGCGGGCTGGTTCTCTGATGTTTGGGTGGGACCATGTCAAAGACTGAAGAAGACGAGGACGGAGGGCGACTCCGTTCATTCGATGGGCTTGCGGACAAGGCGCTGTCGGTCATCTGTTTCGTGATCGCTGTTGGCCACATCTACGTGGCCTTTGATCCGGTGCTGTCCGAACTCCAACGCAACGCGTTTCACTTTGCCGGGTTCGCCATGCTGGCGGCGCTGCTTTACCCGATGTGGCGCGGATCGTCTGGCCAAGCGGCCCCTGTGGCGTTGGATTTTGCCTTGGGGCTGTCTGTCGCGGTATCGGCTGTCTGGTTGGCACAGGCTGAAACCGCGATCTACGACAGGGGGGTCAAGTTTTCGGCCCCCGACTGGGTTGCGGCCACGGTGTGCATCATCGGCGCGATCGAACTGACGCGGCGTGTTGCGGGCATCATCATTCCGGTCCTGATCATCCTGTCGCTGACATATGTGGCCTATTGGGGCCAGTTCGTCGGTGGCGTCTTTTCTTTCCCAGGTCTGAGCCCCGAAACGGTCGCGTTCCGCTCGATTTACGGTGATGACGCCATGTTCGGCACGATTGCGCGGATCTCGTCGACCTACGTTTTTCTCTTCATCATCTTCGGCGCGTTCCTGCTGCGCTCGGGCGCGGGGGAATTCGTTATCAACATGGCCCGCGCTGTCGCGGGCAAACTGGTCGGCGGGCCAGGCATCGTCGCGGTGATCGCCTCGGGACTCACCGGCACGATTTCTGGATCTGCCGTGGCGAACACGGCATCGACAGGCGTGATCACCATTCCCTTGATGAAACGTGCTGGCTTTCAGGCGAAATTCGCGGGCGGCGTCGAAGCGGCAGCGTCGACAGGAGGGCAGTTGATGCCTCCGATCATGGGCGCGGGCGCCTTCGTGATGGCCAGCTTCACGCAGATTCCCTATGAAACCATCGTCGCTGTCGCGGCTCTTCCGGCGCTTCTTTACTTTCTGTCCGTCGCGTTTTTCGTCAGGATCGAAGCGCGCCGCAACAATCTTCAGCCGCTGCCGGACGAGGGACAGACCCTTGGGTCCGCTTTCAAGGAAGGTGGGGCGAGTTTCATCATTCCGATCTGCACGCTGATCGGCCTTCTGGTTGCCGGTTTCACCCCGACCTATGCGGCGGTGTTCGGCATCCTCGCGGTGATCGCATCCAGCTGGCTGACCAAGAACCGGATGGGTCCGAAGGCCGTTTTCGAAGCCTTCGTGATGGGATCGAAAGGCATGGTCCTGACAGCGGTTCTGTTGTGCTCCGTCGGATTGGTTGTGAACGTGATCGCAACTGCCGGCATCGGCAACACCTTCAGCCTGATGATCACAAGCTGGGCCGGTGGCAACATCATGATTGCGCTGATCCTGATCGCCCTTGCCAGTCTGGTTCTGGGCATGGGCCTGCCAGTGACGGCAGCCTATATCGTGTTGGCCACGCTGTCGGCCCCGGCGCTTTCGGGGATGATCAGCGATCAGTTCGTGATTGCACAAATGGCGGCAGGCACCCTTCCCGAAGCGGCGAAGGCGGTGCTGATGTTCGGTGTCCCCGATCAGATCGAACTGCTGAGCCGAGAGGTCACGCATGCCGAAGCGGCAAGCCTGATCCGGTCTTTGCCGCTCGAGATCGCGGCCCCGTTGCGAGACCTTGTCGTTCCGCCAGCCGTTGCGACCAGCGCGCTGCTTTCTGCGCATATGATCATCTTCTGGCTGTCACAGGACAGCAACGTCACGCCTCCTGTCGCTCTGGCCGCTTTCACGGCAGCAGCGATCGCCAAGGCTCCGGCCATGGCCACAGGTGTGGCAAGCTGGAAGCTGGCCAAGGGGCTGTACATCGTGCCGGTCCTGTTTGCCTACACGCCTTTCCTGTCCGGGAACTGGCCCGAGATGATCCAGGTCTTCTGCTTTGGTGCCATCGGGGTTTATGCCCTTGCCGGCGCCCTTCAGGGCTGTCTTGAAAAGCCGCTGGGGTGGCTGATGCGCGGGCTCTGTCTTGCGGCGGGCGTGGCGAGCATGTGGCCCGGTTTCCTGGTGCTGAACATCGCAGGTGCAGCCGCGACCGTCGCACTTCTGGTGGTGAACATCCGGTTCGGAAAGACGCCGCCGATGACGACGGTGCCCGCGTCTGCCTAGGGCGGGTCAGGAATAGGCGCAGTCGGGTCCGCGTTCGAGAGGTGTGTCGATGGTGATCTCGCTCGGGATCCAGTCGAAGATCGCAAGGGCCCGACCGCTGTCGAACCCGACATAAAGCGTTCCGGTTTCCGGCTGCAACGCCACGCCTTCGGCATCGAATCCATATTGCGACAGCGGCGTGACCGAGAGCACGCGGCCATCCGGTGCCAATTCGAAGAGGCTGTTCAAACCCTCGTTGTCGTCCACGACCAGAATGTTGCCGGAATAGGGGTCACGGGTCACGCCCTGGGGTTCGGTCATCGGGGGATCGAAGCTGTCTCCAAAAAGCTCCATCAGGACGGCCCCGTCGGGGGCAATGCGCAACAGGCGTGAGGGATCATCCTCGACCACGAGAAAGCTGCCATCGGCGTCCCGGTGCAGACCTTCGGTGTCATAGAGAGTTTCGCTCAGCCGGAAGGGCGTGTCGATGGCGCGACCCTCGCGGTCGAGGCGGCGAAATTCACCCCAGCCACTGGCAATGAGGATGCCGTCCTCCTCAACCGTCAGGCTGCGCACCGAGCGCATCCCGGTTTCGAAGCGGCGCAGTTCCTTTCCGAAGGTCGACAGCAGAACGACCTCGTTGCTTTCGTTGGCCACCCAGATCCCGCAGACCTGAGCATCATAGGCAATGCTGACCGCGCGGAACTCGTTGATGGTTTCGCGATGAAAGATCTCGGCCTGCGCGCCATGCGCAAGCCCCAATGCCAAAGCGATCCAGGTCCCTGTCAAAACGTTGCGCATGATCCAGCCCTCCATGTGAAAAAGCTGTCTCGGCCCCGCGGGATTTCAAGTGTCAGGGCGCGTGCGTCGGCATCTGGAACCCGAGGCGCGTCCATGCCATTGTACAGCCGCGTCGCACAATCAGACGCGAACAGGATGTCCCGAATGAGCAAACATGTCATCGTGATCGGAGCCGGTATTGTCGGCGTTTCCGCTGCCATCTGGCTGCGCCGTTTCGGTCAGGAGGTGACGATCGTGGATCGCGACGGGCCGGGGCAGGGCACATCTTTTGGCAATGCCGGGCTCTTGGCAGCTTGCGCGATGGTTCCGGTGACCACACCCGGGCTGATCACCAAGGCGCCGAAAATGCTGTTTGACCCGGATTCGCCGTTGTTCTTGCGCTGGTCTTACCTGCCCCGCCTTGCACCATGGTTGCTGCGCTACCTTGCTCATGCCAACGACCGGGACACGCGGCGTATTGCCTCCGACCTGACGGACATCACCGCTGACACCGTGGATCAGCACTATGCGCTCACCGAAGGGCTGACCGCGCGCGACTACCTGCGCAAGAGCGATTACGTGTTCGCCTATGACACCCGCGCCGAGTTCAACAAGGACCAGTATTCCTGGGAACTCCGCCGCGAGCATGGTTTTGTGCCGACTCTGATCGAAGGAGGCGCAGTCCAGGAGTTCGATCCGAGCTTTGGCCCCAGCATCACCTGCCTTGCCGTGGTCAAGGATCATGGGTTCGTCACTGATCCCGGAAGCTATGTGGCTGCCCTTGCCCGCGACTTTGAACAGATGGGGGGCCGGATCGTCAAAGCGGCCGTCACCGATATCGACGCGTCGGACAGGACCGCTCCCAAGGTCACCACAAGCGCCGGTCCGATTGATGGCGACAATGTGATTTTGGCCTCCGGTGCTTGGTCGAAGGCGCTGATGCAAAAGCTGGGACTGAACATCCCGCTGGAGAGCGAACGTGGCTATCACATCGTCATGACCGATCCTTCTGGTGGACCCAAAGCTCCATCGATGATTTCCTCCGGCAAATTCGTCGCCACACCGATGCAGATGGGACTGCGCTGCGCCGGGATCGTGGAACTTGGCGGGCTTGACGCCGGACCGTCCGACGCGCCCTTTGCCCTGCTGCGGCGCAAGATCGCCCAAGCCTTCCCGAACCTGAGCTTTTCGCGCGAAGAGACTTGGATGGGGCATCGTCCGGCTACCACTGACAGCTTGCCGCTTATTGGCGAAGTCCGGAACACCGGTGTGTTCACCGCGTTCGGCCACCAGCATGTCGGGCTGACCGCAGGACCCAAGACAGGCCGACTGGTGGCCGGGCTGATTGCCGACAGACCCCCGAA
Organism: Marivita sp.; assembly: GCF_022763305.1. Lineage (GTDB taxonomy): Bacteria > Pseudomonadota > Alphaproteobacteria > Rhodobacterales > Rhodobacteraceae > Marivita. The sequence continues at coordinate 112,530 of NZ_JALEGT010000035.1, read as the reverse complement.
TCTTGACCTGACACCCTTCTCTCCGCACCGGTTCTGAGGAACTCCGGGGTACGAAACACCGCAATTTTTAAGTGTTAAGACCCGGTTTACACCGCTCTGCTATGCCTGATGCGGGGCGTAAGGAGAGTAGGGAATGGCGACCGACAGCAATGTCGCGCCAGTCATCGTCAAACGCAAGAAAGTGATTCAGGCCGGTGGGCACCATGGGGGCGCCTGGAAAGTCGCCTATGCCGACTTCGTCACCGCCATGATGGCTTTCTTCATGTTGATGTGGCTGCTGAACGCGACGACCGAGAAACAGCGCAAGGGTATAGCGGATTACTTCAGCCCGACCGCGCCGATCAGCCGATTGTCCAGCGGATCGGATGGGATGTTCATGGGCGACAGCATTTTCGCTGCCGATGTCCTGCCGCGCATGGGGGTCGGCGCCAGTTCCCTGCAGGAGACCACAAGCGATGCATCTCAGGACGCAGACAAGACCGCCCAGGACACAGCGTTCAAGGAGGTCGAAGAGAGCCTGCTTGGGTTGACCGGCGAAAGCATGCTCGAAGATGAGTGGCTGCGCCATGTCGTGACCCGTGTCACGGATGAAGGCCTTGTTCTGGAGTTCTTCGATACCGAGGGCGACCCGCTCTTCGTGGATGGCGCGCAACCGACAAAACTGCTGCACGAGATTGCCTATGCGGTGCGTGAAGCCAGCCGCATGCTGACCAACGACCTTGCCATTGAAGGTCATGTCGCCAAGGTTCCGGTGGTGCGCATTGATGATCCGACATGGGATTTGTCTGCAGAGCGCGCCTTTGCCTTCTCCCGCGTGTTGTCCGAATACGGTTTCGAGCAAGATCGACTGCGCAGACTGACGGCTTACGGCGACCGGGAACCGGTGGTCGAAAACCTCATGTCGGCGCGCAACAGCCGGATCGAGCTGATCTTTCTCAGATTTTGAGCCGGATGGGCAAAACTAGGTCAAGTTTTAGCCGTTAGGGGACCGTTAAACCGAACGCCCTACTGATGTGTCGAGCCCATCTCAGCACACCAGAAAGGCGTTCCATGTCGATCTCTTCCTCTCTCAGCGCAGGCGTCGTCGGCCTTGCGTCACACGCAACCCGTCTGGCCACGATCTCTGACAATATCGCAAATTCGCAAACACCCGGATACAAGCGCGTGGAAGCGAATTTTCATTCCATGGTCGTGACATCCGGAGGCGGCACCTACACCGCCGGTGGCGTGCGCACGACGACGCAGCGTTATATCGATCAGGACAGTGCGATCGCCACCACGTCGAATGCAACCGATCTTGCCGTCAGCGGCCGGGGCTTTCTGCCCGTGGCGCAGGCGACCGAAGTTCTTGCCGGTTCGGCCACGCCGCAGATGTTCCTGACCACGACCGGTTCCTTCCGCACCGACGCCAACGGCTATCTGCGCACGGCATCAGGACAAATCCTGCTCGGCTGGCCTGCCAATCTTGACGGCAGCATTCCAAACTATCCGCGCGCCACAAGCGAGGCACTGGAACCTGTCCGGATCAACGTGAACCAGTTCAGCGGTGAACCCACGACGCGAATCGAACTGGGTATCAACCTGCCGGCAACGGAAACCGAAGAGGGGGGCTTGGGCAATCCGCTGTCCCAGTCTGTTGAATACTACGACAACCTTGGTCGGGCCGAGACGCTTGAATTCACGTTTACCCCCGTCGTGCCTGCCACCGGCACCTCCAATCAATGGACCCTTGAAATCGTCGACAGCGCGGATCCCGCCACCATTCTCGGGCAATACGATCTTCAGTTCGACGATGCCCGGACATTGGGTGGCACCTTGCTGAGCGTGACCGATGTCACCGGTGACCCATATGATCCCGCGACAGGCATCCTGACGATTACCGCGCCCAGCGGCCCGATCAACATCAATATCGGTCGTCCCGGATTGAACGAAGGTCTCTCGCAACTGTCCGACATCTTTGCTCCATTCAACATCAGCCGGGATGGGGCCCCTGTCGGCAAGGTCACGTCGGTCGAAGTTGATGAAACCGGCCTTGTCAACGCGTTCTATGATACGGGAACAACCCGGACGCTCTATCAGGTTCCCCTCGTGGATATCCCCAACCCCAACGGCATGGCTGCCGTGGGCAGCCAGCTTTACATGCCCACGCCTGACAGTGGCAGCTTCTTTCTCTGGGATGCCGGGAATGGCTCGACCGGCGACATCCTGTCCTTCGCGCTCGAGGAATCCGCCAGCGACATTGCCAATGAACTCACGGAATTGATCCGCACCCAAAGGGCCTATTCGTCGAATGCCAAGGTCATCCAGACCGTCGACGAAATGCTGCAGGAAGCCACCAACATCAAACGCTGATCATCCCCTGATCGAAGGAGCTTGCCATGAGCCTGTCTGGTGCCCTGTCCAACGCAATGAGCGGTCTGGTCGCGAATGCACGCGGAACAAGCGTCATCTCTTCCAATATCGCCAACGCGCTCAACGAACATTACGGCAGGCGCGAGGTCAGCCTGTCAACCAATGCGACCCAGACCTCGGGTGGGGTGATCGTGGCCCAGATCACGCGCCAAAGCGATCCCGTTCTGGCCCATCAGAAACGAGTGGCCCTTGCCGAACAGGCGGCAGCATTCGCGCATGCCACGTTCCAAGGCAGTCTCGAAAACCTGGTCGGCAGCATCGACACGATCGGCTCGCTTGCCCAAAAGCTCACCGGGTTCGAAGCCGCACTCCTGTCCGCTGCATCAGACCCCTCTTCGGAAACGCGATTGCGCAATGTCTCCTACGCCGCGGAGGATTTCGCATCGGGCCTGCGCAAGGCCAGCACAGGGCTTGATCGGTTGCGGGAACGCGCCGATGCGGGGATTGCGATAGCCGTCGACCAGATGAACGCCGGATTGTCGGAACTCGACAGACTCAACAACCAGATCATGACGGCAAAGCATCTCGGGCAGGACGTGCTTGGCCTGCTGGATCGTCGGGATGCAGCGCTGGACGCGCTCGCAGTTCACGTTCCGTTGCACGTCGTGGAGCGGGACAGCGGTGCCATCTCGGTCTTCACGGCGCAGGGCAGAACCCTTCTTGACGAGCACGCGGTTCGCATCGGGTTCACGCCAAGCGTGACCATCCTTCCTCACATGACCGCAGCAAACGGGCTGCTGTCCGGCCTGACGATCGATGGCAAATTCCTCGATCTGCCCGGGCCCGCCCTGATGCAAGGGGGCGCGCTGGAGGCACAGTTCCACTTGCGCGATACCGAGGCCCCCGATGCACAACGCCGCCTCGACGGCATTGCGCGCGACGTCATCGACCGGTTTGGTCCCGCCGGGCCGGATGCGACACTCGGGGCAACGGACGCCGGGCTCTTTACGGACGCAGGTATGCCCCTGTCGCCGGGATCCGAAATCGGACTGGCAGGCCGGATCAGTCTTTCGTTGGCATTGACCGCCTCGACGGTCGAACCGTGGCGCTGGCGCGCCGGGATCAACGCCCCGTCTCCGGGTGACGTCGGCCAAAGCGCACTACTCCTGGCCCTGCGCGACCAGGTGTCGGCAACTCTCTCGCCGGGGTCCTCGGCATTGGGGCTGGCACCACGTTCGCTTGTAGACCATGTGCACCGTTTCGCCAGCGATATCGGCGCGGATCGGATCAGAACCGGCAACTCTGCCGAAGCCATGACGACCCGTCTGGAAGACCTGCGTCAAGCGTCGGCAGAAAAAGGCGTCAACACGGATCGCGAGCTTCAGGATCTGATTCAGCTCGAGAAATCCTACGCAGCCAATGCTCGCGTGGTTCAGGTCGTCGACGACATGCTGTCCGAACTCTTGAGAATTTGAAGGAACATACCATGCGCGCCATCGGTGATCTTGCCACGTACATCATCTCACGCCACATGCATGACCGGCTTCAATCCGAGGCGGACAGAGCTGCATTCGAGACAACAACCGGGATGGCCAAGGACCGGACGCGCCATCTCGGTGGGTCGTCGCTCGCGGTTTCGCTTTTGGAGCGAAAGAGCCAGTTGCTGGAACAGCATCGCCGCGGAGTTTCCGAAGCCGCTCTTTTCGGCACAACGTCGCAAACCATTCTTGGCCGGATTCAGGATCAGGCTGCTGTGCTTGCAAACAGTCTGTCGCTGGTCTCGCAGGTGCAGCTGACCAGTGAAGTGGAAACGCTTTCCGCAACCGCTGCCGCGACTTTTCACGATACGGTCCGTGCCTTGAATTCCGAAGTGGGCGGGCGCCATCTTTTCGCCGGCTCGGCCACTGGGCAAAGACCGCTTCTGGACGGTCAGAGCCTGACTGGCATGCTGCGGGCGCATGTGTCCGGAACGACTGATCCCGATGCCATCCGGTCTGCTGTCGAGGCATGGTTCGACACCCCGGGTGGACCGTTTGAGACCATGGCCTATACCGGCTCTGCCACCGGCTTTGCCATGCAGCCGATCGGTCCGGACGAGACTGTGGTTTTTGGCCTTCGTGCCGATTCAGAGACGATACGCGATCTTCTCAAGGCGCTTTCTGTCGCAACTCTGGCGAGCGATCCGGCCCTTGCGCTTTCGCTTGCGGATCAGAAGCGGCTTCTCGACCACGTGCGGGGTCAATTGTCCGATGTAGACCGCACCCTTACAGAAGAGCGTGCCACTTTGGGCCTGATCGAAGCCCGCATCGAAACCGCTCGCGGTGCCGTCGATGCCGATCTCGATCGGGTATCTTTGGACCGACTTGCCTTGATCGGGGTCGATCAGTTCCAAGCGGCCTCGGAATTCGAGGCGGTGCAGCAGCAACTCGACGTGTTCTATCGCGTTTCAGCACGGCGCGAGCGTGTTTCTCTCGCAGAGTATCTGCGATGAGATCGCTGCTCATCCTGTTTGCCTTCCTGGTGACGCCTGGCCTGCTCTTGGCGCAGGGTGTCCGACTCAAGGACCTTGCGAATTTCGAAGGTGTGCGCGGCAACGATCTTGTCGGGTACGGCCTTGTCGTGGGCCTCGACGGAACCGGCGACGGTCTCCGCAATGCGCCGTTTACCGAAGACATCATGTCCAACATTCTCGAAAGGCTTGGTGTCAATGTCACAGGAGAGCAATTCCGTGCCAAAAACGTCGCCGCAGTGATTGTGACAGGGCAATTGCACCCATTTGCGCGCGCCGGAGGTCGGATCGACGTGACGGTTTCGGCGATTGGCGACGCCACCAGCCTTCGAGGAGGAACGCTGGTCATGACGCCGCTCAATGCGGCCGACGGTCAGATCTATGCGGTCGCGCAGGGATCGATCATTGCCGGCGGTGTCGCTGCCGAGGGGGACGCTGCGCGCACCGTTCAGGGTGTACCGACGGCGGGCAGCATCCCATCTGGTGCCATCGTTGAGCGCGAAGTCGAATTCGACTTTGCGCAAATGCCAAATCTTCGCGTTGCGCTGAAGACGCCTGATTTCTCGACGGCCTACCGGATCGAGCGGGCCATCAACCTTGCTGCTGGCGCTGGAACCGCGACAATGACCGATTCCGGAACCATCGCCATCGATATTGGCCGGTCGGGTCAGCGCTCTGCCTCGCATTTCCTGGCTCAGATCGAAAATCTTCTGATTGAACCGGATACAATTGCGCGTGTCGTCGTGGATCAGCGATCCGGAACCATCGTGATCAGTGAAAATGTCCGCGTGTCACGTGTGGCTGTGGCCAAAGGAAATCTGACATTGACCGTCGAGGAGCAACCTGTCGTCGTTCAGCCCAATCCGTTCGCCGAAGGCGAGACAGTCGTCGTGCCGCGATCATCTGCGCAAATCCAGAACGCGCCACCAGTTTCCTTGGCTGAGGTGCCCGGAAGCACAACGCTTTCCGATGTGATTACAGGACTGAACGCGCTTGGGATTTCACCCAACGACCTGATCGACATCCTGAAGACAATAAAGGCGGCCGGGGCGCTGCACGCCGAATTCGTCGTGATGTGAGCTGACTCTCATCCACAAAGAGGACCTTTCCCTATGATCGCACTGGCGGGCATCGCCTTCACCTTCGTCATGGTATTCGGTGGCTATCTGCTCGCGGGTGGTAAACTGGGGATCATTCTGAAATCGCTTCCCTTTGAGATGATGATGATCGGCGGAGCGGCTGTTGGAGCATTTGCCGTCGGAAACACGATGTCGTCCCTCAAACAGACGGCACGGGACACGATGAAGGTCTTCAAGGGAAGCCAATGGAAAGCAGAGGACTATACGCTCTTGTTGCAGGTGCTGTACCAGCTGATCAATCTTGCACGGAAAAACCCGGTCGGGTTGGAAGCACATATCGACAATCCGCAGGACTCGGACATCTTTGCTCAGTTTCCGAAACTTCTTCGGGATCACGCGGCGCTCGACATCATCTGTGACACGTTGCGATCTGCGGCGATGAACTACGATGACCCGATGCAGGTCGAAGAGTTGCTGGACAAGAAGATCGAGGAGACGAAACACCACCTTGAACACTCGGTGCATGGACTTCAATCCATTGCGGATGGGTTGCCGGCGCTGGGAATCGTGGCCGCGGTATTGGGCGTGATCAAGACGATGGGATCGATCGACCAGCCACCGGAAGTGCTGGGGAAACTGATCGGTGGTGCCTTGGTTGGGACATTCCTTGGCGTTTTCCTGGCTTATTGCCTCGTCGCACCGTTTGCGCTTAAGGTGAAAGCCGCTGCTGACGATGACATCTATTTCTATCGTACGATCAAGGAAGTCTTTGTCTCACATCTGCATCAGCATCCGCCGAAGATGTGCCTGGAAGTGGCAAGACAGGGAATCCCCCATCACCACCGTCCCGGTTTTTCGGCGCTGGACGACGCCATTCGCACGATCAAGATCAATGCCTGATATCTGTCGCGCAATTCTTTTCTGTTTCGGTCTTCTATGGCCACAGGCTGTATTGGCCAATTCCGGCATCGTGCGTGGGGGTGAACATGCAGCGTTTACGCGTGTGACCATTTCCTCAAGCGCCCCTCTTCGCGAGATTGCTCTAAAGGACTTGGGGCGTGACAGGATTGGTCTGAATGTCGTGCCGGTGTTTTCCGAGCTTGACCAAAGCCGGTTGTTCGACCGGATCACAACGGATCGCGTCAAAGCGGTTAGTCGCACCGAGACCGGAATCGAGGTTCAGTTGAATTGCGATTGCGAGGCCAGCGCAGTCCTCGAGTCCAGCGGATTGATTGTGATCGATATTCATGACGGATCAGTCAAGAAATCGTCTCCCTTGCCACGTTTCCCGGTCACCAGTGGCGCCTTCCCCTCTGCCGATATTGCTTCGCGGCCGTACAACGCGCTGTTCGCACTGGATTTTTCAGTGGTGGAGCGGATCAACAAGACCATTGCATCACAGATCGGCCAGACCGCCCATATCAGCGGGTTCAGCGCACTCGCTGACACCAGACCATTTCCCACCCCGCGAACCCGCACCGACACAGTGCCGGGCGACACAGCGCCATCCTTCGACCAAGATGTGGACAGGTGTCACTGGTCGGAAAAAGTCTGGGATCTCATCACCGGCAATAATGCCGGCCAGATGGATGTCGTCGATGCATCCGCAGATCAATCAGACTTACCCGATCCCGGTCAACCGGTTGCAGGTGCTGAGGATTGGACAGTGCGATTTCTTTCTGAAGGCCGGCTTGAAGAGGCTCGACTTGCCTTTTCCTTAACCTCACCCGATCCGCGTCAGCAGGCCCGATACCAGGCGTTCGAAGCCTTGCTGACCGGGACTGCGCGCGGCGGATCATTCAGGTTCGGGGACTGCAATAAGTTGGATGACGTTCTCATCGCGACGCTGAGCCAAGGCGCCGATATTCCGAATTCGACAAAAATCGAATTGATGAACACGTTCGCTGCCTTGCCCGTTGGGTTGCAGATTCTTCTTTTTCAAAATCTTATTGAACCGTTTTCTCATCCGACCGACGCGCTTTTTCCGGATCTGGCCAAGCATCACGGCGCAGAATTGGCTTTGTCGAAGCGCATTTTTGACGATGCTTACAATATAGCACCTGCTTCTGATCCGGATATGCAGGCGGCGATGACGATCGAAATGCGAGGGACGGACCTTGAAGAGCAAAGCTGGCAGGCCGGCTTTGACGCCTATCTGGAGCACAAACGATATTTCGACGCGCTTGAGGCGCTGACCTCCGATCCGCCGCTGTCGGAACGAAAACATGCACTTGCCGCAACCGAACTGGCCCAGCATGTCGCTTTGCATGCGGACAGCGTCACATTTCTCGAGTTTGCGCTGGGCGTCTTGCCATTGCTTGATCCGACACCATCGGATGCCGCACTGGCGCAAGTGGCAAACCGGCTTGAAGAGGAAGGCTTTGCGGCGACAGCCACGCAGATCGGTCGTTCGACAACGGGCCTTGAGGCTACAGTGGACGGTCCATCGACGGCGGCAACAGCGACAGAACCCGAAAATACGTCCAATAATCAGCCGGGGCCGAGCGCCGATGCTGAAACACCGGTTTCCGTTTCATTGGCGCGACAACAGGTGGAGAATGCCAAGGCCCTGCGCCAGTCGCTGACAGACGCATTGTCGAGATAAAGTGTTCAAACGGTAAGGCGATTTGCCGTATTCATGGGTATCCGGACCAGCAGCTTGGACGAGGCGCCGAAGCCATGAAGTTTCTATGGGTGTTTTTGTTGACCATCATGTTTGGCGGCCTGTCGACTTTGGCACAGGCGCAGCAAACGGCAGATGAACGTCACACGGCATTTGGTCTGAACGGCATTGCCGATTGGTCGACGCAACATCCCTTCATCGATGTGATGAAATCCGCACGACCCTGGTTTGGGCATCTTCATGGTCAATGGGGTGGCATGGAGTTCGAGGAAGTCCGTGACAGTGGTGTGATGGATGCGAACGGTTGGCCGACAAGAATACCGGCCGCGGCGAGCAAGCTTGAGACGGTCATCCTGACAGACCAGCCGGAGGACGCCCTGCATCTTTCTGGGCGCTACGTTCTGATGTATGAAGGTCAAGGCAGTTTGAGCCTGACGGGCCGCGCCCGCGTGATCAAAAGCGAACCGGGCTTGCGGGTCTTCAGTTACAGGCCTGGTCCGGATCTGGTGGGCATCGTGATCTCGGAAACGGATTCCGATGATCCGATACGAAATATCCGCGTGATCCCTGAAAAGCACCTTGAGGCCTACAAGGCCGGTCAGGTGTTCAACCCCGATTGGCTGGCGCGGTTGGGAAAGGTGGATCTGATCCGTTTCATGGACTGGGCCTTTACCAATGGGTCCACGATCAAGACGTGGTCCGACATGCCATCGGTTGAGGATTTCAGTTATGCATGGCGCGGCGTGCCGCTTCCTCTTCTGATCGATTTGGCCAACAGCGTCGGCGCTGACCCGTGGTTCAACATCCCTCACCTGGCCGAGGATGACCAGGTCAAGCGCTATGCGCAGATGGTCAGGGATGGTCTTGATCCCGAACGGACCGCGTATGTGGAATACTCCAACGAGGTGTGGAATTTTCTTTTCGAACAGGCGCAGTGGTCTGGACAGCAGGCCGAGCGCGTCTGGGGCGAAACCAACGATGGCTGGATGCAGTTTTACGGGGTGCGGGCCGCCTCGGTGATGAAGATATGGACCGATGTGTTCGGTGCAGATGGGCAGGACCGGTTGATGCGGGTCGTCGGGGTCCATACGGGCTGGCCCGAACTTGAACAGTCCATCCTCTTTGGGGATCGCGCGACGGATATGTTGGGCTATCCTCCCGTCGAAATGTTCGATGCCTATGCCGTGACGGGGTATTTCGGCGCTGATCTGGGTGAACCGGCGGCACTGGCCGATGCTTTTGATGCTGCGGAGGACGGGGCCCGCAAAGAGGGCGAGGCGAAAGGTTTGTCGCGTGTCGCCCTGCGGGAATATGTCAGGCAGAACCGGTTCGAGGGACTGAATGACATGGCCGCAGATATGGTGCGGCGTGGATCGTTGAACGAACTGACCGAATTCCTTTGGCCCTATCATGCCGGTGTCGCCGAACAGCACGGGCTTAAACTGGTCATGTACGAAGGCGGAACCCATGCCGTCGCTGCCTGGGAGGTCAACGATGACGAACGGCTGGTCGAGTTTTTGACTGCGTTCAGCTATTCTGAACAGATGGCCGATCTTTATCGCGAGGCGATCGGGGCTTGGAGCCGTCTGACAGACAGCCCGTTCAACGCCTTCGTCGATGTTGCCGGGCCAAGTAAATGGGGAAGCTGGGGGGCGTTGCGCCACCTCGATGACGACAATCCGCGTTGGCGGGTCTTGCGGGGCATCCCGCCGGATTCTGCCGCCGAGTAGCCCCGCGCTGTCCGGCTTTCCTTAAATTTGACAATATCTTATGGCAACGGATCCCGTGATCCGCAGGTCTCTGGACGAATAGGAAGTGCCTTTTATGCCGCCGAATGCCCGCGGTCTCACAAATGACGCCATGCCTGTCCTGAGCGTTCTGATCCCGGCATCCAACGAGGAGGCCCTGATCGGAGACTGCCTGCGTGCCGTGCTGCACAGCACCTGGGAACATGCAGCGCCTTTCGAAACGATCGTCATATCCAACGGAAGCACGGATCGGACGACCGCGAAGGCACTTGAAATGAAGCCCCTGTTCCAAGCGACAGGGCGCATTCTGCATGTGCTCGATCGCAAGGAAGGTGGCAAGCTGGGGGCGCTGAATGCAGGGGATCACATCGCCCGCGCCCCCATCCGGGTCTATCTCGATGCGGATGTCGAGGTATCGAAACCCCTGATTGCCAAGCTTTTCGACGCGTTGGACCAACCGGAACCGCGCTATGCCAGTGGCCGCCTCGAGCTTGCGCCGGCGCGGACCTGGACTACGCGGGCCTATGCCCGCATCTACGCGCAGGTGCCCTTCATGAAACACGGTGTACCCGGTGCGGGACTCTTCGCCGTGAATGCCGCCGGGCGCATGCGATGGGGGGCGTTTCCCAACATCATTTCCGACGACACCTTCGTCCGGCTGAGCTTTCGCCCGGAAGAACGGGTCGCCGTCGACGCCCCCTGTACCTGGCCTCTGGTTGAAGGGTGGAGAAACCTTGTTCGGGTCCGCAGGCGCCAGAATGCCGGTGTCGATGAAATCCAGGAATATTATCCGGAATTGCTCGACAATGACGACAAGCCGCCCTTTCCGGCTCGCGACAAGATGAAGCTGACCCTAAAGGATCCGCTCGGTTTTGCCGTATATTCAGGAGTTGCACTTGCCGTTCGCCTGACTGGCAGCAAGGCAACGGGTTGGAGTAGAGGGCGGTGATGCAAGCCATTATGTCGAGATTTCGGGGCACGTCGCTCAACGCGCGGTTCATGCGCAGCTCCATGTTCACGCTTGGCGGGTATGCGTCGGGCCAGTTTCTGCGCCTTGCCTCCAACCTGATCCTGACGCGCCTTCTTTTCCCGGAAGTCTTCGGGATGATGGCGCTGGTCAGTGTCCTGATGCAGGGGCTTGCGATGTTCTCGGATGTCGGCGTCGGTGCGTCGATCATGCAGTCCAAGCGCGGCGACGATCAGAAGTTTCTCGACACTGCGTGGACGATCCAGGTCATCCGCGGCACGCTTCTTTGGGCGGTTGCCTGCCTCATGGCGATCCCCGTGGCGAACCTGTACGGGGAACCTCTGCTGGCGTGGATCCTGCCGTGTGCTGGCGTGACCCTGTTCATTGCGGGGTTCAATCCGACGCGGCTCGAAACGGCCAATCGGCACCTCATGGTTGGGCGCATGACGGGTATCGAGCTGGGTGTGCAGGCGATCACGATTGTCATCACGGTCCTTCTTGCCTGGCAGCTTCACTCGGTCTGGGCGCTTGTGATCAGCGGGATCATCTCGTCTTTTCTTGTGCTCATCGCCTACAACATCTTTCTTCCCGGAGAGCGAAACCGCTTCAACTGGGAGCGCGAGGCCGCGAGCGAACTGATCGGGTTTGGCAAGTGGATTTTCCTGAGCACAATCTGCGGCTTTCTCTACATGCAGGGCGACAAGCTGCTGATCGGCAAGTTCCTGACGCTGGAACAGTTCGGCATTTATAACATCGGCTTTTTCATCGCGAGTTTTCCGCTGTTGATGGGCACCATGATGACGCGCAAGGTGCTGATCCCGCTCTATCGGGAACGGCCGCCCTCGCAGAGTGCCGAGAACTTTCGCAGCATCCGCAAGATGCGGGTCGTCCTGACGTCCGGAATGATGGCGCTGACGGGTGGTGTGTCGATTGCCGGGGTTCTGCTGATCGATCTGCTCTACGATCCAAGATACCTGATGGCCGGCCCCGTGGTCGTGCTGATCGCCGCGATGCAGATGCCGCAGCTCCTAGTCCTGACGTATGAACATGCCGCACTCGCCACGGGCGACTCGCGCAGGTTCTTTGTCTTGTCCATTGCGCGGGCAGTTCTGACCCTTGGGTGCCTTTATATCGGCCTGCAACTCGGCGGATTGTTCGGGGCTCTTGTCGGCCAGGGCCTTGCTGGTTTGGCGGCCTATCCCTTTGTCGTGTGGTTGGCCCAAAACGCGAAAGCCTGGGATGCCAAGCATGACATGGCCTTTGCCTGCATCGGTGCCGGACTGATCGCCGTCGCCATTTCCTTTAATCTGGATGACGTTCTTGCGCTTGCCTCAATGTGACCTGCGCGGGCCATCCATCAAAAGAGACTTGTCAACATCCCAGTGCGCGCCCAATTTTGTTCATATTTATGCGATACTGGTCCGTCCTTGGGAATAGGGTATGACCATGACACATGAAACAACCGCGCCATCTCTCGGTGCGGATGGGGATATCGCCATCGTCGGCATGTCGGCGCATCTTCCGGGTGCCGCAACGCTTGCGCAATACTGGCGCAACCTCCGTGATGGTGTCTCGTCGATTCATCGCCTGACCGAAGACGAACTGGCCGAGGCCGGCGTCCCTCCTGGTCTGATGCGCCACCGGGATTATGTGCCCTACGCGGCGCGGCTGGACCGGTTCGATCACTTCGATGCCGACTTTTTCGGCCTGTCTCCCAAAGATGCTGCAATCATGGACCCGCAGCATCGCCAGTTCCTCGAATGTGCGTGGGAAGCGCTGGAAAATGCAGGGCACATGCCCGAAGGCCAGGCCGGGCGGATCGGCGTCTTCGGTGGCTGCGGCATGGGCAGCTATTTCTATTTCAATCTCTGTTCGAACCCGGACCTTGTCGACAACACCGGCATGTTCCTGTTGCGGCATACCGGCAATGACAAGGATTTCCTGACGACACGCGTCAGCCATGTGTTCGATCTGGACGGTCCTTCGGTCAATGTGCAGACAGCCTGTTCCACCTCGCTCGTCGCTACACACTTCGCCTGCCAATCCTTGCTGAACGGCGAATGCGATCTCGCCCTGGCAGGTGGGGTCACGATCGAACTGCCACAGGGGCAGGGCTACCTCTACAAGGAAAACGAGATCCTGTCGCCAGATGGCCAATGCCATGCCTTCGATCACCGCGCCAAGGGCACCGTCTTTGGGTCGGGAGCCGGTGTCGTTGTCCTGCGTCGGCTGGCCGATGCCATCGCGGATGGGGATCATATCTGGACAGTCATCAAGGGCAGCGCGGTCAACAACGATGGTGCGGCAAAGGCGGGATATCTTGCTCCCTCGGTCGAGGGGCAGGCCGACGCGATTGCCGAGGCTCAGGCCATCGCCGGCGTGACCGCCGACACGATCGACTATGTCGAATGTCACGGAACGGGCACCTATCTGGGTGACCCGATCGAAGTCGCTGCGCTGACACAGGCCTTTCAGGCGACCAGTGACGCTGTGGGACATTGCCGGATCGGATCGGTCAAGACCAATATCGGCCATCTCGACACTGCGGCAGGTGTGGCCAGTCTGATCAAGGCATCCATGGCTTTGCACCATCGTCAGATGCCGCCCAGCCTTGGCTTCGAAAAGCCGAACCCGACCATTGATTTCGAACATTCGCCCTTCCGTGTGAATGACCGGCTGACCGATTGGCCGCGCCGTGACCATCCACGCCGCGCCGGGGTCAACTCGCTCGGGGTGGGTGGCACCAATGCGCATGTGGTCCTGGAAGAAGCACCCGAACGGCAAGCCTCGGAAGCAAGCGACTGGCCATTCCAGATCATCACGGTCTCGGGGCGGACCAAGCAGGCGCTTGATGCCAACGCAGCGCAACTGGCGGCGCATTTGCGGGCCAATCCGGATCAACCACTGGCCGATGTGGCCTGGACCCTCAAGACCGGACGCCGGGCGTTCGAAAAGCGCCGCATCGTGGTTGCCCGCACGCACGAAGACGCGGCAAAGCTCCTTGACGGATCGGATGCGCGTCGGGTGCATTCGCATGATGCGCTGTCCCGTCCCGAGACGGTGTTTCTGTTCCCGGGCGGTGGCGCGCAATATGTCGGCATGGGGCGCGATCTCTACGAGACCGAGCCGGTCTTTGCCGAATGGATGGATCGCGGCCTTGCGCATCTGCAAACACTCGAAACGCGCGACATCCGTGCGCTGTGGCTTCCTGAACCGGGCAAAGACACCGACGCGGCAGAGGCCCTGCGTCAGCCATCGCTGCAGCTTCCGCTGATCATGATCGTGGAATACGCGCTGGCTCAGCTCTGGATGAGCTGGGGTCTGCTTCCCAGCGCGCTTGCGGGACACTCGATGGGTGAAAACACGGCGGCCTGCGTCGCCGGTGTCATGTCGTTCGAAGATTGCATTGGGCTCGTGCATCTGCGTGGCACCCTGTTCGATACAGTCGAAAAGGGCGGCATGATCTCGGTTGCCTTGCCCGCGGAGGAGCTGAAGCCGCTGCTGGGCGAAAAGCTTGATCTGGGTGCGATCAACAGTCCGGGCCTCAGTGTTGCATCGGGGCCAAGTGGGGCACTCATGACCCTTGAGGCTGAACTCAAGCGCCGGGATGTCGACTTTACCCGCATCCCCATTGATATTGGAGCCCATTCGCGCATGCTCGATCCGATCCTTGACCGTTTCCAAGCGTATCTGGAACAGATCGAGCTCACCCCGCCGCAGATCCCCATCACATCCAACCGCACTGGCGAAATGATGACGGCGGAACAGGCGACCAACCCGGACTATTGGGTGTCGCATCTCCGGGGCACAGTCAATTTTGCCAAATGCCTCGACACCCTGTCAGATCGTCAGAACCGCATCTTCCTCGAAGTTGGACCGGGCAAGGCGCTGTCGGTGCTGGCCCGTCAATGTGAAGGCATCCAGGCCAACCAGGTCCTGTCGAGCCTGCGGCATCCCGACGAAGAGATCGAGGATGATCGCCACATGCTCGAGGTGTTGGGCCGTGTCTGGGCGCTGGGCGGTCACGTCGATTGGGATCAGATTTGGGGGGAGGCCCGTCGCAACCGCGTGCCCTTGCCCACCTATGCTTTCCAGCGCTCCCGCTATTATATCGAGCCGGGCCAGCCGCAGAACCAGACGGTGTCCAGCTTCCTGACCCGAATCGAGGGGATCGAAAACTGGGGGTGGACTCCGGTCTGGCGTCCGAAATACGCCGCAACTCCGGTCGATGTCCGCACCGATCTCGACAAGGCTGATTTGCAAAGCTGGCTGGTCTTCATGGACGATGCCGGTGTCGCGTCGGCTGCCGCCAAACGTCTGCGCGCGGCGGGTCATTCGATTGTCGAGGTCTGGCCCGGCGACAGCTTTGCCCGGCTTGACGATACGACCTATGTTCTGGCGCCGGAGCGGGGGCGCGAAGGCTATGACCTTCTGTTCCGCGATATGCTGTCTCGACGATTGGTGCCCAGCCGTATCGCGCATTTCTGGGGCGTGACCAAGGACAACAGCCATCGCCCAGGATCAAGCTTTTTCCACCGCATGCAGGAACACGGGTTCTATTCGCTGATGTTCATCGCCCAGGCGATTGCGGATGAAACTCTGCCTCGGCCAACGCAGATCTCGGTCTTTACCAACGGTGCCGCCGCCTTTGGCGATGAACGGCTTGTTTCGCCGGAAAAGGCCATCATGTCCGGTCCCGTCCGCGTGATCCCTCGGGAAATCCCCGGGCTGACCGTATCTTCGCTGGACCTTGTTCTGCCCGCCGCTCCGACGCGTCGGCTGTTCGCCCGTCGCACGGATGCCAGAGCTGACCAACGCGACTGGCAGGATCTCGTCGATCAGGTCATCGAAGACATGATTGCCGATCCGTCAGCGACGATTGCTCTTCTGCGGTCGGGGCGACGGTATGAGCAGGCGCTGCAGAAGACCCCATTGAAACCAGTGACCGAGTCGCCGGTTCGGCCCGGTGGCACCTATCTGATCACGGGTGGCTTCGGTGGGATTGGCCTGACCGTTGCCAGGTCACTGGCTGAACTGGGGTGCACTCTGGTGCTGACAGCCAGAGGTAACTTGCCAAAACGCGAGGTGTGGGCTCACTACCTGCAACGTCATGCGCCGCAAGACAAACTGGCGCGACGCATCCGCGCCGTGCAGGAACTTGAAGCCCTCGGTGCCAAGGTCGAGCCGCACGCGGCGGACATCTGCAATCTTCCAGAGATGCAGGGCGTCGTCGAGGCAACCGTGGCCCGCCACGGGCGGATCGACGGTGTGATCCACGCCGCGGGCTTGATGGAGGATGCACCGCTTCTTGCCAAGTCGACCGGCTCCATCGAAAAGGTGTTTTCCTCCAAGATTCACGGCACCAAGGTTCTGGATCAGCTGTTCCCCGATGGATCGACCGATTTCATCGTGCTTTTTGCGTCGTCCTCGACTCAGACCGCGCCTGCCGGTCAGATCGACTATGTTGCGGCGAACGAGTACCTCAATGCCTATGCGCATGCGCGCCGTGGCGACGCGACTCGCGTCATGGCGATCAACTGGGGTATCTGGGCCGATGTTGGCATGGCTGCGACTGCCCTGGCGGACCGGATCGGCGAAACCGACCCGGTTGCCTTTGATCCTGTCGATCTGCCACTGCTCGACAAGACGGGGTTCGACCCGGCCGGAAATCGGATTTTCGAAGCGCGGTACACCACCGAGGACTGGTTCATCGATCAACACAGAACCAAACAGGGGGATGCGCTGTTCCCCGGTGCCGGCTATCTGACGCTGGCGTCCAAAGCGCTTCGCGGTCAGGGTGAGACCAGCAGCTTTGCGATCCGCAACATGACGTTCCTGCGGCCCTTGCATGTGCCCGATGGCGGAGAGCGCGACATTCGCCTGCGTCTGTCCCGGCGGGATGACGGCTATCATATGGATGTACTGGGAAGCTGCCATCTGGATGGACAGGCAGGCTTTGTTCCCATTGTGACGGCCGATCTGTCGCTCATTCCCGAGGCCCAGCCCAAACCCATCGACATCGATGCAATCCGCAAGCGCTGCGGGGTTGCGCGGACGGCCAGCAATGGCACAAAACTCGCAGCTGCCCAGGAAACACAGCTCGCCTTCGGGACGCATTGGAAGGTTCTGGACAGCTGCGCCTATGGCGACCGGGAAGGGATTGCTGATCTGTCGTTGAACGCGGTCGCACAAGAAGACAGGCGTTGGCATTTCCATCCCGGATTGCTCGACATCGCCACCGGATGGGCCATGGAATTGATCGATGGCTACCGCGCCGACAGGCTTTGGGTGCCCGTGTCCTACGACCGGGTTCATGTCTATCACCCGCTTCCCGAACGGATCGTCAGCTGGGTGCGGTCTTCGGGCAGCAACCGGAATGACGACGAAACCGCGTCGTTCGATATCTCCATCGCCATGCCCGACGGCACTGTCTGCATGGAGATCGAGGACTTCTCGATCAAACGACTGAGCGACATGTCATCGCTGTCCACACCCGTCAAAGCGGCAAAGACCGAATTCGAACCGGCCGATTTCCGGAAATCGACGCAGCCCTTGTCCCCTGCCGAAGAGCGGTTTCAGCACAACCTGTCCCAAGGGATCACCTCCGACACCGGAGCCGAGGCATTCCTGCGCGCTCTGGGTCGCGGTGCACCACAGGTCTATGTGTCCTCGCTCGACATGCAGGCGCTCATTGAACAGGCGATGATCGCCAACGATCCGAAATCTGAAGGTCAGAAATTCGATCGTCCGCAACTCGCCGGAGACTATGTCGCGCCGGAGACGGAAATCGAACGCACGCTCGTCGGAATCTGGGAAGAGCTTTTGGGTGTCCAGAATGTCGGCGTCGAGGACAGTTTCTTCGATCTCGGGGGGCACTCGCTGATCGCGGTGCGCCTCTTTGCCAAGGTGCGCAAGACGTACAACGTCGATTTCCCGATCTCGATCCTGTTCGAAGCGCCGACCATCCGGGCCTGTGCGTCGCTCATCAAGGAGCGGACGGGCTTGTCCGACACCGCCGAGGTGAAAGACAAGAAGCCCAAACCTCAAACCCGTCGCTTCAAGCACATCGTTGCGATGCATGATGGTGAAGGTGGGCCGAAGTCGCCGTTCTTCCTGGTCGCAGGGATGTTCGGAAACGTGCTGAACCTGCGCCATCTGGCCCAGCTGCTCGGGTCGGATCGGCCATTCTACGGTCTTCAGGCCCGTGGCCTCTACGGCGACGAAACACCCCACAGCTCCATCAGGGATGCCGCGCGCGACTACATCGCCGAGATGAAACAGGTGCAGCCCACAGGGCCATATTATGTGGGTGGTTTCTCGGGGGGTGGCATCACCGCCTACGAGATCGCCCACCAGCTTGAAAAGATGGGCGACGAGGTCGCGCTGATCGTTTTGCTGGATACACCGCTGCCTCAGCGCCGCCCGCTGGCCCGGAAGGACCGCTTGTTGATCCAATTGCAGGAAACCCGCCGCAAAGGTCTTGCCTATCCGGTGATCTGGTTGCGCAACCGGATCGACTGGGAACTGTCCAAGCGACGTGCCTCCGAGGAAACTAAGGCCACACACAGCTTCCATAATGCCGAAATCGAACAGGCCTTCCTGCAGGCGGTTTCGACCTATGAGGTCAAGCGCTGGTCTGGTCGCATCGCTCTGTTCCGGCCGCCTCTGCATGCCACCTGGACGGTGTCCGGTGGCCGACTGGTCAACCACGAACGGGCCTATCTGTTCGACGACAACGACTGGGGTCAGTACGTGCCTCAGATCGAGGTGTTCGAGGTGCCGGGCGATCATGACAGCATGGTGCTGGAGCCCAATGTGCGGGTGCTGGCCAGCTATCTGCGCAATGTCATCACCACGACAGAAGCCTCTGTCGGCGGCAAGGGGCGTGTCTTGTCCTTCAAGGCAACAGAGGCGGCGGAGTGACCTGCATGACCGAAATCGTTGTTGTCATTCTGAACTACAAGACTGCCGATCTGGCTGTCCAGGCGGCCAAGTCGGCCGCGGCAGCCATGGCATCCGTCTGCGGCGCAATCGTTCTTGTCGACAACGACTCTCCCGATGAGTCCTTTAAGTCCATGAGCGCCCTTGTCCGTGACGCGGAATGGCCGGCCCATCTTGACGTGCAGGTTCTTCAATCCGGTCGCAACGGTGGGTTTGGAGCGGGCAACAATTTCGGCATTCGCGCAGGACTCGACATCTGCCCGGCAGCTGACTTGGTCTACATCCTGAACCCGGATGCCCGTGTCGAACTCGATGCGATCGACGCGCTGGTGGCATATCTGGACACGCATCCGGAGGTGGCCATCGCCGGCAGCAATGTCTACGGCGAGTCGGGCGAGGATCATTGCAGCGCATTTCGTTTTCCCAGCCTGGCTTCCGAGTTCGAGGGAGCGGTGCGCTTCGGGCCTGTGACCCGCCTCCTCAAGAAATATGTGCTGCCGATGCACACGCCGGAGCAGTCTGGGTCGGTTGGTTGGATCCTTGGTGCCTCCATGCTTGTCCGCACCAGCGTGCTCGCAGAGATCGGCCTGTTTGACGAAACCTTTTTCCTCTACTTCGAGGAAACGGATTTTTGCCTTCGCGCGCAACGTGCGGGGCATCAGGTGCATTTTGTCCGCGAAAGCCGCGTCTGCCACATAGGATCGGTGTCGACCGGAATGGGGCGTTGGACGCGCACTCCGTCTTATTGGTATCAAAGCCGCTGGTACTATTTCAGCAAGAACCACAACCGGGCTTACGCCATCGCGGCGACAGCGTTGAATGTTCTGGGCACATCGCTCTGGCGGGTGCGCAGGCGGATCGAGGGCAAGCCGATCACCGGCGCGAAATGCTTTCTTCGGGATATGGTCTCACATGACCTGAAGGCGCTTCTGCGGCCGACGCCGGAGTCCGCAATCCGTGTCGTTGGTCTGCCGTCCGACACGGCCCTGCAAACCAGCGCGGAGTGAGTCATGACCCAGTTCGACTGCATCATCATCGGTGACGAAAGCCTGACCCGCCATTGCGCGGAAACGCTGCTGTCGCAGGGACATGGGCTCGCGGCGCTTGTCACCGACAGTCCCGACCTTGCGGCTTGGGCGCGGGATCGCGGCATCCGCTCCGAGGGGCATGGGCCTGATCTGTCCGCACGTTTGTCGGGGCTTGCGGTTGACTGGGTGCTGAGCATCGCCAATCTCAAAATATTGCCACGCGACGTGCTGGAGCTTGGCAAAAAGGGAGCGGTCAACTTCCACGACGGTCCGCTGCCGAAACGGGCTGGCTTGAATGCGCCGGTCTGGGCGCTGATCGACGGAGATACCACACACGGCATCACATGGCATCTGATCGATGACGGCGTCGATACCGGCGACATCCTTGTCCAGGCGGCGATCGACATCTCGCCTCGGGACACTGCGCTGACGCTGAACACGAAATGCTACGAAGCTGGTTTGACCAGCTTCCCTGATCTCTTGCACGAACTCACGCACGGCCTGCCCAATCGCCGCGCACAGGACATCAGTCAACGAAGCTATCACGCTCTGACCGACCGGCCCGAAGGTTTTGGTCTCCTGCGGTTCGACGTACCGGCGGACACCGTGCTTCGGCTTGTCCGGGGTTTGGATCATGGCACCTACCGCAATCCGATCTGCACGCCAAAGCTGCGCCTTGGCGACACTCTCGTCCATGTCGCCAGTGCCGAACGCGTAGAGAGCAGCGCTGCTCAAGGGGCGGTGATCGCGATCGATGACGAGTCGATCACGATTGCCTTTGCCGATGCAGCCCTGCGTCTGGGTAAATTGATGCTGAGCGATGGCAAGCCAGCCCGCCCATCGGATCACGTGACGCTGGGTACTGTGCTGCCCTCATTGGCCAAGGAAGACGTGGCCGAAATCGACCAGACCATGCGTACTGTTGCAAAGGCCGAAGCGCGCTGGCGTCGCACCTTGGTTGGCGCGGTTCCCATCACGTTGTCCTTCACGCAATCTGGCGCGCCGTCGATCCGCACCAGCCACACCGACCTGCCAGCGGACCTGATCGGCGCCGCGCTTGCCTGTCTGGCAAAACGGTTGGCATCAGAACCCGGGTCTTTTGTCGCTCTGTCAGACCCAAGCCTCATGCGCGACGCGCGCTTCGGGTTGGTGCAGCCATGGGTTCCAGTGTCTGTCGAAGTGCTTGAGAACCAGCTGCCCACGCCTCATGCAGGAATTGCGACCGATCTTGCCCTGCGAGAGCCAGCCCTGTCCTGGACTGGGACACCCGATCTGGCAATCTCGCTAGGTGCCGGGCCGATTCCCGGCGCTGCGATCACCTTTGACCTCACTGATGACGTGGTCCTCGTTCACGTGGATGAAGGTCGGATTGCACCGGATGCCGCGCAAATACTGATCCGCCGTCTGAATTGGATCACGGAACAGCTTCGTAATGGCACCGCTGCGACCGATCTTTCGATCCTTCCGCCAGAGGAACGCGATGCGGTACTGACCGAGTTCAACAAGACGGCTCTGCGGCTTGACGGTCCAGCCACCATGCATGCCGCGTTCGAAGCTCAGGTGGCGCGTACGCCGGATGCCGTGGCGCTGGTGTTCGAGAACATGTCGATCACCTATGCCACGCTGAATGAACATGCCAATCGCGTGGCGCATACGCTGCGCAGCATTGGGGTGCAGCCGGACACGATGGTCGGCCTGCATTGCGCGCGCGGCCCGGACCTGATCGCCGGGGCGCTCGGCATCCTCAAAGCCGGTGCGGCCTATCTGCCGCTGGACCCGGAATATCCCAAGGACCGGCTGGCGCATTACCTCACTGACAGTGCTGCGGGCGTTGTCATCACGGAACACGCTCTGCAGGACGACTTGCCCGAAACCTCGGCCGAACGGCTGGTGATCGATCGTGATCCCCGCCTCGCATCGGCACGTACGAGCAATCCCGAACCCGTCGCTGCTGCCGACAATCTGGCCTATGTCATCTACACCTCCGGATCGACAGGCCTGCCCAAGGGCGTGATGGTCGAACATCGCAATGTGATGAACTTCTACGCGGGCATGGACGCCGTCGTGACGGACAGGGACGATGCGGCTTGGCTTGCCGTGACCAGCCTCAGCTTCGACATTTCCGTGCTTGAGCTCTTCTATACGATGGCACGTGGTATCCGTGTGGTTCTGCCCAGCAGCAGCAAACGGGGTGTCATTTCGGGGGGAGCGGCGCGCCGCAACAGTGATGGGATGGCATTCTCCATCTACTACTGGGGCAATGACGATGGCGTTGGCCGCGACAAATATCGCCTGCTTCTGGAAGGGGCGAAATTCGCTGACGAAAATGGCTTCTGCGCGGTCTGGACGCCAGAACGGCATTTCCACGCCTTTGGGGGGCCCTATCCTAACCCGTCGGTCACGGGTGCTGCCGTGGCTGGCGTGACAAAGAATATCGGCGTCCGTGCCGGCAGTTGCGTGGCTCCGCTGCATCACCCGGCCCGCATCGCCGAGGAATGGGCGGTGATCGACAATCTGACGAACGGACGTGCCGGGCTTGCCATCGCCAGCGGGTGGCAACCGGATGACTTCATCCTTCGTCCCGAAAACACGCCGCCCGACAACAAGCCCGCGATGTTCGATGCAATCGACAAGGTGCGCAAGCTCTGGCGTGGTGAACCCGTGGCCTTTCCGCGCAAGGACGGGAAGATGCATGAGGTTGTCACGCAACCGCGTCCCGTGTCCAAAGACCTGCCCATCTGGGTGACCACCGCGGGCAATCCCGACACCTGGCGCGAAGCCGGAGCCAATGGGGCCAACGTCCTGACGCATCTGTTGGGCCAGTCGATCGAGGAAGTGGCCGACAAAATCACGATCTACCGGCACGCGCTTCGCGAGGCGGGGCACAACCCGGATGACTTTACCGTCACACTGATGCTGCACACCTGTCTTGCGGAAACGCGCGATCAGGCGCGCGAAATCGCCCGTGAGCCGATGAAGGATTACCTGCGTTCCGCTGCAGGACTCATCAAGCAATATGCCTGGGCGTTCCCCGCATTCAAGAAACCCGAGGGCGTGAAAAACGCGTTCGAGCTTAATCTCGGCGATCTGAGCGAAGACGATCTCGAAGGCATTCTTGATTTCGCGTTCGAGCGTTATTTCAACGAGTCCGGTCTGTTCGGCACCATCAATGATGCGTTGGCCCGGGTGGAGCAGCTTCAGGCCATCGGTGTATCCGAAATCGCGTGCCTCATCGACTACGGGATTGAAACGGATCAGGTTCTCTCTGGTCTCAGACCACTGGCCGAGGTGGTTCGACGCTGTGCACCCTCGCTCGATCACGCGGATGACGATTTCTCCATCGCGGCAATGCTGGCGCGCCACGATGTGACCCATATGCAGTGTACACCGTCCATGGCCCGCATGATCGCGATGGATGACGACGCAAGGGCAAGCTTGCGCGGCCTCAAGCATCTCTTCCTCGGAGGAGAGGCTTTGCCCGGCGCGTTGGTGGCAGACCTGAACAGCGCGACTGGCGCCCGCATCACCAACATGTACGGGCCGACCGAAACGACAATATGGTCCTCTTCGGAAATCGCTACGGCCGACGTCGCCACGGTCAACATCGGACGCCCCATCGCAAATACACAGCTGTATGTTCTTGATGAGCAATACGCGCCTGTCGGGATCGGCGAAGCCGGAGAGCTGTGGATCGGTGGCGATGGCGTGACCCGGGGCTATTGGCAGCGCGACGAGATGACGGCGGATCGGTTCCGTGACAATCCTTTTGCCGAAGGGCGCATGTACCGCACCGGCGATCTTGTCCAGCGCCGGATCGACGGAAAACTCGATTTCCTTGGGCGGGCCGACACTCAGGTCAAACTGCGTGGATTCCGCATCGAACTGGGTGAAATCGAAAGCGCGATTCAGACTTTCGAGGGGATCACGAACGCTGTTGTTCTGGCCCGCGAAGACACGCCCGGCGATGTCCGGCTCGTCGCCTATATCACTGCGGCAACCGAGATCGACATCAAGGACCTGAGGGCGTTCCTGTCCGAACGACTGCCCGATTACATGGTGCCCGCGCATGTGATGACACTGGACAGATTCCCTGTTACGCCCAACCAGAAGATCGACCGCAAGGCACTGCCGGCTCCGTCTTCCATTGCGGTTAGACCAAAACCGCGGCCTGCCGCTCAGGTGCAGAACGCAGGTCAGGCGGACGAGGCGCTGCGCACCCGCATCGCCGCGATCTGGACCGAGGTGCTGGGCGTCCAGTCCATCTTGCCCGACGACAATTTCTTCGATCTGGGCGGCCATTCGCTTCTGGCGGTGCAAACCCATCGCGCCGTACGTGACCGGCTGGATGTTTCCAAGCTGTCCATCACGGATATTTTCCAGTTCCCGACGCTCTCGGCACTTGCGGATCGGGTGGCGCAACTGGGCGGGCAGTCCACCGAAGGACGAAACAGCGCGCGGGTCATGCCGATCACGCGCAGCGAACAGACGGATCGCGCACAGATGCGGGCCGATGCGATGGCACGTCGTCGGGCCATGCGCGCTAGGCGGCAGGCATAAGCCATGCCCGAGACACGCTTCGTTCTTGCCGGATTGGCGGCCTTGGCCTGCGGGGTGGCAGCTTGGGCTTATTTTGCCTTTCCCAAGACCCTCTCACCTGAGGAATTGGCTGCAGTCTACCAAACACCTTTGCCGCCACCCGATGGCCCGCTGTCGGTGTTTCACCTCGGGCATTCTCTGGTCGGGCGCGACATGCCTGCCATGCTGGCGCAGATGGCGGGTCACAGGCACGCGTCCCAATTGGGATGGGGCACGCCGCTCAAGACCCATTGGGAACCTGATGAACCGATCCAGGGCTTTGATGTCGAAAACGCCCATGATCACTACAGAGATGCAAAAGAGGCGTTGGACAGCGGAGAGTTCGATGTTTTCGTTCTGACCGAAATGGTCGAGATCGAAGCCGCGATCGAGTATTTCGATGCGCCGGTCTATCTTGAAAAATGGGTCTCGCAGGCCCGCAAGGGCAATCCCGAGATCCGCGTGTTCCTTTATGAAAGCTGGCACGATCTGGACGATCCGCAAGGTTGGCTGACACGTCTTGACACCGATCCCGCGCGCTATTGGGAAGGCGTGCTGCTCGCCCGTGCTATGGCGGTTGGTCGCGAACCGCAACCGATCCACGTGATTCCGGCGGGGCGGGTCATGGCGGAACTGGTCCGCAGGATCGAAGCGGGTCCCGGCGTTGATGATGTCACCTCTCGCGAAGATCTGTTCGCGCGGATGGAAGATGGGTCGATTGATCCCATCCACATCAACGATCTCGGGGCCTACCTCGTGGCGCTGACCCATTATGCCGTGCTCTACCAGAGATCGCCCTTGGGCCTGCCCGCACAGCTTGACCGCGCGGATGGCACACCGGCCGACGCGCCGGGGGCGGAGCTTGCCAAACTGATGCAGCAGACAGTCTGGGACGTGGTCTCGGGCCTGCCAATCACCGGAATTCCGCAGGAGTGATCCCGGTTCAGCACGCTTGTTTTGCCCGGGCCAAGGCACAGCCGGGAAACGCGTTGTTTCCATATCTTTCGTTTTTTAAGGTCGCAATTCTGCCTTGTTTTGCCTAGGTTGTGTCTTGTCCAAGGCGAGCGGTCACGGTCCGACCTGAATTGGGCAAGGCGGGGGCCTTGGTACTGGAGCTGAACGCGTGCTGTATTTTCAGTCGTTCGAAGAGGTATTCTCCGCAATCAAGCGGCGTCTTGGTCTCATCATTCTGATCACCTTTGTCGGGTGCATCATTTCTTTGGCTGTCGCCCTGTCGCGGATCCCCGTCTACAACGCCATTGCGGTTGTGCAGATCGAGGACGCCCAGGTCGCTGGCACAAACACTAGCGTGGGCGCGATGGTCGACAACCGCGCCAGCCTCGATGCCCGCCGTACGGTGCAGCTGATCGAACAGCGCGTGATGTCCCGTGGCTCGCTGGTCGAGGTGATGGACAAGTACGATCTGTTCAACGACATCCCCAACATGACGGCTGCGATGCGCCTGGACGCGATGCGCAATTCTGTCACCGTCGAGGCCATCGGCGGCGGCGAGCCGTGGCAGCCGGTGCAATCGGTGTCCGGCATGGTCATCACCGTCAACTTGAGCGACCCGCAAAAAGCAGCAGACGTGGCGAACGAGATGCTTGACCGGGTCATGCAAGAGGCTCGCAGCCGCAGCGTTGACCGTGCCCAGATGGAAGTCGAGTTCTTCAACATCGAAGAAGCGCGCATTCGCGAAGAGATCGCCGCCGCAGAAAGCGTGATCGCGCAGTTCAAGTCGGCCAATGCCGAGGTGCTGCCCGCCAACATCACCGTTCTCCAAGGCGAACTGACAACGTTGAACGCGTCGCTTCTGACGCTGCGCCAACAGGTTCTGAGCCTTGAGTCCAACAGTGCCCGCACACGTCCCGAAGCGCTCGAACGCGAAGTTGGTTTGCTGCAGGATCAGATCACGCTGATCGAGACACGTGTGGGGCAGATCAACGCATTGCTGGCCCGCGCGCCAGCCGTCGAACGTGAACTCGCGTCGCTGCAGCGTGAACTGACCCAGCTGAACGAACAATTCACCGTCATCTCGCGTCGCAAGGCCGACGCCCAGATGAGCCAGAGCCTTGAGGAGCAGCGGCAACTGGCGCGCTTCGAAGTGCTGGAGCGGGCGATTGTGCCGGTCTTCCCGGTGTCGCGCAGCAAACGCTCCGTCGCGATGATGGGCGGTGTGGCCAGCGGTATGTTGGCACTCGGTGTGGCCTTTGTGCTGGAATTGCTCAATCCGCCGATCCGCAATGCGGGCCAGATGGAACGCGTGCTGGGCATCCGGCCGGTGATCTCGGTCCCCGTCCTCGACACGGGCAAAGGCGCCCCGTCCCGCAAGAAGGGTAAAGGCATCAAGGTTGTCTTCGGCGTTCTCATCGCCCTGATCGTGGGTGTGATCGGGCTCTTGGCCAAGCCACTGGCATCACTGACGGGGATGTCCGTTTCACCGCGCAACGCGCAATAGCGCTCAGTACGGGTAATCGCTCGCTTCGACCTGTTCGGCTTTGTTCAGAACCACACCCAGAAGCGGGACCTTGTCGCCAAGCCGACGTTCCGTTTCCTTGATGTCGTTCGCCTTTGTCAGCCCACCGGCCGCCACGATCAGCAGTGCGTCGATATGCGGGCGCATCGCGATCACATCGTCGTTGAGTAAGGCCGGCGGCAGGTCGAACAGCATGACCGTCGGATTGAACTGCGCTTCGATCTCGTCCAGGACATCGGCACTTGACGGGTCCTGCAACAGCTCAGAGGCGTAGGGCTCGACAATTCCGTTGAACCCGATGGCGACATGCGAGCCTGCGGAAATCGAGTTCGGGGCAAAACCCTGCAGATGGGTTTCGGGCGCGATGTCACCGCGCAGCATGTCGCCAATGGCCCCGGTATCGGACACACCGAAAATCTTGTGCAGGCTCGGACTGCGCATATCGAGGTCCAGAAGGACAGTGCGGCAGTTCTCCTGACGCGACAGGCTGATTGCAAGGTTCGCGGCGGTAAAGGTCTTGCCGCAATCCTTGGTGGGCGACGTGATAGCCACGCGTTTCCACCCATGTTCCGACAGGGCCTGAAGCATGCGCGTGCGCAGGATGTCGAACCGTGTGTGCGACGGATCCTGACGCAACGCGGTGATCACGTTGCGTTCGGCAAGCCGTTGTGGATCAAGATGGAACCGGTCGATGGCTTTCCAGGGCGCCTCCGGGTCCAGAACAGGTGCGGAGCGCTGCGGGGCTTCAGACGTCTTGCCAAGGACCAACGGAGCCTTGGGTTGTGCACCCTGCACGTCCGCAGCCTGCTGCAGCTCTGCTTCTTGACGTTTGCGCTTTGCGACTTGCTCGGCTTCAAGGGCGCGGCGTTCCTCGGCGGCCCGTTCAGCCTCTTCGGCCAGCCGAGCAGCTTCGGCTTGGCGAGCTTTCTCAGCAGCGGCCTTTGCGGCACGGGCCCGTTCTGCCTCTGCTTCGCGGCGCGCGGCTTCGGCCCGACGCGCTTCGTCCGCAGCTTCTTTTGCCGCGCGGGCCCGTTCCGCCTCGCGCTCTGCTTCGCGCCGCTCCGCCGCTTCAAGCTCTGCCCTGCGCTGCAACAGCGCTTCTTTCTGGGCAATCAATGCCTCAAGCTCTTCGAGCGTGGGATCGAACGGTGGCGTTTGGCTGCGCCGAGGCTCTGCAACGGCCTCGGTCCCGCGCCGCTTGCGGCGCTGGAACTTGGGCTGCTCGGTCATGTATCAGCCTCGTGTCGCGGCATCGTTGAGTTCCGGTCCTGATTCAGTGCGACCATGGCCGCGTGTTCCACCTGTGACAGGGCAATCTGTCAAGAATACGTCCGATTTGAGGGGATTGTTTATCAAAAACCGGCGATCAGAATCCAAAAAGATTGGCCTGACCGATTGCCTTTTGCACAAACCGCGCCTTGTCCTGTTCCGGTGTCCAGCCCAGCTCTTGCTTTGGTTTGGTGTTCACAAACGGTGACAGGTGCGCCCGACTTTTCCAGTCGGCAAGTGATGGGCGGGTCAATCCACGCCGCCGCAGCGCATAGACCTTGAGGACATGCTTGATCGCGTCCGCCGCCCAGAACAGTGTCAGGTTCCCGGTGGAAACCCGGATTTTCGCGCCCAACGCCGAATGGATCGCGTCGAAATAGCCCTTGCCCGACAGCATGGGTTCCCCGATCAGATTGTAGCTCTTGCCCACTGCGTCCGGATGGTCCGCCATCAGGATCAGCCCTTCCGCCACATCGTCGATCAGAACGAAGGGCAGGATGTTCAACCCATTACCCCAGATGCGCACAGCCCCCGCGCCATGCCAGCGCCCGATTCCCCAGTGCTGGAGCGGTCCGCCGTGGCCCACCACGATCCCCGGTCGCGCAATAACAAGCGGCAGCCCGTCGCGGCGATGCATCTCCATCAGCCGCTTTTCGCATTCCGCCTTGGATCGGGCATACATGTTGCGGTCGCTCATATCGTCGGGAAACGCCACGTCCTCGGTGATTTTCTGTGTGGGCGACGACATGTCATAGCTCGCGATCGTCCCGGTATAGACCAACCGTTTGACCCCGGCCTCCTGACAAGCCTCTGCGATCCGGACGGCCACGCCGACATCATGCTCCAGCGCCTCGTCCCATGTGCCCTCCAAAGACCGGGCCAAGTTGTAGACCACGTCGATGCCTTTCATCGCCTCGACCAGCGCCGCCTTGTCATAGAGCGACACGCCCACCGTCTCGACCTCGTCCGGCAAGTCGGGGAAGGGGCCAAAGCGCCCCCGGCTCAGCACGCGCACGTCCTGCCCTTTCGCCACCAGCGCACGGGTCAGCGCACGACCGATGAACCCGGTCCCGCCAATGACCATCGCCGTCGGCTTCGGATCGCGGGTCTTCGCCTTGGTGGCGGCGGCTTTCAATTGATCCGCCGGAACCAGGGCCAATGCCTGATCCAGCGCCGTCATGACCTTGACCGCGCTTGCGCCCGAGAACCGCGCATCCGGAGCCTTCCCGGTCCGCAGCGCATCATAAATCGCCGCATCCATTCCCTGAAAGCTTAGCGCATAGGGGGATTTGCGGTTCAGGGACGTCACCTGTGTAAACGTATTGCCAAGCCCTTCGCGCAGGTGCTGCCACGACAGGTCCAACTGCCGCCGCAGCGGGTTCAGCACGAGATCCGACGCGTTTTCGCGTTCCACCACCAAAGTGTCAGCCGCGAAGTCCAGCCGCGCCCGACCGGACGAACCCCGTAGGGTCAAAGACCGGTCGTCAATCGTTTCGACCATCGAAATGGTCAGCGTCACATCCACATCCCCGGCCTGCGCCATGATGCGCCACGCCTGATGGCGGGTATCGTCCCCCGGCAGATCAACGGGTTTGGACAGTTGAACGGACTGGATGTCCGGCACCCCGAACAGGTCCACGATGAACCCCATCAGGTGCGGCCCCAGTTCGAGCAGCAGGTTCTTCGGTTCGCGCAGCAGCCAGATGCCGAACGGTCCCGACCGCAACGGCGCAAGCGGCAGGCACCAATGCACCTCGGCCACGGACACGCGCCCCAGTTCGCCCTTGGCCAGCATCCCTTTCAGCCGGTCGTAGGACGGCAGCCCCATGAAGTTGTGCCCCGCATGAAAGCGCACACCGTGTTCCTGCGCCACCGCTTCGATCTCGGCGGTTTCTTCCGCTGAGGTTGCCACCGGCTTTTCCACCAGCACGTGCAGCCCGGCCTTCAGGCACTGGATCGCCAGCAGGTGATGGAGATGCGGCGGCGTCAGGATATGAACTGCATCGCAGACCTTGGCCTCGATCAGGTCGGCCAAATCGCCGAAGGCCCGCACGCCCAACCCTTCGGCCAATCCTTTGGCCGCAGCTTCGGACGGATCGCACACGGCGGTGATCTCGACCCCATCGGTCGCGCGGAGCGCATCCGCGTGCCAGCTTGCGATATATCCGGCCCCGATCAGACCCACGCGGATTTTGGAAGACGCCATTCGCCTCAACCCCTTACTTGTATTCGATGATGCGCATCTGCGCGTTGTTCAGGCGCCGCCAGTGAAAGCGGATCATGCCGATGACATTCGGAAACTTCGACAATGTGAGGTACACCGCATGGGCGCGGGCCTCCTGCGCCGGCAGGCCTTCCGTGATCAGCCCTTTGGCCGTTTTCCAATAGGACAGCGCATAAAGACCTAGAACCAGAACCGGGACGGCGGGTGAAGATAGTGTCCCGACAACTGCCAGGAACGGCAGCAGCAATCCATAAAACCAGCCGCGCTGGCGTTCGCGCACGAAATAGTCCGGGTGCAGATGGCCGACCTGCGCGAACCCATGACCGGTCCGCTCGGCCCGTTTCCACCATTGTGAAAACTTCATCATGTTGGCGTCATGCCCGGCCATCGGCTCGGCAATGCGCAGCAACCGCCACCCCGCCTTGCGCAGCCGCGTGCAGAACTCGTCATCCTCGGCAGCAATCACGGTGGGATTGAACCCCCCCACCTCTTCGAAGGCTACAACGCGCACCATCATGTTACCGGGACAGGTCATGATCTCCCCAGCAGGGCGCGACCATTCCACGTCGAACATCTGGTTGAACACACTCGCATCGCGCCGCATCTCGCGCTGCTGACCGGTGACCAGCGCAAGATCGGTTTCGGACCGCAACCTTGCCTCGGCCTTGTCAAGCCAGCCATCGGCCATGATGCAATCACCATCGAGGAACTGCACCACATCGGGTGGATCATCCTGCGCCATCAGGGCCGCAAACCCTTCGTTGCGCGCGCGGGCTGCGGTAAAGGGCACCGACATATCCAGCCGTACCACGATGGCCCCCGCCTGTTCCGCATTGGCGACACTCTGGTCGGTCGAGCCGCTGTCCACGTAGACCATTCGCCGGGCCTGAGGCGCGACCGAGGCGAGCGAACGGACCAGTTTCTGCCCCTCATTGCGACCGATCAGAACAATATCCACGCTCATGCCTCGGCCTCCCCGGACGGGCGCAGGTTGGGCACCGCGCGACCTGTCCCATAGTACACGATCAGTTCGGACAGCCACTGCGCTTCCCGTGCTGCGTCGTATTCCGCGACCACCTTGGCCCGTCCAGCCGCGCCATAAACCTGACGCAGGGCGGCATCCGACAGCAAAGCTTCCAGCGCCTTGGCAAAGGCGTCAACATCGCCCGGCGGCACGAGGCGACCGCTCGTGCCATCTTCGACCAATTCAGGAACCCCGGCGATGCGCGTGGTCAGAACGGGCACCTGCGACGCCATCGCTTCCATCAAAACGACGGGCACGCCTTCGGCAAAGCTGGGCAGGACGAAGACATCCGTTTGCGCCAGTTCCTCGGCCACCTCAGCCTGCGATTTGTATCCGAGAAAGACGATGCGATCCTGCAAGCCGCGCTGGGCGACCTCGGTTTCCAGCGCCTTGCGGTCCGGTCCATCGCCGACAAGGCGCAGGGTGAGATCGGGGTACGTGTCGGCCAAACGCGCGACAGCGTCGATCAGGATCGGCACGCCTTTGACGCCAGCCAGTCGCCCGACAAAGAGCGCCCGCAAGCCGGTTCGAACCGGCTTGGGCGCGTACCGCGACGGGTCCACGCCGCAATGCACGATGTGCAGCTTGTGCCAGTGTTGCGCATCGGCAAAACACATGAGTTGGGACCGACAGAAATGGCTGATGCACGACACGAAGGCTGCTCGAGCAGCCTTTTCGTCGATCCGCCAATGGTTTGGCTCGAAAAAGATGTCGGGCCCGTGGATGGTAAAGCTCCACCGCAGACCAGAGAGTTCCCCTGCCAGCATCGCCACCGTGCACGATGCCTTGGCAATGTGATTGTGCAGATGGGTCACACCTTCGTCTGCCAGCTTGGCCGCAAGCACTCCGGCCTCGACGAAATAGATCAGGTTATAAAGCCGCCCCTTGATCCCCTTCGGCGCGGTGCTCCACGCCAAACCAAGCGCCGAAAGATAGCGTCCCGGCGTTTTCATCCAGCGCCAGTGCGCCTTCAGCGTGGTTGCCGGGTTGCGCACCGCGTCCAGCACCTTGAACGTGCGGGCATGTTCTTCGCTCTGTTCGGGGCCGACCAGATGTTCCGCGCCGGTCGTGCGGATCGAACAGGTCAGGACCTCGTGCCCCAAGGCGCGCAGATTGGCGACCTCGCGCTGGATGAATGTGTCGCTGGCGCGGGGATATTCGCCGGTCAGGTAAGCGATCTTGGGCAGGGTCATATTGCGGCCTCCCAAACCGGTGCCGGGTCGGGTAGATCAAGGGCTTCTGGCAGGTGGAAGCGGTAGGTCATCGGCATCAGCCGTTGCCGCAGGACCGGTGCGCGGAGCAGGCCGGGCAGACGCGGCGCGATTGGGCCAAGCATCCGCGCCAGAGGCCAGAGAAGTCCGAGAGGAAGGGGCAGAACCTGTTTCGGCCAGCCTCTTTCTTGAAGCTTTGCAACCACTTGTCCTCGCGTCGGCAAAGCAGGGTCAACCAGAGTGATCGTGTCCCGAAGCCGGTCTACAGTCGCTTGCACAAGCGCTGCGGCACATCTTTGGACATGGCACATCGGCAACGGATCATCCGCCGCAGCGCGGAACAAAACCGGTCCTGTCCCAACACCCAAATGCGCGTTCCAGAGATGGTCCGCGTCGTACACGATGCCGGGCCGTACCACGGTCACCGACCCGAAACCGGCCTTTGAAACGAGGCTCTCCTGCCGGGCTTTCGCATCCGAATACGCATCGCGCGGAGTGTTTGTGGTCACGAGCGGCGTCGTGTCGGCCAGAGTGCCGCCGATTGGCACTTTGGACGTGTCATATACCGCCAGCGAACTCGCAAGGGTGAGGTGACCGATACCGGCGTTTTTCATCGCAGCGATCACGCGCTCGGTGCCTGCAATCGTCAATCGTGCGTGATCCTCTGCCTTGCCGGACATGGCAGCGGCAAGGTGGATGACGGCGTCGCATTCGGCCATAGCTGTGGAAAGGTCCGCGATGCTGTCCCGTACGGTCAGGTCAACCGAAACGTACGTTACATCCGTACGGTCCGTCCCAGCGTGCCTCTGGACGGCCACGACCTGCAATCCCGCATCCAACGCAGCGGTGACGGTGGCGCGTCCGATGAAGCCAGTCGCACCGGTGATGAGGACCCGTTTCACTGCGCCCATGGCATCGGCTCCATCGGATCGCAGCGGGTTGTCATCGCCTGCGCGCCGGAATGTTCACCGGCGTTCTGCATGGCCAGCGTGACTTCGGTCATGTGCAGGGCAAAGTCGTTGGACAGGCGCGAGGGGCGACCCGTGCGGATCGCATCCAGCATTTCGGCAGGGCCGAGCATGAAGTTCATCGCAGCCGCGCCCCAGCGTTTGACTTTGGGATGGGTCGGCTGACCGAGCTTGATGGTTTTCGGAAAAGGCGATTCCATCAGGCGGCGGCGGATCGTCATGCGCTTGGCGAAGGTGACCTTGGCAGAATTGTCCCATGCCGCCTTGCAGGCCAGAACGCCGCCATCGCCGATGATGCGGATTTGGTGGTCATGCGGGGCCACGATGGAGCAGGTGAGGCGCGTCATCGGTCCGTTGTCGAAGAACAGCGTCGCGACCGAGAGGTCTGGCGCAAACGGTCCGGTGCCTTCCTTGTCGGGGATGGTCTCGGCCGAGGCCGCGACGACGGTGCGCACCGATCCGAACCACGAGATCAGCCAGCCAAGGTAGTAGCCCGCATGCTCGAGCGTGCAGCCGACGCGGAATTCATCCTCGAAGGGCCACGGCGCGCCGGATTCGGAGATCCATTTCCTGTAGGCCGCCTGCGGCACGAACCCGTCGTCCAGTTCGGCATAGATCGCGCGCGGCGTTCCGGCGACCCCGGTGCGCAACGCGTGACCCAGGGTTTGCGCGGCTTCGCCTAACACGCTGCATGGGGCCGATGCCAGCATCAACCCGGCGGCCTGCGCTTGGGCGTGCAGCGCCTTGGCGTCCTCGACGCTCATCGCGAGCGGTTTTTCCGAGTAGGTGTGACAGCCCGCGGCAAGGCAGGCTGAATTGATCTCGTAATGTGAGGCCGGGTTGGTGAGGTTGAGCACGACACCATCGCGCGGATGACGGTCGAGCAGGTCATCAAGTGACGTGACCGCGGGCACCTTCCAGAAAGCGCAAAACTGCGACAGGCGTTCGGGGTTGCGATCGAACACGCCCGCCACGGTGATCCCATCCATCGCAGCAAGCGAGCGCATGTAGAGATCCGCCACGAACCCGCAGCCGATGATCGAGACAGCCCCGCTCACAGCGCAGCCTGACTGCGGCAGCGCCCATGGGCCTGGCGCGGGGCAGGACGGAATCGGATGCGTTTCACTGGCTGCTCTCGTCGTTTTGTGCGGCTTTTCCGCAGGGGATACACCACTCAATCATGGTGATAATTCGACAAACGCCGGATTTCTCGTGTGTCTTAGGATATTTTTTGCGGGATTGTCTTGATTTTGCGGCGCTGTGGCCGCGATTTGGCCTTATGGCGCAGGTAGACATGCCCAAAATGGCGAAACAGGAGGCGCTGATGCGCTTTTGGGGCGACACATTCGATGTGACGGTCAACGTACCTGATTGGGTCGTTCTCGAACGGCAGATCTCGTCCCGCCTGCGCGCGGGCGACGGGTTTTCGCTGGCCACGATCAATTTGGACCATTTGGTAAAATTACGTCAGGACCGGCGATTCCGTGACGCTTACGCCGCACAGGACCTTGTGGTTGCGGACGGAAATCCGATTGTCTGGATGTCGAAACTGGCAGGCCGTCCCGTGTCCCTGATCCCCGGATCGGACGCGATTCTGCCTTTGGTGCGGATCGCGGCAGCGCATGGCAAGACGCTGGCGCTGGTGGGCAGCACGGACGACACATTGGCCGCTGCCAAAACCTATCTCGAACGCGAAGTACCCGGCACGCGGATCGTGGCGACGATTGCCCCCCCGATGGGGTTTGATCCGGTCGGTGCGTCAGCGGATGCGGTGCTTGAGGCGCTGAAAGCCGCAGGTGCGGACATGGCCTTTCTTGCATTGGGGGCACCGAAGCAGGAACTGTTTGCGGCTTACGGACGGGACAAGCTGTCCCATGTCGGGTTTGTGTCCATCGGCGCGGGTCTGGATTTCTTCTCTGGCGCGCAGGTGCGTGCGCCCGCCTGGGTGCGGGCCATCGCAATGGAATGGCTCTGGCGCGCGCTGTCACAGCCCGCGCGTCTGATCCCGCGCTATGCCAAGTGTTTCGGAATCCTGCCGGTCGAAATGATCCACGCGCTGAAACTGCGCTTTGGCACAATGGAGGGCGCGCCCGCCCGGGAAGGCAAATAGCCTCGGCGCGGGTTAATCGAGCCTGTGTACCCGGCCACCCGCCGCGTCGGCATCGGCGTGGTCATGGGTGACCAGCAGAACAGGTAACCCCTTGGCGCGGGCCTGATCGAAGACCAGCGCGCGGATCTGGTCGCGGCGTTCGGTGTCGAGCCGGGAGAACGGTTCATCCAGCAGCAAGGCCTTCGGACCGGAGAGCAGCATCCGCATCAGCGCCACCCGCGCCTTTTGGCCGCCTGACAGGGTTTCCGGATCGCGGTCGGCAAAGCCCGCCAGACCGATGTCCTCAAGTGCTGCGTCGATCTGCGCGCGGCGCGCGGCGCGGGTCTTGACCGAAGCGCGGAGTCCGAAGGCGAGGTTTTCGCCGACCGACAGATGCGGAAACAGCAGTTCGTCCTGAAACAGAATCCCGACGTGCCGCTGTTCGGGCGCAAGATCGGTGATGTCGGTGCCGTTCAGGATCACGCGCCCTGCCGCATGGAACCCGGTGTCCAGCGTTCCGATGATGTAGGACAGCAGCGTCGATTTTCCGGAGCCGCTTGGCCCCATGACGGTCAGCACCTCGCCCGGCGCGACATGGTCGGAGATGTCGACAAGGGTGCGCCCGTCGCGTTGGATGATCACGCGATCAAGGGTCAGTCCGGGATCAGGCATGGCGCAGCCCCTTGCGATTGCGCCAGATGATGGCGGGAACGAACAGTGCAAAAGCAAAGGGCAAGAGCGCCAGTGCCGTCTGGCTGAGCGCATAGACCGAAATCACCCGCCGGTCACCCCCGGAGGCCAAAGCGACGGCCTCGGTCGTCAGGGTCTGCACCCGGCCCGCCCCGGCCAGCAGGGTGGGCAGGTATTGCCCGATGGAGACGGCGAACCCGACGGCTGCGGCTGTCAGGATCGGGCGCAGCAGCATCGGCAGGCGCACCCGCCAGAGCACCCCGTCGCAGCCCGCCCCCAAGGCGCGGGCCACATGGCCATAGCGCGCGTCCAATGCGCGGAAGGGATCGGCCAGTGACAGGAACACATAAGGCAGGACGAAGATGATGTGTACCGCGATCACGGCGGTTCTGTTGCCGTCGATGCCGGTGAAGATGGCGAGCGTCTGAAGCCCGGTCAGAAAGGCGATCTGCGGCACGATCAGCGGCACGTAGAGCAACCAGAGCGCCCGGCTGCCGGGCCGGAGACCGTGACGCTCTTCGGCTTCGAGACAGGCGAGGGTGAGAAGCAGTGCGACCAGCGTGGAGGCCGAGGCGATGATCAGGGTTTCGGCCACGATGGGCCAGAGGTTCATCGCGTGGCGCATCCATGTCTTGAGCGTGAAGGCCCCCGGCAGCAGGTCGGGGAAGCTCCAGAACCCGGCGAAGGACCAGACAAGCAGGCCAAGGATGCCGAAGACGATGGCGCTGGCGCTGAGCAGGGCAGCGGTCAACGACAGGGCGCGGATGGTGCGCGTTGCCCCGCCGCGTGCGCCGGAGGCCACCCAGCGACGGCCCAGTGCCGCGATGACGATTTCACCAACACGCCACAGCAGGAGCGTGCCGACCACCAGCGCAAGCTGCCAGACGGCGGCGGCCGAGGCGAGAAAGCGCATGCTCAGATCGGGATCGTTCATCCATTTGAGGATTTGCACGGACAAGGTCGTGGGCGTTGTCGGGCCAAGGATCAGGGACACATCCACCACGGTCATCGAGAAGGCGAGAACGGCAAAGACCGGCAGTCTGATCTGCGCATAGACGCGGGGGAAGACGGTCTTGAACCAAGCGGTCACGGGGGAATAACCCAGCGCCAGCGCGGTGTCGCGCGCCTGTTGCGTGCGGATTTGGCTGAGGGCCGCCAGCGTCATCAGCAAGAGGAATGGCACCTCCTTGACCACCAGCCCGGCGATCAGGGACAGGCCGTAAGGGTCTTGAAGGATCAGCAGGTCCGGCGGCCTGTCCCATCCGGTGAGCCATGGCGAGGTGGCCCGCGCGACCCAGCCAGATGGGGCGATCAGGAAGGCCAGCCCGAAGGCGGCGGCGGCGTGCGGGACCGACAGGAGCGGCGACAGCATCCGTTCGATGATGCGGAACGCGCGGGACCCGCTCCAAGCGGCGCAGATCAGGGCGACAAGGAGCAGGGACAGGGCGGTCGACGCGATCCCGGTGGTGATGCTGAGGGTGCTGGCGCGGGTGATGCCGGGCCAGTCAAAGAGCATCGCAAAGGCGCTGAGGGTGATCGCGTCACCCCCGAGGGCCGGCATGTAGCCGAAGGCGGGGGCGAGCGTGCCCAGAACCCCGGCCACAACCGGGCCGACCATGATGGCGAGGGTCAGAAGCGGGGCCCAGGGCAGAAACCGGGCCCGCGCCGATGTCGTGTCGCAGCGCAGGGACACCCGGTGCCTATTGCGCGACGCCGTACCGTTCGGTCCAGTCTTCCTCGAGCTTGACCATCCAGCTCGGATGCGGCTCGGGCAGGGTTGCGCCGAGTTCCGACGGCGGCAGCGTGGCGATACCCAGTTCCAGCGCGTCAAAGCGGGCACGGTCTTCACCCGACAGCTTGGCCAGATCGAGCACGGTGCCAAGGCCCCAGACCTCGGGGTCCTGCATCATCGCCTGTGCCTCGGGGGACATCATGAAATTCGCCACCACCATGGCACCCGCCTTGGCATTGGCGTTGTAGGGGATTGCGACAAAGCTGGCATTGCCGATGCTGCCCGCGTCCATCACGAAGGTGCGGACGGTGTTCTGCAACTGGCCATTTGCGATCGCGTTGCTGGCCTCGTTGGGGTTGAAGCTGATCGCAAGGTCAATCTCGCCATCGGCCATCAACTGGATCTGGCGGGATTCGTTCTGCGGATAGGCGCGGCCCTGACGCCAGAGGGTCGGGGTGAGACCGTCCATAAAGGTCCAGAAGGCGGCGGTGGCGGCGTCGTAATCGGCCTCATCGACCGGGGCCTGCAGAACCGAGGCGTCGGGCACGAATTCGATCAGCGCCTGTTTGAGGAAGGTCGAGCCCAGGAAGTTGGGCGGCTGCGGATAGGTGAAGCGCCCCGGATTGGCGGCGGCATAGGCGGCCAGCGCCTCCATTGTGGTGGGCGGGGTCGCGAGCCGTGCGGTGTCATAGTAGAACACCACCTGCGCCATGCCCCAGGGTGCCTCAAGACCGTCGGTGGGCACGGTGAAGTCCGAGATCACCGCCGGTTTGCCCGCCACATCGACATTGGCCCAGCTTGGCATCGCTTCGACCCACGGGCCGAAAAGCAGGTCCTGGTCCTTCATCGCGGCGAAGTTTTCGCCGTTGATCCAGATCATGTCGATCGCGCCGCCTTCGTCCTTGCCGGCGGTCTTTTCCGCGAGAACGCGGCTGACCGCATCGGCGGTGTCCGACAGCTTCACATGTTCAAGTGTGACGCCGTAGTCCTCGTTCACCCGGTCGCCGATCCACGCGATGAAGCTGTTGATCGTGTCGGACCCGCCCCACGCGTTCCAGTAGACCGTCTGGCCGCGCGCCTCTTCGGTGACCGCTTCCCAATTCGTGGGGTCCGGTTCCGCATGGGCGGCAAAGGCGGTTGCGATGGCGGCGGTGACGGCGAGAAGCTTGCGCATGGGTATGGTCCTGATCTTGGAGGCAAACGCCCCGGTTTGCCCGTTAAGACCAGCACTACCCCGATCCGGTCAAATGACAAACAGGTGTGAAAGATTTCATTGGCCCGCATGATGTATGGCGGCTATGGCGAAGACACGCCATCCGTTCGAAGAGAATTCCATGATCGACGCCGCCCTTTTGCCGCATATCAAACGCGCCATCGACCGCCCGGCGCGGGCGATTGTGGCGCGCGGCATCAGCGCGGATCAGATCACGCTGGTGGGCTTCGGGATCGGGCTTCTGAGCGTGATCGCGGTCTGGATGGGCCTGTTCGGTCTGGCGCTGCTGTGCCTGCTGCTGAACCGTCTGGCTGACGGGCTGGATGGTGCCGTGGCGCGTCTGACCCATCCGACGGATCGCGGCGCGTTTCTCGACATCGCGCTGGACTTCATGTTCTACGGGCTGTTCCCGCTGGGGTTTGCGCTGCACGATCCAGCGACCAACGCGCTGCCCGCCGCGCTGCTGATCTGCAGTTTCATCGGCACCGGATCAAGCTTTCTGGCGTTTTCGATCATTGCCGAAAAGCGCGGGATCACTTCTGACGAGTACCCGAGCAAGGGCATTTACTACCTTGGCGGCCTGACCGAAGGCACCGAGACCATTGTGCTCTTTGTTACCATGTGCCTGTTCCCGCTGGCGTTCCCATGGCTTGCCTACGGCTTTGCCGCGCTCTGCGCGATCACCACCCTGACACGGTGGATGGCAGGGTGGCGGGTCTTCCAGTGAGGCGACTTTGAACCCGCCCTATACGAGAACACTCCGGTGAACCGCCCTCTCCACATCCCGCGCCACCTCTGCTACACCGCGCGCAAGACCGGGCCGAGCAGAGGACAGCACCCATGACCACCCCGAAACCTGTCGTTCTGACCATCCTCGACGGCTGGGGCCTGCGTGACGATCCGACGGCGAATGCACCCAAGCTGGCGAACACGCCGACGATGGATCACCTGATGGCAACCTGCCCCCACGCGACGCTGGTTACGCATGGCCCGGATGTGGGCTTGCCGAGCGGGCAGATGGGCAATTCCGAGGTGGGGCACACCAATATCGGCGCGGGCCGGGTGGTGGCGATGGATCTGGGCCAGATCGACCTTGCCATCGAAGACGGCAGCTTTTTCGAGAACGCGGCGATCCTTGAGTTTGCCAAGGCGGTCAAGGACGCGGGTGGCCGCGCGCATGTCATGGGTGTGGTCTCGGACGGTGGGGTGCATGGGCATATCAGCCATATCAAGGCGGCGGTGAAGGCGCTGACGGATCAGGGCGTCGAGGTGGTGCTGCACGCCATCACCGACGGGCGCGACGTTGCGCCGACCTCGGCCAAGGGGTTTGTCGATGATCTTGTGGGCAGCCTGCCGGAGGATGCCAGCATCGGCACCGTGATCGGGCGGTACTTCGCGATGGACCGCGACACGCGGTGGGACCGGGTCGA
The DNA here is from genome assembly GCF_022763305.1 of Marivita sp. GTDB lineage: Bacteria > Pseudomonadota > Alphaproteobacteria > Rhodobacterales > Rhodobacteraceae > Marivita. The sequence continues at coordinate 71,382 of NZ_JALEGT010000035.1, read as the reverse complement.
GCGGGCGTATAACGCGATGATCCTGGGGCAGGGGACCCGCGTTGGCACGGCGGCTCAAGCTGTGGACGAGGCTTATTCCAAGGGTCAGAACGATGAATTCATCGAACCCTGCGTGATCGGGGAATACAGCGGTCTGACTGCGGGAGACGGGTTCTTCTGCCTCAACTTCCGCGCCGACCGGGCGCGCGAGATCCTGGCCGCCATCGGAGACCCGGACTTCGACGGGTTCGAGCGGGAGAAGCCCGACTTGTCCGGTCTGCTGGGCATGGTGGATTATTCCAAGGCCCACAACGCCTACATGACTACCGCGTACCCGAAGCAGGAGATCCGGAACACGCTGGGCGAATGGGTCTCAAAACATGGTCGCAAACAGTTCCGGCTGGCGGAGACCGAAAAGTACCCGCATGTGACCTTCTTTCTGAACGGTGGGCAGGAAACGCCGGAAGAGGGCGAAGACCGCTACATGCCCAAAAGCCCGAACGTGGCGACCTATGATCTGCAGCCCGAGATGTCAGCGGATGAGGTGACCGAGAAATTCGTCGCGGCGGTCGAGGCGGGGTATGATCTGATCGTCACCAATTACGCGAACCCGGATATGGTGGGTCATACCGGCGATCTGGACGCCGCGATCAAGGCCTGCGAGGCGGTAGATGCCGGTCTGGGCAAGGTGCTGGCCGCTGTCGAAAAGGCGGGTGGCGCGATGATCGTCACGGCGGATCATGGCAATTGCGAAACGATGGTCGATCCCGAAACCGGTGGGCCGCATACGGCGCATACCACGAACCTTGTTCCCGTGGTGCTGTATGGCGGGCCGGAGGGCGCCACGCTGGCCGATGGGCGGCTGGCCGATCTCGCGCCGACGCTGCTGGCGCTGATGGGGCTGCCGCAGCCGGATGAAATGACCGGGACAAACCTGATCCGCTCATGAGGCATCTGGCGCTTCTTCTCTGCCTGATCGGCGTGCCACTCTCGGCCCAGACCCCGGCCGAGGCGGCGCGCAGCGCGATGGTGCAGCTGGAAGATGCCACAGCCAAGCTCGACGCGGCCGAGTCGGCACGAGACAGGGTGCGCGCGCTGACCGAGGCGGTTCAGGCGTTCGAGACCGGGCTTGCCGCAATGCGCGATGGCCTGCGCGCCGCATCCATCCGTGAAACCGAGCTGCGCCGCGATCTCGACGCCCGCGACGCAGAGGTGGCGCGTCTTCTGGCGGCCCTGGCGGCGGTTGGGCCCGGTGCGGGACCGCAGAACTTCGTGCATCCCGATGGCCCCATCGGTGCGGCACGCGCTGGGCTGTTGATGGCATCGGTCACGCCTGCCCTGTCCGCCGCCGCCGCTGGTTTGCGCGCCGATGTCGAAGAGGCGGCGGTGTTGCGCCAGTTGCAGCAGGACGCCGCCAACACCCTGCAAGCCGGTCTGTCCAGCATCCAGACCGCCCGAACCGAACTGAGCCAGGCGATGGCCGACCGCACGGACCTGCCACGCAAGTTTACCGAAGACCCGGTCAAGACAGCCCTGCTGATCGCCGCGTCGGAAACGCTGGATGGATTCGCGGCTGGGCTCAGCCAGATTTCCGAGAACGAGGCCGATCTCGATCTGCCCGCTGCGCGCAACCGCAAGGGGCGTCTGCCCTTGCCCGTGACCGGCGAAATCCTGCGTCGTGCGGGTGAAACCGATGCCGCTGGCGTGACGCGCCCCGGTGTGCTGATCGCCACCCGCCCGCGCGCGCTCGTGACGACGCCGACGGCTGCGACCATCCGCTATCGGGGTCCGCTGCTGGATTACGGGCTGGTCAGTATTCTCGAGCCCGAACCCGATATCCTGTTCGTGTTTGCGGGCCTCGACACCGTGTTCGGAGAAACCGGGCAGGTGATCCCCGAAGGCAGTCCCATTGGTCTGATGGGCGGTCCGGCGGGCGAAACCGACGATATTCAATCACCATCCGGTGAAAGGGCTGGCGAAGCGCTGTCCGAAACGCTCTATATAGAGGTGAGGTTGGGCGACACGCCAGAGGACCCCCTTGGGTGGTTCACAGAGGATAAGGGAAGGACCGAATGAAAAAAGTAGTCATGGCAGCCATGGGCGGCACACTTGCAGGCATCGTGGCGACGACGCAATTCGTGGGTCCGCTGGTCGCGCAGGAAAGCGCCCGCACCACAAACGTGTACGAACAGCTTGATCTGTTCGGCGACATTTTCGAACGCATCCGCGCGCAATATGTCGAAGAGGTCGATGCCGGTGATCTGATCGAAGCCGCCATTGACGGCATGCTCACCTCACTCGATCCGCATTCAAGCTACCTGTCGCCCGACGATGCTGCCGACATGCGCGTGCAGACACGCGGCGAATTCGGCGGTCTTGGCATCGAAGTCACGCAGGAAGAAGGCTTTGTGAAGGTCGTGTCGCCCATCGACGGCACGCCGGCCGACGAGGCCGGGATTGAGGCGGGCGATTTCATCACCCATGTGGACGGCGCGTCCGTTCTGGGCCTGACGCTGGACGAGGCGGTCGACATGATGCGCGGCCCGGTCGGGTCCGAGATCATCATCACCGTCGTGCGCGAAGGCGAGGCGGAACCGTTCGACGTGTCGATCATCCGCGACACGATCAAGCTGACCGCCGTTCGTACACGGCTTCAGGGTGATGCGGTTGTCCTGCGCGTGACCACGTTCAACGACCAGACCTACACCAACCTTGAAGAGGGGCTAGCGGAACAGGTTGAAGCAGCCGGTGGCATGGACAATGTCGAAGGCATCGTGCTCGACCTGCGCAACAACCCCGGTGGTCTGCTGAATCAGGCAATCCGGGTCAGCGATGCGTTCCTCGAAAAGGGCGAGATCGTCAGCACCCGTGGCCGCAACCCCGAAGACGGCGACCGCTACAACGCGACGCCGGGGGATCTGGCAGAGGGCAAGCCGATTGTGGTTCTGATCAACGGTGGTTCTGCGTCGGCGTCCGAGATCGTCGCCGGTGCGCTTCAGGATCACCGCCGTGCCATCGTCGTGGGGACCAAGTCCTTTGGCAAGGGGTCGGTCCAGACGGTGATGCCGCTGCGGGGCGATGGGGCGATGCGCCTCACCACGGCGCGGTATTACACGCCGTCGGGCCGGTCGATTCAGGCGCTGGGCGTGTCGCCTGACATCGTGGTGGCGCAACCGCGCCGTCCGGAAGCAAGCGCTGAGGACGAAGAGGAATCGAACGTCTTCAACCGGTCCGAGGCCGACCTGCGCGGCAGCCTCGACAATGACAGCCTGACCGAGGACGAGATCCAACAGATCGAAGCCGACCGGGCCAAGGCCGAAGCCGCTGCAGCGCTGCGGGAAGAGGATTATCAACTGGCCTATGCCATCGACATCCTCAAGGGTTTGACCGCGCTGCAGCCGTCGAACGACTAAGACCCACAGGCGGCGCGGGGAGTCCCTGCGCCGCAGCACTGCGAAGGCCCAGACGATGACCCCCGAAGAGATTGCACGCCTGCCCTACCGTCCCTGTGTCGGCGTGATGCTGGTGAACCGTGACGGGCATGTCTTTGTCGGGCAGCGGATCGACAATCCCGGCCCCGCCTGGCAGATGCCGCAGGGCGGTGTGGACGAAGGCGAATCCCCCCGAGATGCCGCGCTGCGCGAGCTTTGGGAAGAGACCGGCGTGCTGACCTCTCTGGTCAAGATCGAGGCCGAGACCAAGGATTGGATACCCTACGATCTGCCGCATGATCTTGTCGGCAAACTCTGGAAGGGGCGCTATCGTGGGCAGGAGCAGAAGTGGTTTCTCATGCGGTTTCTCGGCACCGATGATCAGGTCGATATCGCGACCGAGCATCAGGAATTCAGCCGCTGGAAATGGATGGACCCGGATCAATTGATCCACAACATCGTGCCCTTCAAGCGGCATGTCTATGATCGGGTGCTGGCTGCGTTCAGGGATCACCTCTGATGCGTCTGGGCTTTGCCCTTGCCGGTCTGCTGGCACTGGCGCAGCCAGCATTCGCTTTAAGTTGCATGGCACCCGATATCGCGCGCGACTACCAAAGGGCGGCGGAGTCCGACGACACCTACATCATCGTCAAAGGCGATCTGTTCTTCGACGAAACCGAGCTTCCCGACCGCGGCGACCAGCGCACCACCCGTGCGCGCGACAGCGTGGATGTGACGGGGTGGCTGGCCGGATTTTCATTGACCAAGGATGGCTTCACCAAACCGTTCGAACGCGATGTGATCCTGCGCGTGTCCTGCCTTGGTCCGTGGTGTGGTGGCACGTCAAAGGGTGACCATCTGGCGTTCCTGATGCTGGAGGATCGCAACTGGGTCCTGCAGATCAGCCCATGCCCCGGCATGACCTATGCCCAACCAACGGCCGAGCAGGAGCAGAAAGCACTGGCCTGCTTTCGGGGTGATGACTGCGTGGTCGACTGACCCTCAGACGGGGCTTACCGAAACACTCTGCGCCACGAACTCTGCCTGCCCGAAGATGTTGAGGAAGGCGACATTGGCCGCATCCGCGCCGACCCCGATGATCGCGATATTCTGCGATGTGGCCATGCCTGTCGGGTCGACCAGATGCCATGCGCCGTCCAGATAGACTTCGGCCACAGCATGAAAATCCGGCGGCGTCACGCCCGGTGCATACACGCTGGCGAAACGCGCGGGGATCGTCGCGGCACGGGCGAGCGTCACCAGAACATGCGCATAGTCGCGGCAGATGCCCTGGCGCTGCACGAAACTGTCCAGTGCGGTGGTCTGCGCGTTGCTGGCGCCGGGCACGTATTGAAACGACCGCTCGATCCAGTCGCGCATTGCGGCGATCTGGGCACCGCCGGACAGGTTGCCGAACTCGGCCGCGACGAAGGTCTGGAATTCGTCCGATGGGCAATAGCGCGAGGGCATGAGGTAGCGCACAGCCTCGCCCGGCAACTGGTGCGGGGGCGTTGCGGGCAGGGTGCTCAGGTCACGTTTGGGGCGGTCGATCTCGATCTCGGCGCTGTAATCAAATTGGAAGAGACCATCGGCGCGCAGCCAGATTCGCTCGCCCAAGCCATCATCGGCTGCAATGCGCGAGACATTCGCGACCTCGGAAAAACGCGTCCTGGTCTGCCTGACGTTTTGATCCGACAGATCGGCGGCCTCGATCTGCAACAGCAGGTCAGTGGGACGCGACAAACGATATTGCAAATGCACGTTGATGCTCAGGATCACGGCGGGCTTTCCGGGTTGATACTGTGGTGACGGTTTGGCCGCGTGTAGTCTGCGACCGCGACCAACGCAAACAGTCTAATCGCCGGGTGTGTCGGCATGCCGGATGAAGGGCGAATAACTGGGCCTGTCGGGGCGCAGTCGGCCCTGATCATCGAAGTCATCGTCCTGGTTGAAGGTCAGAAGCGGATGGGTGTCGAACCCGGCAATGACGCTGTGCTGTGCGGCAAGGGTCGCCTCAAGTCGCGCGGACAGCTCTGTCTTTCGGTCGCCCCGGTGATAGCCATGCACCCCGTGCACCACCACAGGTTCCAGCACATCGAACCCCAGATAGCGCAGCGTATAGGCGGTCGGCCACAGCAGCAGCCGGACATCGCCCTCTTTGCCGTTATGGGCGCTTTCCTCGGCCCTGGAGCCGGTGGTCACGCACATCAGGACGCGCTTTCCCCGGAACAGCCCGGTGTCAAAGCGCCTGTCCACGTCATGCAGCGCGCCATGCTGAAACGCGCGGTCGAACCAGCCTTTGAGTATGGCAGGCGGCGCGAACCACCACAGTGGAAAGTGCAGGACGATCCGGTCGGCCTGTCTGATCTTGGCGACTTCCGCAGCCACATCGGCAGGCGTCGTCGAGGTCTCTGCAGCACCTTCCTGCGCCTTCAGTGGGTCGAAGGGAGTGGCATCCGGCCAGTCGGCATAGTGCGCCGCCCGCTCCACAGGATCGAATCCCATCTGGCAGAGATCCGACCGCAGAACCGTATGCCCCTGCGCCCGCGCCGCCGCCTCTGTGGCATCGGACCACGCGCCATTGAACGAGCGCCGGTCAGGATGCGCGAGAACGATCAGGGTTGTTGGCATGGGTCAGGCCTTTCGCCGATGGGGCAGGGGATCACCCCACCGTTTCGGAGCACAGCCTAGCGCAGTTTCTTGAGGATGTTCAAAGAGGCATAGCCATCGGGAATCTCGCCAATCGACTTTTGGAACGCCCGCACCGCGTTGATGGTCAAAGGCCCGACCTTGCCGTCGATCTTTTTCGTGTCGAACCCTTTGGCGGTCAGCAGGCGCTGCATCTCGATCCGTTCGTCGAAGGTCAGCGCGCGATCCTCGCGCGGCCACTCGGACCGGATTGGCCCCGCGCCGGTGATCCGGTCGCTCAGGTGGCCCACGCCAATCACATAGGCATCGGCGGTGTTGTAGGTTTCGATCACGTCGAAATTCTTGAAGATCAGGAAGGCCGCCCCTTTGGCCCCGGCTGGCAAGAGGACCGAGGCAGACCCATGATCCGGGACTGCTTTCCCATCCAGAGCCACAATCCCGATCTGCGCCCATTCTGACGGCATGCGCAGGATGTCGCGATTGGCGAGCGTGTAGTCAAACCCTTGCGGGATGCGCACCTCGACGCCCCAAGGCATGCCTTTCACCCATCCGTTCTTGGCGAGGTAATTGGCGGTCGAGGCCAGCGCGTCGGCGGGATCTTCCGACCAGATGTCGCGCTTGCCATCGCCGTTGAAATCCACCGCCAGCGATTGGTACGAGGTCGGGATGAACTGGGTGTGCCCCATCGCCCCGGCCCAACTGCCTTTGAAGTTGGCAAGCTGCACGTCGCCGCTTTGCAGGATCTTCAACGCCTCGACCAGTTGCGCCTCGAAGAAGTCGCTGCGCCGCGCGTCATAAGCCAGGGTCGCCAGAGACCCGATCACCGAGTTCGATCCCCGAAAGGTGCCATAGGCGCTCTCAAGCCCCCAGATCGCAACGATCACATCCTTGTCGACGCCGTACTGCGCCTCGATCCGCTCCAGCAGCGCGCCGTTTTTGCGCAGCGCCGCCTTGCCGCTGTTGACCCGCGCATCGGAGGCGGCACTGTCGAGGTACTCCCAGATCGTCTTGGTGAATTCCGACTGGTTGCGGTCGCGGCGGATCACGTCGGCGTCGTATTGCACCCCGGCGAAGGCGCGGTCGAACACGTCTGCCGAAATCCCCTGCCGCAAGGCGCGGGGACGGAAGCCCCTGATCCAGTCCTCGAAGCCGGATTGTGTGGCAGCGGGCACAAGTCTTTCGGGTGTATCGGTGACGGCAGGCCGCAAGGCCGGGCGCAGGGACTGCACGGGGGCGCTGACGGACAGAAGCGACACGGCGCTGCGGCTGACTTCGCTGTCTGTGGTGGATCGGCTGACCGGGCGGGTGGTGTCGTCGCCTGTCTGAGCCGGGGCCATGGACCCCGTCACTGCCAATACCGAGGCGATCACCAGATACCGCATGTCTTCAACCCCTGCTGCTCGTGTCCGTTTTCCGGACTTTTCTCAATCTTAGCGCGACTCGGGCTTTTTGCGAAGGGATCAAAAGCGCACCAAGCGGTCTCCTGCCGCTTCATTGAGATTGTCGAGGTAGGTCTTGAGCAACGGCACCCGTCCTGGGCGGAAGGACCGGTCGGTCACGTGCAGGTCTGACATGCGATCCAACCGGAACGCCCGGTAATCATCGCGCTTGAGGCACCAGGCCAGAAGGCAGTGCGATTGATCGAAAAGCATGATGCTCAGCGGTTTGACCTCGCGCTGGGTCGAGGCCCCTTGTTTGTCGGTATAGCGAAACCGACAATCCGCTCTTCCCAGCACGCTTCACGGAGGGTGCCTGAGTCGATCTGGGGCAAAGCGGGCGGATGGAAGCGATGCGCCACAAGAACCGAGTGTCGAAGGCGGTGGGCCTGTCGTTCCGGCAGTCGGGCGCGCAGCTTGGTCAGGGCGCTCCGGGCAGCGTCGGCCAGTGCCGGGTCGCCGACTGCGGCAACCTCGCGCAGGCCAAGAACCAGCGCTTCAAGCTCGTCATCCTTGAATCCCAAGGGTGGCAAATGCGCGTCCTCGATCAGCGTGTAGCCAAACCCGGCCTCACCGTCGATCACCGCGCCAAGCTCGCGCAGGGTGTCGATGTCTCGGTAGAGCGTGCGTGGCGAGACCCCTGTCGCCTCGGCCAATTGCAGGGCAGTCACTGGCGCAGGCAAACTGCGCAGCGCTTGCATCAATTGGAACAGGCGATGGGTGCGGCTCATGATCAGAGCATTCTACGTCATGCTGACAAAAACTGACAGTATTTCGATCTACTCCGATCCCAGAAACATTCCGGAGAGACCCGATGCTAACACTGATCACCTACCCCGGCGGATTCGATGAACCCAGCCTGAGCCCGTTCTGCGTCAAGACGATGATCCAACTCGAGATGTCTGGCGAAGAGTGGCGTCCCGAATATGTCAGCATGCCCTCTGACGCACCGCTTGGACGCCTGCCCGCGCTGCGCACGCCGGATGGCATCATCCCGGAAAGCGGGTTCATCCAGACCTATCTGGAAAAGCGCGGCGCGGACTTCTATCCCGGCCTGTCATCCAGGGACCGGGTGCTGGGCCATGCCCTGATCCGCATGGTCGAGGAACATCTTCGCGTTGCGGTGGCACATGACCGGTGGCTTGATGATCGGTGCTGGTCGGAACTCGTGCCCCGAGCCTTCGGGAGCGTGCCATTGCCGATGCGCGGCGTCGTGGCGACGATGGTGCGGCGTCAGGTTCGGAACGGGCTGAAAGGGCAGGGCTTTGCCCGCATGACCGAAGACCAGCGCATGCAATGCCTGACTCCGGACCTTGACTGTCTGACCGACCTGCTGTGGGACAAGCCGTTCCTGCTCGCCGATCACCCCACCGCGCCGGATACGACCGCTGTTCCCGTGCTCAGCATGCTGGCAGGCCTGCCCGCCGATACCGCAATTCGGCGCGCGGTACGGGGTAACAAGACACTGATGGCGTATATCGAACGCGGGAGGGCGGCGATCTATCCGAAATTCACCCGTTCCGCCGCCGCCGCGTGATCTTGCGTTTGGTCTTGGCGTCTTTCTTCTTTGCCTTGGCCAGCTTGCGCTTCGGGCCGCCCTTGCCCTTGGGGCGGGTGCCGCGCCCCATGCGGCCCTTGCCTGATCCGCTGGGCAATTCGGCGTCCTGAAGCGTCAGCAGTTCAAGCCCGATTCCGCCAGTCACCGGAGCCGCCTCGACCAGTTTGACGGTCACGCGCTGGCCCAGCCCGATCATCACGCCGGTGTCGGACCCCATGAGCGTTCCGGCATCGGCGTCGAAATGGAAATACTCGTTGCCCAGCGACCGGATCGGGATCAGCCCGTCGGCCCCGGTTTCGTCCAGCTTCACAAAGACGCCAAAGCGGGCGATGCCGCTGATCCGGCCGGTAAATTCGGCCCCGATGCGGTCCGACAGGAAGGCGGCCAGATAGCGGTCGGTGGTGTCGCGTTCGGCCATCATCGACCGGCGTTCGGTGTCGCTGATGTGCTGCGCTGTCGCCTCGAGCCGCTCGATGTCTTCGGGCGTCAGGCCATCGTCGCCCCAGCCATGCGCCTTGATCAGGGCGCGGTGCACAATCAGGTCGGAATAGCGCCGGATGGGCGAGGTGAAATGCGCGTAGTTCTGTAGCGCGAGGCCGAAATGCCCGAAATTCGCGGGGCTGTAATAGGCCTGCGTCATGGACCGCAGCGTGGCGAGGTTGATCAGCTCCGCCTCGTCCGATCCGGCAGCGTCGTGCAGCAGTCGGTTGAGTTGCGCGGTCTTGAGCACCTGCCCCTTGGCCAGCGTCAGCCCCGCCGCTTCGGCGGTTTCGCGCAGGCTTTCCATCTTCTCGGGCGGCGGTTCTTCGTGCACGCGGAAGAGAAGCGGCGTGCGCTTGGCGATCAGGGTTTCGGCGGCGCAGACATTGGCGAGCACCATGAATTCCTCGATCAGCCGGTGCGCATCAAGTCGGTCGGCAAAATTGACGGACTGTACCGTGCCATCCTCGGCCAGGATGATCTTGCGTTCCGGCAGATCAAGATCGAGCGGCTGACGCCGGTTCCGCGCCTCGCGCAGCGCGGCATAGGCGGCGTAAAGCGGGCGGATCACGTCGTCCATCAACGGCGCTGTCTTGTCGTTCGGGGTGCCGTCCATCGCGTCTTGAACAGTGCGATAGTCGAGCGACGCGACCGAGCGCATCAACCCGCGCTGAAAGCTGTGGCTGATCTTGTTGCCATGCGCGTCGATCACCATGCGCACCGCCACACAGGCACGTGGCACCCCTTCGTGCAACGAACACAGATCGCCAGACAGACGGTCGGGCAGCATTGGTACCACGCGGTCGGGGAAATAGCTGGAATTGCCGCGCTTGCGAGCCTCCTGGTCGAGCGCCGATCCTGAGGTCACGTAATGGGCCACATCCGCGATGGCGATCCAGATCACGTGGCCGCCCTCGTTCTTCGGATCATCGTCGGGATAGGCAAGGCAGGCATCGTCGCGGTCGCGGGCATCGACCGGGTCGATGGTGATCAGCGGCATGTCCCGCATGTCGGTCCGGCCCTTGAGCCCCGCCGGTTTCATCGCGTCCGCTTCGGTGATCACGTCGTCGGGGAAATCGTCGGGGATGCCGTGCTGATGGATGGCGATCAGCGACACCGCGCGCGGTGCGCTTGGGTCACCCAGCCGTTCGACGATGCGCGCGCGGGGCAGGCCCATGCGGCCTGCTGGCCCGGCCTGTTCCGCCTCGACCAGTTCGCCGTCCCTGGCCCCACCGGTGGCGTCTGGTGCCACTACCCATTCCTTGTCCGACCCTTTGTCGATCGGCTTGATCCGCCCACCTTCCGAGGATTTGGCAAAGATGCCCACCACCTTGCGGGGGTTCGTGCCGATGCGGCGGATCAGGCGGGCTTCGTAATTGTGGTCTTCCTCATGCACGACCTGAAGCCGCGCAAGGATACGGTCGCCTTCGCCCAAGGCAGGGTCTGAGGCGCGGGGGATCACGAGGATGATCGGCTCTACCCCTTCGCCGTGCCATTCCAACGCACGGGCATAGAGATCGCCATCCGGCGTCGGTGCCTTCACTTGCAACACGCTCACAGGCGGTAAACGATCCGGGTCACGGTACGTCTTCTTGCGCTTCTCTAGATGACCCTCGGCCTCCAGCTCTTTCAGCAGGCGCTTGAGGTCGATCCGCGCGGCACCCTTGATGCCAAAGGCCTTGGCGATGTCGCGTTTCGCGGTGAGGGTCGGGTTGGCGGCGATCCAGTCGAGGATGTCCGCCTTGGTCGGCAATTTGCTCATGTGCATCAGGTAGCACGGGCAATGTGGCGCGTCATGGCGAAAGTCGCGTCAGGTGTCGAAGCGCAGCTCCATCATCCGATGATCGATCCCGGCATCGTCGAACACCTCGCCATAGGCGGTGAAGCCGAGTTTCTCGTAGAACCCCAAGGCGTCGATCTGTGCGCCCAAAGCGGCGCGGGTGATGCCGGGCGTGCCCCGCAGGATCACCAGAGCTTCGCGGATCAATGCCGCGCCAAGGCCGGTGCCCCGCGCCTGTTTCAGAACGCAGACGCGACCGATCTTGCCGGTGTCCCCCTTGATCACGATCCGCGCCGCACCGACGGGCTGGTCGCCTTCACGTGCGAGAAGGTGAATCGCCGTGTCGTCCAGATCGTCCCGTTCAAGATCAAGCGGCACGTTCTGTTCTCCGACAAAGACCTCGTATCGGATCGCATAGCACTCTGCCGGGTCCGACACCCGCGACACCGTCACGGTCATTGCGCGAAATAGTCCTGAAGGATGCGGGTGTAGATTGCCTTGAGCTGTCTGATCTGCTCGACGGACACCCGTTCATCGACCGCGTGCATCGTCTGGCCGACCAGCCCGAATTCCACCACCGGGCAATGGTTCTTGACGAAGCGCGCGTCGGATGTTCCACCGGATGTGGACAGCTCCGGCATGACACCCGTTTCCGCCTCCACCGCATTGGCCACCAGATCAGACAGCGGCCCCGGTGGGGTCAGGAATGCTTCGCCTGAGATCTTGATCTTTACCTCGGTCTTGGTGCCGAACTCGGCATCCACCTTGGCGGCCTGATCGCGCAGCCAATAGTACAGGCCTTCGCCTGTGTGAATGTCGTTGAAGCGGATGTTGATGCAGGCGCGCGTTTCCGCCGGGATCACGTTGGTTGCCGCATTGCCGGTGTCGATGGTCACAACCGCGAGCGTCGAAGCGTCGAAGTGATCGGTGCCCTGATCCAACTCGCACGAGGCCAGCCTGTCCATCAGCCGCGCTATTGCGGGCATCGGGTTCAGGGCGCGGTGCGGATACGCGGAATGCCCCTGTTTGCCTGTGACGGTGAACCACGCGTTCATCGACCCGCGACGGCCGATCTTCATCATCTCGCCCATGTGATTGGGGCATGTGGGTTCGCCGACCAGACAGACACTCATCCGTTCGCCTTGGGTCTTCATCCAGTCAAGCAGCGCCGTTGTGCCGTCAATCGCATCGCCCTCCTCGTCGCCTGTAATGGTCAGGATCACTGCACCGTCCGGGGGTGTGGTCCGAACGAAATCCACCGCAGCAGCCGCAAAGGCAGCGACCCCGGATTTCATGTCGGTCGTGCCGCGGCCATACATCATGCCGTCTTTGATCTCGGCTCCGAAGGGCGGCATCGTCCACGCGTCCGGATTGCCCAGCGGTACAACATCCGTGTGCCCGTTGAACCCGAACGTGCGGGTATGGCCTTTGTCGCCCCAGCGGGCGAACAGGTTGGACACACCAGCCCGATCCACGCGGGTGCAGGTGAAGCCAGCGCTGTCCAGCAACTCTTGCAACAAGACCAGCGCGCCGCCCTCTTTGGGCGTGACCGACGGACAGCGGACAAGGGCGGCGGTCAGGTCTACGGGGTCGGTTTGCGTCATGGTCTCGGTCCTTGGGTCAGTGTCCGGCCTTGGCTACCGCGTGCCGAAGGCAGAGGCAAATGTGGCGAAAAGGACTCAATTGATCCTTATCCTAACGATAGATTTGCTATCGAAAGTATGCCCGCGCCGCACTTTCGTGATAACCCTTTATCAACAATGATAAAACGGCTCGAGGCAGAGCAGAACCCAGGCAGCGAGGTCGGCACGGTGAAAACACCGGCCGGATATCATCCGCGTCTGGGCATGTGCCTTGGGCCTCATCGAGGCAGAGATGGCAACAGGCGCGGAGCTTACATACAACACCGGTGCCAGCGCGATTGCGATGGCCAACGCGATCTTCGGAAGCGGCGTCACCGTCGTTGGCGCGAGCTATACGGGCGACAGCCGGTCCTCTGCGATCTACAGCAACGGTGATGCCTTAGCCCCGGATGTGACCCCTTCGGATACGGGTGTGATCCTGTCTACGGGTCAGGTGCGGGCGTTCACCCAGAGCGGCGGCGATCCCAACCGCAGCGCCTCGACAACGACAAGCAGCGGCGGGCAGAACAACAACCCGAACTTCAACGCAGCCGCAGGCACGAACACCTATGACGCCAGCTATCTGGACGTCGACTTCGTTCCGGAAAACGACGTGATGACGATGCGGTTCGTGTTCTCGTCCGAGGAATACCCGGAGTTCACGAACTCGATCTATCAGGACTTCGTCGGCGTCTGGATCAACGGTCAGCAGGTCGAGATTGTGGCCGGGGACGGTGATGTCGATCCCGCAAACCTGAACACCACCGCCAATATCAACCTGTTCAAGGACAATACCGGAGACGATTACAACACCGAGATGGACGGGTTCACCGTCACGCTGACGATGACCATGCTGGTCAATCCCGGCGAGGTGAATTCCATCCGCATCGGGATCGCCGATGTGGCGGACAGCAGCTACGATTCGAACCTGCTGATCGCCGGCGACTCGGTGCAGACCGAACTCGTCGCCCGTTCCGATATCGTGAGCATGTTCACGGACCGGACCAAGGTTCTGGACGTTCTCGACAATGACATCAACCTGACCGGCGGGGTGATGTTCATCACCCATATCAACGGGATCGCGGTCAGCGTCGGGGACAGTGTCACGCTGGGCACCGGGCAGGTGGTGACGCTGAACGCCGACGGCACCCTGTCTGTGACGTCGGACGGCGATTTCGAAACCGTCAATTTCACCTATGACGTTGCTGCGGCCAACGGGGAGGTGGACACCGGTTTCGTTACCATCGCCACCGTGCCCTGTTTCGTGGCGGGCACCTTGATCGAAACCGAAACCGGGCCGCGCCGCGTCGAGGAGCTTGAACCCGGCGACATGGTCTGGACTCTGGATCGCGGGCTGCAGCCCCTGCGCTGGAGCGGGCAGCGCACGGTCGCCGCTGTCGGAAATTACGCGCCGGTGCGGGTGGCTGCCCGGACCTTTGGCGATCACGGCGCGCTGATGTTATCGCCACAGCACCGCATTCTTGTGCGCGACCCTCTGGCCGATCTGGTGTTCGACACACCAGAGGTTCTGGTCGCCGCCAAGCATCTTGTGAACGGCCGCAGCATCCAGACCATCGAGGGCGGCACGGTAACCTATGTCCACCTGCTGTTTGACCGGCACGAGATCATCCTGTCGAACGGTCTGGCCACAGAAAGCTTTCTGCCCGGACCCCAGACCCTCGACGCGTTCGAGGACGACATCATCGAGGAAATCGTCGGCCTGTTCCCGGAACTCGATCCCGAGACCGGTCGCGGTTATGGCGTGGCCGCCCGGCAGATCCTCAAGAAGCACGAGGCGCAGATGCTCTTCGGGGCCGCTGCATGAGCTGGTTCGCTCTCTACAATCCCGAAACCCGCGAAGCCTGGGTGCGCGACGAGGTCGAGGACATCCTTGACCGCCGTCCGCGTGCCTGCGTGCCGCGTGGGTCGGTCGTTCTGGAAACGCGGCTTTCTCCCGAAGGCCGCCCTCAGGCGCTTGTCAGCTTCAAACGGGAAGGCACGTCCACATCCAGTTTCTCGCTCATGTCGACGCCCCATGGCAGCGTGGTGCTGGTGATCGCGCAGGGCGACGAGGTGGTGCATGAAGTGCTCGAGCGGGGCCGCGAGGCGCGAACGGACACACTTCAGGTCACGATCAGCTGGGATGTGCACAAGCAGCTGGGACGCCTTGTGGTGGCGCGCCCCGAAACCGAACATGTCCTGATCCGGCATTTCGCCATGTCACGCGCACCGCTCTTGTCGGACCTCGTGGCGCTGGCCTGTCCCAAGGGCCTGACCCAGATCGACCCGGACGTGATCTTCGTGGCGCTCTCTACCGACATCGAACCGGTCGGGCCGATGCCGACGCTGTCGCCCTCGGTGCCGATCGAAACCGCGCAGGGCATCTGTCTTGCCATGAGCCTGCAACAGGGCGACGTCGTGCGCTCGGCGGATGGCACGCTGGTGCCGGTCCTGCACGCGGTCTCCCGGACGGTTCCCGCGCTGGGCTCGTTCCGTCCGGTGCGCCTGCGCGCGCCGTATTTCGGGTTGACCCAGGATGTCGTCGTGTCCCGGCACCAGCGTCTTCTGGTCAGCGGGCCCGAGGTCGAATATCTTTTTGGCCGCGAAGAGGTGCTGATCCCGGCCTCTGCGCTGGTCAACGGCTATGCCGGGCATTTCGAGCCGGCTCCGCGCTTTGTGACCTATCATCAGTTGCTGCTGCCACATCATGATGCGGTGCGAATTCCCGATGCTGCACTCGAATCGCTCTATATTGGCCGGATGCGGCGCGACAAGTGCCTGTTTTCCGCCTCCGTTCTCAGCGATTTGCCCCGCGCTCTCTTGCCGGAACATCACCGCGCCGGATACCAGGTGCTCCGCGCTTTCGAGGCGATCACTCTGGCCGAAGCCCGCGCGGCTTAATCCCGATCGTCGTCGCTGAAATACGGAGTCACCTGCGCCACGATCACGGCGTTTTCGTCCAACGCCTGCTGCATCAGCGCGATCTCGTCATCCTCGATCTCGTGACCCTGCTCCCGCCGGTCTTCAAGTGTGCCGTAACCCGTCACGTCAAGCGGCGCCATGTCCGCCTGCTTGAGGATCGCCACGGTTTCGCGCACCGCCTCGGCCTCGTCCACGCCCGACGCATAGCACATCAGTGCCGCGCCGGTCGCCCCCTTGGGCAAGCCATCCCCGGATTTGCGTCCGACCTCGACGACCAGCGTGTAAACCGAATGCGGTTTCTTGGGCTTCTTCTGCGTGTCGCTCATGCTGGGGCCTGCCTGTGTTCCGTGTCTCGCATCTGCCACGAAACCTGCCGCAGGTCGAGGGTTGTTGCCGTGCCAGACATCGGCATACTGCCGGGCAAAGGGAGGGACGATATGAAATCGGTCAAGGATATGGTCGCGGCGGCCAACGCGGAGGTTGAACACGCCCCGGCGTCCGAGATGATGGCGTTGCACGGGAAGGACGACGTCACCTTCGTTGATCTTCGCGATCCGCGCGAACTTGAGCGTGATGGCATGATCCCCGGCGCGTTCCACTGCCCGCGCGGCATGCTGGAATTCTGGATCGACCCGGAAAGCCCCTATGCCAAACCGCAGTTCCAGACGAGCAACCGGTTTGTCTTCTATTGCGCCTCGGGCTGGCGATCCGCTCTGTCGGCGAAAGTCGCCCAGGAGATGGGGCTGGAGAATGTCAGCCACATCACCGACGGGTTCGGAGGCTGGAAAAAGGCGGGCGGCCCGGTGGGTGAGAAGCCCGCCAAGAAAGCTTAGGGTGCGTGCTGGCACGCACCATCACGATCAATCGCGCAGCAATTCGTTGATGCCGGTCTTGGAGCGGGTCTTTTCATCCACCCGCTTCACGATCACCGCGCAATAGAGGTTGATGTTGTTCTTCGACGGCATCGACCCGGCCACCACCACCGAATAGGGCGGCACTTCGCCATACATCACTTCGCCGGTCTCGCGGTCGACGATCTTGGTCGATTTGCCGATGAACACGCCCATCCCCAGAACGGAACCTTCGCGCACGATGCAGCCCTCGACCACTTCCGAACGAGCACCGATGAAGCAGTTGTCCTCGATGATGGTCGGGCCCGCCTGCATCGGCTCCAGCACGCCGCCGATGCCCACGCCGCCCGACAGGTGCACGTTCTTGCCGATCTGCGCGCAGGACCCGACGGTGGCCCATGTGTCGACCATCGTGCCTTCGTCGACATAGGCACCCAGGTTCACGAAGGATGGCATCAACACCACGCCGGGCGCGATATAGGCCGATTTGCGCACCACACAGTTCGGCACCGCGCGAAAGCCTGCCGTGCGCCATTCGGTGTCGCCCCAGCCTTTGAACTTGCTGTCCACCTTGTCCCACCAGCCGCCGCCTTGCGGGCCACCGTCATGCTGTTCCATGTCCTTGATCCGGAACCCCAGCAGCACGGCCTTCTTGGCCCACTGGTTTACATGCCAGCTGCCATCAGCCTGCTTTTCAGCCACCCGCAGCGATCCGCTGTCCAGCGCGTTGAGCGTGGCCTCAATCGCCTCGCGGGTCTCGCCGCCGGTGGACGGCGTGACCGTGTCGCGCGCGTCCCACGCGGCTTCGATGGCGGCTTCAAGCTGTGCGTTTGACATGGATGCGCTCCTCACGTCGTTTTCCCCGAAATCGCTTTGCCTATAAGCTGCCCTGCGCCAAGGCGCAACGCATGCGCTCAGTCGTCCTTCGTGAAGAGATAGCGGTGGGAATGTCCGGGAAAGGGGGCGTTGACGCGGCGCATCAACCGACTGTAGCTGTATCCGAGATCCGACGCCTTGGCGACACGCAGGTTTTCCGGAAGCCGCACAAGCGCGAGGCCCGCCCCGGCCTCGCGCAAGGCGTAACCCTTGGCGCGCAGCCGCGATTGCAGGTCCGACCAGCTGACGGCTTAGGCGAAATCCTCCGCGAGAAGCGCCCGCAAGGGCGCGACGAGCCGCTCATCAGGCCTCACGGCCTTCTTTGCGCGGGTGCGGCGGAACAGATCGCGGCGGATTGCGTCACGGATCACCGAGGCGATATCGCTTTGCTCGTCATCCGCGATCTGGATCAGGGCTAGATATGTTTGGGAATCAAGGGGACAGATCACATCAGGCATGGATGTGACCTTCGCGTCCCCTGGTTAAGTACGGGTTAACTCGAACACCGGCTCCGGCGCGATGTTCCCGCCGCAGACCAGAACCGCCACGCGCTCGCCGTCCTCGGGTGTGTAGGCACCTGACAGCAGGGCGGCCAGTGCCGTCGCTCCGGCGGGTTCGACCAACTGTCGGTGCGCCTGCCACAGGGACTGCTGTGCTTCGACGATCGCGCTGTCCGAGACCAGAACGCTGTGCACCGCGCCGCCCTTGGCGAGGGCGAAACAGATGCGCCCGATGCGCCGGGCTCCCAAGGCATTGGCGGCGACACCGGAGACCGGCACATCCACCGGCGCGCCCTTGGCGAGCGCCTCATGCAGGGCACAGGATGTCATCGGCTCGACCGCCACCACCTTCACTCGTCCGCCAAGCCATGCCAGCGCCCCGCCGATCAGGCCGCCTCCGCCCACGGCGATCAGAACCGTGTCCGCGTCGAGGCCCTGTGCTTCCCACTCGAGCATCACCGTGCCCTGCCCGGCGACGGTGAGCGGCGCATCATAGGCATGGACCTGCATCGCCCCGCTTTCCGACGCCTCGCGTTCCGCAAGTTCAAGCGCGTTGGCGTATTCGCCGGGCACCACCGTCAATTCGGCCCTGGTCCGTTCGATCAGCTCGATCTTTGCCGGTCCTGCGATCTCGGGCACGAAGATCCGCGCCCGGTGTCCCAACTGCCGGGCGGCAAAGGCCACCGCCGCCCCGTGATTGCCGCCCGAGGCCGCCACAACTCCTGCCTCGGGCACCTCCGACGCGATCAAGGTGTTGAACGCGCCTCGGGTCTTGAAACTGCCGGTGTGTTGCATCTGTTCGAGCTTGAACGCGACGGTCGGCCCGAAGGCGTCGCTTTTGAAAACGGGCGTTTTCACGACCTGCCCGGTGATGCGATCCTGCGCCGCCCTGATCTCGTCCTGCCACTGCATGGCGTTGCCTCTCTGGTCACTTCGATCCGGACGCTATAGGTCTCGGAGCAGGCGAACAAGGAACCCGAGCCCATGAATGATCACCGCAACAGCCCGTTTCGCGATGCCGGTCTTGACCGCAGCACCGCCAGCCATGTGCCCGAGACGGCGCAAACGCGGTCTCCATCCTATCGACTGGCTTTTGCCGATGACGAATTCCTCTGCCGCGAGGAACTCCGCCCTGTGCGGCTTCAGCTTGAACTCCTCAAACCGCAACTCATGCTTGACGAGCATCAGATCGAAAGCACGATTGTGCTCTTTGGAGGCGCGCGTATCCCGCGCCCGTCCGACGCCGACAAGGCCCGCACCCAAACGCTGGCCGATCTCGCTCATTTCTACGACGAGGCCCGCAGCTTTGCCCGGCTGATGACGCGCAAGTCCAACAACAGCCAGGGCCGCGAATTCGTCGTGGTGACGGGCGGTGGTCCGGGTGTGATGGAAGCCGGCAATCGCGGGGCCGCCGACGAGGGCGGCAAATCCATCGGGCTGAACATCGTGCTCCCGCATGAACAGGCGCCGAACGAATACGTCACGCCCGAGCTGTGCTTCAACTTCCACTACTTCGCGATCCGCAAGATGCATTTCCTGATGCGCGCCCGCGCGATCTGCGTCTTTCCCGGCGGGTTCGGCACCCTGGACGAAATGTTCGAATCGCTGACCCTGATCCAGACCGGTCGCATGCAGCGCGTGCCGTTCCTGCTCTTTGGCCGCGCCTTCTGGGAAAAGATCATCAACTGGGACGCGCTGGCCGACGCAGGCACGATTAGCCCCGAGGACCTGGACCTGTTCCGCTTTGTCGAAACCGCCGAAGAGGCGGCGGGGATCATCGAGAACTGGGAACCGGCACCGCCGCGCAGCGACATTCCCGGTCGCTGACATCCTTTCGGCGGGCGATCCGTCACCCCACCGATCAGATCTCGGCTACACCCTTTCGCAGACGCAGCAACTCCTGTAAGAGCCACGCTCAGTCCAGCGCCGGACACGACACCGGGGCTGGCAAGTGAAAGGAGAGCCACATGGGCTACAGAGTCGTCGTTGCCGGTGCCACAGGGAATGTGGGCCGCGAAATGCTGAACATCCTGGCCGAGCGCCAGTTCCCCGTTGACGAGATCGCCGCGCTTGCGTCGCGCCGGTCGCTGGGTACGGAGGTCAGCTTTGGCGACAAGACGCTGAAGACGCAGGATCTCGATACGTTCGACTTCACGGGCTGGGATTTCGCGCTGTTCGCTGTGGGGTCGGAAGCGACCAAGACCTACGCGCCCATCGCCGCGAAGGCAGGCTGCGTGGTGATCGACAACTCGTCGCTCTACCGCTACGACCCCGACGTGCCGCTGATCGTTCCCGAAGTGAACGCACAGGCGATCCACGGCTATTCCAAGAAGAACATCATCGCCAACCCGAACTGCTCGACCGCTCAGATGGTTGTCGCGCTCAAGCCGCTGCACGACCGCGCCCGCATCAAGCGCGTTGTGGTCAGCACCTATCAGTCGGTGTCCGGGTCCGGCAAAGAGGCGATTGACGAGCTGTGGGATCAGACCAAGGCGGTCTACAACCCGACCGACAATTACGAGCGCAAGGTCTACCCCAAGGACATCGCGTTCAACGTGATCCCGCATATCGACGTTTTCCTCGAAGACGGTTCCACCAAGGAAGAGTGGAAGATGGTCGCCGAGACGAAAAAGATTGTCGATCCGTCGATCAAGGTCACGGCAACCTGCGTGCGTGTTCCGGTCTTCGTGGGGCACTCCGAAGCGATCAACATCGAATTCGAAGACCACCTCGATGAAGACGAAGCCCGCGACATCCTGCGCGAAGCGCCGGGTATCATGGTGATCGACAAGCGCGAACCCGGTGGCTACGTGACGCCGAAGGAATGTGTCGGCGATTACGCAACCTTCATCAGCCGCATCCGTCAGGACAGCACGATCGACAACGGCATCAACCTGTGGTGCGTGTCCGACAACCTGCGCAAGGGCGCGGCCCTGAACGCAGTGCAGATCGCCGAAGTGCTGGGTCGCGAAGTCCTCAAGAAGGGCTGAACGACGTCTGTCTCACTCAAGGGCGCCGCACGTCTGCGGCGCCTTTTTTGCATCTGACGACAGGCCGGATTCCGCAGCTTGAGACCGATGAGCGGTCGCCCCTGCTGCACGGAATTGTCTTTATTCTTCTTATTGCGGCCTAATTATCGGTGGATTCCACCCGTATCCAATCTTGATGACATCAGGAATGTGAACGGGTCGGACACATGACGCATGCTGAAATCCCGCTGCTGTTCGAAAAGGGTCCCTTGCGGATCAGATATCTCAAGGGCGAAGGCACGGACCTTGTCGTCAGCTTTTCCGGCGTCGGCACGCAGCGCCATTCCGAACCACCCCCCGAGTTTCCCGGAATCGCCTCGGCGCAGGGCCAGAACCACGTTCTTTTCGTAAGCGATCTGTCGCGCAGCTGGCTCAACGGCGAAGGCCTCGCATCGCAGATCCTGTGTTGTCTGAACGCCACGGCCAGCCATATCGGTGCCCAACGCGCCGTCGCCATCGGCAACTCGATGGGGGGAACGATGGCGCTGCACCTGTCGCGGCTGTTCGAGTTCGACCGGGTGATCGCCTTCACGCCGCAATATTCCGTTCTGCCGGGCGAAGTGCCGGAAGAAGACCGCTGGTTCTTTTTCCGCAAGCAGATCAAGTCCTTTCCGTTTCCACGGGTCGAACAGCTCAGCCCCAAGACCACGCGGTACTTCATCTTCCACGGCGATGAACACCGCGAACTGGCGCACGCGCTGCGGTTCCCGCACGCACCGGGCATCCTCCACTATATCATGCCGGGCACGGACCACCGGGTCGCCGCGCACCTGCGCGACCGGGGGCACTTGCGTCCCTTGATGGAAAGCCTTCTGAACGGACAGACCCGCCGGTTCCGGCGACAACTCGAGTCGCTCGGCGCGATTCCGATCCTCGATTATGATCAGGGACCATCCCGTCAGATGGACCAACGCCTTGTCGCGGTCGGCTGACCGAGTGCCTCTGTGCACCGGCGCTGCCCTGTTCGGGGCAATGCGCCATCGCCTGATTGTTTCTCACGACGCGACAAACCGCGGGGAACCCTCTGGGGTGTTGCGTGTTCTTCACACTATCGGAGCGGGCGTTGGCCTGCCCCATTCTTGCCGCAATTGGCTCGCACCCTTTCGGGATGTGCCGCAAAAACAGTAAAGGTCCCCAAGATGGCAGTCCAATCTGTCCCATTCTCCGCCCATGCAGAAAACGGCATGCCCATGCCTCTCGACAGTGAAACGGCGATGCTTCTGCGCACCGTGTTGCTGCCGCATTTCGAACGCGCGACAAGCTGGGGTGATCTATGCGCCCGCCTCGCGTCCAAAGGGTACGAGATCACCTTTCGCAACGGGCATCTTGTTCTTGCGGATGACACCGGCAAACCGGTCTGCACCGGTTCCATGATCGGCTCTCCTCTGGCGCGTCTGGCCGAACGCCTCGGACGTCCGAAGCTGCGGACCGATTGCTCGGGCGCCAGCGCGACGCTGCGGAACTGATCAGACCGGGTGGAACGACCGGCTCTTGGGTTCGAAATACTCCAACCCGCCTTCGCCGATATCCGTCCACAGACCGTGAAGCGTTAGAAGGTCCTGCTCGACCGCTTCGCGGATGAATGGAAACGTCATCAGGTTCTCGAGCGACACGATCACAGCTTCTTTCTCCAGAGCCCGCAATTGGCCCTCCGGCGCGTTTGACGCCGTAACACGCTCATAACCGGGGCGCAGAATATCCATCCAGCGCCCGACAAAGCTCGACTGTTCTTCCAGATGCGGCGCATTGCCGGAACACATGTCGAGACAGCCCTGAACACCTCCGCAATTGGAATGCCCCAGCACGATCAGATGCGCGACATTCAGCGCCGTCACCGCGTATTCCACAGCCGCTGACGTGCCGTGGTGGTCGCCGTCCGGCTCGTAGGGCGGCACAAGATTGGCGATATTGCGGTGAATGAAGAATTCGCCCTGATCCGCGCCGAAGATGGACGTCACATGCACCCGGCTGTCACAACAGGAAATCACCATTGCACGCGGACGCTGTCCTTCGGTCGCCAGACGTTTGTACCACGCCCGGTTGTCCGAATAGGTGGTGGCCTTCCAGCCTTGATATCGTTGGATGAGATATGCGGGCAGCGGCTTCGCGGCGTTCATGAAATCCTCCGCCTCCTCGGTCGTTTTCTGCGGGATACGTCGAATTTGATCGGAATTCGAGGGAAAAAACCGTCGCGGGCTTACCAATTTGAAAGGCAGCTCTGCGATACCGTCCGCCGGGTTGGGGTGAGAAAGGACATATCACGATGCAGACAATCTCGATTTTGCATCCGCGCGACATCGCGTCATTCGACATGGGCACCCTCGATGGTCTCAGCCGGGATCTTGGTCCGTCCGTGGCCGAAAACATCCTCTGCCGCGCGCTCGAAGACATCGCGATCCGCTTTGCCCAGATCCGCGAGGAATATGGGACCGGCAACCACCAGGCCCTGCGCAAGTCCGTACACGCGGTCATTCCTATCGCGGCCCAGATCGGCTTGCCCGGCCTGTCCCGCATCGGACGCGATGTTCTGACCTGTCTTGATCAGGCCGACCCGGTTGCGCTCTCTGCGACGCTGTGCCGGTTCCTGCGCTGGGGCGAAACCGCCATCGCCTGCGCGGACATGGGCACGGATCTATCGCTCTGATTCCGCTTGCAGCGCCTGCCCAAGGGCGTACCCTCTGCTCCACCATAAAAGGGGAGCTTCATGACCGTTTCACTCGCGCCTGCGGGCACCAAGGCTGTGCCGATATACGTTCTGGGGACCGAGGATGTTGCCCTCTGGGCGGGGCAGCAAAGCGACCGCATCCGCACATGGGTCGACGCAAGCGGTTTCAAGGGGGGCATCGGCGCGGTGCTCATGATCCCGGACGAGGCAGGTCATCCCGAGATGGCGCTGGTCGGCTATGGCACACCCGCCTCGCGCAGGCGCGATCGCTTCGCGCTGGCGGCAAGTCTGCCCAAACTGGCCCCCGGGACGTACCGCATCGAGAGCGGGATCGAGGCCGACCAGATCGAGCAGGAAACCTTGGGGTGGCTTCTGGCCTGCTACAGCTTCACCCGGTACCGCGACAGCGCGGCAGAGCATCCCACGCTTGTCACCCCGGAGGGTGTCGATCCGGCCCGCCTGTCCATTCTGGCCGAGGCGGAGTTCCTCACGCGAGACCTGATCAACACCCCGGCCTCTGACATGGGCCCGGAAGACCTTGAGGCTGCCGCGCGCGCTCTTGCGAAACAACACAAGGCCAAGATCACCGTGACCACGGGCGACGCGCTGCTCGCCGACAATTTCCCGATGATCCACACAGTCGGTCGCGCCTCGGATCGCGCACCCCGGCTCATCGACCTGACCTGGGGCAGTCGTGGCCCGAAGATCACGCTTGTCGGCAAGGGCGTCTGTTTCGACACCGGGGGTCTCAACATCAAGCCCGGCAGTTCCATGGGTCTCATGAAAAAAGACATGGGCGGTGCCGCGAATGTTCTGGGTCTCGCGCATATGATCATGGCGTCCGGTCTTGATGTGCGCCTGCGCGTGCTGATCCCGGCGGTCGAAAACGCGGTCAGCGGCAACAGCTTCCGCCCGCAGGACATCCTGACCTCGCGCAAGGGCCTCACGGTCGAGATCAACAACACCGATGCCGAAGGCCGCCTCGTGCTTGCCGACGCGCTGACCTACGGGTCCGAGGGTAAACCCGACCTGATCGTGTCGATGGCCACCCTGACCGGGGCCGCCCGCGTGGCAGTTGGTCCGGACCTTGCGCCGTATTACACAGATGACGACGTGGTCGCGACCTCGCTGGATCTGTCCGCACGCCGCATGGCCGATCCCGTCTGGCGCATGCCGTTCCATGACCCCTACGAGGCGATGATCGAACCGGGCATCGCCGATCTCGACAATGCGCCGAAGGGAGGCTTTGCAGGCTCCATCACCGCAGCCCTCTTCCTGCGCCGCTTTGTCAGCGAACACGACCGCTACATCCATTTCGACATCTATGGCTGGCAACCGTCCGCCGCGCCGGGCAGACCCAAAGGCGGCGCCCTGCAAGGGGCGCGCGCATTGTTCGAGTCACTGCCCGTCATCCTCGATCTATGACGGACAGACGCCGCTTCTGGTCCACGGTCTCACCGGAAGAGATCGCGCAGGTCTGCGCAGATCACGGCGCGCGGATCGTGCCTGCCCAGACCCGGCGCATGTCGCGCCCCGTCACCGATCTCTGTGCCGCCCCCGCAGGCGCAAGAGACCGGCAGATGTTGCGCGGTCAGGCTTTTGTCGTCCGCGCCATGACGGACACGGGCTGGGCCTTCGGCGAAACGGTGGTGGATGGCTATTCCGGCTGGATCGAAACGGCGGGGCTGGACACATATCCCGACGCGAAACCGTCGCACCGCGTCATGGTTCGCGCGACCTACGCCAAGACAACCGGCGGTCTGAAGACCCCCGGTGCCGTCACACCGCTGTCGATGGGCAGCGAAGTGCACATGCGCGATCAAACCGACGGGTGGTCGCGTATTGCGTGGACGGACGGGCCTCAGACAAGCGATCTTTTCGTCCCCTCCCTGCATCTTTGCCCCATCGACACAAAGGACTCCGACCCGGTTACCATCGCCGAACGCCTGCTCGGCACACCCTATCTCTGGGGTGGCAACTCCGCCTTTGGCATAGACTGTTCCGGCCTCGTTCAAATCGCCTGCCACGCCTGCGGCATCCCCTGTCCCGGTGACAGCGATCAGCAAATGGCGCAACTGGGGGAAACCCTTGATCCCGGCACGCCGCCAGAACGCGGAGATCTGCTGTTCTGGAAAGGCCATGTCGGCTGGATCGCAGACCCGGACACGCTACTGCATGCCAACGCCTATGCGATGTCTGTCACCCGCGAGCCGCTGCAAGCGGCCATCGCGCGGATTGCGGCGCAGGGCGATCCGGTCCTCCGCCACGCCCGCTTGACCCCCGGCAAAAAAGGCGTCTAATCGCGACATCTTTTCCGGAGCCTTCCCTATGCAAGCCCGCGCCTCGATCTTCACGCCGGTTCTGATCGGCGGGTGCATCATCATCCTCGTGTCCTTCGCCATCCGCGCCAGCTTTGGCGTGTTCCAGATCCCGATTGCCGAGGAATTCGGCTGGCTCCGCGCCGAGTTCTCTCTGGCCATCGCGATCCAGAACCTCGCCTGGGGCATCGGTCAGCCGCTTTTCGGGGCGCTGGCGGAAAAGATCGGGGATCGGAAGGCCATCATTCTTGGCGCGCTGACCTATGCCGCCGGTCTGGTGCTGTCCTCCTTCGCGGTCACACCCACGGCGCATCAGTTTTACGAGATCCTCGTGGGGTTCGGCGTTGCGGGCACCGGCTTTGGCGTCATCCTCGCCGTTGTCGGGCGGGCCAGTTCGGATGCGAACCGCTCCATGAGCCTTGCCATCGCCACTGCGGCGGGCAGCGCAGGTCAGGTGTTCGGCGCGCCCGTCGCGGAATGGATGCTGACGCTGATGAACTGGCAGATGGTGTTCCTCTGGTTCGCGGTCGCCATCCTTGCGGTGCTGATGGTGCTGCCTTTCATGCGCTCGCCCACACCCCCGGCCAGCCGGGCAGAGCTTGAGGAAAGCATGGGCACGATCCTGATCCGTGCCTTCCGCGATCCGTCCTATACGCTGATCTTTCTGGGCTTCTTCAGCTGCGGCTATCAGCTTGCCTTCGTCACCGCGCATTTCCCGGCCTTCGTGACCGAACTCTGCGGTCCGATCCAGCCGGGCGGAGTGCTGCACAGCATGGGCATCACCACCACTTCCGCGCTGGGCGCCGTGTCAATCTCGCTCATCGGGCTGATGAACATCGTGGGCACGCTCACCGCGGGATGGGCGGGCAACCGCTGGTCCAAGAAATACCTGCTCGCGGGCATCTACACCGGCCGCACGATCATTGCCGCGCTCTTCATCATGTTGCCGATCACCCCCACATCGGTGATCCTCTTTTCCGCCGCGATGGGGTCACTCTGGCTTGCCACGGTGCCGCTCACCTCGGGGCTGATCGCGCATATCTACGGGCTGCGCTACATGGGCACGCTTTATGGGATCGTGTTCTTCAGCCACCAATTGGGAAGCTTCATGGGCGTCTGGCTCGGTGGCCGCATGTACGACATTCACGGCGATTACACGCTGGTCTGGTGGATCGGTGTCGGCGTCGGAGCCTTCAGCGCACTTGTGCATCTGCCCATTCGCGAGAAACGCCAGCCCGTCCCGCTCGCCGCCTGACAGGGGCGCGTTTCGGTCAACCGACACGCGCGATGCGTCGACGCATCGTGTCCCGGCCCTACCGGCTGCGCCAACGGTCCAGAATGTAGCGGCTGACCATCAGGTCCAGATGCGCCCCGCCGCCATTCTTGAACACCGTGATCTCATGCTCGGACTGCCGCCCAAAGGCTCCTAGATCGTAGTAATCCGCAACGATGTCCGCCTCTCGGATCACTCCCCGCGCAATCGGGTCCTTGATCTCTCCGATATGCCCCACGGTTGTATCCAGAGAATCCACGAACAGCCGCCCGCGCGTCAGCACCGCATCATCCGCCTCGCGCATATCGGGACGGTAGGCACCGATCAGGTCCACATGCGTCCCCGGCCGCAGCCATGCGCCGTTCAGAACCGGTTCGGTCGACATGGTGGCGCAACTGACGATGTCCGCCTGTCCCACCGCCTCGGCCAAATCCCCAGCCGCCGTCACATGCGCAAACGCCTCCGCCAACTCCTGCGCCTTGGCCCCGGTCCGGTTCCAGATCAGAAACCGCGCCTCGGAGAACGCCGCCGAATAGGCCTCGACCAGCGACCGCGCCACCGTGCCAGCCCCGACAATCAGGATCACCGCACTGTCCGCCCGCGCCAGTCGCCGCGCCGCCAGAAGACTGTCGCCTGCGGTTTTCCACTTGGTCACAAGGTGAAAATCGACAATCGCTTCCAGCGTCCCGTCGACATCGGAATAGACCGACACCCCACCGTTCACCGCCGCTTTCCCAAGACCGGCATTGCCCGGAAAGATCGTCGCCGACTTCACCGCCAGCCCCAGCCCGTCGATCCACGCCGCCCGGTTCAAAAGCGTATCACCCCCGCGATAGAGGAAACTGTCCGCGATCTCGGCTTTCGGCAGGTCATGCCCCGCCGCCAACGCATCGGTCAGGCCGATCCAGTCAAGCTGCGCTTCACCATCCGCAAACGGAATGATCTCCGGTGTCGTCATCGCTGCCTCTCCCCTCAAATCCTAACGCGGCACATCCTGCGCCGCCGCCCGCATCTCGCGCTCCAGCGCATCCAGAAACCGCGACCGATCCGCCTTGGAAAACGGACGCCCGCCGCCCTGCCGGAACGGGTCCGCCGCACGCAGATCCGCCATGAGATCCCGCGTCGCCAGCACCTGCCCGATATTGCGCGCATCAAGACGCTCGCCATTGTGCTTGAGCACCCGTGCTCCGTTTTCCACGCAGCGTGCCGCCAGCGGAATGTCCCCGGTGATCACCACATCGCCGGGTCCCGCACGCTCCGCGATCCACATATCGGCCACATCCGGCCCGTCGGGCACCACGACCACCTCGACAAACGGGTTTTCCGACATCCGCAGCCCCCCGTTCGACACCAGATACATCTGCGCCTTGTGCCGGGTCGCAACCCGCTCTGCCTCGGCTTTAACCGGGCAGGCATCGGCATCGACGAAAAGCCGGGTCACAGCCCCAGCGCGCCAGCGTGGAACGCGATGTGATCGGGGATGAAGGTCGAGACAAAGAAATACGAGTGATCGTAGCCCTTCTGCATGCGGAACGTCCCCTCCTGACGCCGCGCGGCCATCGCGTGGCTCAGCGCTTCGGGTTTGAGCAGCTCGAGGAACTGATCCGACCCACCCTGATCCACCAGAACCGGCCCGTCGAACCCGACCTCCTGCATCTGCACTGTCGCGTCATGCCTCAACCATGTGGTCTCGTTGTCACCCAGATAGGCCGACAATTGCTTGCGGCCCCAGTCGCTTTGGCTCGGGTTTGCAATCGGCGCAAAGGCCGACACCGAGGCAAACCGCCCCGGATGCGCCATCGCAAGCGTCAGCGCGCCATGACCACCCATCGAATGCCCGGTGATCGCCTGCCGCTCCAGATCAACGGTGAATGCCCTGCCCAACAGTGCGGGCAATTCATCTGCCACGTAATCCCACATCCTGAAATGCGGCGCCCAGGGATCTTGCGTCGCGTTCACATAGAACCCGGCCCCTTTGCCAAGATCATAGGCGTCATCGTCCGCCACCGCATCGCCACGCGGGGACGTGTCGGGGAACACCACCGCCATTCCCGCCTCTGCGGCAAAGCCCTGCGCCGCCGCTTTGGTCATAGCGTTCTCATGCGTGCAGGTCAGCCCGGACAGGTACCACAGCACCGGCACCGGCCCGTCCGTGGCCTGCGGCGGCAGATAAAGCCCGAAGGTCATGTCACAGCCGCACGCGTCCGACGCATGTCGGTACACGCCCTGAACCCCATCAAAACATCTGTTCTCCGAAACGGTTTCCATGACGCTCCCTTTCCTTAAATCAGGACCTGGCTGATCACGAACGACACGGTCAGGATGCTGACGGCGGTCGAGATCAGAATGGCGGCGGACACCCGTTGTGGGGCCACCTTGTAATGCTGTGCGAGGATGAAGACATTGCCCGCCACCGGCAAGGACGCTGCCGCGACAACCACGCCCGCCTTGTACGGATCGGACGGAAACAGCATGTAAACACCCACCGCGACGGCGGCCGGGTGGATGATCAGTTTACAGAAACTCAACCAGCCCGCAATCGTCAGACGCTCTGCCGATTTGCTGGCCAGTGAGGCACCGATGGCAAACAGCGCCCCGGGTGTCGCAGCCGCTCCCAGGATCGACAGGAACTGGTTGACCGGTTCGGGAATGGGCGCACCGGTCGCCGAAACCATGAACCCGGCAACGATCGAAACGATCATCGGGTTCTTGAGCAACCCGATCCCCACCGTCTTGAAAATCCGCAGCGACATCCGCCCTTCGCGCGATCCCACCACAAGGATGACGATCAGCGACGAAAACACCACGAGGTCGATGGTCAGGACAAGAATGATCGGTCCTACAGCCTCCTGTCCCATCAGCAGCGCCAGCATCGGCACGCCCAGGAAACCGGTGTTCCCGATGGCCGCGACCTGCCCCTCGAACGCGGCGGTTTCGGTGTTCATGCCGCGCAGGAATCCCACCGCCATGCCGATCCCATAGACAAAGGCCGTGCCCCACAGATACCCCGCCGCGATCCGCCAGTCGAAGATCTCGGCAATCGACAGGTTCGCGGAAAACCGGAAGAGCATCGCCGACAGGGCAAAGTAAAACACGAACTTGGTCAGATAGGCGGTAGCTTCCTCGGTGAAGAACCCGGTCTTGCCTGCACCGTAACCCACGGCGATCAGGGCGAAAAACGGCAGGGTCTGAAGGAAGATGGCCAGCATGACAAACCTGTTACCACGGAGGGCAGCCGCGTCAATTGCACAACGGCCTTTGTTGGTCTGGTTAAGTCGACAGAAAGGAATTTAATCTCTATATTGTTGGCGGTGTGGAGGTTTGCACGGAACATGCCAATGACACATACAGAACAGGCCCTCGCAGACGACAAGATGCGCGCCGAGATTGCGAAGCTCGTCGCTGAAACGTCCGAGATCAATCAAAACATGAAATACCGGTTTTGGGTTCTCATGGCCGCATATGTCAGCGCGATGGGCATCCTGCTGAAATTCGTCTGACCGCATCAAACCCGTGATCCTCCCATAGAAGAATCGCAAAACCCATGCTACATCTCGTGGCATGAACTCCCACGCCCCCAAGATACGTGCCTCCATTCAACCGCTTGAGGAAAGCGCCATCAACCGCATCGCGGCGGGTGAGGTGGTCGAGCGTCCAGCCTCTGCCGTCAAGGAACTGGTCGAGAACGCCGTCGATGCCGGGGCCACGCGCGTTGACGTGGCCATCGCCGACGGTGGCAAGACATTGATCCGCGTCACCGACGATGGCTGCGGTATCCCGCCCGACGAACTGCCGCTGGCGATTGCGCGCCACGCCACCTCCAAGATAGACGGGTCTGACCTGCTCAACATCCACAGCTTCGGGTTTCGCGGCGAAGCGCTTGCCTCGCTGGGCGCGGTGGGGCGTCTGACCCTGACCAGCCGCGCCGAGGGGCACGATGCCGCTGAACTGTCGGTCACCGGCGGAAAGATCGACCCGGTCAAACCCGCCGCCCTTTCGCGCGGCACCGTGGTTACCCTGCGCAACCTCTTTTTCGCAACGCCCGCGCGCCTGAAGTTCCTCCGCTCCGACCGGGCCGAGATGCAGGCGATCACCGATGTGATCAAACGCCTTGCCATGGCCGAACCCTCGGTCAGCTTCACCCTGCGCGATGTGTCCGGCGGCGGTGAGGGCCGCGTGATCTTCCGCGCCGATGCGGTGACGGGTGATCTCTTCGATGCCTTGCGTGGACGGCTCACGCAGGTGATGGGTCGCGAGTTCACCGACAATGCCGTACCCATCGACGCCGACCGCGAAGGCATCCGCCTCACCGGTCTGGCCGGGTTGCCCACCTATTCACGCGGCGCTGCGGTGGCGCAGTTCCTCTTCGTCAACGGACGTCCTGTGCGTGACAAGCTGCTGATCGGCGCATTGCGCGGGGCCTATGCCGATTTCCTCAGCCGCGACCGCCATCCGGCGGTGGCGCTGTTCATCGATTGCGACCCGCACAAGGTGGATGTGAATGTGCATCCCGCGAAATCCGAAGTGCGCTTCCGCGATCCTGGTCTGGTGCGTGGGCTGATCGTATCCGCCCTCCGTCATGCCTTGGCCGAGGCGGGGCATCGTGCCTCCACCACCGTCGCAGGCGCGACGCTGGGTGCCATGCGCCCCGAACAGCCGCACCCGCCGCGCGTCTACCAGATGGACCGCCCGAGTTTCGCAGCGCGACAGACCGCGTACTCGATGCAATCCCCCGGTTTCGCCGACATGCAGACCACCTATTCCGGACGTATGGTCGAGGTCGAAGAGGTCTCGCAAGAGACCGATGAGACCCCCCGCGAATACCGACCGCTGGGCGCCGCGCGGGGGCAGGTGCACGAGAATTACATCATTGCCCAGACCGAGGATGGCATCGTCATCGTCGATCAGCACGCGGCGCATGAGCGGTTGGTGTATGAGAAACTCAAGACCCAGATGACGCAGAACGGCGTTCCCGCACAGGCGCTGCTGATCCCCGATGTGGTCGAGATGAGCGACAGCGACGCGGCCCGCTTGTTCGACCTTTCGGACGACCTCGCCAGAATGGGGCTGACCATCGAACCCTTCGGCAAAGGCGCGGTCGTAGTGCGCGAGACACCAGCGATCCTTGGCGAGGTCAATTCCCATGCCCTCCTGCGCGACATCCTTGACGAGTTGGACGACCAAGGCGAGGCGCGCGCGGTGCAGGACCGGATCGAAGCGATCCTGAGCCGGGTGGCTTGTCATGGCTCCATCCGCTCGGGCCGTCAGATGCGGGCGGAAGAGATGAACGCTCTGTTAAGGGAAATGGAAGCGACCCCGTATTCCGGTCAGTGCAACCATGGCCGGCCCACCTATGTCGAACTGAAACTCAGCGACATTGAACGCCTGTTTGGCCGCACATGATCCAGATCGGTGATCTTGTCCTCGACCTGAGCGATCCGGTCGTTCTGCTGGGCTTGGCTCTGGGGGCCTTGGTTCTGCTGCTGCTCATCATGTCGCTGTTGTCCGCGCGTCGCGCAGCGAAACTGAGCGAGCCTCTGGTCTACCAGCTCGCGCAGGTCGGGCAGCGGGTGCAGGCCCTGTCCGACGGACAGGAACGCCTGTCAGGCGGTCTTACCCACGTTTCCGAGGCGCAGGCACAAAGCCAGACCGCGATGCTGCAACTGATGGAGCGGCGGCTGGCGCAGGTGCAGGAGCAGATGAACGAGAACCTGCACGGATCGGCCCGCCGTACGGCGCAATCCCTTGGCGAGTTGCAGCAGCGGCTCCAGAGCATCGACAAGGCGCAGGAGAACATCACCAAGCTGTCAGGCGACGTGCTGTCGCTGCAGGACATCCTGTCGAACAAGCAGACGCGCGGCGCGTTCGGGGAGATCCAGTTGACCGACATCGTCGGCAAGGCGCTGCCCAAGGACAGCTACACGCTGCAGGCGACGTTGTCGAACGGGAAGCGGGCGGACTGTCTGATCCACCTGCCGAACCCGCCGGGACCGATTGCCATCGACAGCAAGTTCCCTTTGGAAGCCTACGAACAGCTTCGCCGCGCCGATACGCAGGAGCATCTCAACCGCGCGGCGCAGCAGCTTCGGCTTTCGCTGCGAAAGCACATCAGGGACATATCCGAACGGTACATCATCGAAGGCGAGACCGCCGATGGTGCGCTGATGTTCCTGCCCTCCGAGGCGGTCTATGCGGAACTGCACGCGAACTTTCCCGAGGTGGTGCGCGAAGGGTTCAATGCGCGGGTCTGGATCGTGTCTCCGACCACCTGCATGGCGACGCTGAACACGATGCGGGCGATTCTCAAGGATGCGCGGATGCGCGAACAGGCAGGGGCGATCCGCAAGGAACTGAGCCTGCTTTACGCGGATGTGGACCGTCTGGGCAGCCGGGTCGAGAACCTCGACCGACATTTCGGGCAGGCGGCCAAGGACATCGCCGACATCAAGATCAGCGCCGACAAGGCCGGGCGTCGGGCGCGGAGGCTGGACAATTTCGATTTCGAGGAACTGGCCAAGGACGATCCGACTCCGGTCGTGCGGCTGGCGAAACCGCCGGGGGAATAGGTCAGTACACGTGCCGCAATGTTTCGCGCGCGAAACAATGGGACCGCATCGGTCCTTTTAACCTTTTGTTAGCCATTTGCGCGGGCGATGCGTCGACGCATCGCGTGTTTCCGTTGACGGAAACACGTCCGGGAAGGCACATCTCTTGTCAAACTGCCCTTCGGTTGGGATAAATTCTCATGACCCCTGCGGAACTGGATCAATTCGACAAGGCAATCCTGCGCATCCTGCAACGCGATGCCAGCCTGAGTGTCGAGACCATCGCCGATCAGGTCGCGCTGTCGCGCAACGCTTGCTGGCGGCGGATCAAGGCGATGGAGCAGGCGGGGATCATCACGGGCCGGGTGGCGCTGACCGATCCGGCCAAGCTGGGCTGTCCGCTGGAGGTGATGGTGATGATCCGTGCCGGGCGACACGATGCGGACTGGCTCGACAGCTTTCACAAGGCGGTGCGCACCATGCCCGAGGTGGTGGGCGCCTACCGCATGACCGGAGATCTGGATTACCTGCTGCGCGTGCGGGTGGCCGATGTTCCGGCCTATGACGCCTTTTACAAGCGTGTGATCGCGCGGATTCCGCTCTCGGATATTTCGGCCAGTTTCGTTATGGAAGAGATCAAGGAAACCACGGCCCTGCCGATCTGAGAAGGGGAGAGCCATGAGCGACGAGATTCGCACCACGGCCGAAGCGGTCGAAGGCGCTGCTTTGCCACGCAAGGTGGAAAGCCATGCTGCAGGGTCGGGCGAGACCGGGCAGAAACGCCTGCCGCACGCCCTGACCCGGAAGCCCCTGAAGCAGAAAAGCGACGCTGAATGGGCCTATGAGCGGCTGATCCTCTACATCCAGAATTTCGAGGAACAGCTCGACAACGAACACGAGGTGGCGATGGGCTTTGCCGGGAATCAGACCGGCGTGCTGCGGATCGAGGGGCTGGGATATTTCGACCCCGACATCGTCACCTTCTACGGTACCGATGGCGACGGGGTGCGGATGCAGCTGATCCAGCATGTCTCACAGCTCAACGTGGCGCTTCGGGCGATGCCGATTCTGCGCGACCATGTCGAGCCGCGTCGGATAGGGTTTCAGCTTGCGGCAGAATTGGAACAGGACGCGTAAACCGCGACACACTGCGCGCTTGGCATGGGTGACAGTGTCGGGCAAATCGGGTACCGACACGAAAACATTTGTAAGGGATGTCTCAAATGGCGGAACACAAGCACGGTTCAATGGATATCACCACGCAGGAAAAGACCTTTGACGGGTTCATCCGCTGGTCCACGCGCGTTGCGATCTTTTCGATCGGGGTTCTGATCTTCCTCGCGATCTTCAATTCCTGAGATCGACACTCACACCTGACCAGAGGCTAACATGACCCTGATGTCTCGGATCCTTGCCGGACTGGCCATGTTGGCCTTGGTGGGCTGCGGCGCGGGCGCGGAATTGCGTCCCGATGCATCACCCGAGGTGATCAGCAGCGCCTCCTATCGTCACCCCGGGCCGCCGGCGTTGACGCTGTTCACCATGATCAACAATCGCTCAGGCGCAGGTGCCCATACCAGCCTGATGATCAATGGGTCTCAGAGGGTCATCTTCGATCCTGCCGGGTCCGTCCGGCTGAGCGCGGTCCCGCAGCGTGGGGATGTTCTTTACGGTATCACACCGGGTGTGGCCGATTTCTACGCGCGGGCCCATGCGCGGGAAACCTATCACGTGGTGATGCAGACCATCGAAGTCTCGCCCGAGGTGGCGGAACGTGCCCTGCGGCTTGCGATTGCCAACGGACCGGTTGCATCCGCGCAATGCGCGCTGAGCACGGCGGCGATTCTGCGTCAGCTGCCGGGGTTCGAGAGCGTCGGCTCCACTTGGTTCCCGAAACGCCTGATGGATGATTTCGCAGAGCTGCCTGGCGTGCGGACGCAGAAAATCTTCGAAAATGACAGCGACGACAAGTCGGTCGCGATTGCGCAGTACGAACAATCCCTGCGCGCCCAGTGACCCGGATCAGAACAGAAGGCTGAGCGACACCAGTACCGTCGCTCCGACCCCCATCGCAGCAAACACATTCTTCGTGAGATATCCGACGGCAAAGGTCGCCGCTGCGGCAGCCAGCCGCGTGGGGTCCGGTTCACCACCCGTGGCAGTTGGCCAGATCACCAGCGGCGCGACCAGCGCAGGGATCACCGCAACGGCGGTATAGCGCAGGTGGCGCAGCACCCATTCGGGCATCGCCCGGTCGCCCACAAGACCGAGAAAGGCAAAGCGCAGGCCAAAGCTGCCCAGCCCAAGCGCAATGATGATGATCCAGAGCTGCGTTGTGTCGGTCATGGTTTGATTCCCAAACGCGTTTCCGCCTGCGCACCGGCGATCATGCCGCCCAGACCGGCCACGAGCAGGCCCAGATTGTAGGGCACCCAAGCGAACGCGAGAGCCAGAACGACAGCGGCCAGCGCGGCGATCCGGTGCGCCGGGGTGCGCAGCATCGGGCCGACCATCGCCAGAAAGGCAATGGGCAGCGCGAAATCAAGCCCGAGGCTGGGCGGGATGCGTTCTCCCAGCGATGCGCCGAGGAAGGTGAACAGATACCAGGGCGGGCAGATCGGGGTCATCACTCCGAGGAAGTAGGCGAATTTCTCGGCCGCGGTCTGATCCGGGTTGCGTTCATAGTCGAGAACGGACTGCGCATAGGTCTGATCGACAAGGAAATAGGCGGCAATCGCGCGCTTCCAGAGTGGCAGCGGGCCCAGATGCGGGGTGATCGACGCCGAATACATCGCCATTCGCAGGTTGACGGCGAGAGCGGAGGCGATGACCACCAGTGTGGGGGCGCTTTCGTTGATCAGCTGCAGCGCGGTGAACTGCGCGGCACCGGCGATCACCACGACGGAAAAGCCCATGGTTTCGTGCAGGGCAAGGCCCGATTCCGTTGCCAGCACGCCGAACAGCATGGCAAAGGGGCCGACGACGGCAAGGAAGGGCAAGCCGTCGCGAAGGCCCCGCCAGTAGCTTGACATTGCGGTCCCTGCCGCCATCACTGTGCCTCGTCTGCTGTGTTCGGACCGGACGTAGCTTTGGACGAGGGGAGATGCAATCCATGCCGGATGATGTGCTGCGCGACTACCTCATCGCGCCCGAGCCGGGCGCGCCGCGGCTGACGCGCCGTGTAGTGGGCACCGACCACACCGGGGCCGAGACCGAGATCAGCGTCGTCGAGGAGCGGCCATTGACGATTTTCCTGAACAGTCAGGAAATCGTGACGGCGATGACGATCGGGGATTATCCCGAATACCTCGCGGTCGGGTTTCTGCGCAATCAGGGCATGCTGCGGGATGACGATGTGGTCACCAAGGTCGAGTATGACGACGACCTTGAAGTTGTCGTGGTGCGCACCGAGCGGCAGACGACATACGAGGAGAAGGTCAAGAAGAAGACCCGTACCAGCGGCTGTGCCGTGGGAACGGTGTTCGGCGACATGATGGAAGGGCTCGACAAGGTGGTGCTGCCACCGGTGGAGCTGCGGACATCTTGGCTCTATGCGCTTGCGCACAAGATCAACACGACGCCTTCGCTGTACCTAGAGGCGGGGGCCATTCACGGCACGGTCCTGTGTCAGGAGGACCGGCCGCTGGTCTATATGGAAGACGTGGGCCGTCACAACGCGGTGGACAAGATCGCGGGCTGGATGTTTCAGGAAGGGGTCGGGCCGGAGGACAAGATCCTCTACACCACCGGGCGGCTGACCTCGGAGATGGTGATCAAGACGGCGCTGATGGGCATCCCGGTGCTGGCCTCGCGCTCGGGCTTTACCGCCTGGGGGGTCGAAATCGCGCGGCAGGTGGGCCTGACCTGTATCGGGCGGATGCGCGGCAAGCGGTTTGTCTGTCTTTCGGGTGAGGAAAGGCTGGTGCGCGACATGGATCCCGAGAGCGTGCCCGAAGAAAGCCGCAAGAGCCGCAGGAAGAGTGCGGAATGAGCCTGCCTTTGGGAGTGATCCTTGCCGGGGGGCTGGCGACCCGCATGGGCGGCGGCGACAAGGCGCTGTTGCAGGTCGGGGGGCAGACGCTTCTTGCCCGTGTGATCGACCGGTTGGAGCCGCAGGTTACGGGCATGGCGCTCAATGCGAACGGGGATGCGGCACGGTTTCAAGGGTTTGGTCTGCCGGTCCTGCCCGACAGCATCGCCGGTTACCCCGGACCGCTGGCGGGTGTTCTGGCGGGTCTGGATTGGGCGGCGGGGCAGGGGGCCGAGGCGATTGTGACCGTGGCCGCCGACACGCCGTTCTTTCCCACCGATCTGGTCGCGGTGTTGCAGGACACCGCCCAAGGTATGGCCCACCCGCTGGTTCTTGCCGCCACGCCACGGGGGGAGGAAAAGACCAGGTCGATGAGCCGTTCCGGCCTCATCCGACACCCGACCTTTGGCCTTTGGCCGGTGGCCCTGCGCGACGATCTGCGCGCGGCGTTGGAGGAGGGGATCAAGAAAGTGGTGATCTGGACCGAAAAACACGGCGGGCGCGAGGCGGTGTTCGACACGGACAATAGCGATCCGTTCTTCAACGTGAACACACCCGAAGACCTTGAGGCAGCAGAGGCGATGGTATGAGGATTTACGGCGTTACAGGCTGGAAGAACGCCGGCAAGACCGGGTTGATGGAACGGCTGGTGACCGAGATCACCGGGCGTGGGATCACCGTGTCGACTGTCAAACATGCCCATCACACCTTTGACGTGGACCATCCCGGCAAGGACAGCCACCGGCACCGTGTTGCCGGGGCGACCGAGGTGCTTCTGGCGTCGCGCAACCGTTTTGCGCTGATGCACGAACTGCGGGAGGAGGCCGAACCGACGCTGGACGAGCTGCTGTCCAAGTTGACGCCGGTCGATCTGGTTCTGGTCGAAGGCTACAAGCGCGACCGCCATCCCAAGGTAGAGGCCTTCCGCGCCGAGACCGGAAATGACCTGATCGCGCAGGGTGATCCGACCATTCAGGCCGTGGCCAGCGACACGCCGATGGACCTTGACCGTCCGGTGTTTGACCTGAACGACACCACGGCGATTGCGGATTTCATCCTGTCAGAGGTGGGGCTTTGACAGGCTTCGACACGATTGCGATTGTCGACTGGTCGGCGGGCAAACGTAAGACTCCCAGCCCGAAGAAGGATGCGATCTGGATCGGGGTTGCGCGCGAGGGCGCAGAGCAGGAGCCGGTGTATTGCAGATCGCGGATCGAGGCCGAGGCATGGTTGACCGCGTTCCTCGATGCCGAGGCGCAGGCCGGGCGGCGCGTGCTGATCGGGTTCGATTTCCCGTTCGGCTACCCGCGCGGTTTCGTGCGTCATGTGACAGGATCAGATGATCCGCTGGTGTTCTGGGACTGGCTCGAGGCGCGGATCACGGACAATGAGGCGGGCGAGAACAACCGCTTTGATGTTGCGTCGCAGATCAACCGCCTGTTCGACGGACCGGGGCCGTTCTGGGGCAAGACGCATGCCACGAATTGGCCGTTCATTCCTTACAAGAAAGAGGCTGTTCGGTTCTACGGCTTCGCTGAACGACGAGCCTGCGATCTTGCTGCCAAGGCGGCGTCCTCATGCTTTCAACTGGCGTATCCAAATTCTGTGGGAAGTCAGGCCTTGATGGGTCTGCCCATGCTCGCGAGGTTGCGGCGGCGCGCGGGTGTCGCGGTCTGGCCTTTTGAAGACTGGGCCGAGGCGCAGGCCGTGCTGGTCGAGATCTGGCCGGGCCTGATCGAGCCTGCCGTGAAGGCGGTGCAGGGCGACGAGATCCGCGATGCGGCGCAGGTGCGTCTTCTGGCCCGGGCTCTGGCCGGGTTGTCGGCCGACCGATTGACGGCGCTGTTGGCCGATGCGGGGCCAGAGGCGAAGGAGGAGGCGTGGATCCTTGGTGCCGGACATGAGGCTGAGCTCATTGCTGCGGCGCGGGGTCAGGTGACGCTGCAGCCGCCACCTCTGCGCAACGACTGTTTCGCCTTGCCTGCGGGCGTGGATTGGACGCCGGTGGACGACGCGCTGGCACTGCTGCGTGACCGGATGACTCCGGTCGTGGGTGTCGAGACCGTGCCGCTGATGCAGGCTGCTGGGCGTGTGCTGGCGCAGGATCTTGTGGCGAAACGGTCGAATCCACCACATCCGAATACGGCTGTGGATGGCTATGGGTTTGCTGGGGCTGTCATTGGTGACGGCCCGCAGAACTTGCCGCTTGTCGAGGGGCGCGCGGCAGCCGGCGCGCCGTTTGCCGGTGTGGTGCCGGAGGGGCATGCGGTGCGTGTTCTGACCGGTGCGGACCTGCCCGCGGGGGTGGACACCGTGGTGCTCGACGAAGATGTGCGTGTCGGTGCAGGGCGGATCGCTTTTCATGGCCCGTTGAAGCGCGGCGCGAATACGCGCAAGGCCGGCGAGGATGTGGCGCAGGGGGACATGGCACTTCAAGCCGGTCGCGTTCTGACGCCCGCGGATCTCGCACTGGCCGCCGCGGTCGGCCATGGCGCGTTGGTCGTCCGCAAGCGGTTGCGCGTTGCGATTCTGTCGACCGGTGATGAAATTGTCGAACCGGGGGCCGACGCGGCGCCCGGGCAAATCTTCGATGCCAACCGCCCGATGCTCCTGAGCCTTTGCGCCGGGTTCGGGTTCGAGGTCGTGGATATGGGACGTGCGCCGGACGCGCGAGACGCCGTGCGCGCATCCCTTGACGCTGCAGCGGCCAAGGCTGACGTGATCCTGACGTCCGGTGGAGCCTCGGCAGGTGACGAGGATCACGTCTCGGCTCTTTTGAGAGAGACTGGCGCGATGCAGGAATGGCGGATCGCGCTGAAACCTGGCCGACCGCTTGCCCTCGGGCTTTGGGAAGAGGTCCCGGTCTTCGGGTTGCCTGGAAACCCCGTGGCAGCTCTGGTCTGTACGCTGGTCTTCGCGCGGCCGGCCATGGGCGCCCTGGCGGGCGCTGGCTGGAGCGAACCGCAGGGGTTCACGGTGCCGGCCGCGTTCGACAAGCGCAAGAAACCGGGTCGGCGGGAATATCTTCGCGCGCGCATCCGGGACGGGGCCGCCGAAGTGTTCAAGTCCGAAGGGTCCGGGCGGATCAGCGGGCTGAGTTGGGCGGAAGGTCTGGTCGAACTGCCCGACGGTGCTGCTCAGGTGCGTCCCGGCGATCCCGTGCGGTTTATCCCTTACGCTGCCTTCAACCTGTAGTTTTTCCGCGCGCCCGATTTTTCGGCGAAAAATCGGGGCCCGCGAAGAAAGTTACAGAAAACCGTTAAGGTTCTATGACCGCCAGCGGAGATCAGTCGAACGTGCCTGTCACACGTCCGAGGAGCATAAAGGCGCGGGCGGTGCGGGTGCCGGCCAAATCCGAAATCTCGGCATCGGTCGCGGTGCTTTCAAACCGCGCAAATCCCTTGTCGAACAGCCGCAGGAAATGGTGCGCCGCATCCCGGAAAATCGGATCCTGCTTCATGCGCCCCGCCGTCAGCGCCAGGGACGAACGGTCCCGCACGCCTCCAAGTGCGGCAATGGTGCGTCCGCGCTCGCCCTTGGCAAAGCGTCGCCACATTTCGGGGCGGGCCATGTCCGGGCGCAGATCGTCCATGTATATGCCGTCCTGGCTGAGCAGGGTCAGCACATCTTGCGCAGCCTGAACCAGTTGTGCGGATGGCCGGTCCCTCAGAGCGCGGCGCAGCGCGGCAAACCCTTCCTGATCGTCGGCGGTTTCCGGAAAATGCAGGGCGCGGATGAAGTCCGCGTTCGACAGGGGCGGGTTCAGGGCTTCTGCAGGTGTGCCAAGCGCGAGTGTCGGCTGGTCCCCGGTTTCCGGGTCAGGCGCAGCGGCCTGAACCGCGATCTGCGCGGCACGGGTCGACGTGAACATGGCCAGTGTCGTCTCGGCCTTCTTCTGCGCATCCGCGATCTCGTCGAGTTTCTTCAAGATGGAGGGATGCGGCGGCTGATCGCGGCCTCCGGCCTGGTTCTGGGTGATATAGGCGTGTCGGATGGCATCGATGGCTGTCTGCAGACGGGTGCTTTCTTCGCGCATGATCCGCGAGGACCGTGCGCCAAGGGCCGCCACCCAGATCATGCCGACGGGAAAGAAGATCACCATCAGCGTCAGCAGGAAGCGCAGGCCATCGGCGCCGTCATTTCCGGAGAAGAGGAAGAACGCTGCCGAAATGACGAGCCACACCACGCTAAGCGCGGCGGCCGTCAGTTCGATCCCGCTCAGGCCGCGGGTGGTCTCTCCGGGGCGGGGTGGGATCGGAACGGACTTGGCGTCTGTTTGCTGTGGCATGGCAGGGCCTCGACCCATCAGATGTATTCGATCTTCAGCACTTCGTAGGTCTTGTCGCCGCCGGGCGTACGCACCTCGACGCTGTCGCCTTCCTCCTTGCCGATCAGCGCCCGGGCGATGGGTGACTTGATGTTGAGCAGACCCTTTTCGATATTGGCCTCGTGCTCTCCGACGATCTGCCAGGTTTTCTCTTCGTCGGTGTCCTCGTCCACCAAGGTCACGGTCGCGCCGAACTTGATCGGACCAGAAAGCTTGGTCGGGTCAATCACCTCGACAAGGCTGAGCACGCCTTCAAGTTCCTTGATGCGGCCTTCGATGAAGCCCTGCTTTTCGCGGGCTGAATGATATTCCGCGTTCTCCTTGAGGTCGCCCAATTCGCGCGCTTCGGCGATCGCCTTGATCACGGCGGGCCGCTCTTCGGACTTGAGCTGTTTCAATTCGGATTCCAGCGCGGCGTGGCCCGCGCGGGTCATCGGTAGCTTTTCCATGGGACGGTTCCCTCTTGGTCGGCAGAGCGAAAACTCTGGCGCCTGTTCAACTCGGCGCGGTCTAAACATGTCACTTGCGTTGGCGCAACAGTGACCTGACCCGCAATCGAAAGGCAAGAGGGGTTGCACCTGCTCGGCATCGGGTGGCGCATGAAATTGCAGCATTTCCCGACCAAACCGGGTTGTAACGCCGTGTCGCAATTGACCGAGCCTGACCTGCAGGTTACGTGACCCAGCAGGTTTTCGACTGGTGACATTGAGGAAAGAGCCCGACATGAGCGAACACACGCGCGAAGCGATGGAATATGATGTTGTCATCGTTGGCGCAGGCCCTGCCGGCCTGT
Source organism: Marivita sp. (assembly GCF_022763305.1). GTDB lineage: Bacteria > Pseudomonadota > Alphaproteobacteria > Rhodobacterales > Rhodobacteraceae > Marivita. The sequence continues at coordinate 28,318 of NZ_JALEGT010000035.1, read as the reverse complement.
CCGCCGCGATCCGTCTGAAACAACTCGACGCGGACCTGAACGTGGTCGTTCTCGAAAAGGGGTCGGAAGTGGGCGCGCATATCCTGTCGGGTGCGGTTCTGGACCCCTGCGGTCTCGATGCGCTGATCCCCGATTGGAAGGCAAAGGGCGCACCGCTCAACGTGCCTGTGAAGGATGACAACTTCTATATGCTGGGCGAGGCGGGCCAGATCCGCATCCCCAACTGGCCGATGCCGCCGCTGATGAACAACCACGGCAATTACATCGTGTCGATGGGCAATGTCTGTCGCTGGATGGCCGAGCAGGCTGAGGAACTGGGCGTCGAGATTTTCCCGGGCATGGCCTGTTCCGAAATCGTCTACGGCGACAATGGCGAAGTCAAAGGCGTGGTCGCCGGTGAATTCGGCAAGAACGCCGACGGCACACCGGGGCCGGGCTATGAACCGGGAATGGAACTGCATGGCAAGTACGTCTTCCTGAGCGAAGGCGTGCGCGGCAGCCTCGCCAAGGAAGTGATCGCAAAGTACGACCTGTCCAAGGGCAAGGAGCCGCAGAAATTCGGCCTTGGCATGAAAGAGATCTGGGAGATCGACCCGGCCAAGCACAAGGAAGGCTCTGTCACCCACACGATGGGCTGGCCGCTGGGGTCGAACGCGGGTGGCGGGTCGTTCATCTACCACCTCGACAACAATCAGGTCTATGTCGGCTTCGTCGTTCACCTGAACTACGAAAACCCGCACCTTTACCCCTACATGGAGTTCCAGCGCTTCAAGCATCACCCTATGGTGGCCGAACTGCTCAAGGGCGGCAAGCGCGTGGCGTACGGCGCGCGCGCCATCTCGGAAGGTGGCTACCAGTCGATGCCCAAGATGGTGGCACCGGGCGTGGCGCTGCTGGGCTGTTCCGTGGGCATGGTCAACGTGCCGCGCATCAAGGGCAACCACAACGCGATGCTGTCGGGCAAGGCTGCGGCGGAAGCCGCCTACGCCGCCATCCTGGACGGGCGCGCGTCGGATGAGCTGGCCGCCTATGAAACCGAAGTGCGTGAGGGTGCAATCGGTCAGGACCTCATGAAGGTGCGCAATGTCAAACCGCTCTGGTCCAAGCGCGGACTTCTGGCCTCGCTCACCATGGGCGGGTTCGACATGTGGACCAACACGCTGGGCTTCTCGCTGCTTGGCACTCTGGGTCACGGCAAGTCCGACGCCGAAGCGACCGGCGAAGCCAAGAACTTCAAGCCGATCGACTATCCGAAGCCCGATGGCAAGCTGTCCTTCGATCGCCTGACCAACGTGTCCTTCGCCGCGACCAACCACGAGGAAAGCCAGCCTGCGCATCTCAAGCTCAAGGACCCGTCGATCCCGGTGTCGGTGAACCTGCCGAAATACGGCGGACCGTCGGCGCGGTATTGCCCGGCAGGGGTTTACGAGTTCGTGAAGGACGAAAAGGGCGACGACAAATTCGTCATCAACTTCCAGAACTGCGTCCACTGCAAGACCTGCGATATCAAGGACCCAAGCCAGAATATCAACTGGACGGTGCCGCAGGGCGGGGACGGTCCGAACTACCCGAATATGTAACGTGACAAGGCCGGGCAAACGCCCGGCCTTTTGCTTTGGTTGCGCGTGGTTCAAGGGCGCGCTACGCTTTCGAAAATTCGCCTTTTGCAAGGAGAAGATGATGGCGCATTCGAGCATGAAGCGGCTTCTGGGATCGGCGGCGCTTGCGCTCTGTCTGATGGCCCCCGGCGGTGCCTTTGCCAGTGGTCTGGCCGGCGATTACCTTGCCGGACGGCAGGCGAGTTTCGCAGGCGACATCCAGGCGGCTGCCACATATTACGGGCGCGCGGTGATGTATGATCCGCAGAACCCGGTGCTGCTTGAGCGGGCAGCTTTGGCCGAGATTTCGCTGGGCGATGTCGAGCGCGCCGCGGCGTTGGCCACGAAGCTGGCCAATGACGGGCACCGCAGCCAAGTTGCGCAGATGGCGCTTGTGGCCGAGGTGGCCGCAGCCGAAGATTACGATGCGCTGATCGCTCAGGTGAATGACGACCGGGGCGTCGGCCCGCTGGTCGACGGGTTGTTGCTGGCGTGGTCACAGCTTGGTCTGGGGGACATGTCGGCTGCACTGGTGCAGTTCGATGAGCTGGCAAACCAACAGGGCATGCGCAATTTTGCCATGTATCACAAGGCGTTGGCACTAGCGTCGGTCGGCGATTTCGAAAGCTCTGCCGCCATTCTCGAAGATGCGGGCACCGGTGGGATGCAGCTGACGCGTCGGGGGATCATGGCCCATGTCGAAGTGCTCAGCCAGCTGGATCGCAATGAGGATGCGCTGACCCTGATCGAAACCGCTTTCGGGGCCGAGCTGGACCCCGGTCTGAGCCAGATGCGCGCTGCACTTGAAACGGGTGAGGCGATCCCGTTCACACATATCCGGGGCGCGCGGGATGGTCTGGCCGAGGTGTTCTACACATTGGCAGCCGCGCTTGCGAACGAAGCGAATGACGAATTCACTCTGCTTTACACACGGATCGCGGAACATCTCCGCCCGGGGCATATCGACGCCATCCTTCTGACCGCGAGCCTGCTGGACGACATGGGTCAGTCCGAGCTTGCCGTCAAAGCCTATGCCGAGGTGCCCGAGGATCATCCCGCCTATCACGCCGCCGAACTGGGCCGTGCCGCTGCTCTGCGAGACAGCGACAAGGTGGATGCGGCGGTCGAGGTGTTGCAGCGCCTGTCAAAGACACATGGCGATCAGCCCGTCGTGCATTCGACGCTGGGCGACACGATGCGCCAGCTGGAACGGTACGAGGAAGCGATCGACGCCTATACCAAGGCGCTGAGCCTGTTTGAGGAAGAAACCCAGAACCAGTGGTTCCTGCACTACGCACGTGCGATCTCCTACGAGCGACTTGACCGCTGGGACGAGGCCGAAGCCGATTTCCGTGCGGCATTGGCGCTCAATCCCGAACAACCGCAGGTGTTGAATTACCTTGGTTATTCGCTGGTCGAGAAAAAGATCAAGCTAGACGAGGCGCTCGACATGATCGAACGCGCCGCAGCAGCACGGCCGGACAGCGGCTACATCATCGACAGTCTCGGCTGGGTGCTCTACCGGCTGGGGCGTTACGAGGAAGCCGTGGTTCTCATGGAGCGGGCCGCAGAGTTGATGCCGGTCGATCCCGTGGTGAATGACCATCTGGGTGATGTGTACTGGGCAGTAGGCCGCAAGACCGAGGCGCGGTTCCAGTGGCGGCGGGCGCTGTCCTTTACCGTCTATGGCACCACGGCGGAAGAGGTCGATTCCGACCGGATCCGTGCCAAGCTGGATGTCGGTCTGGATCAGGTCCTTGCGGATGAAGGCGCGCCGCCGCTGCAGGTGGCGAATGACAGCAGCGACTGAATTCGCGCCCGCCAAGATCAACCTTGCCCTGCATGTGACCGGCCAGCAGGCCAATGGCTATCACCTGCTTGATTCACTGGTGGTCTTTGCCGATGTCGGCGACGTTCTGTCGGTTCTTCCAGCAGAACGGATGTCTTTGACCGTTGATGGACCGTTCTCCTCGGGTGTGCCCGAAGATGCACGCAACCTTGTCTGGAAAGCGCTGGATCGTGCGGGAGTGACCGCCGAGGTGTCCTTGACCAAGAACCTTCCGCACGGGGCCGGGATCGGGGGCGGATCATCGGACGCGGCGGCGATCCTGCGGGCGATTGGACGGCCAGACCTGGCGCCGGGCCTAGGAGCGGATGTGCCGGTCTGTCTGGGACAGGGCCCGCAGCGCATGCAGGGGATCGGTGATGTGCTGACCGACATTCCCACATGCCCCCGCTTTTGGCTGGTGCTGGTCAATCCCGGCGCGCATGTTCCGACTGTGGATGTCTTTGGCGCATTGATCCGTAAGGACAATCCGCCGATGGACTCGCTGCCCACGAAAGGTGACTGGCTCGCTTGGCTGGCCGCCCAACGCAACGATCTGCAAGACCCGGCAATCGCCTATGCACCCGTCATATCCGAGGCGCTTGCCGCGCTGGAGGATGCACAGCTTGCGCGCATGTCCGGTTCGGGGTCGACCTGCTTCGGCATCTACCCGGATAAGGATGCAGCAAGCGCTGCACAGACACGCATATCCGCGTCGCGTCCCGACTGGTGGGTGGTCGCAACGCAAACTTTTGGCGCAGAGATCAGTTGACCCGCGCCACCACGTAATCGGCCAGATCGTCGAGCATATCGCGGATCGGATGCGCGGGCAGGCTGGCCAGAGCCGTACGCGCCTTGGCGATCCAGTCATTCGCTTCCGCCCGTGTCGCCTCGAGCGTTCCGTGCTTGGTCAAGAGCTCAATGGCGTGTTCGAGATCGCCGTCTTCCTGACGGCCCTTTTCGATGGTCCGCTTCCAGAACGCACGCTCTTCGTCGTCGCCCAGGGCCACCGCCTTGATCACCGGCAACGTCAGCTTGCGCTCGCGGAAATCGTCGCCCACGTTTTTGCCCGTCGCATCGGACCCCCAGTAATCCAGAAGGTCATCGACGATCTGGAACGCGATCCCCAACGCATCGCCGTAGTCGAACAGCGCCTTCACCTGCGCGTCGTCCATATCGGCAATCACGCCGCCCACTTCGGTCGCCGCCGAAAACAGCGCTGCCGTCTTGCCGCGCACGACTTGGAGGTAAATCGCCTCGGTCGTGCGCAGATCCTGCGCCGCCGTCATCTGCAAGACCTCGCCTTCCGCAATGGTGGCCGCCGCATCGGACAGGATGCGCAGCACGCGGATATTGTTGGTCTCGGTCATCAACTGGAAGGACCGCGCGAACAGGTAGTCGCCGACCAGAACGCTGGATTTGTTGTCCCACAGCAGGTTCGCCGTGGGCCGTCCCCGTCGCTTTTCGCTCTCGTCCACCACGTCGTCATGCAACAGCGTCGCTGTGTGGATGAACTCAACCGTTGCGGCAAGTTTCACATGGTTGTCGCCCTCGTAGCCGCACATGCGCGCAGCGGCCAGGGTCAGCATCGGACGCAGACGCTTGCCGCCCGCCTCGACCAGATGCGCGGTGACTTCCGGAATGCGCGGCGCATGTTCCGAGGCCATACGCGTTCGGATCAGAGCGTTCACATGCGCCATATCATCCGCCAACGCCTCTGCCAGACGATCATGCGGTTTCTGACTTGGTTTATCCAACATCATCACCATTCCTTCAGGAAGGCTCGACAAAGCGGGCCCGGTGTTCCTACATCATGGTCATGGAAGAGCTTTTGCGCACCAATGACATCACACTGATACCGCTCGCCCGAGCCGTGCTTGAGGACGAGGGTATAGACAGCTTTGAATTGGACGTAAACATGAGCGTCCTCGAAGGGTCTATCGGCATCTTGCCGCGCCGCCTGATGGTGCGCAGCGACGAGATTGATGACGCAAGACGTGTCTTGCGCGAGTACGGTGTCAAGTTTGAGGACTGAACCCTTCGCGGGGGAGGAACTGTCCCGCGACGATTTTCTGGGTGGCGCGGTGCGTCTGTGGCAACCGAAAGATGGGTATCGCGCCGGGGTTGATCCGGTGCTTCTGGCCGCATCCATCCCGGCAAAAGCCGGGGAGACGGTGCTGGAACTTGGATGTGGGGGCGGTGCCGCGCTGGCCTGCCTTGCGACGCGGGTGCCCGGTCTCAACTGCACCGGCATTGAAATGCAACCTGCCTACGCCGCGCTGGCGCAGCGCAATCTGGATGACAACCGTTTGGCCGGGTCCGTGTACTGTGCCGATCTGTCCAACCTTCCCGCAGACGTGAAATCCCAGCGCTTCGATCATGTGATCGCCAACCCGCCCTATTTCGAGAATTTCCGCGCGGTGGCGCCCCGATCCCACGAACGTGCCGTGTCCCGCGCTGGCGCACTGCCGCTCGAGACATGGGTGAGCGTTGCGTCGAAGCGGCTCAAGCCGGGTGGGGCGGCGACCTTCATCCAGCGGGCAGACCGATTGCCCGAACTGATGAGCGCGTTCTTCGGCTGTCTGGGTGCGCTTGAGCTTTGGCCGATCCACCCGCGCAGTTTGCGTCCGGCGCGGCTTGTCCTCTTGCGGGGACGCAAGGAACGCAGGGCGGCCTTCGTCGCACACCCCCCGCTGGTTCTGCATCGGGGTGACAACCACGAGCGCGATGCCGATTCGTATACCGAGACCGTGTCAAAAGTCTTGAGGTCGCCCCAATCGTTGCCGTTTCCCGACCTAAAGAGCCATCAGATGCGGCGCAATCGGCTATAATTTACCAACCGTGCGGGTGCAGCGTGACAGATTTGTAAAACTGTGATCGACTGAAGATCCAATCAGTCACAGGAGGACTTCATGAGCTTGACTTCACATCTTCAGGAACTGAAGCGGAAGCACCAAACCCTGTCTGAAGAGGTCGAACAGGCCCAACGCGCACCAGGAACGGATGACCTGATGATCGCGTCGCTGAAAAAGCAGAAACTCCGACTCAAAGAAGAAATCGAACGCCTCTCGTAAATGGTGACAGCCCGGGTCTCCCCCCGGGCTTTTTCATATCTGAAAATCCTGAATCGCCTGAACCTCGGAGTGCACCAATTCGTGTCCTCCGGGGTGCCAGTGTTCGGTTACATCAGCCCCTTGCGCACGAAGGTACTCGGTCAGGGACCGTGTCAGCGGTGCAGGGCAGATCGTGTCGCGTTCGCCTGCCGTGATCAGCCAGCGTGTTGCCGCCAGGCCCGGTTGCGGGGCAGGGGTCCACGGGATCAGCGGGTGCATGGCGATCACATCGGTGAACAGATCAGGGTCTACAAAGGCCACCGCCGCCGCGATATTCGCGCCGTTGGAATAGCCAAGCGCGATCACGCGCGTCGCCCCGGTCTCGGAAATCCTGGACCGGATGAATCCGGCCATCGCCGCGCGCCGCTTGGCCAGATCGTCCATGTCATAGACACCTTCGCCTGTGCGTCGGAAATACCGGTTCATCCCGTGTTCCGACACGTCACCGCGCGGCGACACCACATGCGCCCCCGGCCAAAGCTGTTCGGCGAGGCCGTGAAACTGTGTTTCGTCGCCCCCTGTTCCGTGGAAGGTAAACACCAGGGGCGCGCCGGACGTGCCCTTGGTTTCGCGTATGATGTAGTCAGTCAACGATCGGCTCCAGATACTTTTCTTCCAGAACCTGACGCAGATGTTCATGCTGCGTCGGCAGCTTGAGCGCTTCGCCCAGATGGGCCGTATCCTCGTCCCTGTCAAAGCCCGGCTCGTTGGTGGCGACTTCGAACAGCACCCCGCCGGGCGTGCGGAAATAGATCGCGTAGAAGTAATCGCGGTCGATCACAGGCGTCACCTGATAGCCCGTGTCCATCAGAGCCTTGCGCACCTCAAGCTGCTTTTCCCGATTATCGACGGAAAACGCGATGTGGTGCACCGATCCGGCTCCCTGATCCGCACCGGGCGCATTGACCTGCGTGATGTCGATCACGTTGGCCTCATTGCCGCCGGGCACGTGAAAGCGGGTAACGTTGTCCTGTCGATCCAGTTCTTCGTAGCCCATGTATTTCAGCAGTTCGGCACTGGCCGCTGCATCGCGCAGGCGCATGTCGGCGCTGTGGAAGCCCCGGATGGCCGCATCGGCGGGCACACCGTTGTTGGTCCACGGGTCGCGGGCATCGTCCTCGGTTTCCACCAGAACAAACCCGTCACCGTCCGGCCCGTCAAAGCGCAAGCGGTTTTCGCCGAACGTGGTTTCGGTCTGCATGTTTTTGACGTCGAACGTCGCCAGCCGCTCCTGCCAGTAGGGCAGGCTGCCCTTGGGCACCGCAAAGCCGGTGATCCCCACTTCGCCCGTGCCGGGGCGGCCGCGCCGTGCGTTGGGGAAGGGGAAATAGGTCATCACGGTGCCGGGCGTGCCCGCCTCATCGCCGTAATAGAGGTGATACACTTCGGGCGCGTCGAAATTGACCGTCTTCTTGATCCGGCGCAGGCCCAGCGTCTTGGTAAAGAAATCGTTGTTCGATTGTGCCCCGCTGGCGATTGAGGTCACGTGATGAAGTCCGTTGATCTGGGTGATCATGTCGGGTCTCCCGTTTGTCCGCGTTTCTGTTCGGATCCGTATCTAGCTGCAACTCAGCGCACATAAATACCCGTCAGCGCGCCAATTTTGTGCAAATCCGCACTTAAACCCGGCGCGATGCCAGCGCTGCGATCCCGGCACCGACAGTGATCAGCACCGCGGCCGCCACCAGTTGCCAAGACGAGACCGCAAACCCCGCCACGATCAGAACCAGCGTCGACAGCAAGGGCGCGGCATAGCTTGCGACCCCCAGAACCTGAATGTCACCCTTTTTGACGCCGATGTCCCAGACGTAGAACGCCAACCCCACCGGACCAAGGCCCAACGCCACCACCGACACCCAGCCGAACGCACTGCTCGGCCAGACGGTTGTTTCAAAGATCAGATGTGGGGGAACAGACAGGATCGCCGTCAGCACGCAGAACACCGCGACGGCTTCGGTCGGTGTGGTGCCAAGGCGGCGCGAAAGGACGGAATAGCTGCTCCATGTCAGCGCGCAGAACCCGGCAAGGATCAGGCCGGGTGTGGCCGATGCCTCAAAGCTGAACCCGTTGCGTAAGACAATAAGCGCGGCTCCAGCGAAAGACACCAGCGCGCCCACGATATGTCCCATGCGCAACCGCTCCCCCGGCAACAGCCCGGAAAACAGCACGATGAACAAGGGCCAGAGATACGCGATCAACCCCGCTTCGGCGGGCGGAGCAAGGCGCAGCGCCGAATAGTAAAGCGCGTGATAGCCGAACAAGCCCGCCGTTCCGAAGGCGTAGACGGTCCACGGCACCATGCGCAGCACCGCCATCCGCCCCCGCGCGACCACCCAGACCACGCCCACCGCGCCGCCAATGGCAAAGGTCAACGCGTTGAGCAGAAAGGGCGGAACCGGGGCCGATCCGGCGGTGAACAGCGCCAGAAGCGCCCAAAGCAGGACGGCGACAAATCCGATGGCTGTGGCGGTGGCGCGGGTCATGTCTTCCGCTAATCCGCGCCGCAGAAAAAGAAAAGGCCCGCGCAGCAGGCGGGCCTTTCCGAAAACCGAAAGCGTGGCTCAGACGAAGAACTGCGCCCCGTTGGCCGAAATGGTCGAGCCGTTGATGAAGCCCGACTGCTCGGACGCAAGGAACACGACGCAGCGCGCGATTTCCTCGGGTTCGCCCAGACGGCCCGCCGGGATGCCCGCGACGATCTTCTGGCGCACCTCTTCGGGGATCGCCATGACCATTTCCGTGGCGATATAGCCCGGGCAGATCGCGTTCGCGGTGATACCGGCGCGCGCGCCTTCCTGTGCCAGCGACTTGACGATGCCCAGATCGCCCGCCTTGGTCGCGGCATAGTTCACCTGACCGAACTGGCCCTTCTGACCGTTGATCGAGGAAATGACGATTACGCGGCCGAACTTGCGCTCGCGCATGCCGGGCCAGACGGGGTGCACGGTGTTGAACACGCCGGTCAGGTTGGTGTCGATCACCTCTTTCCACGCCTCGGGGGTCATCTTGTGGAATGGCGCGTCACGGGTGATGCCCGCGTTGGCGACCACGATGTCGATTGGGCCCAGATCGGCCTCCACTTGCGCGATGCCGGCCTTGGACGACTCGTAATCGGCCACGTTCCATTTGTAGGTCTTGATGCCGGTCTCCGCTGTAAAGGCGGCGGCCTTTTCATCGTTGCCGGCATAGGTGGCTGCGACGTCATAGCCTTCGGCCTTGAGTGCTTTGGAAATGGCTTCGCCGATGCCGCGGCTGCCGCCGGTGACGAGTGCTACACGTGCCATGGAAATCTCCTCTCGGGTGGTCTGTTCAAGTAAGGTTGTTATATATCCGCGCATGGATGCGCAACATTATTGCGCAATGCATGCGGGTCATTTTGTAGCGGGCCAGAAAAAAGGGGCGCACAACGGCGCCCCTGATGTGGTGGTCCAGCGTGCCGGATCAGCCCCGCTCGACGCAGAGGGCAACGCCCATGCCGCCACCGATGCACAGGGTCGCCAGACCCTTCTTGGCATCGCGGCGCTGCATTTCGAACAGCAGCGTGTTCAGAACGCGGGCGCCGGATGCGCCGATCGGGTGGCCGATGGCAATCGCGCCGCCGTTGACGTTCACGATGGCCGGATCCCAGCCCATGTCCTTGTTCACGGCACAGGCCTGCGCCGCGAAGGCTTCGTTGGCTTCGACCAGGTCCAGATCGCCAACCGACCAACCGGCTTTCTCGAGCGCCTTGCGCGAGGCATGGATCGGGCCGACGCCCATGATTGCCGGGTCAAGACCGGCGGTCGCGTAAGATGCGATGCGGGCCATCGGTGTGATGCCGCGCTTGGCCGCGTTTTCTTCGCTCATCAGAAGAACGCCTGCTGCACCGTCATTCAGGCCCGAGGCGTTGGCGGCTGTGACCGAACCGTCCTTGGTGAAGGCGGGGCGCAGTTTCTGCATTGCTTCGATGGTTGCGCCGTGGCGGATGTATTCATCCTTGTCGACCACGATGTCGCCCTTGCGGGTCTTGATGGTGAAGGCGATCACCTCGTCGTCGAACTTGCCCGCTTTCTGCGCGGCTTCGGCCTTGTTCTGCGACGCGACAGCGAACTCGTCCTGCTGTTCGCGGCTGATCTGCCATTTCTCGGCGACGTTTTCGGCGGTCTGGCCCATGTGGTAGCCGTTGAACGCGTCCCAAAGACCGTCACGGATCATCGTGTCGATGTAGCTGACATCACCCATCTTGTGACCGGCGCGCAGATGCGCGGCATGGGGCGACAGCGTCATGTTTTCCTGACCACCGGCGCAGACCACGTCCGCATCGCCCAGCATGATGTGCTGCGCGCCCAGTGCAACGGCCCGCAGGCCCGATCCGCAGACCTGGTTGATGCCCCAGGCCGCGCTTTCCTGCGGCAGACCGGCATTGATATGCGCCTGACGCGCCGGGTTCTGACCCTGCGCCGCAGTAAGAACCTGACCGAGGATCGTCTCGGAAACAGCTTCCTTCTCGATGCCCGCGCGTTCGATCAGCGCGTTCAGCACGGCTGCGCCCAGATCATGTGCCGGTGTGTTTGCAAAAGAACCGCCGAACGAGCCAACGGCTGTCCGAGCGGCGGATGCGATAACGACGTTGGTCATGTGTCCCTCCACCAAAGTCATGGTCCAGATGTGATTCCATGGCGATTATCGCGGATTTGCGTCCATGGCCCCAGACCCCTTCTCGCGCCCTCCTATCGGAATGGTGGACTGTCGCATACCGGACAGGGTGTCTCAGGCCGTTTGCGCATGGCGGAGTTGACGTAGGGTCATGGCGCCGGTTGGTGGGATCAGTGCATGACGCGGCGTGCCTCGACCGGGCGCCAGGGGGGATCGACTGTGGGTGCCCCGAAATAGTAGCCCTGAAGCAGATCGACACCCAACTGGCCAAGCATGTGCGCATCCGACTCGGATTCGACGAATTCGGCAACGGTGAACATGTCGAATTGCTGTGCAATGGCGAGAATGGCCCGGGTCAGCACCTGATTGTCGGTGTCCGTTGCGATGCCGCGTATGAATTGACCGTCTATCTTGAGAATGTCGAACTGGAATTCCCGCAGGTAGCGCAGCGCGGTATAGCCCGCCCCGAAATCATCAAGCGCGAAACTGATGCCCAGACGCTGCAGATCACGCATCGCCTGCACCACAAGTTCCGGCACCAGCATGGCCGAGGCTTCAGTGATTTCGAGGATCAGGCGCTCTGCAGCGGAGGGATCACGCGCCATCCCGCGCTCCAGCACCTTGCGCCATTTGGGATAGCCGATCGACCGCGCCGACAGGTTGATCGCCAGACGCAGGCCCGGACTTTTCCCGAGCATCCGCAGCCCATGCTCGAGCGCAAGGCAATCCAGAAGACGCCCGCTTTCGCGTTCTTCGATCGCCTCAATAAACTGCCCGGCGGGTATGATGCGCCCGGTCGGATCAACGACCCGGATCAGCCCTTCGTAAAACGCGACCTGATCCTGTTGCCGGGCCTGGACCACGGGCTGATACGCCAGCCGCACCTCGCGGTGCCGGATCGCCTCTTCGACAATGCCGAGGATGTTCAGATCCCGCGTCTGTGCCGCCGCATCCAGCGGCGATGGACCAAGTGTCTTGCGAACGGCACGGTGCGGCATGAAACCCTCATTTCCAGTATCGAGGGCAGTGTCGGACATCCGTCTTAAACAAGCCTTAATGCGGGTGCGGAATTCGTCTGTTGACTCTGTCATGAGCCGCCGTATAAGCGCGGCTTCATTGGTGTTGGTGGCCCCCGCAAGGGGATGCCTGTCATGGGTATCGCACCCAAAAGGACAACGCCCTTCATAGTCGCCCCCCGGGGCGTCGACCCAAGAAGGAGATCAGCCGTGACAAAACGCACGTCTGCCAAGTACAAAATCGACCGCCGGATGGGCGAAAACATCTGGGGCCGTCCGAAATCCCCCGTCAACCGCCGCGAATACGGCCCCGGCCAGCACGGCCAGCGCCGCAAGGGCAAGATGTCCGACTTCGGCCTGCAGCTCCGCGCCAAGCAGAAGCTGAAGGGCTATTACGGCGACCTGACAGAAAAGCAGTTCCGCCGCATCTTCGCCGAAGCCGAACGTCTGCGCGGCGACACCGGTGAGCAACTGATCGGCCTGCTCGAGCGCCGTCTGGACGCCGTCGTCTACCGCGCGAAATTCGTGCCGACGATCTTTGCCGCCCGTCAGTTCGTGAACCACGGCCACGTGACCGTCAACGGCCAGCGCGTGAACATCCCGTCCTACCGCGTCAAGGAAGGCGACGTGATCGAGGTCCGCGACAAGTCCAAACAGATCGCGGTTGTTCTCGAAGCAACCCAGTTGCCCGAGCGTGATGTGCCCGATTACATCGAAGCCGATCACTCCAAGATGAAGGCGACCTTCGTCCGCACGCCGGGTCTTAGCGATGTGCCGTACCCGGTGATGATGGAACCGAACCTCGTCATCGAATACTACGCTCAGAACTGATCCGGGCAGGCGTACGGTTCATCCGTACGCCTCGGTCCTTCGGTCCGTACGTTTCAAAGCCGTCCCTTGGGGGCGGCTTTTTCGTTTGGTGGATTGGCAGGCGTCAGTGCCCAAGGCAAAAGAAAAAGGCCGCGCAATCAGCGCAGCCTTTTTTCCAATCGGTCCCAAAAGGGCGTGCCGATTACAGCCAGTAGAGATCCCGGAAGACGTGGCGCACGATGTCGTCACGACGGATGCCCTTGGCAGCCAGTGCTTCGTCCGACAGCGCCTGAAGACGCTCGACTTCGCGGATCCGCGAGTTTGCCTCTGCGACCTGGCTCAAACCGCGAGTCAGGCCATCAAGCAGGCTGGAGAAGAAACCAGGCTTCTGGCCTTGGTATGTCTGTGTCAGTGCCATGATATGCCTCTGAATTGCTCAAAAATTACACATCATGATCTAAGTGGTTGAAATCGCGCTGAGTAGCTCTGGTTTGGAATACCCGCCACGCTGAAAATGCATAACGCCGCAGCGCAGCATTCTCAAAAACAGGCCGAGCAAAAATTTTACCAGTTGATAAAATTTTCGACCCGTGAGACCGTTTCGGCAACGGACAACCTGATTTCGGAGTGTGACGATGGACGCCAGAGCATTGAAAGAAGGCATAGTTTCGGGCCGTTTGGACCCTGACGCGCTCAGTGCCGGATTTGCCGACCTGCACGCCCCCCTGAGTGATCACGAAGCCCTGGTGGCGGCAGACCGCTGCTACTTTTGCCACGATGCGCCCTGCATCACCGCCTGCCCCACCGACATCGACATCCCGCTCTTCATCCGCCAGATCGCCACTGGAACCCCCGAAGCGTCGGCCAAGACGATCCTGACGCAGAATATCATGGGCGGCATGTGCGCGCGTGTCTGCCCAACCGAAACCCTGTGCGAACAGGCCTGTGTGCGCGAAGCCGCCGAAGGAGAGCCGGTCCAGATCGGCCGCCTGCAGCGTTACGCGACCGACACGCTGATGGAGCAAGGGGTGCATCCTTTCTCCCGGGCGGCCTCGACCGGCAAGCGTATTGCCGTTGTCGGGGCCGGTCCGGCAGGGTTGGCTTGTGCGCACCGTCTGGCGATGCACGGGCATGACGTGGTGGTCTTTGACGCGCGGCCCAAGGCTGGTGGTCTCAATGAATACGGCATTGCCGCGTACAAGAGCACCGAGGATTTTGCAGCGCGCGAAGTCGACTGGCTCCTGCAGATCGGCGGAATTGAAATCCGCAACAACATGGCGCTGGGCCGTGATGTGACGATGGCTGACCTTCAGTCGGATTATGACGCGGTGTTCCTTGGCATGGGTCTGGGGGGCGTCAACGCGCTGACGGCACCGGGGGCCGACAAGGAGGGCGTGCTGGATGCAGTGGGCTTCATCGCTGATCTGCGGCAATGCGCGGACCTCAGCACTCTGCCCGTGGGCCGTGACGTTGTCGTGATCGGCGGTGGCATGACGGCCGTGGATGCGGCGGTTCAGTCGAAACTTCTGGGCGCGTTGAACGTGACGATCGTCTATCGCCGGGGTCGCGACCGGATGAATGCGAGCGTGTGGGAACAGGATCTGGCTGCTGCAAAGGGCGTGCGGATCATCACCAATGCCTCGCCCATCGCGGTGCATGGCAACGGGGCCGTGCGCGAGATCGAGTTCGAATTCACCGATGATGACCTGACCCCCACCGGCCAGACCTTCCGGCTTGCCGCCGATCAGGTGTTCAAGGCGATCGGTCAGACGCTGACCGGCGATGACCTGCCTGATCTCGACGGGCGCAAGATTGCCGTGACCGGTCCGGGCCGCACCTCGGTCAAAGGTGTCTGGGCCGGCGGCGATTGCGCCGCTGGTGGGGAAGACCTGACGGTGACTGCCGTTGCTGAAGGGCGGGACGCCGCCGAAGACATCCACGCCGCGCTGATGCGCGCCTGATCCGGGAGGATTGAGAATGGCTGACCTGACAACCGACTTCGTGGGCATCAAGAGCCCAAACCCGTTCTGGCTCGCCTCGGCGCCGCCGACGGACAAGGAATACAACGTCCGCCGCGCCTTTGAGGCGGGGTGGGGCGGCGTCGTCTGGAAAACGCTGGGCGAGGCGGGGCCACCCATCGTGAACGTCAACGGGCCGCGTTACGGCGCGATCTGGGGGGCGGACCGGCGGCTCTTGGGCCTCAACAATATCGAGCTGATCACCGACCGGCCCCTGGAGGTGAACCTGCGCGAGATCAAGGCGGTCAAGCGGGACTACCCCGACCGCGCGATGGTCGTGTCACTCATGGTGCCTTGCGTCGAGGAGGCGTGGAAGGCGATCCTGCCGCTGGTCGAGGAAACCGGCGCGGATGGGGCTGAGCTGAATTTCGGCTGCCCACATGGCATGTCGGAACGCGGCATGGGCAGCGCGGTGGGGCAGGTGCCCGAATATATCGAGATGGTGACGCGCTGGGTGAAGCAGAACACCCGCATGCCCTGTATCGTGAAGCTGACGCCGAACATCACCGACATCCGGAAACCCGCGATGGCCGCCCACGCAGGTGGCGCGGACGCGGTGAGCCTGATCAACACGATCAACTCCATCACCTCGGTCGATCTGGATCTGTTCGCTCCGGAGCCGACAATTGACGGCAAAGGTGCGCATGGCGGCTATTGTGGGCCTGCGGTCAAGCCGATTGCGCTCAACATGGTGGCCGAGATTGCGCGCACGCCCGAGATGCGGGGCCTGCCGATTTCGGGGATCGGAGGCGTGACCACGTGGAAGGACGCGGCCGAGTTCATGGCGCTGGGCGCGGGGAATGTTCAGGTCTGCACCGCTGCAATGACCTATGGGTTCAAGATCGTACAGGAGATGATTTCCGGTCTGTCCCAGTATCTGGATGACAAGGGGCTTCAATCGACTTCGGATCTGATCGGCCGCGCCGTGCCGAATGTCAGCGACTGGCAGCATCTGAACCTGAACTACATCGCCAAGGCCCGGATCAATCAGGACCTGTGCATCTCCTGTGGGCGCTGCTTTGCGGCCTGTGAAGACACGTCGCATCAGGCGATTGCCATGTCCGAGGATCGGGTGTTCACCGTGAAGGATGACGAATGCGTGGCCTGCAACCTGTGCGTCAATGTCTGCCCGGTCGAGGACTGCATCACAATGGAACGGCTGGACGTCGGTGTTGTGGACGAGCGGACCGGTCGGCCCGTTGCGGCGGAGCATGGGGATTGGACAACGCATCCGAACAATCCGGCAGTGCGTCAGGCGGCTGAGTAGAGCGCGAGCCGTTTTCTGCACGCGCTTAATAGAATATTATGGGGTGGCCTGAGAATCTTCGTACGAAGATTCTCAAACGCCGCCATAAAATTCTGGACGTGTGGGCAATCGGCAAGCCGACTGGCAGTCGGCCGACCAGGTCGCGCCATGATCATAGACGACTGAGTGTTGACCGACCGATCCGTCGTCAGCCGATGCGTGTGATTGGTTGAGAGTGGCACACGATCAGATAATCCGTGCCGACATCGAAAAGCTGAAACCCGCGCGCCTGCACTTCGGCGCGAAGAAGGCTTAACCCGACCTCCCTGTGGATCGCACCTTTCTTGCGGCGCACAACACCTTTGCGCCGCACCGCATCGGCGCTGAACAATTGGTCTCTCCATGCCGGGTTGTAGGCTGTGGGTGACTCGAAGGGCGTGTTCATCAACATGCCGTCAGTGTCGGCCAGGTATGTTTAACGCGCGGTAAACGCCACTACGGCGTGAGCACTTTCCGGAACATCATCTCGACAAACTGGTCCGCGCCCCGTGCGCGTTTGTCGTCTCCCGGCAACAGGACCGAAATCTGGGCTTCGAAATCCGCGTAATGCTGGGTGACGGCCCAGATCGAAAAAATGAGATGCGCCGGGTGCATCTCTGCGATCTTGCCGTCCTTCATCCATTTCGCAAGGATCCCGCATTGCCTGTCGAACAGCGGTTTCAGCGTGCGTTCCAGATGCGGAAGCATCCGAGGCGCCCCCTGCACGATCTCGTTGGCGAACAGACGGGACTCGCGGGGATAGAGGCGGCTCATTTCCATCTTGCGCCGGATGTAGCCGAGGATTTCCTCCAAAGGATCCCCATCCGGGTTCATCGCGTCGAGCGGGCTCAGCCATTCTTCCATCAAGGTATTGAGAAGGTCGATATGGATCGCCTCCTTGTTCTCGTAATAGTAGATGAGGTTCGGCTTGTGCATGCCGCAGGCTTCGGCGATCTGGTCGAGCGTGGTGCCCCGGAACCCATGTGTCGAAAACAACCCGAGAGCTGCATCACGGATCCGCTTGCGGTTCTCGGTCTGGATACGACTGGGTTTTCTCGCGGTGCTCGTCACGGGCGATCCTTCTCATGCTGCATTTGCAGGCACGGAGTCGCTGTGACGGCCTGCGCTGAACTTTTCCTTCAAGAACATACCTTGACAGCTTGGGGGTGCGTTGCAATCGTAACTTTACCAAATGGTAAAAAACTTGCGCGGCTGTTGTGCCGTCACGCAAGACAGCCAGCGGCGAGGGGAACGAACATGGCAGCACCCGGAGAAAACCTGCGGATCAATGGCGACCGCCTGTGGGACAGTCTCATGGAGATGGCGAAGATCGGGCCGGGCATCGCGGGCGGCAACAACCGCCAGACGCTTACGGATGAAGATGCCGAAGGCCGCGCCTTGTTTCAGAAATGGTGCGAGGCTGCGGGCTGCACCATGGGTGTGGACGAGATCGGCAACATGTTCGCGCGCCGCGAGGGCGCGGACCCCGACGCGCTGCCGGTCTATGTGGGGTCGCATCTCGATACCCAGCCAACTGGGGGCAAATATGACGGGGTCCTGGGTGTGCTGGGCGGGCTCGAGGTGATCCGCTCGCTCAATGATCTGGGGATCAAGACCAAGCATCCCATCGTTGTCACCAACTGGACCAATGAGGAAGGCACCCGCTTTGCGCCCGCCATGCTGGCCTCCGGGGTTTTCGCGGGCAAGCATGACCTGCAATGGGCCTATGACCGCGTCGATGCCAAGGGCAAATCCTTCGGCGACGAGTTGGAGCGGATCGGCTGGAAAGGCCCCGAAAAGGTCGGGGACCGCAAGATGCACGCCTTCTTCGAGCTTCATATCGAACAGGGCCCGATCCTCGAAGCCGAGGGCAAGGATATCGGCGTTGTCACCCACGGGCAGGGCCTGCGCTGGATCGAATGCACGGTGACCGGCAAGGAAAGCCATACCGGCTCGACGCCGATGCACATGCGCAAGAACGCGGGGCGGGGCCTCGCGCTGATCACCGAGCTGGTGCACGAGATCGCCATGAAGAACCAGCCCAATGCGGTGGGGGCCATCGGGCATATCGACGTCTACCCCAACAGCCGGAATATCATTCCGGGCAAGGTGGTTTTCACCGTCGACATGCGCACGCATCTTCTCGACAAGCTGAACGCCATGGTCGATGAATTCATGGAGCGTGCGCC
Organism: Marivita sp.; assembly: GCF_022763305.1. Classification (GTDB taxonomy): domain Bacteria; phylum Pseudomonadota; class Alphaproteobacteria; order Rhodobacterales; family Rhodobacteraceae; genus Marivita. The sequence continues at coordinate 9,829 of NZ_JALEGT010000035.1, read as the reverse complement.
AAAGCTCTGTGAAGAGATCGGCGTGGAATTCGACTGCCACATCGTCGGCCAATTCGATCCGCCCGCATTCGATCCCGCCTGCGTCAGTGCCATCCGGGATGCGGCGGAGCGTTTGGGTTATTCACACATGGATATCGTTTCCGGCGCGGGGCATGATGCCTGCTGGATCAACGATGTCGCACCCACGGCGATGGTGATGTGCCCGTGCGTTGACGGGCTGTCGCACAACGAGGCGGAAGAGATTTCCAAGGACTGGGCGACGGCGGGGACCGATGTTCTTTTCCATGCTGTCGTCGAGACGGCGGAGATCGTCAGCTAGATCGGGGGCGCTGCCCCAGTCGCGCGATGCGCGACTCCCCCGAAGTATTTTTGAACCAGAGAAGATCAGGACCACGGAGTAAACCATGACCACAGTCATCAAGAACGGAACGGTTGTCACAGCGGACCTGACCTATGAGGCGGATGTCCTGATCGAGAACGGGATCATCACCCAGATCGGGCCGAACCTGAAGGGCGACGCGGAACTGGACGCCACAGGGTGTTATGTCATGCCCGGCGGGATCGACCCTCATACGCATCTCGAGATGCCGTTCATGGGCACCTATTCCTCGGACGATTTCGAAAGTGGCACGCGGGCCGCGCTGGCGGGGGGCACCACCATGGTGGTTGATTTCGCGCTGCCGGCCCCCGGTCAGGGCCTCTTTGATGCGCTGCAGATGTGGGACAACAAATCGACCCGCGCGAACTGCGATTACTCGTTTCACATGGCGGTCACCTGGTGGGGTGAGCAGGTGTTCAACGAGATGAAACCTGTCATCGAAGAACGCGGGATCAACACGTTCAAACACTTCATGGCCTACAAGGGCGCGCTCATGGTCAATGACGATGAGTTGTATGCCTCGTTCAACCGTCTGGCCGAGTTGGGCGGGATTGCGATGGTCCACGCCGAGAACGGCGATGTGGTGGCGGAACTGACGGCAAAGCTGCTGGCCGAAGGCAATACCGGGCCGGAGGGGCATGCCTATTCCCGGCCGTCTCAGGTGGAGGGCGAAGCCACGAACCGCGCCATCATGATTGCGGATATGGCGGGCGTGCCGCTTTATGTGGTGCACACGTCCTGCGAAGAGGCACATGAGGCGATCCGGCGGGCCAAGATGCAGGGCAAGCGGGTCTGGGGTGAGCCGCTGATCCAGCATCTGACGCTGGATGAAAGCGAGTATTTCAATCAGGACTGGGACCACGCCGCGCGCCGCGTGATGTCGCCACCGTTCCGCAACAAGCAGCATCAGGACAGCCTCTGGGCCGGTCTGCAATCGGGGACTCTGTCGGTCGTGGCGACGGACCATTGTGCCTTCACGACCGAGCAGAAGCGGTTTGGCGTTGGCGATTTCTCGAAAATCCCCAACGGCACGGGCGGGCTTGAGGACCGGATGCCGATGCTCTGGACACATGGTGTGGCAACCGGGCGGCTGACGCCGAACGAGTTTGTTGCGGTGACCTCGACCAATATCGCGAAGATCCTGAACTGCTACCCAAAGAAAGGTGCGGTTCTGGTGGGTGCGGATGCCGATCTGGTGGTCTGGGATCCTGAAAAGGAAAAGACGATTTCCGCCAGTTCGCAGCAATCGGCCATCGACTACAACGTGTTCGAGGGACAGCACGTCAAAGGCCTGCCGCGGTTCACGCTAACGCGTGGTCATGTTGCGGTGCATGATGGCGAGATGCGCACGCAGGAGGGGCATGGCAAGTTCGTGAAACGTCCGGGCAACGGGACGGTAAACCGGGCGCTGTCGACGTGGAAGGAACTGACCGCGCCGCGTCCGGTGGAGCGAACCGGTATTCCGGCGACGGGGGTTTGATGCAAACGATCCATGCCGCTCCGGTCAATGATCAGAGTGCAGCCACTTCGGTGATTTCCGCCAAATCGCTGGACCTCACCTTCCAGACCAATGACGGGCCGGTCCATGCGCTCTCGGGTGTCGATCTGGACATCGGCAAAGGCGAGTTCGTCAGTTTCATCGGGCCGTCGGGTTGCGGAAAGACCACCTTCCTGCGGTGCATTGCGGCGCTTGAGACACCGACGGGTGGGACGTTGACAGTGAACGGCATGTCGCCGGATGAGGCGCGGCGGGCGCGGGCCTATGGCTATGTGTTCCAGGCGGCGGGGCTGTATCCGTGGCGTACCATCGAGAAGAACATCGCGTTGCCGCTCGAGATCATGGGGTATTCCAAATCCGAGCAGGACGAGCGGATCGCGCGGGTGCTGGACCTCGTGGAGCTGTCGAATTTCGGGAAGAAATATCCCTGGCAACTCTCGGGTGGGATGCAGCAGCGGGCGTCGATTGCGCGGGCGCTGGCCTTTGATGCGGATATCCTGCTGATGGACGAGCCGTTCGGGGCGCTGGACGAGATTGTGCGCGACCACCTGAACGAGCAATTGCTCGACCTCTGGGCGCGGACCGAGAAGACCATCGGGTTTGTCACGCACTCGATCCCCGAAGCGGTGTATCTGTCGACCAAGATCGTTGTCATGTCGCCGCGCCCGGGTCGGATCACCGATGTGATTGAGAGCTCGCTGCCCAAGGAGCGGCCGCTCGACATCCGCGATACGCCGGAATTCCTCGCCATTGCGCACCGCGTGCGCGAAGGGCTGCGGGCGGGGCATGCCTATGACGACTGAGGCGGTATGAGAAGCCTTGTTCCCATCCTGACCGTGCTCGCGGCGTTGGCAGCGCTCTGGTATGCGGCTGTGGCGCCAATGAACATACGCGGAGCGCTGGATGTGGCCGAACGCGCAGGGGCCGAGGTGATGCCTGCGGAAGCGCGCGCGCGGTTCGAGGTGTCGGTCTGGCGACTGATGCTCGACAATCCCGAACAGATCGCGCTGGGCTACAGCCTCGAGCGTCCTCGGCTGCCGACGCCGGTGCAGGTGGGGTCGGAGCTTTGGAAAACAACGGGTGAGATGGCGCTTAACGGGCGGCCCATGTCGAAACGGTCATTGATCTATCACGGCTGGATCACCCTGCAATCCACCCTCTGGGGCTTTGCACTGGGCACGGTTCTGGGCATGGCCGGGGCGATTGCCATCGTCTACAGCCGCGTCGTGGACATGAGCCTGATGCCCTGGGCGATCATCAGCCAGACCATCCCCATCGTGGCGTTGGCCCCCATGATCATCGTGCTGTCCAGTCAGGTCGGCATCGAGGGGCGGGGCGTGCCGAAGGCGATCATTTCGGCCTATCTGTGTTACTTCCCGGTGCTTGTCGGCATGGTCAAGGGATTGAGATCGCCCGGAGCGGCACAGCTTGATCTGCTCAAGACCTATTCCGCGTCCGGAGTGCAGGCCTTCCTGAAACTGCGTCTGCCTGCGTCGATGCCCTATCTTTTCACCTCGCTCAAGATCGGGATCGCTGCGGCACTGGTGGGCACGATTGTAGGCGAGTTGCCGACGGGGGCGATCTCGGGTCTGGGGGCGCGCATCCTGATCGGGGATCAGTTCGGCACACCTCTGGCGATCTGGGCGGCGCTTTTTGCTGCCGCGATCCTGGCCGGAGTTCTGGTCACGTTGCTGGATTTGGTCCAGCGGGTCACGCTGAAGCGCATGGGGATGCAGGCATGAGCTGGCTGGTCTTTGCCCTTGTGTTCTGGATCGGAGCCTGGGGGCTCAATACGTGGCTCGCCAATTCGCGCTGGCGCGGAACGATGGCTGTGCGCGTGCTGATCCCGGTTCTGTTCGGCGTCACGCTGATCGTTCTTTGGGAAGGGATCGTGCGCGGGGTCGGCGTGTCGCCGGTCATCCTGCCTGCGCCGTCTGCAGTTGCCCAGACCTTTGCAGCCTCCACCGACATTCTTTGGGAGGACTTCCGCCAGACGGTTCTCAAGGGGGCACTGTCAGGCTTTGCGATTGGCGTACTGGCGGCGTTTGCCACGGCGATCCTGATCGACCGGTCGGCTTTTCTGACCCGTGGTCTTCTGCCCATCGGCAATTTCGTGGCCGCCCTGCCCATCGTCGGTATCGCGCCGATCCTCGTCAGTTGGTTTGGCTTTGACTGGCAGTCCAAGGCGGCGGTGGTCGTCGTGATGGTCTTTTTCCCGATCCTCGTGAACACGGTGCAGGGGCTGCGCGAAACCGATGCGATGCAGCGCGACCTCATGCGCACCTATGCTGCGAGTTATTTCGACACGCTGCTCAAACTTCGCCTGCCCGCTGCGCTGCCTTTCGTGTTCAACGGGCTCAAGATCGCGACAACCCTTGCCCTGATCGGAGCGATCGTGGCTGAATATTTCGGATCCCCCACGCGCGGGATGGGGTTCCGGATTTCGACGGGTGTGGGAAGCCTGTCGATCGATCTGGTCTGGGCCGAAATCGCCGTTGCCGCCTTGGCGGGCACCGCGTTCTACGGACTCGTGGCCTGGATCGAAAAGCGGGTGACGTTCTGGCACCCGTCACACCGCAAGACCTGAAAAACGACAATGACAACATGGAGGTTACTATGAAGACGAAACTGATTGGGGCACTTGCCGCTGTCGGCCTGGCCGCCCCCGCCTGGGCTGCAGACGATGTCACCCTGCAACTGAAATGGGTCACGCAAGCCCAGTTCGCAGGCTATTACGTCGCTCTTGAAAACGGCTATTACGAGGAAGCCGATCTCAACGTGACCATCAAACCGGGTGGTCCTGATATTGCGCCCACGCAGGTGATCGCGGGCGGTGGTGCCGACGTGACGGTCGAATGGATGCCCGCAGCTTTGGCCGCGCGGGAAAAGGGCCTTCCGCTGGTCAACATCGCCCAGCCCTTCAAGAGCTCGGGCATGATGCTCACCTGCTGGAAGGATGCCGGGATAGAAAGCCCCGATGATCTGGCCAACCGGACGTTGGGTGTCTGGTTCTTCGGCAACGAATTCCCCTTCATGTCGTGGATGAGCCAGCTTGGCATTTCAACCGACGGCAAGAGCGAAACCGGGGTCGAAGTTCTCAAGCAGGGCTTCAACGTGGACCCGCTTCTGCAGCGTCAGGCCGATTGCATTTCGACCATGACCTATAACGAATATTGGCAGGTCATCGATGCCGGTGTCAGCCCGGATGACCTCGTGACGTTCAAGTACGAGGATCAGGGGGTCGCGACGCTGGAAGACGGGCTTTACGTGCTCGAGGACTGGCTGGACGATCCCGCCTTCGTCGACAAGATGCAGCGGTTCGTCGCCGCGTCGATGAAAGGCTGGAAATGGGCCGAGGAAAACCCGGATGAGGCCGCGATGATCGTGCTCGAATACGACGAGACCGGTGCGCAGACCGAAACGCATCAGAAGCGTATGATGGGCGAAGTCGCCAAACTGACAGCAGGTTCGAACGGCGCGCTGGATCCGGCGGATTTCGAGCGCACGGTTCAGACGCTGCTGGCCGGCGGCTCGGATCCGGTCATCACGGCCGATCCGGGCGATGGTGCGTGGACCCATGCGGTGTCCGACGCGCTGAACTGAGATCGCCGATCTGAACGCAAGGAGAAGGGCCAAAAGCGGCCCTTCTTTTTTGCCTATCGGCGCAGCGTGTCGCCGTAGGTGATCTTCGGGGTCAACTCCACGACTTTCGGGGTGTCCGCTTCGGGTGAATTGACCCGGTTCGAGATGATTTCAGCCGCCTTGCGCCCGATCTCTGTGCGGCATGCGTCCATCGTGGCCAGCTGGCGCGGCAGCCCTTCGAGCAGCTCGACCCCATTGAACCCCGCCAGCCCAATCTGGTGGGGGATGTCGATGCCCTTTTCGAGCAGGGACAAAAGCCCGCCAGCTGCGATCATGTCGTTGGAGTAATACAGAAAATCAAGCTCTGGATCCCGCGCAAGCAGGGTTTCCGTCATCTCCCGCCCCTTGGCGAGCGCCGAGCCGCCGGAATAGAACTCCTGGTCCGCAACCTCCACGCCGCTCTTGGCAAGCGCGCCGGTGAACCCTTCGAAGCGTTTGCGCGCACGATGGTCGAGCGGCATTTTCGTGCCAAGAAACCCGATGCGCTGGTAGCCGGCCTTCAGAATGGCCTCGGCCATTTTGCGCCCGGCGCGCCGATGGGAAATGCCTACCATCGCATCAATCTGCGTTCCATCGACATCCATGATTTCGACCACCGGAATCCCGCTTGCCATAAGCATCGCGCGCGACGCATCCGTATGCTCGAGCCCCGCGATGATCACTCCGGAGGGCCGCCACGACAGCATCTCGTAGAGCACACGCTCTTCCTTTTCGGGAAGGTAGTCCGTGACACCGACCACAGGTTGCAGTTCGGTCTCTTCGAGAACGGCGCTGATGCCCGACATGACTTCGGGGAACACCATGTTGCGCAGGCTGGGAATGATCACCGCAACAAGATTCACACGCTGACTGGCCAGCGCACCGGCAATCTTGTTCGGCACGTAGCCCAGAGACTTTGCCGCCGACAGGACCCGTTCCCGCGTGGCGGCCGACACATCGCCACGATTGCGCAGAACGCGGCTGACGGTCATTTCAGAAACGCCGGACGCTTCCGAAACGTCGCGCAGCGTGAGAGGGCGGGTGTCTTCACTGGCCAAGGGCGTCATCCTGTATTGTCATTTTGATGTTATCGCAAACTCTTATCCGCCAGCAAGCGATTGCGACCCCTGTGAAAAAATGCAGCAAGTGATGACAAGCCGCGTTTCGACCAGTAAGGCTGTAACGCGTGGTCCCGTGGCTCAACTGGATAGAGCAGCCCCCTCCTAAGGGGCAGGTTGCAGGTTCGAATCCTGCCGGGATCGCCACTTTCCAATTTTCGTGATTTTTATTGTTTGATTACAAGTGGTTGTGAAAACGTGTCCCGCTCCAGAATTTGCGTGTCCCATTATGCGGCACCTGCAATAAGCTGAATGATACGCTTACGGTCCGCCGCTTGAGTGTATCGCTGCACTTCGGACAGGCTCAGGTGGCCGGACATAGCCATGATCTCGTGAGCCGTCTTGCCATCCTCAGCCCAATACACGCAGAACGCTTTCCGCAGGCCATGAAGACGGGACTTGATCCCAGCAGCCACCGCTGCATCCCGGTAGAGATTGCCGAGGCTTTCAGCCGTGAACGGCTTGCCATATTTGTTGAGAATGAATGCAGGAGCAATGTCCGGAGTTCGGTTGATCACAGCCCGCAAGTCCCCAGTAATTGGCACATGAGTTACGACCGTTGACTTGTTCCGATTGAAAGTCAAAAGATTGCCTTGGATGTTGTGCCGACCGATTTTGCAAAGGTCCACCCGCGCGGCTCCGGTACGCAAGCCGAGATCAAAGACCAGCCGCTCGACAGTCCCGATTTCCCAGCGTTCGATAAATGCTTCGATTTCATCCGCGTCGGTCGTTGGGAAACCGATAATCGCTGGCGTATCCAGTTCGACACCCGCCGCCGGGTTCTTGGGAATAATCCGCAGTTTCCGCAGATGATGGAAAACAGGCTTTAGCGCTTTCAGTTCGTTTGCCGCACCGTGCCCGCCTTTCGCGTACAGCGCCGCCTCAATGTCGCCAGATGTGATACTTGAAAGCGGGCGATGGCCTTGTGCCTTGCGATACCTGTTCAGGATAGCAAGACGCGATTTCTTAGTGCCTTCGGCATAGTCGGCCCAGCTTCTGCTTCCCGACAAGTACATATCTAAGCCCCACGCAAACGTCCCAGCCTTCGGCGTTGCGGTACCTGGTGGCATGTCCTGCCAACGCGCGTGTTCCGCCCAATATGCAGCTTTGACCTTCGGGTCGGAAGGTTCCAAGCCATGAACGCCCAGCGACTTTTCCACGCCGTTGCGCCGGTAGTAATGAAACCACCGGCCCCGGCGCTTGCGGGAGCGAAGATAATCTTCTTTCGTCATACGTCACACGAAAATGGCTTATCATGCCACTTCGATTTAGACGTTGTGTTATCCGGATAATCAAAAGTCACTCCGTCCGGACCGATACATTTGATGCGCACATCGGGACAGATGGCGCTGGCAGCGGCATAAGCTTCATCAATCTGACGCTTGGTAGGCATTGAAGGAGATGGACGAGACGGCATCTGTGATTACTCCGCGTTTTCCAAATTCACATCTGATGAATTCTTCAAAACAACCGTACCATCTTTGCGCAATTCAACGACTGGCGGCTGTTTGTAAACTGCAATCCACGCAGCCAAATGACGCGAAAACTGTGCTTTAGTCATAAAATACCCTTTCTGACATTTTTCACTATAGAGGACTTTCGGGATGCATATTCAAGAAAATCGCTGATTTTTTTCAAAACCTCATTATTTTCATGTGGATAACCATCCTTGGTTTGCCGCTTGCGCGGCGTTTAGGGGACCGCCGGTCCCCCACCTCAACAAGAAAATACTGCGCTTACTGCGGGACCGTGCCTCGCTGCGCTGCGGCCGCACCACTCCCTTGTGTGCTTGATTTTCCAATTGCGGCGGTTCCCCCCCTGCTCTCGGCGAGGGCCAGTCCGGCAAGAGAGACACGCGCGATGCGCGGCTCACTTGCCAGCCCGTCCAATTCTGGAAGGTAGCAAGAGACTTAGGGGGGCCACAAATGGCTAAAGAAAAGTTCGACATCCAGCAGCATGTGACAAATGCAATCATCAAAGCGATTGAAGATGGCGCGGCACCGTGGCGGCAGCCTTGGACAGGCGGCGGCGCGGTTTTCCCACTACGTGCCAATGGTGAACAGTACCGAGGTATAAACACACTCATGCTCTGGTTGACGGCGCAACAAAAGGGCTTTGAAGCCGCGCATTGGTTCACGTTCAAACAAGCTAAGGAGAAGGGCGGCACAGTGCGGAAGGGCGAAAAATCCACACTCGTTGTTTTCTACAACACGCACGAAACAGAAGACAGAGTTACGGGCGAAGAGATCAAAGTGCCTTACTTGCGTGGATACCGGGTTTTCAACGCAGATCAAATCGACGGTCTGCCAGACGAATTCTACCAGACGGCGGCGACGGAAGCCCGCGACTTAGGAACCTTGTCTAATCCCATCCTCGAAGCTTTCTTCGCAGAAACAGGAGCGCAGATCGAGACAACCGCCGAGCCTAAAGCGTTCTACCACCATTCACGAGATGTTATTCATATGCCGCCCGTTTCGACGTTCTTTGACGCTGACAGCTACTACGCGACTTTAGCACACGAAACGATCCATTGGACTGGCCACAAGAGCCGACTTGACCGGTTGGGCAATGGACGCGACCGCGAGGAATACGCGAAGGAAGAACTTGTTGCGGAAATCGGAGCTTGTATCTTATGCGCAACGATCGGACTAACGCCAGATTTTGAACAAAGCGGCGCATATGTTGACGGATGGTTAAATGCCTTGCGCAATGACAAGCGATATATATTCAGAGCGGCAAGCGCAGCGCAGAAAGCTGTTGATTTTATCACGGTTGCACAAGATACAATCCAACAAATAGCAGCATAAAGAGGCAGGGAAAATGCAGGATTACGTAAGCCCTTTTGCACCGCTCACACGTGACGAAGTGCGCGAGGATTATTGCCATGAAGCAGTATATGCGTTGCATTGTTTGCTCACAGATCGTCACGTTGACACAGACAAAATAGATGAAACGTTGCAAAGGTATTTCTTTGAAGAAACGGAAGAGCTTGAAGCAAACGGCAGAGATATTCTTGATGTTGCACTTGCAAATTTCAGTGCAGTTATGAATTCTGGATTGCGACCAAAGCTCAAGCTCGTGAAGTGAATCTGCGAGGGGCTTCCAAATTTTGGGAGCCTTTTCTTTTTACGTATCCCTCATTTCGTTTCACATTTTTGAGCGCCCAGTTTCAGCAATGTGAAACGGAAAAGAAGTAACAGAACCTTTAACATT
>NZ_JALEGT010000034.1 GCF_022763305.1 Marivita sp. | reverse complement strand
CAGCCCCGAACAGTTCCTGTCGATCTACGAATTCCGAAGCGCCGTCGAGCCCTTCGCGATCCGCCTCGCACATGAGCGCAAACCGGCGAATGCGGACAAGGTGGCGCAGGCGATGCTGGAGCGGGGCTGGAATGCCGTGCGCTCCAACGATCCGCATCGGCAGATCGCCGTCGATTTCGAGTTTCACGAGATGATCTACACCTGGGCGGGCAATGACACGATTCAGACAACGATGCGCACGAACTGGCACCACATCCGCCGGTCCATGGCCGTGGTCGTGCGTGGCGTCGTGTCGGCAGAGACCTCGTGGACGGAACACAGCCGGGTGATCGAGGCCCTGTTGCAGGGCGACGTGGCGCGGGCCGAAGACGAGATGAAGGCGCATATCGGCCGTGCGATGGACAAGACAGTGGCCCGTCTTTCTGAGGTGGACACGGCACCTTCGGAGAAGTCTTGACGATCATTCTGGCCCTGAGACCTGCGGCTTTGTTCAGGCGCGGAAACCGGCTCACTTTGCGCCCAGTTTTGCAATTTCAGCGCAGACGAGATGATCGCCCTCAACCGATTTGAGCGGCTTAACCGTTTAGGCGCGTGTCGGTGTGGTTTCCATGAAGGCGATGGTGTTCTCGAGCGAGGACACAACCGCCTGAGAGCCAAGCCCCATCGCATTCTGCGCCGAGGATGCCTGTCCGAAGCGGATACAATCCTCGATGGATCGGCCCAGATGCAGACCGGTGGCAAAACCCGCGTTGAAGCAATCCCCACAGCCGCAGGTGCAGACCACGTCGATCTTGTAGGATGGGATGTCGATCTTCTGACCGCGCTGATCGCGGTACATGGCGCCATCCGCGCCAAGCGTCAGGATGACGGCACCGACGCCCTGATCCAGCAGGAACGCGGCGATCTGTTCGTAATCGGTCATGCCGGAGAGGGCCATCGCCTCTTCCTCGGAGGGCATGAAGTAATCGGTATGCGCCAGAAGCGGGCGGATCAGCGGGAAATCCTCGGGGGTTGAGGCGAAGACATCCAGCGTGGTGGTGATGCCGCGCGCCTTGGCTTCGGCCAGAAGTTCGGCATTGCGCCCCTGGTCCATCGCGTCCATGAGGCCGACGCCGCCGATGTGCAGGATTTTGGTGTCCAGAACCCGGTCCACCATGTCGTCGGTGATGTAGAACCCGGCTGTGGCCCCGCGCTTGTGCAATGCGGGACGTGCCCCGTCGGGACGGGTGGTCACAACGCTGGACGAGGTGGTCATATCGGGGATGCGCTGCATCATCTCGGTATCGACGCCGAAATCGCCAAAGCGGCGGAGCACCCAATCGCCCATCAGGTCATCGCCGACACCTCCCACGGCCTGCACCTTGAGCCCATGCTTGGCCGCGACAATGGCCGCTGACCCAGCAGCGCCGGACACGGCCAACGTAAATTCATCGACGAAATATGTGCTTCCGCCGGGCGGGATTTCCGTCACCGGGCGGCACAGCGCGTCAAATGTGTGAAAGCCCATTGAGGTGTAGTCGAAGGTCATGGGTCTTGCTCCATCCTGTCCGGCGTCAGCGCAGGCGCTGTCCGGAGGCCGTATCGAAAAGGTAAATCCGCTTGGGATCAAAGCCCACAGACGCGTCAGAGTTCAAGTCCGCGCGATAGTCGCGATGGGCCTTCACCTCGATCAGCTTGTCCCCTGCCTTGAGCGTGAGATAGGTCATGTCGCCCGTCGGCTCGACCCCGTAGACGCTGCCCGTCAGATGACCGGCCTCGGCCGTCACCGCGCAATCCTCGGGGCGCACGCCCAGAGTGACCTTGCCGTCATGTTTGGCGGGCAGCCCCTCGACGCGGACACCGGGCGCTGTGAAGATGCCCTGCTCCATCACACCCGCAATCAGGTTCATGGGCGGTGCACCGATGAAATTGGCGACAAAGGTGTTTGACGGATCGTTGTAGATCTCGTCAGGCGTGCCGATCTGCTGGATCGCGCCCTTGTCCATGATCACGATCCGGTCCGCGAGAGTCATCGCCTCGATCTGGTCGTGGGTCACGTAAACGGTGGTGATCTTCAGCTCGCGCTGGATGTGCTTGATCTGTACGCGCATATGCTGGCGCAGCTTGGCGTCGAGGTTCGACAGCGGCTCGTCCATCAGGAACGCATGCGGCTGGCGGACGATGGCGCGGGCCAGAGCGGCGCGCTGGCGCTGGCCGCCAGACAGAGCGCTGGGTTTGCGGTCGAGATATTCGGTCAGTTCAACCAGTTCTGCCGCCCGTTTGATCAGCGTGTCATGCTGCTCTTTCGGCACGCCGCGCATCCGCAGCGGAAAACGGATGTTTTCGTAGATCGTCATGTTCGGATAGAGCGCGTAGCCCTGGAACACCATCGCCACGTCCCGGTCGCGGGCGTCAATGTCGTTCATCACCTCGCCGTCCATGACGATCTCGCCTTCGGATGGGTCTTCGAGGCCGGCGATCATGCGCATGGTGGTGGTCTTTCCGCAGCCCGACGGGCCGAGGAAGACAACGAATTCCTCATCCGCGATGTCAAGGTTCACGTCCCGGACACCCCAGACGGCGCCCCAGCGTTTCTGGATGTTTTTGAGTTGGATTCTTGCCATGTCTTATCCTTTGACGGCCCCCATGGTCAGGCCGCGTGAGAGGTGTTTCTGGATCAGGACGACCACGAGGAACACCGGCAGGAACGCCAGGAAGGCGACCAGCGCAATTGCATTGTAGATCACGCCATCCGACCCACCGGTGAAGTTCGCCAAAGCTACCGACATCGTATAGGCGTCAGGTGTCGAGGCGATGAGCAGCGTGAAGAGGAATTCGTTGATCGCGAAGATCATCGCGATCACGGACGCCGTGATGATCCCCGGCAGGATCGCCGGGATGATGATTTCCCAGAGAATGCGCAATTCCCCCGCCCCGTCGGTCTTGGCGGCGTCTTCCAGTTCCTTCGGGATGTCCAGCATGTAGGACCGGATGATCCAGGTCACAAAGCTCAGGTTGATCGCGGCATAGATCAGCATCAATGCCCAGATCGTGTCCAGAAGCCCGAAATTGCGGAAGAGGAAGAAGATCGGCACCGCCACGATGGCCGGGGCCATCATGCGGGTCGACAGGATGTAAAACCCGATGTCGTCCCGCCCTTTGTATTCGAAGCGCGACAGCGAATAGGCGGCGGGGATCGCCAACACGAGGTCGATGATTACCGACCCGATGATGGCCAGCACCGAATTGCGCAGGTATTTGCCCATCGGCCAGTCTTCCCAGATCATGTGCCAGGCATCGAGGCTGAACGTCGGCCAGTAGATCGGCTGCGGGGTGATGATCTCGGTCCGGGGGCGCAGGCCGATGGACAGGAACCACAGAACCGGCACGAGGCAGAACAGCGCCCATGCGCCAAGAATGGCATAGCGCAGGGCAAGGCTTTCGCCGCGGGAGCGTTTGCGTTGAGAGGCCATGGCTCAGTCCCTCGCCGAAACAAAGGCGCGTTTGACGACAAACTGCGCGATGAGGATGGTGATGATCAGCATGATCACCGACGCGGCCGAGGCATAGCCGAAGTTGAAGAACTTGAAGCCCGTCCGGTAGATGAAATAGCTGATCGTCTCGGTGCCAAAGGCCGGTCCGCCCTTGGTGATGATGAAGACGTTTGTGAACATCGTCGTGATGTCGATGGCCCGCAGGATCAGCGCGACGGCGATGATCGGCTTCATCATGGGCAGCGAGATATTCCAGAAGATCGCATACCACGACGCGCCATCGAGCCGCGCGGCCTCTTCCACCTCTTCATCCTGCGCCTGAAGACCGGCGACGAAGATGATGAAAAGAAACGGAGTCCACTGCCAGACATCGGCGATGATCAGGATCATCCGGCTGAGCCATGTGGACGACTGCCACGCGACGTTCCCGTCGAGAACCCCGACCCGTATCAGAAGGTCCGCCACCACGCGCGCGTCGAGGAAAGCCAGCTTGTAGATGAACGCCACCGCCGATGGCATGAAGAGCATCGGAATGAGGAAGATGATCCGCCAGCCCTGCACCCACGGGTCGCGATAGGCGTAGAACGCTAGCGCCAGCGCAATCACACATTGCAGGATCAGCGAGATTGATCCGATCACCAGCGTGTTCCAGAGCGCGCCCCAGAACTGGTAGTCGCCCATGAGCCGCGTGTAATTGTCGAACCCGGCCCACTGCCACGGTCCGAACTTGACGTTATAGAAACTCTGCGTGATCGCGAAAATGCCCGGGTAGAGCGTGATCAGCATCAGGTAAAGAACAGCCGGCGCGACAAGCATGTAAGGCAGCAAAGCCTTCATGCGTTTGCTGCGGCGCTTGAAACTGCGGTGCGTCGGCTGTGCCGGGGCAGCGTTTGCCGCCCCGGTTTCCGACAGTGCAGGATTGCTCATGACAATCTCGATCCTGTCCTGTTTACGGTTGGTCTAAGACCTTTAGAACGGAAGGGCTTTGCCTTCACCGACATAGAGTCCGGGCGCCGCCTGAGCGTACTGTACCGGATCATTGCCCTGATAGAAGCCGTTCGACGACATGATCTGCTTCACGGCCGCGGCCGCGTTGTCGAGCGCTTCCTTCGCGGTGATCTGGCCAACCACGGCGCGGTTGATCTCGTTGCCGATGGCCTGTTCGATCGGGAACGCCCCCGGCAGGCGCGGGCTGCACCAGGCGTGATGCAGGCTGTCGCCCCAGACCTTCGCAGGCTGCGAGACTTCGTGCAGGTTCTCGTTTTCCAGAACCGACTTGTAGCCCGGCGCCACACCGTTCGCGTTGGCTTCGTTCATTGCCATGATCGACGCGGTGGTCAGGAAGCCCAGCATCAGGAACGCCCCTTCCGGGTTCTGCGCCGACGCGGACACGCAGGAGGTCGAGCCTGCAATGTTCGGCGGGGCAAACCGACCGCCCGAGATGCGCGGTTCGTAGATGGTGACGAAATCGTCCACGATCTGCGACTGGTCTGGCCGCATCGCCTGCGTACCGCTGTCCTGCCAGCTGATATTGGTGGCCACCTGCCCGCCCAGCCAGGCGGCACGGTTTTCCGGCCAACCTGCACCGGCGTGCCCTTCGTTGGCGTTCTTGGACAGTGCCAGCAGGATCTCGAGACCCTTCATCCCGGCATCGCCGTTGAAAATCGGCTCCCAGTTTTCGTCAAAGAGCATCATCCCGGCCTGAGCCGCGATATGTTCCCACGTGTAGGTCGACCAGAAGCCCGGTGCTGCCATGATGCCAACACCCGACACGCCCGACTCCACCTGGTTCAGTTCGGCGGAGAGGCGGATCAGCTCGTCATAGGTCGGAACCGAATTCACCTTGTCGATCGGTCCACCCAGAACCTGCTCGACATAGCCCTTGCGCAGGTGAACCATCTGGATGTCGCAGTCGAACGGGATGCCGTACATCTGGCCGTTGAAATAGCCGTAGTTCAGACGGTAGGTGTCATAGAAGTCGTCAAGCGGCAGGTTCCACTTGTCCGCAAAATCCTGCAACGGATACAGGAAGCCGGGCGCCGCGAAATCCCCAAGCCATGGCGAGAAGAACTGCAGCGCGTCGAAGGACGCATTGCCCGAAATGAATTCCGCAAGCGCCTTGTCGTAGAAGCTGTCATCCGGGATCGGGACCAGCTCGACGGTGATGCCCGACAGCGCCTCGAACGGCACCAGCCCTTCGGCGGCGGATTCGGCGTCGGCCGCACCCACGGCAAACCGCACGGTTGTGCCCGCCAGCTCGGAGCGGACCTTTTCCCAATCGACGGTGCGAATCCAGTCCTTGCTGTTGTCCCAGATCGGTTTGTCATCCGACATGCCGTAAAGATCGCGGTAATCCGCCCGCACGTACTGCGAGATCGAAATGCCATCGAGCACGCTCTGCGGATCCGGCAGGTGGCTCGCCGCAAGGAGCTTGCCGCCCCAGGTCGATCCGGTTGCCGCGATTCCCATGGCAGATGCGCTCGCCATGAACGACCGTCTGGATAGTCTTCCTCTGAATTCCATCATTTTTCCTCCCTTGATGGCGTGGTGCACCGACCTTTGCGCGCCCTGAAACTCTCCCCCAGGACCCACAAATTCGCCGGAACACCTAATTCCGCCATTGAACCATTGTTCACGAAACGGGATATCGTCAAGAACTTTTCTGACCAACTTGAACA
The DNA here is from genome assembly GCF_022763305.1 of Marivita sp. Classification (GTDB taxonomy): domain Bacteria; phylum Pseudomonadota; class Alphaproteobacteria; order Rhodobacterales; family Rhodobacteraceae; genus Marivita. The sequence continues at coordinate 39,849 of NZ_JALEGT010000034.1, read as the reverse complement.
CTATGCTTGACCGACAAACAAAAGTTCAGGATATTGCAGCCAAACTTCTTGGACAGGAAAAGACTCATGGCCTCCAACATCGCACTCACCGGTCTGGCCAAAGACCTCGCTGCACGGGCCGCCTCCGGCAAACCCGTTCGCATCGGCCTGATCGGGTCGGGCGAAATGGGCACGGACATCGTCACACGCGCTGCCATGATGGACGGCGTCGATGTCGCCGCGATTTCCGAACTGAATATCCCGAACGCCCACAAGGCGGTGTCCATCGCCTGCCGCGAAGAGGGTCACAGCCAGGATGCAACCACGACCGACGGGCTGAACGCGATCGTCGAATCGGGCAAGACGGCGATCACCGACAACGCTGACCTGATCCTCGAATCCGGCCTGATCGACGTGGTCATCGACGCAACCGGCATCCCTGCGGTCGGAGCCGAGATCGGCTTGCGCGCGATGGAGCGCGGCAAGCATCTGGTCATGATGAATGTCGAGGCCGACGTCACAATCGGCGCCTACCTGCGCAGCGAAGCGGAAAAGCTGGGGGTGGTCTACACGCTGGGCGCAGGGGACGAGCCGTCGTCCTGCATGGAACTGATCGAATTCGTCACCGCCATGGGCCACAAGGTGGTCTGCGCCGGGAAAGGCAAGAACAACCCGCTCAACGTGGACGCCACTCCCGACGCCTACGAAGCCGAAGCCAAACGGCGGAACATGAACCCGCGCCTTCTGGTGGAATTCGTGGACGGATCGAAGACGGCGGTCGAAATGGCCGCCATCGGCAACGCCACCGGGCTGATCCCCGATGTGGACGGCATGCACGGCCCGGCCGCCGGCCCCAAAGAGCTCGCCAAGGTGCTCATTCCCAAAAAGGACGGCGGACTGCTATCCGGCATCGGTCGGGTGGACTACTCCATCGGCAAGGGCGTGTCTCCGGGCGTCTTCTGCATCGTCGAGGCGGAACATCCGCGCATCCACGAGCGGATGAAGGACCTCAAGATGGGCGATGGCCCCTATTACGAGTTCATCCGCCCTTATCACCTGACCTCGCTCGAGGTGCCGCTGTCCTGTGCACGGGCCGTGCTTTTCGGCAAGGCGGACATGATCCCGCTCGAAAAGCCGGTGGTCGAGGTCTGCGCTCTGGCCAAGGAAGACCTGCGCCCCGGCGACACGCTGGACCAGATCGGCGAATACACCTACCGCGCCTGGGCGATGGAGGTCGGTCGCGCTCAGGACGCCCGCGCCCTGCCCGCCGGCATGCTGACCGGCGCCACGGTGACGGCGCCGATCAGGAAAGGTGAATTGATCACCGCAGCCAACGCCACCCTGCCGCAATCCCGGCTGGTCGAACTGCGCCGCCGCCAGGACATGATGCTCTACGGGAAGGACCTTCTCAATGCGTGACACCGTGACACCCAACAACACGCCCTACGCCATCGCGCGATACAGTGCGGACGAGCTGAAAGAGGCTCTCAGGAAGATGTACCTGATCCGCAAATTCGAGGAAGGTGCGGAAGACAGCTACATGCGCGGCCTGATCCACGGCACGATGCACCTGAGCATCGGCCAGGAGGCGTCCGCCGTCGGGTCCTGCATGTCCCTCACGGACGAGGACAAGATCACCTCGACGCATCGCGGGCACGGCCATTGCGTTGCCAAGGGGGCCGACCTGTCGCGCATGTTCGCCGAGTTCTTCGGCAAGGAAAGCGGCTATTGCAAGGGACGCGGCGGCTCGATGCACATCGCGGACCCGAGCAAGGGCAATCTGGGTGCAAACGGTATCGTGGGGGGCGGGCTGCCCATTGCAGTGGGCGCGGCCCTGTCGGCCAAACGGCTGGGGACCGGCGCGGTCACGATCTGTTTCTTCGGCGATGGTGCCAACAATGAAGGCGCCTTCCACGAAGCGCTGAACATGGCGGCGGTCTGGAAGCTGCCGGTGGTTTTTGTCTGCGAAAACAACAAGTACGGCATGTCCACATCGACCGAGCGCTCGACCTCGGTCAAGCGGATCGCCGAACGCGCGGCCGCCTATTCGATGCCCGGCGTGACGGTGGACGGAAACGATTTCTCTGCAGTCACCGAGGCCGTGGACGCCGCTGTCGAACGGGCCCGGAACGGCGAAGGGCCAAGCCTGGTCGAGAACCTGACCTATCGCTGGCGCGGTCACTCCAAGTCGGATCGCAATCGCTACCGCACCAAGGAAGAGATTGCCGAATGGCAGGCCCGCGATCCAATCGCCGCGATGGCCAAGCTGCTGGTGGATCACAAGATCGCCACACCCGACGAAGTGGAGGGGATTGAAGCCGATGCCGCCCGGATCATCGAAGAGGCCATCGCCTTTGCGACCGAGGGCACCAATCCGAAAATCGAGGAAGTGACGCGCGACGTCTACACGGAAGTGACTGCATCATGAACATGCACAGCAAGACCGATCTGCGCGAGCTGTCCTATGCCGAAGCCATCCGTGAGGCGATGGACCTCGCCATGGCCAGCGATGAACGTGTCATCCTGATGGGCGAGGACATCGGCGTTTACGGCGGAGCTTTTGGCGTTACCGGTGATCTCGTCGAGAAATACGGCACGGACCGCGTCATGGACACGCCGATCTCGGAACTTGGCGGTGCCGGTGTGGCCGTGGGGGCCGCAATGACCGGGCTGCGTCCGATCTTCGAATTCCAGTTCTCGGATTTCGCGACACTCGGGATGGAACAGATCGTCAACCAGGCGGCCAAGATCCGCTACATGCTGGGGGGTGCCGTTTCGGTTCCCGTGGTCATGCGCTTTCCCTCAGGCTCGGGCACCGGGGCGGCCGCCCAGCACAGCCAGAGCCTTGAGGCGTGGACAGCCCACGTGCCGGGTCTCAAGGTGGTACAGCCCGCGACGCCTGAAGACGCCAAGGGCCTGTTGCTGGCCGCGTTGGAAGATCCCGACCCCGTCATGATTTACGAGCACAAGCTGCTCTACAAGATGAAGGCGCATGTGCCCGAGGGCTACTACACGACGCCCATCGGCAAGGCGGCCGTCATGCGCGAGGGCAAGGACCTGACTATCGTCGCCACGTCGATCATGGTGCACAAGGCTCTCGACGCGGCGGCCAAACTGGCGGAGGACGGTATCGACGCCGAGGTGATCGACCTGCGCACCATTCGCCCGATGGACCGCGACACGGTTCTGGCGTCGGTGCGCAAGACCGGTAGGCTGATCTGCGTCTACGAAGCCGTGAAGACGCTGGGCGTGGGCGCCGAAGTGTCGGCCATGGTCGCGGAAAGCGATGCGTTCGATTATCTCGATGCGCCGATCATCCGATTGGGCGGTGCGGAGTGTCCGATCCCCTACAATCCGGAGCTCGAAAAGGCAGTTGTGCCGCAGGTGCCCGACATTCTCGAGGCCGCGCGCAATCTAGCAAAGGGACGCGTCTGATGCCCACCGAAGTCATCATGCCCAAGGTCGACATGGACATGGCCACGGGCAAGATCATGTCGTGGCACGTCGCCGAGGGCGACCGCGTGGCCAAGGGTGATCCGCTGTTCGACATCGAAACCGACAAGGCCGCGATGGAGGTCGAGTCGCCGGGTGATGGCATTCTTCACCACACCGCGCCCGAAGGGATGCAAATCCCCATCGGCACCCCTTGTGCCTGGCTCTATGCGGACGGCGAAGACGTCGGGCCGCAACCCGCCCCGTTCGCGGGCCAGTCCGAGGCTGATGCCAAGCCCGAGCCTGCGCAGGCACCAAGCGCAGAGGCCGAGCCGGAACTGGAGCTGGTCACAGCCGCCGAAGCTGTCGAAACCGACACCGCAACCGACAAGGTGCGTGCCACACCGCGCGCCCGGGCGCTTGCGGCGGAAGCGGGCCTGCGCATTGCCGACCTGATCGGAACCGGCCCGCGCGGACGGGTTCAGGCTTTGGATGTGGAGACCATCCTCAAACAGGGCGAGGCGCGCCCTGCCCCAACCGCTCCCGCGTCGTTCAAGGCGGAAACCGGCGATCTGGCCGTGACCCGTTCCAAGGGCGGCACCGGTACTCCCGTCGTCATGATCCACGGGTTTGCCAACGACGCCACGTCCTGGGCCGCCGTCGAAGCGCATCTCAAGCACAGACCGATCATCCGCATTGACCTGCCCGGACATGGCAAATCGCCCAAGCTGCGCATCGACAGCTTTGCCGATCTGGTCCGCGAGGTGCGCCGAACCTTCGATGGTCTGGGCCTCGAGACAGCACATCTGGTCGGTCACAGCCTTGGCGGTGCGATCAGCCTTGCATTGGCCGACACCCGCGCCAAGCGTCTGTCTTCGCTCACCCTGATTGCGCCAGCCGGTCTGGGGCCCGACATCAACGGGGCGGCGCTGTCCGGCATTTGCCGCGCGACGCGCGCCGAAAGTCTGGGCCCATGGCTGCGAAGTCTCGTGGCGGAGGAAGACCTGATCACCGACAGCTACGTGCGGCTGGCGATGGCGGGGCGCGCCGACCCGAACCTGCGCGCGGCTCAGACGCGGCTGGCTGACGTGCTCTTTCCAGACGGGGTACAGGCCTTCGACCTGCGCGCGGCGCTGGACCGGATCGACACGCCCACCCGGATCATCTGGGGCAAACAGGACGCGATCCTGCCCTGGAAACACGCCCTGCGCGCGCCGGGCACCATGGCGCTGCACCTCTTCGACGGGATCGGGCACATGCCGCAGATCGAATGCAGCGACGCTGTCGGGCGGATCATCGCGTCAAGTGTTTGATCAGATGTTCATTGTCACCCGGCAAAAACTTCGGCTATCCCTAAAAGACACGCGGCGCAGGCCGGATCAGCAGGAGGCGAACCGATGGCTAAATCGCAGGACCAGCTTCGGGTGCGCGCGGCCTGGCTCTACTACATCGAGGGGATGACCCAATCCGATGTCGGCAAAAAACTCGGCATCAACCGCATCACGGTCACGCGTCTTCTGTCGGAAGCCAAGAAACGCGGCGAGGTGGTCATTCGGATCAAATCCGAACTGACCGTACTGGTGGAACTCCAGCAAAGGCTCCAGGAATGCTTCGGCCTCGAACAGGCCATCGTCGCTCCGCTCGAAGCGATGGAAGACGATCCCACGCGTGTCATTGCGTCGGCCGCGGGCACCTATGTGTCCGAGCTCATGCGGAACGGAATGACCATCGGCGTGGGCTGGGGCAAGACGCTGCATGCGATGCTCCCCTATATCGAGGAACGCCCCCTGTCGGACGTCCGCGTCGTGTCGCTGCTGGGCGGCATTGCCCAGGCCCGACGGTTCAACCCGGCGGAATTCGCCTGGCAATTCGCGGAGTTGTTCGAGGCAGAGGGATACCTGATCTCGGCCCCGGCGGTTGTCGACTCGCCGCAGACCCGCCACGCCCTGCTCGAGAATTGCGGCCTTGATCAGATCCTGCAATTGGCCGAAGCCTGCGACGCCGCGCTTTTGTCCTGCGGCGGGATCACGTCGCTCACCACATCCTACCGGTCCGGCCACATCACGGAATCGGACCGCCAGTCGCTGATCGCGGCTGGGGCCGTTGGCGACTTCCTGTACCACTTCCTTGACCGCGACGGGAACGTCATCGACCACCCGGTGAACCAGCGCTCGATCTCCATGTCGCTGGACCGGCTCAAGCGCATCCCCAAGAAGATCCTGATGTCCGGCGGCCGCGAGAAGATCGAGATCCTGCGTGCAACGATCACGTCGCTTGTCCCGACCGTTCTCATCACGGACGAGATCACGGCACGCACGCTGCTGGAGACCGCCGAAAAACAGCCCGACCGCACGGTGGAACGGGCGGAGAGCCATTCCTGAACCGGGACATATCGCGGCGGACGGTGTGCGACACGGCGCTCCGCTTCGGCAGGCAGATGGCCTGCACCACGCCTAGATCAGCCGCCCCGCAAGTGCTAGCATGACGAACCACAGGTGGACATCATGATTGCCAATCAACGGAAATTCAGCCTTCTGCCCGACCTCAACATGCCGATCCGCGATGCGTTGCGGGGGGTGGCCTCGCTGGCGGATGCAACCGAAGACATGCTCGAACCCGCCGCCAAACTGTTGCCCGAGCCCCTGCGCAGCCGGTTTCAGCACGCCATGCAGGCGCTTGAGCAGGCGGGCAAGCGCCTGATCCATGCACCCATCGACATGGACCAGATCCGCGCGGCCGCAGAGTTTGCAACCGGCAGCACGGCGGATCCCTCCGGGGTTCCAGCCGCCGCGCGGGTGATCGTCTATGCCTGGGAGCATCTCAACGAGACCAGCGTGGAACACCGCCATCTGATCAGCGAGACCATCGTCGCCGACCGCCTGTCGCGTCTGGGACGGGACAGCGCCCTGACGGGATGTCAGAACACCGCCGCCATCGTGTTGGACCTGCGCCAGTCCTCGGCCATCGGCCTCATGCCCGGTCTTGCGCGCGGCATCACCGACGCCGAAGAGACCGAGGTCGATCTTGCCCTCGTCGCCATCGCGGTCTGGCTGGCCTCGAAACGTGCCGAGAACCTTGTGGAGGAGGAGAAATTGCTCGATCTGTCCATGGCTCTGGTCCGGGCCCTGCAGACCGAGGCCGCGAGCGCCCTTGGCAATCCCGGTGCGTTTGCCGATTTCCTTTCTGACACGTCATCGCATTTGTAGGACCCCGATCCATGCCGGTTCCCGAAACACAGAGCCCAGACCAGCCGCTGCGCAAATCCGCCCAGCGGCTGCGCTGGTTCGTGGACGCGTTCGACCAGCAGGTGCGCAACACCGAGGCCCAGACCGGCAATGCGTTCTCGGTGGATCGCGGGGCTCTGGCGCAGGTCTTTGCCGAATGGCTCAAGGCGTTCGAAGCGCAAAAACCGACACGGGATGACGACAAGCCCGCCTATGTCGGCTTCGCCGCCGGGCTGATGCTGCGGACGCTGATCAAGCACAAGCCTGTCGCGCTGATCAGCCGGCCCGACTCGGCGGACGACTCGAACCCCGCTTATTTCTGGCCTGAAGGCTATCTCTATGTCGCGTTCTGCCTGAATGTGCGGGGCCTTGTGCTCGAAACAGATTTCCACTCCGAACAGCATCCCAGCGACCGCCTGAATGAAAGCCGCACCTGGTGGAGCTTCCGCGAGAATGTGGAAAAGGACCCGTCGCTGGCGATTGCGTTTCTTGACCTCTTTGCCGGGGACGAACCGGAATGGAGCATGCCGGAACTCTTCCGCACCGGCCGCGCGGTCCGGATCGCCGAACGGTTCTACGCGCGGGAATCGCTGGAACCGGAAACGTCGTGACCCACGCATGAACCCCCGGCCACCGGCCGGAGCGGGAAGTTTTACAAACACTTCATCAAAGCTTTGAACGATTGCCACAGCCTGCGGTGATTCATTCGGATGAATGACCAACGGAGGCTGTCATGAAATTCAAATCACTCGTACTCGGACTGGGCCTTGCTGCGGCAACCGCCTTCGGTGCCACCGCAGAGACCTGGAAGCTCGCCGTGACAGATGTCGAAGGCATGGAGCGCCTGCAGCTCGAATGGGGTCCGTTCAAGACCGCGCTGGAAGACGCGACCGGGGATACATTCGAGTTCTTCCCGGTCAACTCTCGCACGGCAGCGGCAGAAGCCCTGCGCGGTGAAACCGTGGATTTCGTGGTCTCCGGCCCGGCCGAATACGTCGTCATCAACAAACTGACCAACGCAACACCCCTGATTGGCCTCGGCCGTCCGGATTACCACTGCACCATCGTCGTGCGCGCCGACAGCGGCCTCAATGTGCCGACCGATCTGAAGGGCAAGAAGGTTGCATTCGGCGACATCGGCTCGACGTCGAACATGCTCTGCCCCATGCAGCTGCTGGCCGATTACGGCGTCGATCCGGTGAACGACATCGAAAAGACCCACACCTCGCGCAACATCGCGTTCGAGGCGCTCAAGAACGGCGATATCGACGCGCTTGGCATGAACGCGGGCACCTTTGTCGGTGTGCGGAACGGTCAGGACGAACTGCCCTACGGGTTCTTCAAGATGATCGCGCGCTCGGGCGACCTGCCCAATGACATGATCATGGTCGGCGCGCATGTGCCGCAGGACGCGGCGATGAAGGTGCGCGACGCCATCCTCGACAACAAGGCGCAGATCATCGCAGGCATCACCGCACATGAAGAAAACGACAAATATGTCGGCATGGACCTCGTCGCGATCGAGGACAGCGCCTATGACTACGTGCGCTCGATGTATGCCAATGCGGGCTACCCGCAATTCGACAATTTCATCGGTGAGTGATCTTGGTCTCAAGGACCCGGCTGCACCTCGCGTGCAGCCGGTGGTACCTGGGGCGCGCAGCGTCCTGGTGTCGCCTGTCGACATCGAAGCGCGCCATGTGGCCAAGCGCTTTGGCGAGACGGCGATCTTCGAGGATGTGAGCTTCCGTCTTGCCCGCGGCGAGGCCGTCGCGCTGGTGGGGGCCAATGGCGCGGGCAAATCGACCCTGTTGCGCTGTCTCATGGGGCTGATCCCGGTCAGTTCGGGCAGCGTTCACCTTCTGGGCGAGGAAACCTCAGGTGCCAAGGGCGCCGCGTTGCGCGGACTGCGCGCACAGGTCGGCCTCGTGTCGCAGAAACACAACCTCGTGCCTCGCCTGTCGGTTCTTTCCAACGTGATCCACGGGCTTCTGGGCCAATCGCCGGGCGTGCGGCACTGGTCGCACATGCTCGCCCCCGAGGCCTCGCGCCTGGCCGCGATGCAGGCTCTGGGCAAGGTCGGGCTGGCCGACTTCGCCACCCGCCGCGCGGACCGGCTGTCGGGCGGGCAATCGCAGCGTGTCGCCATCGCCCGCGCAATTGTCAGCCGCCCCAAGGTTCTGTTCGCCGACGAGCCCTGCGCCTCGCTCGACCCGTCTGCGGGGGAAGACGTCATGGCGCTGTTCTTCCGTCTGGTGAAGGACGAAGGCGTCACGGTTGTCTTCACATCACACAATATCGAACATGCGCTGCGGTTCGGCGACCGCGTTCTGGGCTTGTCCAACGGGCAGCTGAAACTCGACGCGACCGCCGCATCACTGGCACCTTCGGATTTGCGAGGGCTCTATGACTGAACTCGCTCCGGCCCGCATCGAACGCCCTTCGGCGCTGTCGTTTCTGGGCTATGTCCTTGGCCTTGTCATCCTGTTCTGGTGTCTCGCAGGCGCTGGCTTTTCGCTCGACAAGGTGATGACGGCACCACCACGCTTTGCCGATTTCGCCACCCGGGCCTTTCCGCCCAATCTCGAACCTCAGGTCCTGGCCCGACTGGACTGGAAGATGGTCGAGACTCTTCAGATCGCAGTGGCCGGTGCGGTGATCGGCGTGATCCTGTCGGTGCCCATCGCCCTTCTGGCCGCGCGCGGGCTGATCGCGGGTCCGGCCGTCAACCAGATCGTGCGCACCATCCTCGGGTTCATTCGCGCGGTGCCCGACATTGCCTGGGCACTGGTTTTTGTCGTGGCAGTGGGTCTTGGTCCCTTTGCGGGCATGCTGGCCATCGCGGTGGACACGATCGGCTTTTGCGGCCGCTTCTTTGCCGATGACATGGAAGCGACCGACAAAGGGCCTGCGGAAAGCCTGACCGCAACCGGCGCGCGCAAGATCGACGTGGTCGCCTGCGCGACCATTCCCGCAGCCATGCCGGCCTTTGTCTCGACCGGGCTCTACGCGTTTGAAAAGGCGGTGCGGTCGTCGACCATCCTGGGCCTCGTCGGCGCGGGCGGCATCGGGATCGAGCTGAAGGTCGGGTTTGATCTCTTCGACTACCCGACCGCGATGACCGTGATCCTGATGATCGCGGTCGTGGTCATCGCCATCGAACACCTCTCGGGCTGGGCCCGCACACGCATTATCGGAGAACAAAAGTGAAGACAGACACGGCGGATCAGCACTGGAACGACCAGTGGGCCGGGATCCAAGCGGGCAGCAAATGGCTGACCCCGGAAGAGGATGTGAAAAGCTGGGCCGCAGGGCTCGCCCCCGGTGCGCGCATCCTCGATCTGGGCGCGGGCGTCGGGCGGCATGCGCTCTGGCTGGCGGCGCAGGGGTTCGACGTGGTGGCCTTGGACGCCGCGGCGGAAGGACTGGCCGAGATCGACCGTATCGGGGGTGTCGAAACCGTCAAGGCGCGCATGCACGCGCTGCCCTTCGCGGATCACAGCTTCGATCACGTCCTGAGCTGGAACGTGATCTATCATGGCGATGAAGACATCCTGCTGCGCACCATCGGCGACATCCGCCGCGTGCTGAAGCCCGGCGGCACCTATCTTGGCACCATGCTGTCAAAACGCAGGCTGCCCTGCGAAACCGCGAAATACCCCGGACGCGAGATCAGTCGAAACGCCTGGGTGTTCGACGCGCCGGGGACGGACAAGATGCATCCGCATTACTTCTGCACAGCGGCAGAACTGCTGGCGCTGTTTTCCGGCTTCGAATGCCGCTGGCTCGAAGACCGCGAACATGAGACACCCGGCTCATGGCATTGGCACCTTGTGATGGAGCGGTTGTGATACAGAGTTTCGAAGGCGCGCAGGTCTATCTGCCCGACGGCATCCAGGACACGACCGTCACCATCGCGGAGGGCAACATCGCCGAAATCGGCGGCCCCGGGCAGGGCGAGGTGATCGACGCGCGCGGTCTCATTCTGGCCCCTGCCCTGATCGACGTGCATGGCGATGCGTTCGAACGGCAGTTGATGCCCCGACCCGGCGTGTTCTTCCCGACCGAAGCCGCCGTCCTCGACACCGACCGCCAGCTCGCCACAAACGGGATCGCAACGGCCTATCACGCCCTGACGCTGGGCTGGGAACCGGGCCTGCGCGATGTGGCACGAGGACGTGAGGTCATGCAGGCGATCCGCGATCTCGCCCCCAGGCTGTTGGTCGAGAACCGCGTGCAACTGCGATGGGAAACCTTCGCGTTCGAGGCGCTCGAAACAATCGAATGGGCGCTGGACGCACCGCTGCTGCCGTCGGTTGCCTTCAACGATCACACGTCCATGACCATGCGGGCCTATGACGTGCCGATCCAGGATCGCGCGTTCGAATTCAGCCCGGATTTCACGGTGGCCGAACTCGATGATGACCGCATGCGCAAACGCACGGCGTCCAAGGCCCATCGCTCGGGCATCAGCGAGGACGATTACATTGCCCTGCTGGGGGAGATCTGGGACCGGCGCAGTGACGTGCCGAATGCCATCGAAACCGTCGCGGCGATGGCCCGTGCAAAAGGCGCGCCGATGCTCAGCCATGACGACACGCGCGCCGAAACCCGCGCCTGGTTCCGCGACCGGGGTGCCTGCGTGGCCGAATTCCCGATGGTGCTGGAAGCTGCCGAGGCTGCGCGCGCCCATGGCGACACGATCATCTTCGGCGCGCCGAATGCCGCGCGCGGGGGCAGCCATATCGGCTCTCTGGCGGCGGGCGACATGGTCGAGGCCGGGCTCTGCGATGCACTGGCCTCGGATTACTTCTACCCCGCGATGCTCGCGGCCGTGTCCCGTCTGGACGCCGACCGCCGCGCCGACCGTCTGCGCCTCTGGTCGTTGGTGTCGTCCGGGCCAGCGCGGGCCATGAACCTGACGGATCGCGGCGTGATCGCCGTCGGCAACCGCGCCGATCTCGTGCTGGTGGATTGGCCCGACGGTCATCCGCCAGCCATTCGCGGCACATGGGTGGCGGGACGCCCGGCCTATCGCGGCCAGCCCGCAGGATAGACCCTCTGTCATGGCGCGGTTGCAGTGCCGTGCCATGACGACCTGACTGCAGACCATGCTTCAAGGAGACGCCCGCATGACCCCGCTCAAGATCGGAGCCTGCCTCAAAGCCGCCGAGATCGCGGATCACCGCGATTGGCTGTTCGACGCAGACCGCGACATCGAAATTCAGGATTTCATGTCCCATGCCGCCCTCACAACCGAATACGAGGACCGCATCGCAGCCGTAAGGGCGGCTCTGGACGGGCATACAGGCCGCGTCGGCATCCACGGCCCGTTCGAAGGGCTGGACATCGACAACAAGGATCCGGTTCTGCAACCGCTGATCACGGCCCGTCTGCTCAAGGCGCTCGAAGCCGCGGACCGGATCGGGGCACGCCAGATGGTGCTGCATTCCCCCTACACGCTCTGGTTCCAGAACAATGTCTTCAGCTGGAAAGGCTATGCCGAGGCCAAGCTGGACCGGATCCATGCCACCCTGCGCCCGGTTGTGGAGGCAGCCGAAGCGGCCGGTCAGACCCTTGTGATCGAGAACATCCAGGATGTGCGCCCCGAAACACGCCGCGCCATGGTGGACAGCTTCAACTCCAACGCCATCGCGCTGTCCATCGACACGGGCCATGCGCAGCTTGCACGCCGCATGTCCGGCGCCCCGCCGGTCGAGGATTTCGTCCGCGACGCGGGCGACCAACTGGCCCATGTGCATCTGCAGGACGTCGACGGCCATGCAGACCGGCATTGGGCGCCCGGCGAAGGCGAGATCGAATGGACCGCCGTTTTCCGGGCTTTGGGCGCGTGCAGCACTGCGCCTCACCTTGTTCTGGAACTCCGCGACAAGATGGACATTCCCAAGGGATTCAAGGCCTTGCAGGACCTGGGGTTGGCCGTGTGACCAAAGTCGCGGCTGCGCGCGCTTGCCGAATCGTGACCGGCTGCCTAGCGTCCTGCGGGTGCGACACGATCATGGTTGACGAATGACCTACTACATCGCGGAACTTGATGAAGCGCAGCAAGTTGTTGCCGTCTGGATCAAGGAAGACACCGCCCGTTCCCCACGTGTTTTCGACCCCCGGAAGCATATCTTCGACACCAATGGCACAGCCGAATTCTCGGGAGCGCCAAAAGAGAAAATCCAGAACTGGATTGCGCGCGCGCAGGCTGATGCCCGTGCAAACCGGCTGTCTTCGCACCACTGAAGGACGTCAGAGCGTCAGGCGGTAGGTCACGGCGTCCGGCATCCAACCGGGCGCAACAGCGCTCTCATCCAGCGTCGCTCCCAACCGACGGGCAAGACTGTGCGACCGGATGTTGCCCTCGGCGATCCGGATGATCACCTCGGAAAGACCGAGCCGCGCTTTGGCACCCGCAAGATACGCCGCAGCCGCCTCGTGCGCGATCCCCTTGCCTTCGGCGGTGTCGGTCCACAGGCTCCAGGTCATCTCGGGCGGATCCGCAGCGTCGATCTGCAACGCCCCGACATGGCCGATTGCCCGTCCGCCATCCCGAAGCGTGACGACATACCGACCGAACCCCCGCAGCGTCCAATGCCCGGCCATGGCACAGAATTTCTCGAACGCCTTGGTGGCATCGAACGGCCCACCAACAAACCGCGCCCGCGCACTGGCACAGTATGAGACATAGGCGTCAAGATGCTCCGGCGCCGGACGGATAAGGATCAGACGGTCGGTGTCAATCTGACTGTCGGGCATGCAGACAGGCTCCTGTCAGAGGTCAATTCGATACAGCACGCTTGTAGCACCACCCAATGCATCGACGCGCGTGAAGGTCTTCACGAACCGCGCACCGGCCTTTTCCATGACGCGGATCGACGCGAGGTTGTCCGGGTCAGTGGTCAGGTCCACATGGGTCAGGCCATAGGACTGCGCAAGCGGCAGACACTCGATCATAGCCCGCGTGGCAAGCCCCTCGCCCCGCCGCCACGGAACCACCGCGTAGCCGATATGACCAAGGCAATGGGGCGGCAGGTCAGTGCTGCCCGGCTGCCAGCGCAAGCCGATGCTTCCGCAGAACCCGTCCTGCCAGATCCAGCGCCGCAGACCTGGCAAGCGCGGCACTTCGGACCCATCGGGCAGCCGTACCGGTGGCCCCTTGGCCTCGGGGTCGTGCATTCGGTCAAGGAATGCCTTGGGGTCAGCTGCGAGTGCAGCAAGCTGTTCTTCGGCGGCCTTGGGGCGCAGATTGTCCGGCGACCACCCTGTCTTCAAAGCGGACCGGTAGGACTCGAGATGCCTCTGGGTCGGCCGCACGAGCAGCGGCTCAATCCCGGCCCGATCAGAAGACATGCGCCGCACCGGCAATCACGAAGGGCACCGGCAGACACAGGATCAACCGACGCAAGGCCAACTGTCGGCCCATCAGGGGCAGTTCATAGGCCAGAAACCGCGACGCGGAATAGAGCGACCACGCGGTGACATAGGTGACGACAAGGCTCGATGTGGCCCCCGCCTTGAGTGCCGCCGCCCCCACCGCAAAAGCCACAAAAGCGCCACCCGGCGTGATGGGACCCAAGGCAATTGCCAGAAGAACACCCGACACCCCGGCCCCTTCTCCGAAAAGTGCGCGCACCTGCTCGGGGGGCAGCAGCTCGGCAAAAAACCCGGCCCCCAGAAGGGCCACGATGATCCGGGGGGCGGTGAACTGCGCCATGCGCCACGCATTCGCCATCCCGGCAGCGCGCCATTCGGCATTGGGCAGGCGCCAGTAAAGCCACAGCGCCACGGCACCCAGCAGGACTGTTCCAATGAGAATGTTCACTCGGAACTCCGACCGAAAACCGCCCGCGCCGCCATCCCGACCAGGATCGGCACCGGCAGGCACAAAAGAATGCGCCACCAGACCAGATCGACCGGCAGGAAGGAAAACTCCCAGATCAGCGTGCGGTTCAGGCTGAGCAGTGCCCAGCTGCTGACGAAGGTCATGATCGCACCGACATCCGCGCCGACAAGACCGAAACTCGCCGCCAGCGGAAAGGTCATTGCCGGACCGCCGGGGATCGCTGCTCCCGCGAAAGCGGCCAGAAGCAGCCCTCGAAGGCCACTTTCCCGGCCAATCCAGATCGCCACCTTGTCGCGCGGAAGAAGCAGCGGCAGCGTGGCCGCGATGAACATGCCGGCCGCGATCTTGGGGGCGAGAACGGTCATGAACCACAGCTCGGACAGCGCGATTTCAGCCGCTCGGTCCCACCCCTTGAGCACGACAACCAGCACGCCAGCCAGAAGCGCGGAAAGCGCAAGGAACAGGAACCCGGTATCGAAAATGCGGCGCGCAGGTTGCTCGGGCGGCGGGTCAGCGGCGATATTTTTCAATGAAGGCATCGATGTCGAGCGCCCGTATGTCCGGCAATGCCGCTTTGTATTTCTCTCTTGGCCAATCCCAGACCGCGATCTCCTGCAGCGCCTCGGCCTGAGCCTCGGTGAAGCGGCGTTTGATCGGGCGTGCGGGAACGCCTCCCACAACCGTATAGGGCGCGACATCGCGCGTCACAACTGCCCCCGCACCAATCACGGCCCCTGTCCCGATGGTCACACCTGCCGTCACGGTCACACCGTGGCCGATCCACACGTCATGACCGATCGTCACCCAATCCGACTTGCGCCAGTCAAAGAAGTCGTGGTCGTCCTCGCCAAGCCCATAGGCCTCGGCCCGGTAGACGCTGTGATGCTGGACTGCGCGCCATGTCGGATGGTTGCCGGGATTGATGCGCGTGGAATTCGCGATCGAGCACATCTTGCCGATGCTGGTCCATACGACATGACAATCCTGGGTAATGTAGGACCAATCCCCCATGGTCGACGCCCGCATCGACGTGCCTTTGCCCACCTCGGTCCAAGCCCCCAGTTCGCAGTCCACAACGCTGGCTTCGGGATGGATGTTCGGGGCTTCGGTGAGGTGTTTCTTCGATCCAGCGCCACTCATGTCAGGGTCTCCAGGAAGGTGTCCGTCGCGCGAAGTCCGGTCAGCCGGATCTTGCAGAGCGCAGACCTGTTGAAAAAGTCCGATTGCTTGCGATGACCCTCGCTTGCAGTCGACAGGATGAACCACAGAAACCCCGGCAGCATCCGCAGCCGTTCGGGACAGCCCTCGGCCATGTCCGGGCGGGCCTCACTCCGGTGGCTCAGGGATCGGCGCAGCACCCGAAGAGCCCGCCTCCAGAGCGCGACATCCAGCCAGATCAGCATGTCGGCCCGCGCTTCACGCAAGTGGAAGGTGCGGGAATTGTTGCCTTCGAACACCCAGGCGTCGAGTGCGACAATCCGTTCGACCTGCCGCAACTGATCATCCTTGCTCCGTTCCACCCAGTTCGGCAGCCAGAATACTTCGCGGTCCATATGATAGACGGGCAGCTTCCGTGCCTCCCCGATCTGCCGCGCAAGCGTGCTCTTGCCAGACCCCGCGCTGCCAATGATCATGATCCGCCGCGGATGGCTCACTTCGCCAGGTCCGTCTTTCCGATCAGCCGTTGCCGGATCAGGCCGGACAGCCAGTCGATCACGTAGACCATGGCGATGATCAGGAAGATGATCGACCACGCCTCGCCCCAGCGATAGGCCGCGATGCGGTCGGACAGCAGAAACCCGATCCCGCCAGCCCCGACGATGCCAAGGATCGTGCCCGACCGCACGTTGGACTCGAAGTTGTAGAGCAGGATCGACAGGATCACCGGGTTGACCTGCGGGGCGATGCCGAAACGGATTTGCTGCAACCGCGATCCGCCCGAGGCTTTGACGCCTTCAACGGGTTTGTTCGACGTGTTCTCGATAGCTTCGGAGAACAGCTTGGCAAAGGTGCCGATCTCGCTCACCGCGATGGCAAGGATGCCCGCAAGCGGCCCCAGCCCGAAGGCGCGGATGAAGATCAGCGCAAGGATCAGCGTCTCGAAGGCGCGGATCACGTCATAGCCACGCCGCGTCGACAGGCGCAGCCAGTTCAGGCGATTGATGTTCTTGGCCCCGAGAAAGGACAGCGGAAAGGCAAAGACCGCGCCCAGCACCGTGCCCAGAAAGGCGATCGCGAGGGTCTCGCCCAGACCATTGAGGATTTCCGAGAACTCGGCCCAAGAGGTCCAGATATAGGGCGGGAACATGAAGCTTGCGACAGTGCCGAAGCGCCCAAGCCCCTCCCAGATGCGGGCGGGCGAAAAGTTGAAATCGTAAAGGCACCAGCAGAACAGCCCCACGAAAAACGCCCAGAGCGCATAGCGGCGCAGGCGCACCGGCAACGGGGCCTGAAAGGCCAGCGGAACGTTTGCGCGTGCCTCGGCGATCTGCTCCGGGGTGACGGTCATGGCTGGGTCTCCTCAAGGTGAATGATCCGGTGGCGCAGCTTTTCCGACCCGTAGTCAATGATCATCACGGTCACGAAGATGATGACGAAGAGCGCCGAAAGGTCGGTGTATTCCTGAAAACTCATGGCGGTGCGGAATTCCTGCCCCAGACCACCCGCACCCACATAGCCGATGATCGACGAGGCGCGCACGTTGATCTCGAACCGCAGCAGCGTGTAACTGATGATGTTGGGCATCACCTGCGGCACCGCCCCGTAGCGGATCTGGTCGAACCACGTGCCACCGGCGGCTTTCACACCTTCGAGCGGGCGCATGTCGATGTTCTCGTTGACCTCGGAATACAGCTTGCCCAGAGCGCCCGCCGCATGCAGCCCGATGGCCAGAACCCCGGCCATCGGCCCGACGGAGAAACAGAAGACGAAGATCAGCGCCCAGACCAGCTCCGGCACGGTCCGCGCGATCTCGAGATAGCGGCGGGTGATCCAAAGGACCCATGTGTTGGGCGCAAGGTTCCGCGAGGCCGGGAAGGACAGAAGAAACCCGCCGATCACTCCGAACACCGTCGCCATGAAGGCGATCAGGACGGTTTCGAACAACAGCTCCATCCAGATCTTCCAGCGCCAGAACCAGTTGGCGAAATCCGCGCCAAGGGTCTCCCAGCGCAGGGTCGGGATGGTCTTTTCGATATATTCGCCAAGACGCGGAATGCCCGCCGGGATGATCCAGCGCCAGTCGCGCGATCCGTCCGGCATGGTCACCTGCGTGACCTTGAAGAAATCGCCGATCCACGCCGTCAGCAGGAAAACGATCAGGAACAGACCGGCGCCGATGGCCCAGGCACGGCGCGCATACCGGCGCTGCGCTGCGAACTCCGCCTCGAAGGCCGACAGGGCCGCCGCGCGGTCGGTTCGGGCAAGATCGGGGAAATCGGCTGTTGCGGACATGCTGTACTCCGGTCGTGGCGCGAATGGCCCGGGCGGGACCCGTGCCATGCAAACGTCACCCATGGCGCCCGAAAGGCACCATGGGCGTGGAGAAGCGCGGCTTCCCCATCAGGTCAATGGATCACGACCCCGAACGACGCTGGTCCTTGATCCACGCGCGCATGTCGATGATCCACTGGTAACGCTCGGCGTTGACGCGCTGGAAACCGGCTTCCGGGTTGGGATCGTCCGCGGTCCAGGACGAATAGAGCTTCCAGCCCTCCGGATCGGCGTCCGGGAAGCTCTCTATCGCGGCTGTCACGTCTTCGATCAGCGCTTCGGGCAGGTTCTTGCGGAATGTCCACGGGCCGGAGGTGATTTCCGGGCTTTCCCAGATCTTGCAGACCTGACCGGGTTCGATCATGCCCTTTTCTTCCATACGCTGATAGATGCCGTCGACATCATTGTTCTGATAGGTCGCGGCTGTGTCGAAGGTTCCGTTGACCACCCCGCTCACACCGGCTTCGTGGCTGCCCGAGAAGGTGACGGTGCCGAAGAACTCTTCCGGCTTGAACCCGTCACGCGTGATCATGTTGTAATACGGCACCGCATAGCCCGAGGTACTGTCTGGGTCCGCAAAGGCATGGACCTTGCCCTTGGCGTCTTCCAAAGACGTGATTCCGCTGTCACAGCGTGTGACGACAATCGAGAAATAGCCGGTGGACCCATCGGTTTTGCGCGACGTCAGCGTCGGCACGACGCCACCCTCTGTTGCCGTATAGGCGGCAGCGTAGGACGAAGAGCCAAGACGCGCGATCTCGATCTGGTTGGCGGCGAGCGCCTGGATCACGCCGTCATAATTGCCCGCGGTGAAGATTTCGACCTGAACACCCAGCGTATCTTCGAGGTAGACGCGCAGCGGCTCGTTGCGCATCAGGCGGTCTTTTTCGTTCTCGCCGGACAGGATGCCGAACTTCAGAACCTGGTAATCGTCTTTCCAGCCTTCTGCTGTGGCTGCGGTTGCCATGATGGCGACAAGCGCCGATGTGGTGAGCAGTTTCATGGGTCATCTCCCCGTTGGTTGATTTTGGCAGTCGAGTTGGATGTTTCAGGTCAGGCAGTCACCGCGATCCGTTGCGTCGAGGTCACGGCTTCGTTGAAGTCACGCAGGCCTTCGGTCCCGTAGATGTCGCGGACAACGTCATCGGTGAGCTGCGTGGCAGTTCCGTCAAAGAACACGCGCCCCGCGCGCATCGCGACGATGCGGTCGCAATAGGCGCGTGCGGTGTCCAGCGTGTGCAGGTTGACCAGAACGGTCAGCCCGTCTTCGGTGTTGATCTGCTTGAGCCCGTCCATGACAAGCGTGGCATTGGCAGGATCAAGCGAGGCGATGGGTTCGTCCGCGAGCATGATTTTCGGCCGTTGCACCAGGGCCTTGGCAATGGCCACACGCTGCTGCTGCCCCCCCGAAAGCGTGCCAGCGCGCTGCAGCGCCTGTGGGACAAGATCCAACCGGTCGAGCGCCTGCAGCGCCATCGTGCGCTCTTCATCCGTGAACCGCATCGCCATGGAGCTGAAGAATCCATGCTCGGCCAGCCGTCCGATCAGGACATTGGTCAGCACGTCCAGACGGTCGACAAGGTTGAACTGCTGGAAGATCATCGCGCAGTCGCGCCGCCATGCCCGCAGCGCCTTGCCCTTGAGAGCCGTGATCTCCGTGCCATCGAACGAGATCGACCCTTCGCTTGGGTCGATCAACCGGTTCACCAGCCGCAGCATGGTCGACTTGCCCGCCCCAGAGCGACCGATCACCCCGACGAACTGGCCCGGCGCGATGTCGAGCGAAACGCGGTCAACCGCGCGGGTGTCTCCGAAAATCCGGGATACGTTCGAGAGCGAGAGGGTTCCGGCCATGGCGATTCATCCGAATGAATTTCCTTGGCCTGACCCTAGGTCTCGAACGTAACAGTCAGTGCACCGTCGAATGAAGTTTCGTTGAACTTCTCACCCCATCGCCTCGGCAAATGCCGGAGATTTGGCCGCCGCGAGGTCGAGCGTCCCGTTGTGATGCACGACCTGCCCGCCACACAGCGTCAGTGCGACCCGGCCACGCGCATCGGCGACGAACAGATCCGCACGTTTTCCGATGGCCAGCGTCCCCCGATCCGACAGTCCGAGCGACCGCGCCGGATTGACCGATACAAGCCGCACCGCCCCGGCCAACCCGTCGGGATCGCTTGGGGCAAGAGCGTGGACGGCAGCCAGCATGGCACCGGGATGGTAATCGGACGCAAGGATGTGCAAGAGCCCCGCCGCATGCAGATCCCGCGCGGACAGGTTGCCCGAATAGCTTTGCCCCCGCATCGCATTGGGCGCACCCATCGCGGTCATCATGCCCTTGTCCACCGCGGCCTTGGCAGCCTCCATCGTCACGGGAAATTCGGCGATCCTCGCCCCCATGTCGGCCATCAGATGCGCCTTGGGCACGGTATCATCATCGTGGCTGGCAAGGCTCACTCCGTGATCGGCGCACATTTTCGACACCGCGCGGATATTGCCCATCAGGATCTCCTGCGGGCGCGACCGCAACGCAATGGTATTGGCCACCATCTGCCGCGCTTCGGTTTCCGAAATCCCGTGATGCGCCGCTTTGTTCTTCACGTGCACTTCGAGATTGCGGTACTGCCCCTGCCCCGGCGTGTGATCCATCAGCGACACCAGATCGACCTGCTCATCGTCCAGCAATTGCTCCAGCACACCGACCGCATTGTCGAAGGTGATGTCGAACCGCGCGTGGATCCGGTGATCGACCCGGCAGGTGTCGCGCATCGCGTGAAGCTGACGGATGACCTGGCTGGTATGCGCATAGGACCGACGTTCCCCGTCACGCGCCCCGCGCGAGAAGGACACCGCGGCATAGGCCGTTGTCACACCCGCCGCCGCAAGCCGCGCATCCAGCGAGGCCAGCGCCACTTCCATCGGGAAATCCACCCGCGCGCGCGGCTCGAGTTCCAGCTCGATCATGTCGCCATGCATGTCGATGAAGCCCGGATAGACCGTCAGGTCCGGGCCGGTGATGCCGCCGGGCACGGGACGTTCGACAAGCTCGGCAATCTTGCCTTCCGCAATCCGCAACGACGCGCGGCTGACCACGCGGTCGGGAAGCACCAGCGTCACATCAGAGATCCACATCGGTCCGGTCCTCGCTCTTGATGAAATCGGGTGTGAGATCGACCACGCGGTCGATCAGCTGTTCGACGTCGCCGGGATGGTGAAACACCCCGATCATCGCGGTGCCAGCCGCCTTCAGTTCGGCCAGTCGGGCCACCAGCGCCGCGCGTGCATGCGCGTCCAGCGATGCAGTGGGTTCGTCCAGAAGCAATAGTTTCTGCGGCAGGATCAACGCCCGTGCGAGGTTCACCTTCTGCTGCTCCCCACCGGAAAAGGTTGTGGGATAGGCCTTCCACAGGTCCGGCTTTACCCCGAAGGTTTCCAAGGCGTCCCGCGCCTGCGCCAGCGCCTCTTCCACCGCCACACCGTGCAACCGCAGCGGTTCGGCCACGATGGCCTCGGCACTGACGCGGGGCCGCGCCTGCAGGAACTGGGTGACAAACCCGATCTCGGTCCGCCGCAGATGCGCCACGTCAATATCTGCCGCGCGGGCAAGGTCGATAGGGCCATGATCGGAATGGAACCGGATCACCCCCGCGCGCGGCAGATAGGACCGGTAGAGCGTCCGCAAAAGGGTCGACTTGCCTGCCCCGTTCGCCCCCTTGAGCAGCACGAACTCACCTGCGCCAACGGTGAACGAGATGTCGTCGAACGCCTCGATCCGGTTGCCCAGATGATGCAGGGTAAAGCCTTTGCTCAGGCCTTCGATGTCCAGAACCGGGGTCATAGCTTTGCATGCACCAATTGTTGTGTGTAGGCGTGTTGCGGGTCCTGGAATATCTGGTCGACCAGCCCCGCCTCGACGACCGCGCCTCCGCGCATGACCATCACGCGATCCGCCAGGGTGCGGATCACACCCAGATCGTGACTGACGATCACCATGGTGATCCGCCGTTCCTGTTGCAGACGCTTGAGGGTATCGAGCACCAGCGCCTGCACGCTGACATCCAACCCGGTGGTCGGTTCATCCAGCAAAAGAAGCGCAGGTTCCAGCGCGATGGCCTTGGCCAGTTGCACCCGCTGTTGCATCCCCCCCGACAGTTCGATGGGCGGCGCATCCAGCCGGTCGAGCGGAAACTCCGACGCCTCCAGCGCGGCGGTGGCTTTGGCGCGCAGCGTCGCGAAACTGCGTTCGCCCGCCACCAAGAGCCGCTCGGCCACGTTGCCCGAAGAGGAATGTTTCATCAGCAGACCCAGATGCGGGTTCTGGTAGACGATCCCGATCCGCGTGGCGCAGAGCATCCGGCGTGCGAACCGGTCGAGGTCGAAAAGATTGCCCTCTACATCCGGCAGGTCGAGCGTGTAGCTGCCCGAGTCCGGCGTTTCCTCGAGGTTCATCATGCGCAGAAGGGTGGATTTGCCCGATCCGCTTTCCCCTACGATGCCCAGAACCTCGCCGGGATAGGCAATTGCGGACACATCGCGCAGCGCCTTGACCGATCCATAGGATTTCGACACGTGATGCACCTGCAAGAGCGGATGCGTGGTGACGATACGCGGTGCGTCGAGTGTAAGCGTCATGACGGCATCTTCCCGTTCTTGTACCAGGTCTCGCCCAGCGCGACCTCTTCCCCGTCGCGGCGGCGGATCGCCTTGACGCCCCATGCGCTGTCCGACACTTCGAAGACCAAAGTACCGTCATCCTGCGGGATCTCGTTCATGAAAAACCCGCGCGTTCCCGAGCGATGACAGGTCAGGTCGGCATGATCCTCGACCTTGTAGGGCACGTCCGAGAACACCAGCGGTTCGACCCGCGTATAGGGCGGCACCGCGAAGATGCGCTTTTCCCGGCCTGCCGACAGAATGGTCAGATGTTTCGCCATATGCAGCTTGGGCACGTCCCAGCGCGGGATCGGTGATGGGGTCATGACGTGCCGCCCATGCACGAGGCTGGGATAGCTGGCCCCCTGCATGACGCGCCCGGACCGGACGATCTGTTCGTAAAGCTGCAGCCACATCCGCCCGTAATCCGCATCCGCATGCATCTGCCGGGCAATCGACATGTTCGGCTGTACCGGCCGCAAAGGTTCCGGGTTCGGCACCTGCAAGACCAGCACCTGATCTTCGCGCAGCACTTCTTCGGGGATGCGGTGGCGCGACTGGATCAGATCGGCCTCCAGCGTGTCCATCGTCGTCGGCGTGCCCGCCACCCGCGCGATGAACCGCCGGATCGACGCGGCATTGACGCTGTCATCGGCCCCTTGGTCGATCACCTTGACCCGCATCGCCGGGTTCACCAGCGTCAGCGACACCTGCAGACCACCCGTGCCCCACCCCCGCGCCATCGGCACCTCGCGACTGGCATAGGGCATCTGGCAGCCCGGCACCGCGATGGCCTTGATCATCTTGCGCCGGATCTCGCGCTTGGCCGATCCGTCCAGAAAGCCATACGACATCGGCTCCCAAGGTTTGGTGAGGGTCTGAAGGGTCATTCCGCAGGCTCCGGGCTTTTTTCGGTGGCGGCCTTTTGGGCCTTGGCATCGCGCATGGCGTCGAGGCTCGACTGGAAGGTCACATAGTGTGGCAGCTTGAAGTGGATGCAGAAGCCTGAACTTTCGACGCCTTCGGTGTGATAGAGGAAGAACTCCTCTTCGGTCGGCGCCCCCTTCGGCGCACCCTCGGCATTAAGGTCCAGCGTCGCCGCCGCGATCACCTTGACCTCGTTCCAGCCCAATGTCGCAGCAAAGCCCAGCCGCAGACCGTCACCCTTCTTGTCTACCACCTCGGCCTGGCTGACCTTGACCCGCCCGGCGCTGAACTGCGTTCCCCGCGGATGGGTGACAACGATCTCGGCCTCAGCCAGACGCAACTCATTCACCGTCGGATGCGCCTGCCCGTAGCCGCGCTGTGCGGCATAGCCCAGCGCCAGCACGCCCCCCGTTTCCGCCCGTGCAAGGCTTTGCAAGGTGTGCGCGCGCTTCGCCGGAAACAGCAGCGGTTCGCGCGTCACGTCGGGGATGTCGTTGCCGACCGTCGTGTCTGGGACAGCCGCAGTAAGTAGACCGTTCTCCGCCTGCCACTCTGCAACCGACGGCTGCCGCGCGGGCGACGGCCTTGCCGCAGGCTCTACCGGATCGGGGCGGTGCACCTCACCGTCCAGCACCTCGGTCGCGAGGATGCGATGCGCATAATCCATCGTCGGCCCAAGCACCTGCCCACCGGGAATGTCCTTGAACGTCGCCGAAATGCGCCGATGAGTGAACAACCCCTCCTGCGTCACCGGTTCCGCCACAGCGATGCGCGGCTGCGTCGTCCGCCAAGCCCGCAGCAAGAGCACCGCCTCGTAAAGCTCGCCGCCTGTCTGCGCCAAAGCCAAAGCGGCAAGGTCTTCGTCATAAAGAGACGCTTCGCCCATCACCCGGTCGATGAGATAGGGCATCGCCGCGCGGATCTCGGCCACACGCTCGGGGGTGATCTCGCCCATCTCGGCCTTGAACAGCCGCTGAGACTGTTCGATCGCGCGTTCGCCGCCGCGGGTCGCCACATAGGCCATCAGAGCACCTCCACCACCGTGGATCGCGGCACGCCGATCAGACGCGCGCCATCGACCAGCAACATCTCGAACCCCATCGGATAGCGCATCGCCCCCGCGCGCCGCTGCCAGAAGTCACCGGGCAGACCGCCAATGGTCACGATCACCTCGACGTCCACACCCGGCCCGGTGAGACGCAGGCGCTGCCCGGTTCCGAACACGGCACCGGCCACAAGCGTCGCCCCGTCCTCAGGATGCAGATCGGAACCGCAGGCCAGACGGTCCGGCATCTCGGGCGTGACCGTTTCGGCAAAGACGTGATCCGCCGCCTCCGGCCCCACAAGCTCCGCCCCGGTGCGCCGCGCCAGCATGGCCAGCGCCTCGTCCGGGCAATGGACCGCACATTCCCGGTCGATCAGCGCGTCGACGACTTGCGCAAGGCCCGCCTGAGGCAGGTCGCGCATCACTCCCGGACGCGCCAGCGCCCACATCACCGCGTCGAAGGTCGCATTGCAGCGCGCCTCGAAATCCGACGGAACAGGGTGCAGGCTCATCAGAAAGTCTCCATGTCGACGCGGGTCGCTTCGACCCTGCGCAGGGTTTCGGTGTCGGCCTCCGACTGCACCCGCAGCTCGGTCGACAGGAACGCGGCGCAGGCATCGGGCGCATGGCCCAGCGCAATCGCCAGATCGACCACCGCCATCGCCATCGCCGCTTCAAGATCGCGCCCCCGCCGCATCCCGTAGCCCTCCTGCCCTCCGGCGGACACATGCGCTTCGCTCACCAGCACTTCGCCCAGATGGAAATGCGTGCCCTGCGCGGTGTCCCGCATCGGCAGCATGACAAGCCCGGTCCGGTTCTCGATCACCGTGATCTCGGGCAGATCGGCGATCAGCGGTTCGGCAAAGGCCTTGATCCGCGCGGCATCCGCCCGGGCCAGCACATCAAGTTGCTGCGCGTGGGTCCATCCGGACAGGGTCTGTAGCAGTGCTGTCATGTGTCTGCATCTCCGCGTGTGTCGATGGTGAACCGGACCCGTGCTGCCGACCAGATGACCTCGCTCACCGCCAGCGGCGTGCCGTCAAGCTCGGCATCGACAGCGGTGATGACGATCACCGGCATGTCCGGATGCTGGCGCAACTGCCGCGCCTTGTCTGCGCTGGCGGGACGGGCGAGCATCTCGGTGCTGGCGCGCAGGTAGTCGGCAATCCCGTAAGAGGCATAGACCTGCGAGGTGGACCCAAGCGCCTCGCGCCGTTCTGCGAAGGCGGCGAACCGTCGGGCCTCGTGATGGATCGTGCCAAAGGACACCGGCACACCATCCGCCAGCGTCAGCCGCCGTGTGGCAATCACCTCGGTGCCGGGCGCGACGCCCAGCCGTTCGGCAATCCGATCCGACGCCGGTATCCGCTCAACCCCCAGCATGCGGCCCGACACATCGACGCCCTGTGACGCCATATTGCGCCGCAGCCGCGTCCGCGACCCGATCGTGTATTCCAGCTTGGGACGCGGCTGCACGAAGGTGCCCCGGCCCTGTTCGATGCTCAGATGTCCGGTCTTGGCCAAATCCGCGATGGCCCGCCGGACACTGTGCCGACCGGCCTTGTGGATCTGCGCCAGCTCCGGCTCCGTCGGGAGTTGCGAACCGGGTTCCAGAATGCCGTCCATGATGTCTTTTTCCAGGGATGCGCGAATGTCGCGCCATCGATCTCGTGTCATGCTGATATTCATCCGAATGAATCATGTCCTACCGGCACCGTGTGACACGGATGTGTCAACTGCAACAAAGATCGGTGACGATCCGGCGGGTTCGCCCTTACCTGCACCGGCCCCCTTCCCTCCACCGATGTTGCAGGAGCCGAAGCGCTGGGGTTAGGGTAGCGCAATGGAGGACCCATGACAGCCCTGACCCCGGACGAGCCTCTGCACGCTTTGGACGACCAGACCTGGCGCGACGTGGTTGCCGCCATGGACCGGACCTATTCCGAACTGGTGGACTATCAGGAACGGCTCGAGGCGCAGAACCGCGAACTCGACGAGATGCGCCAATTCATGGCCTCGGTGCTGTCCTCGATTTCGGAACTGCTGATCGTGGTGGATCGCACGCTGGGCATCGAACGCACCGGCGGCGCGTTTTCGACCATCCTTGGCCGCACCTCCGATCCGGCGTCCGGCACGCCACTCACCGACCTGCTGGACGCGCCATCCGGTCAGGTCCTGACCAATGTCATCACCGAAGCGATGCGGGACCGCCGCCCTCGGGTGGTCGAGGCGGGATTTCTCACCCCGGACGGCGCGACACCGCTCGAAGTCAGCGTCAGCCCGCGCCTTGACCCGCGCGGGCGCAGCGAAGGCGTCGTGCTTGTCGGGCGTCCCTTGGGCGAATTGCGCAACGCCTACCGCGAACTCGAAGCCAGCCACATCGCGCTGCAGAATGCGCAGGCGCAACTGGTCCAGCACGAAAAGCTGGCCTCACTCGGACGGCTGGTCGCGGGTGTGGCGCATGAACTCAACAACCCGATCAGTTTCGTCTACGCAAACACCCATGCGCTGGAAAAATACACCCGACGGTTCGAGACCTATTTCGAGGCGGTCCAGGCGGGCAAAAGCCGCCCGGAGCTGGTCGCCCTGCGCGACGAGCTGAAACTTGACCGAACGGTAAAAAATCTGCGCGGCGCCATAGACGGGGCCAAGGACGGGGCCGAACGGGTGCGCGACATCGTCGAAGACCTGCGCCGCCTGAGTGCCGACGGATCGGGCGAGAAGGTGCGTTTTGACATGGTCCAGACCGCCCGCACCGCCGCAGATTGGGTGGTGCGCGGCACCAAGACCCCTGTCCGTATCGCCGTGTACGGCCAGGCACAGGCCTTTGCCTTGGGCAATCCCGGCCATGTGCAGCAGATCGTGATGAACCTCGTGCAGAACGCCATCGACGCGCTGGCCGACACCACCGACCCGCTGGTCACGCTGACCGCCGAAGAGCGCGAGGGCAAAACCGTACTTCAGGTGACGGATAACGGGCCGGGGATTTCCGAAGCCCATGCCATTGCCATCTTCGACCCCTTTTTCACCACCAAGCCAGTCGGCAAAGGCACCGGGCTGGGCCTGTCGATCTCGCAGAAGATCGCACAGGAAAACGGCGGCACGCTCACCCTTGCCCGGACCGGGCCAGACGGCAGTTGTTTCGAGCTGTGCCTGCCCGCAGGAGACCCTGAATGAACATCCTCTGGCTGCAATCGGCAGGCTGCGGCGGCTGCACGATGTCTTTGCTGAATGCGGAATCCCCGGGCGTGTTCGACCTTCTCGACAATGCCGGTCTGCGATTTCTCTGGCACCCGGCCCTGTCGCAGGAAACCGGCGGCGAGGTGCGGCGCATTCTGGACGATGTGGAGACCGGGCGCGTGCCGCTTGACATCCTCTGTATTGAAGGCTCGATCCTGACCGGACCCAAAGGCACCGGACGGTTCCAGATGCTGTCGGGCACCGGGCGTTCGATGCTTGATTGGGTGCAAAGCCTTGCCCCGCGCGCCGCCCATGTGGTGGCGGTGGGCACCTGCGCGACCTATGGCGGTGTGACGTCGGCGGGCGGCAACCCGGCGGGGGCCATCGGCGTGCAGTATGACGGCCGCAATCCCGGTGGGGCCCTGCCCGAGAGCTTTCGCAGTGGATCGGGCCTTCCGGTGATCAACGTGGCAGGCTGCCCGACGCATCCCGATTGGGTCACGGAAACCCTGATGCTGATCGCGGCCGGAGAGATGCGGGCGGACGCGCTCGACGCGCTTCAACGCCCGCTCTTCTATGCCGAGAACCTTGTCCACCATGCCTGTCCGAAAAACGAGTTCTACGAATACAAGGCCAGTGCCGAAAAGCCCGGCCAGATGGGCTGCATGATGGAGCATCTGGGCTGTGTGGGCACGCAGGCGGTGGGCGATTGCAACATTCGCGGCTGGAACGGCGGCAGTTCCTGCACCCGCGCGGGCTATGCCTGCATCAACTGCACCGCACCCGAATTCGAGGAACCCAGCCACCCGTTCAGCGAAACGCCCAAATTCGCAGGCATCCCGGTGGGCCTGCCGTCGGACATGCCGAAAGCGTGGTTCATGGCGCTGGCGTCTTTGTCCAAGGCGGCGACACCAAAGCGGCTGTCGGACAACGCCGTGGCGGACCGGATCAAGGTGACGCCGACACTCAGGGTCAAGCAGAAATGACCACACGATCCCTGCTTGTCGGCCCGTTCAACCGTGTTGAGGGCGATCTTGAAATCCGGCTGGAAGTAGCGGACGGTCATGTGACGGCGGCCTATGCCAACTCTCCGATGTTCCGGGGCTTCGAGGTGATGATGCTGGGCAAGGATCCGATGGATGCGCTTACCATCACCCCGCGCATCTGTGGCATCTGTTCGATCAGCCAATCTGCGGCGGCATCGGCAGCCTTGGGCGATCTGGCAGGTCGGGCGCAACTGCCGCAAGGGGCGCTGGCGACCGCGATCATGCACGGGATCGAGAACCTGTGCGATCACCTGACCCATTTCAACCTATTCTTCTGCGCCGATTTTGCCCGCCCGGCCTATGCTGGGCGTTCATGGCACGACCGGGCCGTCGCGCGGTTCACGGCGATGGAAGGCTCTGCTGCACGAGCCTGTGTAGCGGCACGGGCGGAGATCCTGCACATTGTCGGGCTTCTGGGCGGCAAGTGGCCCCACACGCTGGCCATCCAGCCCGGCGGCGTGACCCGCGCGCCGACCTTGCGCGACCGTATCCGCATGGGCAGCACGCTGGCGTCCTTCCGCCGTTATCTGGAAACCACGCTTTTCGGTGCGTCGGTCGAAGCCTTTGCCGAGGTCGAGACCGCCGAGGCGCTGATCGGCTGGGGCAAAGGCGATGCCGGTCTTTTCATGGAGATCGCCGCCGATCTGGGTCTGGGTGAGATGGGCTTTGGTCCCGGTCGCTACCTGTCCTTTGGGGCTTATCCCCTGCCAGAGGGCCGTGGCTTTGCGCAGGGTGTCTGGCAGGATGGCGCGCTGTCCCCGGTGGACACGGGCGCGATCCGCGAAGACCTGAGCCACGCATGGATGCATGGCGACACCGCGCACCCGTCCAAGGGCGAAACGCACCCGGACGAAGACATGCAGGCCCCCGCCTATAGCTGGTGCAAGGCTCCACGCCTTGGTGGGCAGAGCATGGAGACCGGGGCCTTTGCGCGGCAGGTGGTGGACGGGCACCCGGCGGCGCGTGCGCTGGCAGCGCAGGGATCGAATGTGCGCGCCCGTGTGGCGGGTCGGCTGCTCGAAATCGCACGCACGCAGGTCCTGCTGGAACGCTGGCTGGCCGCGCTCACCCCCGAGGCGCGGTTCATCGAAGATGTCTCTCTGCCCCCCCATGGCTCTGGCGAAGGACTGGTCGAGGCAGCGCGGGGGGCGTTGGGCCATTGGATCAGCGTCGAGAACGGACGGATCAGCGGCTACCAGATCATCGCGCCGACGACGTGGAATTTCAGCCCGCGCGACGCCGCAGGCCTGCCCGGCCCGGTCGAGGCCGCATTGGTCGGCGCTGAGGTGGGTAAGGCCGAAGACACGCCGCTCAGCGTGCAGCATATCGTGCGCAGCTTTGACCCCTGCATGGTGTGCACGGTGCACTGATGGGCGGTCTGCGCATCCGCGTGCGCGGGCAGGTTCAGGGCGTCGGGTTCCGCCCTTTCATCTGGCAATTGGCGCGGCGGTTCGGGATCACGGGTGAGGTTCTGAATGACCCCGAGGGCGTGTTGATCCACGCGTGTGGGGCTGATCTGGGTGGCTTCGTTTCGGCCATCACCAGCGATGCGCCGCCTTTGGCGCGGGTGGATGCGGTGGAAACCGCGCCGCATTTGTTTGACGACGCACCCACCACGTTCGAGATCACCGCCAGCCAGGGCAGTGGTGCGGAAACGCGGGTGACGCCCGATGCCGCAACGTGTCCCGATTGCCTCGCCGATATTCGCGGTTCTGATCCCCGTCGCGCGGGATATGCGTTCACCAATTGCACCCATTGCGGGCCGCGGTTCACCATCCTGCACGGCCTGCCTTATGACCGCGCCAAGACGACGATGGGCGTGTTCGAGATGTGCGCCGATTGCGCGGCGGAATATACCGACCCGGCAGATCGTCGTTTCCATGCGCAGCCCGTCGCCTGCGCGGTTTGCGGCCCGCAGCTTTGGCTGGACCACGGCGAGGACGTGATCGCCCGTGCGGCCGAGCGGCTTCTGGCAGGCGAGATCCTCGCCATCAAGGGGCTGGGTGGGTTTCACCTGTGTTGCGACGCGACCAATGCCGAGGCGATTGCAACGCTCCGCACCCGCAAGCACCGGCCAACCAAGCCGCTGGCGCTGATGGGACGTTGGGAGGAGATCGCGGCACACGCGACCCCGTCGCCGGAGGAACATGCGGCTTTATCCTCAAGCGCAGCCCCCATTGTGCTTCTGGCGCACCAGCGCTCCCTGCCCGACGCGCTGGCGCCCGGACAGGACCGGCTGGGCTGGATGTTGCCGTACACGCCGTTACACCACCTGCTGCTGGATGCCGTGCAGCGCCCGTTGGTGATGACCTCAGGCAACCTGTCGGGAGAACCACAGGTGATCGGCAATGACGAGGCGATGGAAAAGCTGGGCGGGTTTGCCGATGGCATCCTGTCCCACAATCGCGACATCGCGCGGCGGCTGGATGACAGCGTGATGCAGGTGACGAAACACGGCCCGATGATCCTGCGCCGCGCGCGGGGGATGGTGCCGGACACGCTGCCCCTGCCTCCGGGGTTCGAAGATACCCCTCAGGTCGTGGCCTTCGGCGCGCATCTGAAATCCGCGATCTGCCTTGTGAAGAACGGTCAGGCGCTGCTGTCGCATCATCTGGGCGATCTGGACGATCCGCTGACATGGGACGAGTTCGTGAAGGCGGATGCGGATTATGCGGCGCTGTTCGATCATCACCCCGAGGTCTTCGCCTGTGACCTGCACCCCGGCTACCGGTCGTCGCAGCATGCGGCGGCACGGGCGGGCGCTGCCTTGGTCGAGGTGCAGCACCATCACGCGCATCTGGCCGCCTGTCTGGCCGAAAATGGCTGGCCATTGGAGGGCGGTGCCGTGGCGGGGATCATTCTGGACGGTCTGGGCCTTGGGTCCGATGGCACGATCTGGGGGGGCGAGGTCTTGCTGGGAGATTATGCCGGCTTCACCCGTGCCGCGCATCTGATGCCCGCCCCTCTGCCGGGCGGCGACATGGCCAGCCGAGAGCCGTGGCGCAATCTGTTGGCGCGGCTGGATCAGGCGGCGCTGTCCGATGTCGCCGACACCATGCTGGCGGACGCACCGCGCGACGTGTTGCGGCAGGCGATGGCGAAGGGGGTGAACGCGCCGATATCATCCTCCGCCGGGCGGTTGTTCGATGCGTTTGCAGCCCTTATGGGGTTTGCGGGCGCGCAGAGTTTCGAAGGCGAGGCCGCGATGCAGTTGGAGGCGATGGCCTGGCGCTCGGTGGCTGCTGCAGGCGACCCCTACCCGTTTTCCGAAACCGATGGCGTGATCGACCTCGCACCGATGTGGGAGGCGGCGGTGGCCGACCTGCGCCAAGGTACGGACAAAAGCCATATGGCGCTGCGCTTCCACTGCGGGCTGGCCCACGCTTGCGCAGCCATAGCACGGCGCTTGGTGATCGCCGGTGACGCCAAGGCGGTCGCCCTGTCCGGCGGGTGTTTCCAGAATGCATTGCTGCTCGACCTGACCGTTTCGGCCTTGGGGGACGTGCCGGTGCTGCTGCACACCAAGGTGCCGGCAAATGATGGCGGGCTGGCTTTGGGACAGGCATTGATCGCCGCCACCACGGATCCACGCGACCGGTAAGACCGCGACCACCGCCCTGACCAACCGGTTACCATCCAGCCGTCGCAAGAGCCCGAACAAGCCACAAATCATTCAGCAACATATTGGATTTGAAAGACAATCCGCAATCAAACCACGACTGTCGTTTTTTGAACCCTTCGCCTGCGACCCGCGCGATGAAAAGAATGGAGACTTTTCACGGGCGACCTTTCCGCCCGGCAGATGGCGGAGGAGACCGGTTTGCCTGATATCGAAACCTTCTACGACGTGATGCGCAGGCAGGGGATCACCCGCCGCAGCTTCATGAAATACTGCTCGCTCACGGCGAGCGCGCTGGGTCTGGGCCCGGCCTTCGTGCCCAAGATCGCCCATGCGATGGAAACCAAGCCGCGCACCCCGGTGATCTGGGTGCATGGGCTGGAGTGCACCTGCTGTTCGGAATCGTTCATTCGCTCGGCGCACCCGCTCGCCAAGGACGTGGTCCTGTCGATGATCAGCCTCGATTACGACGACACGCTGATGGCCGCTGCAGGCCATGCAGCTGAAGCCGCGATGATGGACACGATCGAAAAGTACAAAGGCCAGTACATTCTGGCCGTCGAGGGCAACCCGCCGCTCAATGAAGACGGGATGTTCTGTATCTCGGGCGGCAAACCCTTTGTCGAAAAGCTCAAGATGGCCGCCAAGGATGCCAAGGCGGTCATCAGTTGGGGCGCCTGCGCGTCCTATGGCTGTGTGCAGGCGGCAAAGCCGAACCCGACACAGGCCACCCCCGTGCACAAGGTCATCACCGACAAGCCGATCATCAAGGTGCCGGGCTGCCCGCCCATCGCCGAAGTGATGACCGGGGTGATCACCTACATGCTGACGTTTGACCGCCTGCCGGAACTCGACCGGCAGGGCCGGCCGGCGATGTTTTACGGTCAACGTATCCATGACAAGTGCTATCGCCGGCCACATTTCGATGCGGGCCAGTTCGTCGAAGCCTGGGACGACGACGGCGCGCGCAAGGGCTATTGCCTCTACAAGATGGGCTGCAAGGGTCCGACCACCTACAATGCCTGTTCCACCGTGCGCTGGAACGAGGGCGTCAGCTTTCCGATCCAGTCGGGGCATGGCTGTATCGGCTGTTCCGAAGACGGGTTCTGGGATCAGGGCACGTTCTATGACCGCGTGACCGACCTCACGCAGTTCGGCGTGGAGAAAAACGCCGACCAGATCGGCATGGCCGCGGCCGGTGTCGTTGGCGGCGGTGTCGCGCTTCATGCGGCGGTTTCGGCGCTGAAATCGGCGCAGAACAAAGCCCAGAAAACCCCAACCCCGAAGACTGAGGAGGCCTGAGCATGGTTGTCCAAACGCCGAACGGCTTCAATCTCGACAACAGCGGCAAACGCATCGTGGTCGATCCCGTCACCCGGATCGAAGGCCATATGCGCTGCGAAGTGAACGTGGACGAGGAGGGCTATATCCGCAACGCGGTCTCGACCGGAACGATGTGGCGGGGCCTCGAGGTGATCCTCAAGGGGCGCGATCCGCGCGATGCCTGGGCCTTTACCGAACGGATTTGCGGTGTCTGCACCGGCACGCACGCGCTGACATCGGTGCGCGCGGTCGAGGACGCGCTGGGAATCGAGATCCCCGACAACGCCAACTCGATCCGCAACATCATGCAGCTCAACCTGCAGATCCACGATCACGTCGTGCATTTCTACCACCTGCATGCGCTGGATTGGGTCAATCCTGTCAATGCCTTGCGCGCCGATCCGAAAGCAACGAGCGAACTGCAGCAGACGGTCAGCCCAAGCCATCCGATGTCGTCCCCCGGCTATTTCCGCGACGTGCAGAACCGGCTCAAGCAGTTTGTCGAAAGCGGACAGTTGGGGCTGTTCAAGAACGGTTACTGGGACAACCCGGCCTACAAACTGCCGCCCGAAGCCGATCTGATGGCGACGACGCACTACCTCGAGGCGCTTGATCTGCAAAAGGAGATTGTCAAGGTCCACACCATCTTCGGCGGCAAGAACCCGCATCCAAACTGGCTTGTGGGCGGCGTGCCCTGCCCGATCAACGTGCATTCCACGGGGGCTGTCGGCGCGATCAACATGGAGCGGCTGAACATGGTCAGCTCCATCATCGAGAAGTGCATCGAGTTCAACAAGAACGTCTATCTGCCCGACGTGATCGCCATTGGCGGGTTCTACAAGAACTGGCTTTATGGCGGCGGTCTGTCCTCGCAGGCGTGCCTTGCCTATGGCGACATTCCCGAGCATCCCAATGATTTCTCGCCCGAGCAGCTTCACCTGCCACGCGGCGCGATCATCAATGGCGATCTCAGCACCGTGCACGACGTGGATGTGCGCGACCCCGAGCAGGTTCAGGAATTCGTCGACCATTCGTGGTACGAATACGGCGAGCCGGGCAAAGGCCTGCATCCGTGGGACGGCGTCACCGAGGCCAAGTTCGAGCTGGGGCCGAACCTCAAGGGCACCCGGACCAACATCAAGCAGATCGACGAAGGTGCGAAATATTCGTGGATCAAGGCCCCCCGCTGGCGCGGTCACGCGATGGAGGTAGGCCCGCTGGCGCGCTACATCGTCGGATACGCCAAAGGGCATGAGGACATCACCGAGCAGGTCAATGGCCTGTTGCGGACGATGGATCTTCCGACCGAGGCACTGTTCTCGACGCTGGGCCGCACGGCGGCTCGGGCGCTCGAAAGCGAATATTGCGGGCGTCTGCAGAAGTACTTCTTCGACAAGCTTGTGACCAACATCAAGAACGGTGACGAAAGCACGGCAAACGTGGCGAAATGGGACCCCAGCACATGGCCGAAAGAGGCCAAGGGCGTGGGCATGACCGAAGCGCCGCGCGGCGCCCTGGGCCACTGGGTCAAGGTCAAGGACGGGCGCATCGAGAATTACCAATGCGTCGTGCCGACCACCTGGAACGGGTCGCCGCGCGACAGCCAGGGCAATATCGGCGCGTTCGAGGCCAGCCTCATGAACACCAAGATGGAACGCCCCGAAGAGCCGGTCGAAATCCTGCGCACGCTGCACAGTTTCGATCCGTGCCTTGCCTGTTCCACCCATGTCATGTCGCCCGATGGGGACGAACTGACCACCGTCAAAGTCCGTTAAGGGAGGACCGAACCATGAAAACGCTACTCACACTCGCCGTCCTTCTGCCCGGAGCCGCCTTTGCGCATGGGGGCCATGCCCCCCTGCCCGAGGCCGCCCACGGGATGACGCATGCAGCGCCGCTTCTGGGGGTCGCGCTGATCGCGGTGGCCGCTGTCCTTGCGCTGCGGGGCCGGTGGCTCCCATGAAAACCGACGTGACAGACATCCCCGCCGAGATGGAGCGCAAGATGGAGTTCTACTCCATCGCGCCCCTGACCGGCGACGCCACCGAGGCTGACAGGGCGACGATCACCCGCAACACATCGGTCTATGTCTACGAGGCGCCTGTGCGGCTCTGGCACTGGATCAACGCGGCGGCGATCCTTGTTCTCTGCGTCAGTGGCTACCTGATCGGGTCGCCCCCGCCGTCGATCGAGATGGCGGAGGCCACGGACCAGTTCCTGTTCGGCTACATCCGCTTTGCCCATTTCGCCGCCGCCATGATCATGACGGTCGGCTTCTTCGGGCGCATCTATTGGGCTTTCGTGGGCAACCACCACGCCAAGCAGATGTTCAAGCTGCCGCTCTGGAGCGGTAAGTGGTGGTCCGAAGTGCTGGACGAGATCAAGTGGTACGCCTTTCTCAAGAAGAACCCGCGCAAATATGTCGGCCACAACCCGCTGGCGCAGATCGCGATGTTCTTCTTCATGACCGTGGGCATGACCTTCATGATCGTGACGGGTTTTGCGCTTTATTCGGAGGGCGTGGGGCGCGATGGCATCCTTGATACGATGTTCGGGCCGCTGCTCGACCTTGTGGGCGGGTCGCACATGATGCACCAGATCCATCATCTGGGCATGTGGGCCATCGTGATCTTCGTGATGATCCACATCTATGCCGCCGTGCGCGAAGACATCATGTCCCGCCAGTCGATGGTGTCGACGATGATCTCGGGGACACGGACGTTCAAGGACGACGATCCGAACTGAGGCACTACCATTGCACATCTTGGAAAGGCGGGCGCGAGTCGTCCGCCTTTTCTTATGGTTACTTTGTCTCCATTTTTCCATAATACCGGACACAAAATGCCCATTATGTCGTTTGGCGAAAATCGGCATACCAAAGAATACCATTGCTAATCAGATACTTAAATAAATCAGATCAGAGTTACATTTTTTCGATCCAGCGACACAACCGGTAAGCTAGTCTCGCTTTCAGCCAAGGATGGAAAGACACTTTCCTGTCCGAAAAAGGGAGGGACAAATGGCAGACCGGGTTCTGATCATGGGCATCGGCAACGTGCTTTGGGCGGATGAAGGCTTTGGCGTGCGTTGCGTCGAATACCTCTCCGAGCATTGGCACCTGCCAGCCAGCGT
Organism: Marivita sp.; assembly: GCF_022763305.1. Lineage (GTDB taxonomy): Bacteria > Pseudomonadota > Alphaproteobacteria > Rhodobacterales > Rhodobacteraceae > Marivita. The sequence goes on along the minus strand of NZ_JALEGT010000034.1, from coordinate 2,945 downwards.
GACACTGCTCGACGGTGGCACACAGGGGCTTTACCTGCTGCCGTTTCTCGAAGAGGCCGACACGCTGATCGTGTTCGATGCGGTGGATTACGGGCTGGAACCCGGCACTCTGAAGGTTGTGGAGGATGACGAGGTGCCCCGCTTCATGGGTGCCAAGAAGATGTCCCTGCATCAGACCGGCTTTCAGGACGTGATCGCGACGGCGCAGCTGATGGGCTACTGCCCGACCCGCCTTCTGCTGATCGGCTGCCAGCCGGAAGAGCTCGAGGATTACGGTGGTGGGCTGCGCGATGTCGTGGCCGCCAAGATCGCACCGGCCGTGCGTGTGGCGCTGTCCTACCTTGCACAGATGGGACATGTGGCCAAACCGGGCCGCACCGAAAGCGACCTGCTGGCCGATCCATCCATCATGCAAGGCGCCTACGAGGCCGGCCGACCGTCGGAAGACGAGGCCTGCCGCGTCGGGGATGCGCGTTTCTTTCCGGCGGCGGACTGACCCATGTGCATTGGCCTGCCCCTGCAGATCACAGCCATCACCGGCATCGCAGGCACCGTCAGGGACAGCGGCGATCTGATCGACCTGTCGCTGACCCCCGAGGCGCAGGTCGGCGACTGGGTGCTGACCTTTCTCGGGGCCGCGCGCGAGGTGATCTCGGAAAACGAGGCCGAAAAGATCAGCGCCGCGCTCGAGGGGCTGCGGTCGGTGATGCAAGGCAACGCCTTGGGCGATGCCTTTGCCGATCTCGATGCCGCCACACCACAATTGCCACCGCATCTGCAAGCCGCGTTCGACGCCGGCAAGACCTATGGCTGACCAACAAGGACCGGATATGACCCACCCTCTTGTCACCCGATTGACCACCGATTTCGGATATCCCGCGCTTCAAACCATAGCGGATGTCGCCCGCTTCACCGAGGCACCCGGCACGCATGCGATCTTCGTGCCCGGCGATGCGCGGCGGAACCTGGAAACGCCTGACGTGGCTGTCATTCTCCCTGAGCTGCGTCAGGCGTTCCAGGGCCAATTCGACTGTGCGGTCGCCACGGATGCCATCGAGACAGAGCTGCGTGAAAGCACCGGTGTCCTCAAGACACCCAGCCTGATCTTCTTCCGCAACGGGGCGTGCCTCGGCGGCATTCCCAAAGTGCGTGACTGGTCCGACTACGTGGAGCGGATCACGCATTTCCTCTCCCTGCCCGTTGCTGCCGAATAAGAGGACAAGACCATGACAAATCCCTTCATGCTGCCCCCCACAGGTTTCGGCCCTGGCTCGCAACCGCTCGACCATCAGGACGAGGCGCTGGAATACATGCCGCTGCCGCAGGACATGCGCACCTATTCGCCGCGTATCCCCGAAATCGAGGATTTGGGCGATGCCGATCTGACCGCCGCCTTCGCCCTGCTGGAGCAGGTCGCAAAGGCCGCTGAAGAGGTCAGCGTCCACGGTGGCACCCGCCAGTTCGATCTGGTCGGTCTGGATGCCGCAAACCGCGCGCTGATCGCGGAAACCATGGGCAGTGGCGAAGTGTCCGCCAAAGTGCGCGCCATTCCCGCCATCGCCGTACAGGAAAGCGTGTTTGCGGGCATCTGGACGTTGAAATCCGCAAAATCGGACGTGATCGAAGTTGCTGCTATTCCGGCCTGCGTGACCGAGGCGCCGTTTACCCCTGTGCGCAAGGCGCTTGGCAAGGACACCCCCCTTGCCCCTGGGGTGGACAACGCCCCGCCCTTGCAGATCGAGCTTGCCGACAAATCCGCAGCCTATACGCCCGAGGTCGAGCTGCACGTCATCAACCTTTCGCTGCTGCCCCATACCGAGGAAGACCTTGTCTGGCTCGATCAGGCGGTGGGCGAAGGCGCGGTGACGATCCTGTCGCGCGGCTATGGCAACTGCCGGGTGACGGCAACGGCGGTGCCCCATGTCTGGCGCGTTCAGTTCTTCAATTCCCAGGAGACGCTGATCCTCGACACGTTCGAAGTGACCAAGGTGCCCGAAGTCGCCTGCGCCGCGCCGGAAGATCTGAGCGACAGCGCCAAGCGTCTGGTCAACGTGCTGGAGGCGATCCGATGAGCCGCTTTGAAGGCAGTTTCCTTGGCGCTGAGGACAAGATCAGCGCGCAGGCGGTCATGGAATGCAAGATCTGCTGGACGCCCTACGATCCGGCAGAAGGTGATGATTACCGTCAGGTCGAGGCAGGAACACCGTTTCTGGCGCTGCCCGACGATTGGTCCTGCCCCAATTGCGGTGCACCGAAAGAGCAGTTCATGGTGCTGGAAGACCCCGGCTCTGAACATATCGCCGCAACCGCCCGTCTGGATGCGTTGACCGCGAGGCTGGTGGCTGAATTCCGCGAGATCTGGCACGCCAAGATGCGCGACCTGCCGATGGTGAACAAGCTGCTTTCGGTCGAGGCTGTGGGCTTTCGCATGGTCGATGGACGGCCTTTGGGTGTGCTGATTTCGCCGTGGTTCATGAACCTGATCCAGCTTCCCGCCGAAGACGAGGATTGGTCGGGTCTGGTGCCCGGCGCGAAAGAGCTGATCGCCTTTCCGTCCGGTGAGTATGAGTTCATCCACAACACCCGCGACATGATCGGCGGCTACAAGGCCTGTTCGCTGTTTTCACCGATGGGCGATTTCTCGACCCAGATGCAGGCGCAGGAGGTGGCGCGCGCGGTCATGGTGGCGCTCTTCGACGAAGGCAACCGCGCCGAGACCGACCGTGCCGCCGACATCCGCGCCGAGCGAGAGGCGGCCCTTGCGCCCGCCGAGGACGACGTGCCGGTCCTGACCGATGTGCCGACGCGCCGTGCGGTGATCTCGGGCGGTTTGGCGGAGACACGCTAGTACTACAGTTGCGGATGTTACATTTCTCTGATTCACTCTCGCTGAGTGACTTGGGGGAGGGATCATGGCAGTATCGGATTGGGCAGGGTCCCCACAT
>NZ_JALEGT010000033.1 GCF_022763305.1 Marivita sp. | reverse complement strand
GCGATACCGTAACCGACAACTTCCGCGTCGTATCCCTAGAAAAATACAAAATCGTCTGAAACGACATCAGGTCAATTCAGGCGCATGAGTATATGATGAATTTAACGCCATTTATGACCTGACTGCCCGTTTATTGGGCGCAGCGTTTTGATGCTGGCCGCTTTCTGCGGTGCTTTCGCTCAGTTGTGGTGCGTGGCCAAGAAATGCGTTGGAACTCGGGTCACACCGATTGCTAGCGTTCCGCCAAGATGACTCACCTGACCGCCCTCACCACCTTGCCGCCGCGTTCTCATGGCAAGCTGACCATCGCCGCCAAGGCGCGGGGCGACGGGGTGTCGGCGTTGGCCGATCTGCACCAGACCGGGTCCGCCAAGATCCTGATGACCCCGGCCCGCGATGCGGTCGAAGGCGTGATCCTCAACACCTCTGGTGGCCTGACAGGGGGCGACACCCTGTCCATCGCGGCGACGGCCCAGACAGGCGCACGGCTGCGCCTGACGACGCAGGCCGCCGAACGGGTCTACCGCACCGCCGACGACACCAACGCACGGGTGCGCAACATCGTAACGGTCGAAGCCGGTGGACGCGTTGATTGGTTGCCGCAGGAAACCATTCTGTTTCAGAACGGCGCGCTGCGCCGGTCGCTGACCATCAGGATGGCGTCCGATGCCCGCGTGCTGGTCGTCGAACCCGTCCTCTTTGGCCGCCTCGCGATGGGCGAAGTCGTCACGCAGGCCCGCTTTGCCGACAGCCTGACGCTGGAGCGTGACGGCGCACTGGTCTTCCGCGATGCCAGCACCCTGAATGGCGACATCACGGCGATCCTCGACAAACCCGCGCTGGGCGGCGGTGCCCGTGCAATGGCTCTAGTCGTTTTCGCTGCCCCCGAGGCCGAGGCGCATCTAGGTCCGATCCGTGCCATGCTGCCGTCAACCGCAGGTGTGTCGCTTGTGCAGGACGGCGTTCTGGTCCTCCGCGCACTGGCGAAAGACGGCTACGACCTGCGCCGCACTCTCATTCCTGTTCTTGATCGGCTGAGCGGTGACGCCCTGCCGCGATCCTGGAGACTGTAAGACATGAACCTGACCCCCCGCGAAAAAGACAAGCTGCTGGTCGCCATGGCTGCCATGGTCGCGCGCAAACGCCTCGAAAGGGGTGTGAAGCTCAACCACCCCGAAGCGATTGCGCTGATCACCGATGCGGTGGTCGAAGGCGCGCGCGACGGGCGCAGCGTGGCCGACATGATGCAGGCGGGCGCGCAGGTCATCACCCGCGATCAGTGCATGGAAGGCGTGCCCGAGATGATCCACGAGGTGCAGGTCGAAGCGACGTTTCCGGACGGCACCAAACTGGTGACGGTGCACAATCCGATCCGGTGACTTTGCGTATTTTTGAAAAGAAGAAGCGAAAGGATTTCGAGATGAAAAAAGGTCTGGCTTTGGCGGCGGCGTCGATGGTTCTGGCAACTTCCGCACTGGCGCATCCCGGCGCCCATGTGCACCCGCATGATGGCGCGCATTGGCTGGCGATTGTCAGTGCTCTGGGTCTGATCGCCGTTGCAGGCGGGCTGGCCTTTGGCAAAATCCGGAACCGCAAATGATCCCCGGAGAGCTGTTCCCGGCCGAAGGGTCGCTGACCCTGAACCCCGACCGCCCGGCGATCACGCTGATGGTGGCCAACACGGGCGACCGCCCTGTGCAGGTCGGCAGCCATTACCATTTCGCCGAAACCAACCCGGCACTCGATTTCGACCGCGACGCTGCGCGGGGACACAGGCTCGACATCGCGCCGGGCACCGCTGTGCGGTTTGAGCCAGGCCAGAGGCGCGAAGTGCAGTTGATCCCGCTCTCTGGCGCGCGCCGGGTGATCGGATTCAACCAGCAGGTCATGGGGGACCTCTGATGGGTCGGCTGTTCACTCCGATGGATTACTGGGCCAATGCCATGCAGGTGGGTTGGGTCATCGCCGAAGCGCAGGGCGTGATCGCCATGCGCATGATGGGGGCAATGGGTCTCTGGTCAGTGCCCAAGTCCGAAAACAGCCGGATGCTGAACGAAAAGATCTTTGCCTTTGCGAAAGGGGGGACGGATGCGTCTTTGGCCATGCTGGCCGGGAAAAGCCCCGATGTGGTGGCGTCCCTCGCGATCAAACCGATCCGGCAAGCCACCCGCTCCAATCACAAACGCCTCACTAAACGCGGACTGAAAAGGGCCTGATATGCCAGCACAGATCAAACGCGCCGATTACGCCGCCATGTTCGGCCCCACCGTGGGCGACAAGCTGCGGCTGGCCGATACCGACCTGATCATCGAGGTCGAACGCGACCTGACTGCCGAAGCCGTCGGCGCGGCAACAGCCGGAGGCAGCGGTGCAAATGCGCTGGTCTACGGAGAAGAGGTCAAGTTCGGCGGCGGCAAGGTGATCCGCGACGGCATGGGACAGTCTCAGGCGACCCGGACCGAGGGCGCGGTGGATACCGTGATCACCAACGCGCTTATCGTCGACTATACTGGCATCTACAAGGCCGATGTCGGGCTGCGCGACGGGCGCATCTACAAGATCGGCAAGGCGGGCAACCCGGACACCCAGCCGGGCGTGAACATCATCGTCGGACCGGGCACAGAAGCCATCGCGGGCGAGGGTCGCATCCTCACCGCAGGCGGGTTCGACAGCCACATCCACTACATCTGCCCGCAGCAGATCGAGGACGCGTTGCACTCGGGCCTCACCACGATGCTGGGCGGCGGCACCGGCCCCGCACATGGCACGCTCGCCACCACCTGTACGCCCGGCCCGTGGCACATCGGGCGCATGCTGCAGGCGGCGGATGCCTTCCCGATGAACCTCGCCTTCGCGGGCAAGGGCAATGCCTCTCTGCCTGCCGCCTTGGAAGAGCAGATCAAGGCGGGCGCCTGCGCGCTCAAACTGCACGAGGATTGGGGCACGACCCCCGGTGCCATCGACTGCTGTCTGAGCGTTGCTGACGCGATGGACGTACAGGTGATGATCCACACCGACACGCTCAACGAAAGCGGTTTCGTCGAACACACCGTCAAAGCCATGAAGGGCCGCACGATCCACGCCTTCCACACCGAAGGGGCCGGTGGCGGGCACGCGCCGGACATCATCAAGATCTGCGGTGAGGAGCATGTACTGCCATCCTCCACCAACCCGACGCGCCCCTTTACGGTGAACACGCTGGAAGAGCATCTCGACATGCTCATGGTCTGTCACCACCTCGACAAATCCATCCCCGAGGACATCGCTTTTGCCGAAAGCCGCATCCGGCGCGAGACCATCGCGGCGGAAGACATTCTGCACGACATGGGCGCTTTCAGCATCATCGCCTCGGACAGTCAGGCGATGGGCAGGGTGGGCGAGGTGATCATCCGCACTTGGCAGACCGCCGACAAGATGAAGAAGCAGCGCGGCGCGTTGCCCGAGGAAACCGGCGACAACGACAACATGCGTGTGCGCCGTTATGTTGCGAAATACACGATCAACCCGGCGATTGCGCATGGCATCAGCCGTGAGATCGGCAGCATCGAAGAAGGCAAGCGCGCCGATCTGGTGCTCTGGCATCCGGCCTTCTTTGGCGTGAAGCCCGAGATGGTCCTGATCGGTGGTACGATTGCCTGCGCGCAGATGGGCGACCCCAACGCGTCGATCCCGACGCCGCAGCCGGTCTATACGCGGCCCATGTGGGGGGCCTATGGGCGCAGCGTCGAAAACTCGGCAGTGATCTTCGTGTCCGAGGCGGCGCAGGCGGATGGGATCGGCGAAAAGCTGGGGATCGCGAAGAAAACGGTCGCGGTGCAGAATACGCGCGGGATCGGCAAGTCGGACCTCAAGCTGAACACCGCCACCCCCAAGGTCGAGGTGAACCCCGAAACCTACGAGGTGCGCGCGGATGGGGAGTTGCTGGTCTGCGAACCGGCAGAGGTTCTGCCGATGGCGCAGCGCTATTTTCTTTTTTGACAGCGATGATGCAAAGAGGTCCGCATATGCATTCCGTGCAATCCCGGCATGCCGTCATGGTGCTATTGGTGCCGGAACAGCCGTGCTACCTGCACCTTCAGGGAGGAGACAGTCTGACCACTTCCAAGGACCTGTCTCATGGCACACACACTCGACCACGTTCCGTCCACCACGCTTGTGGCACGCATCTGGACTGCGATTGTTCAGATGGGCGAAAATTCGTCGCGCGCGCAGACCGTGAAGCGTCTGAACGCCGTGTCGGACGAACAACTGGCCTCCATGGGCATCACGCGTGCACAGCTCGTCCAGCGGGCCCTGTCCACCGGCGCACTGTAAGGCACATTCTGCGGGGGGCGCTATGACGGCCCCCGATCGCATCGCACAGGTCTATCACGACCACGCCCACCAAACCCCGGTCGGGCAGGTCCAATTGACCTATGAGGACCGCTTCCTGCGTCGCAAGGTGCTTGACCTTGTTGATGGCAGCCGAGTTCTGGTGGACCTTCCCAAGACCACGTCGCTCAACCATGGCGGCGTGCTTGTTCTGGAAGACGGGTCCGAAATCGCTGTCCTTGCCGCCCCGGAACCCTTGCTGGAAGTCAAAGGCAAGTCCTTGCACCGGCTTGCCTGGCACATCGGCAACCGCCACACCCCCTGCCAGATCGAAGAGATGCGATTGCTGATCCAGCGCGATCACGTCATTCGCGACATGCTGAACCTTTTGGGCGCGGATGTGACAGAGGTGGTGGAACCTTTCACCCCGGAGGGAGGAGCCTATGGCCATGGACGGACCCATTCGCACGCCCACTGACCCGATCCTGACGCTGGCGCAATGGCTGTCGCCGGGTTTCCCTATCGGGGCCTTCGCCTATTCCAGCGGGTTGGAGCAGGCGATTGCCGATAAACTGGTGACACCCACCAACGTGGAGGACTGGCTGTCCGACATGCTGCGCGAGGGCAATGGCGTGAGCGATGCGATCCTCATCCGTGCGGCGGCCAGCGGGATGGACCCGTGGGACGTCGACCAGACCGCGCGCGCCTTCTGTCCCAGCCGCGAACGCCTGTTGGAGATCGACGCGCAGGGTTCGGCCTTCTGCGACCAGTTGCGCGCTAATTGGGGCATCGACGTGACGAACCTCACCTACCCGGTGGCGCTGGGCGTCGGGATCAGACACTTGGACCTTCCCCTGACGATGGCGGTGCAGATGTACCTGCACGCCTGGGTCGCTGCCGTGGTCGCCGCCTGCCAACGCCTTATGGCGCTGGGCCAGACCGAAGCGCAAAGGATCGTCGCGGCCCTGTCGCCGCTCTGTTCCGACATCGCAGCACAAACCGAGGACCAGACGCTTGACGATCTGACCAGTCAGAGCTTTGCTGCCGACATCGCAGCGATGCGTCACGAAACCCTCACCCCAAGGATTTTCCGCACATGAGCCCCCGCAACGGACCCCTTCGAGTTGGCATCGGCGGCCCGGTGGGTGCGGGGAAGACCTCGCTCACCGCCGCTTTGGCAAAACGTCTGAAAGACACGCATTCCGTCGGTGTCATAACGAATGACATCTACACGCAGGAAGACGCCGAGGCGCTGATGCGCATGCAGATCCTGCCGCAGGATCGGGTGATCGGTGTGGAAACCGGTGGCTGCCCGCACACCGCGATCCGCGAGGACGCGTCGATCAACCTTGCTGCCGTGGCCGAGATGGTCAAACGTCATCCCGATGTCGAAGTCGTACTGATCGAAAGCGGCGGAGACAACCTGTCTGCCACCTTCAGCCCGGAACTGGCCGATGTGACGCTTTACGTGATCGACGTGGCGGCGGGTGAGGAAATTCCCCGCAAGGGCGGGCCTGCACTGACCCGGTCGGACATCCTCGTGATCAACAAGACCGACCTCGCCCCCCATGTCGGGGCCTCGCTCGAGGTGATGGATCGCGACGCCACCAAGATGCGCGAGGGCCGTCCCTTTGTCTTTGCCGCCATCCGCCACGATCAGGGGGTGGATGAGGTCTTGGATCATCTTAAACGTGTGTCCGGGCTGTAACTGTGGTAGCGTCACAGCATGGTCATTTACAGACCTGATGTGCGTGGCGTATCTTGTAAGTGTAGACCCATGAACCCCTATACCTTGTGGTGGCCGACATGCCCGAGATCGGAAAGCAAATCGCCGCCCTTCCCATGCGGTGGAAAAAGGACGGCTCTTTCGAGGTTCTGATGGTGACGTCCCGGGAAACCCGCCGGTGGATCATGCCGAAAGGGTGGACGATGGACGGCAAGAAGCCCTGGCATGCCGCCGAGATCGAGGCGCTCGAAGAGGCGGGGGCGGTGGGCTATATCGGCACAGAGGTGATCGGCACCTATACCTACAAGAAGCGGCTGTCAGACGGATCGGTCCTCAAATGTGAAGTCGATGTTTATCCGATGGTGGTCGATCATCTCAAACGCAATTGGAAAGAGCGACGTCAGCGCAAGCGCCGCTGGTTCAGCCCCAAGAGTGCGGCCAAGCGGGTCAATGAAAAGAAGCTGGCCAAATTGCTCAAGAGCCTTGCAAAGAAACCGTCGCGGCAACCGGTGATCCGGCAATTCCTCGAAGCGTCGTGAGCCGAACACACCGACAGTCGAAGGTCAGTCCACGGGCAGTCCACTCGGCACATGGTCGGGTCGGCCCAAGGGCCGCTCATGCGCAGTGACACCGGTGAGGCTGTTGAGGAAGGCCACGATTTCGTCCACCTGTGCATCGCTGAGCGCGACAGGAGCCACATCAAGTGTCGCGGCATGCCGCTCCATTTCCAACCGGTCGGACTGGATGACGTAATCCACTGCCGCCAGCCAGGGCACCTCGGGCAGGGCCGCCCGCGCGGGACTCCAATCTGATCGCATCGATACGGGATCGGCCATGTGACGCACCATGTCCCGCAGGCTGGAATAGGCACCGTTATGGCCATAGGGCGCGGTCAGCGCCACATTGCGCAAAGGGGGCGTGCGGAACCGATAAGCGTCCTCCAGATCGTCGGTCGCCCCCATCCGCCCGACATCGCGCGGGATCGGGTCCCATTGCCGCGTCCGTCCGGGGCCGAAGGCGGGCAGGGCCATGGCATGGAAATCCTGATCGCTGAGAAGCGGGCCATTGTGGCACTGCGCGCAGCGCGCCTCCCCGAAGAAAAGCTGACGCCCGCGTTCCGCATCCTCCGGCAGTGGGGTGCCATCGGTCAGGAACGCATCATATGGGCTGTCGAAATTCGCCCATTCCGTTCCGATGAACGCGGCCAGAGCATTGCCGATCTCGACAATGGTCACGTCCTCCGGCCGCTCGATATGGTCGAAGGCCGCAACGAACATCTCGCCATAGGCCGGGATCGTACGCACGCGTTTGGCCAGAATGGGCCAGCCAAGGTCGATCCGATCCTTGACCGCGCCGATCACTTCGTTCTCGCCGGTATTGCCGGCCATCTCGAACTGCGCCGTCATCGGAAACAGCGCCTGCGCAGCGATTATCGACTCCAGTCCCTGGGGCAACCACTCCTCGGCCGGGCTGTCGAACCCGTTGCCATAGATGTCCGAGATCTCGAGCCGCCCGTCATGAAAGAGCACCCGAACGTCCTTGTGCCCGAGGTTCCAGAGCGCGGGCGCATTGCGCGGGATCCGTTTCGCGATCCGGTCGGATCCTTCGCCCGGCGTGCGCTTGGGGCCAAGGCCCACGCCGCCTTCACCGATGCCCAGCGAAAGACCATCCGTGCCAGCAAGATCGTGGTGATGGCAGGTCCCGCACGAGATATTCCTGTTCCCGCTCAGGATCTTGTCGTAAAACAGCAGTTGACCGAGACGGGCCTGATCGGCATCGAAGGGGATGAAATCCTCTTCCGTGATCGGCTGTGCCGCGAGCGGCGTCGCGGTCAGAGACAGACATACGAGCAGACCGAGATGAAGCTGACCCACTGGATTGCGCTCTGCCTTGTTCTGGCGCTCCCGGCCCGTGCCGACATCGAAGACGCGCGCGACCTGATGGAAGAGGGGCGTTTTGCAGAGGCCCGCGAGGCGCTCTGGCCAGCCGCGCGGTCGGGCAATGCCGAGGCCGAGGAACTGATCGGCGTAATGTACGCGCTGGGTCTGGGCGTCGAGCAGGACTATGTCCGCGCCTTCGACTGGTATCTGCGGTCGGCCATGAAGGGCCACGCGGGCGCGCAATCGGGTGTCGGCTGGTACTATGAAACGGGCCTCGGCCTGCCCGCCCCGGACCTCGTCCGCGCGTTCCTGTGGTACCAGCTCAGCACCATCGGCGGAGACCCCGACGCGGCCATTTCGGTCGAAGAAGTGGTCAAGAAGATGACGCCGGATCAGATCGAACATGCGCAACAGCTCGTGGATGACTACAGGGTCTGGCTCTACCCGTTTCGGTAAATGTTGCGGATCGCTCTAGCAGGGGCAAGTGGCAGGAGTGTGGCGGGTCAGATTACAAATCGATTCACCATCACGCATGATTGATTGATGCCATTCTGAACTCAAACATTGACGTATTTTAGCCGAGTTAGAGGTGCGACATGGTTCTCTCTATCAGACATGTAGGCAATTGGGCGTTTGTCTATGTGTTTGATCGTAAGTTTCGCTCGCGACATTGAGCCGGGGGCTCGGGATCAATCCCAAAACGGTCGCGAAATGGCGCAAGCGACGGACCGTCGAGGATCGCAAGATCGGGCCGGTGATGTTCAAGAGACTGATGCACCGCTTGATCTGAAGCGTTTTGCCGCTTGGACCCAGATGCGCGTTTCTTGAAGGGTGCGGTGAAGGGTCAGCACACGACTCACCGGGTTGCGGGTTGCGATAACGCCGGAGGCAGGTTTTGCAGGATCACCATCGCGGACAAGGAGCACGCGTCCCGCAATGGCCCGCTTGCTCTTCATTCAGCAGTCTCCAGTCAGTCAGCAGAGGGCCATGAAGGTCTGTTTGCTTGCGCAGACCAAAGGTCTCGGAGCCGATCAACTCTGAAAAAGCAGCCTCAGCGTCAGAAGCTTTCCACGCGTATGTCAATCGGCATACCCGACAGTGCGTCCTTGAGCCGTGCCGTGTCCTGTTCATCCGTGCGCACAAGTACTGAGAGCCGCTCATTTATCGAAAGCTCGGTTCGAATCCCGAGTTTCTCTGCGGCCAGTTCAATCGCCCAGCGGATCGCGATTGCGCGCAGATCGGGTTTGAAAATCTTGCCGATCGGTGTCAGCGGCAGCGCGTCCAGGACATCGATCCTTTTCGGGAGCGCGGTGGGGTCTGCGATCCGTTCTTGCAGGAAATCGTCCAACTCCGACCCCTCCGGCACCCATCCATTGCGGGTCGAGATGAAAGCGACCGGAAGCTCGCCTGCGTAGGCATCGGGCATGCCGACGGCTGCGGCGTTCTCGATATTCGGATGCGCGAGCAGCGCGTCTTCGATCATTTGCGGGTCGATGTTGTGCGCTCCGCGAATGATCACGTCCTTCTTCCGCCCGGTGATGAATAGGCGACCCTTTGCATCCATCATGCCCAGATCGCCCGATACAAGCCATCCACCCGGCAGGAACGTGCCTGCATTGCGCGTGGCATCGGTGTAGCCGGCGGCAACGTTGGGGCCTCTTTGCGCGATGATACCGGTCTCGCCGCGAGGGAGCTGTTTGGCAGGGTCGGCGGCACCATCGGTTTCGCCAAGGACGGCAATCTCGGTGAAGGGCAGACGTAGCCCGCAGGACAGGGGGGTGCGAGGGCCGTGAACCGGCTCGACTGCCATCGTGCCTGCGCTCTCGGTCATTCCAAGGATGTTGCGAACGGGAACGCCGGTATGGGCCTCGGCGGCGTCCGCCAGTTCCGTGGGTAGGGGCGATCCACCGGTCAGCAGCCATCGGAGCGATGAGATATCGGCATCGACGGGCGTTCCTTTCAAAGCGGCCAGAACGGTTGGCACCGCGCCGATGCTGGTGATCCCGAGACGCTCGACGTGCGCCCAGATCCCACGCATGAATGCGGGGTTGCGCATGCCCAATCGGCCCGGAATGACGAGGCTTCCGCCCGCCGATAGGGCAGACAAGCCGAAAACAAATGCACCGGCGACATGGAACAGGGGAAAGCCGTTCACCATCACGTCGTCTGGTCCGAAATCGTGCATGAGTGCGCAGGACCGCGCGACGTGGCTTTCGTTCAGCCGCGTATGTTGCACCAGTTTTGGGGCGCCGGTCGTGCCGCCCGTGTGATAATACGCAGCGATGACGTTTTCGTCCCCGTCCGGTGTGATCTCCGCACCGGGTTTCGCAATCAGTTCCTCGAACACACCATCCGCATCAGGGCATGGTCCATCCACATCGCACGCAAAGATCGGCAGGTCGATCCCTTCGGCCCGCAGCGCCGGAATGAGGGTGCTCCAGTAATCGAGTTCGGAATTCGCGCCCATGGCGACCACTGCTGCCGCATTCGACGCCCGGATCAGCCCGGCGATGTGATCGGGTTTCAACATCGGATTGATCGGACATGCGCGGCCGGCGATCTGTGCGCCCCACAAGGCGGCCTGGGCCGCGGGTGTGTGTTGCGTGAGGATAGCGATAGAGCGGTCCGCTGCGACCCCGTTTCTTCGGAACAGACGCGCCGCGCCCATGATCTGTTTTGCGAACTCCGAAAAGGTCACGATCTCGTCCGACGCCGGATCGTTCGCATCGCGAAGATACCGCAGGGCCGTTGCATCGGGGCGCAGTGCAGCCTGTGTCCGAAGGATGTCCCACGGGGTTTTCTGAGGATAGATCTTGTCAAATCCCGCTGTTTCGAGGCGCTCGATGTCTGACAGTGTTCTGATCTTCATGTCCAACGGAGCTCGTGATTCATCGGATTGTGCGGCTGCGGGTTTGAGGTTGGTGTCGCTCACATCCGGGTCCTTTTTTCTTCTGTCAGTTCGTATCCGGTCCAGACCTCTGGACTGTCGGACTTGCATTGGCTTGATGTCGCGCCAAGAAAACAGTTGGCTCTCTTCCGTTTTCGCGACAATCAAACATACCTTTTGGTATTGCGAATTCAGACTGAAATCACGTAGTTTCTGACCGCGGTGGAGGAGACCTGCATGTCATCGACTGAATACCTGGACTGGCGGTCCGTAGAGGCCGCCGACAATCTTGTTGCCCTATTCGAAGACCGTGCAGTTCGGCATCCGGAGCGACTGTTGATCGCAGACAATGCAATTCGGCTCAGCTGGGGTGACATGGTGCGCGCGGTTCGCGGCTTTGGCGCGATGTATGGCGATCACGTTCAAGACCGAGACGTCGCAATCTTCATGCGCAACAGCGCGGCCTTCCTGACAGCATATCTTGGCGTTTTGTTCAGCGGTGGGCGAGCCGCTCTCTTCAACGCAGCCATGCCCCGCGTGTCCGGTGCGCGGCTCATGGAGGATCTTGGCCCTGCCTTGATTCTGTCGGATCACGAACTGGATTTCGCGCCCGATGCGCGGATCATAGATGCGGCCACGCTCAGGGACTGGATCCAAACCGAAACGAATGCTCATAGCCGCTGCGGCGCGGGTGATGCTCCGTCCACATACTTTTTTTCGGGTGGCACAACAGGCACGCCCAAACGCATCCTCTATTCCCAGCAGCAGGTGATTTCCGCCGGCGCACGCATGCAGTGCGGATGGCCATTGCGCGACGGCGAGATCTTTCTGCCCATTGCGCCGTTCAGTCACATCTACGGCTATTTAGCCGGGATTTGCTCGCCGCTTCAATGCGGTGGCGGATCCATCGTGCCGGACGGATTCCATCCTGCAGCGGTTCTGGACCAGATCGAAAACGAGAAAGTAACTGTGCTCGGCGGCGGACCTCCGGCGATTTATCAGGCGATGATGGCCGACTCCAAGCTGAAGCAGCGGGATATCAGCTCGCTCCGCGTCTGCCCCGGTGGCGGTGCGTCTTTCCCACTGGAAGTGCATCGTCGCTGGAAGGACCTGACGGGCCTGACCATCTATGAAGGCTATGGCATGACCGAGATGGCCCCGATTTCGGTCAATACCGAGATCAACGGAAATCGTCCGGGAACTGTCGGGAAGCCGATGCCAGACACCTTCATCGAGGTTGTCGATCTCGAACACGGTGAGACCATCTTGCCCGCCGGCGAGGCAGGGGAGATCCGCATCAAAGGTCCGCACATGATGCGCGGTTACTGCAACAACGACGCAGAGACCGCGATCGTTCTGCGCAATGGCTGGGTGTATACCGGCGATATCGGCGTGCTGGATCAGGACGGATTCCTGAGCATCACCGATCGCAAGAAGGACATGATCCTGCATAAAGGGTTCAACGTGTTTCCTCGTGAGGTCGAGGAGGCGCTGTTTTCGCACCCTGCGGTTACGGGGGTCAGCGTTGTTGGCGCACCGGACGCGCGTGCCGGTGAGATCGTTGTCGCCTATGTCACCTTCGCAGACGGACAAAGCGCCAGTGACGAGGACCTGCGCAGCGTGTGCCGCCAGTATCTCGTGGACTACAAGATGCCCCATCGGATCGAGGTTCTCGAGATGTTGCCGCTGACGCCAGCCGGCAAGGTTGACCGTTCCGCGCTACGCGCCCGTGCGCAGGCAGATGCCGAGCAGGTCTAAGCCGATTTCAACACCTCCGCACCGCGCAGGTCTGCGCCGGCTGCCAGAATGCGTGATAAAGGACCCATCATGACCGCAAGAGAAAAGATCGCTGCGCTGAAGTCGAGGCTGCGTCTGCCGATGATCGCAGCACCGATGTTTCTGGTCTCCGGCCCTGATCTGGTCATCGCATCCGCGAAGGCAGGTATTCTGGGGGCGTTTCCTGGCCCAAACGGGCGCACGATAGACGACTTGCGCGGTTGGTTTGAACGCATCCACGAAGAGCTTGGACCGGAAGGCCTTCCCTTTGCGTTCAACATGATCACCCATAACAGTTACGGTCGTTTCGATGATGAGATCGCTTTGGTACAAGAGTTCAAGCCCGAGATCGTCATCACCGCTCTTGGCGGCCCGCACCGTGTAACCGAGGCGGTGCAGTCCTACGGAGGCCTCGTTTTCGCCGATGTGAACAGCTCCACCTATGCCCGCAAGGCGGTCGAAAAAGGTGCCGATGGCCTTGTGCTTGTTTGCGCCGGCGCTGGCGGTCACACAGGTCATTATGCGATGGCTCCTTTTCTCGATGAGGTGCGTCAGTTCTTTGACGGGCCCATTGCCGTCGGCGGCGGGATTTCCACCGGCGCGGGGGTGCTGGCGGTCGAAACGCTCGGGGCGGATCTGGCCTATGTCGGCACGCGCTTCCTGACAGCAGAGGAAAACCTGATCGGCCACGACTACCGTCAAATGGTGATCAACAGTGGGATCGAGGACCTGATCACCTCAAAGGCGATCACCGGCGCGCTTGGGGTCTGGATGAAAGCCTCTATCGAAGCGGCGGGCATGAATCTGGAAGACATGAAGGGCGAGGCCAAGATCGATTTCTCGGGCGATATGCACGAGGGAACAAAAGCTTGGAAGACCGTCTGGAGTGCAGGGCAGGGCTGCGGTGTCATCGACCGCGTCGAGCCGACCGCTGCAATCGTCGAGCGTTTCCAGCGGGAATACCAAGCCGCAGGCCGTGCGGTGGCAGACCGCTTTCGCTGAAGCGTCCCTGTTTCAGTCCGAGTGATCGGGCGCGGTGGTGATCCGCAGCGCCTGCTCGGCGAAATCTTCGGTCTGCACTCCACCAAGCGTTCCATGCAGGATCGAGTCGCCCATCAGCATGCAATAGGCCAGATATGCGCGCTTGCGGGCCTCGGGATCGGAATAGCCCATGTCTCGATAGAGCTTGGTGATGTATTCGAAGCGTATTTGATCAACCTCGTGCACCGCTTTGCGCGGCAGGTCCACCCGCCTTGCCCAATCACGGATCGCCGTCTCGACCTGTGCCGAAGCAGGCGAGTTCTTGCGGCGGGGCAGGGTGAACAGGCGCTTCATCCGGCCACGGGGATCGTCGCCGGAACTGGACACGGACTGGATGACATTCATCGTCATGCGCCGCCGCCAGTGGTCCAGCATGGCCACCAGCAAATCGTTCCGTGTCGCGAAGTGCCAGTAAAAGCTGCCTTTCGTGACGCCCAACATCTTGCAGAGTGCATCAATGCGTATGCCACGAACATTCTCGTCACCGAGGATTTTGACGGCGGCGTCCACCCAGTCCTGCTCTGTGAGGGGGCTGTCCTTGCGCCGCTGTGTCGGCCGGCGGCGGACAGGTGATTTGGCAGAGCCGGTCATTGCGTTTTCCCGATATGTCCTTGCGATTGTTTACTGTGTTGCCCGGTGGACGTGAAGTTCTAAGGCACTGTCACTGGCCCAAATCGCGATTGAACAGTACCCTAGGGTATTGCATAAACGCGGCCGACCGAACTTGGTCCGCACGGGTTCGCAGCTGACGGGGAGGACTGCCATGACAATCACTCAGCAAGAGCGGGAAATCATTCGCGACATCTTCAAGATGGTGGAAAACAAGACGACGCATATGCTTCCGGAGGTCATGGAAAATCCGATCGAGCGGTACAATTCGGCAGAGCGTGTGCAGATGGAAATCGACACCCTCTTTCGCAAGTTTCCCCTGATCCTTGGCCATGTGTCTGACCTCGCCGAGCCGGGTGATTTCTTCACGCATGACACGACCGGCGTGCCGATCCTCGTGACACGGGCCCAAGACGGCGAGGTCAAGGCATTCCTGAATGTCTGCCGCCATCGCGGAGCGCGTGTCGAAAACAAACCCTGCGGAAAGGCGCGTACCTTCTCCTGTCCTTACCACTCATGGACCTACGGGTTGGACGGCAAGCTTCGCGGACTCCCGCAGCCCGAAGGGTTTGAAGGTGTCGACCGCTCCGAACTGGGTCTGGTATCTTTGCCGGCATGGGAGCGCTTCGGACTGATCTGGGTCATGCCGTCCGTTCCCGACCACGAGGTGGATATCGACGCATGGCTTGCGCCCATGGCCGAACAGGTGAACGGTCTCGACCTTGGCAACAACTTCGTCTTCCGCAAATGGGAACTGCATAAGAAGATGAACTGGCGCATTCTGCTGGAAGGGTTCCAAGAGAGCTACCACTTCTGCCACGCCCATCGCGACACCGCGTGCGCGGGGTACCTGGACAACCAGAGCGTCCATCTGAATTTCGACCCGCACGTGCGCCATGCCTTGCCGCAGCCCAATATCGAGGAACTGCGCGACAAACCTGAAGAGGAATGGGAGTACCGGAAGTACTTCATGACCCAGAATTATCTGTTCCCTGCCAATTTCGTGCAGGTCCAGAATGATCACGTCTACATCCATTTTGTGATCCCGACCGGTCCGGGAACATGTGTCTTCCAATGCATGATGCTGACGCCGGAAGAGCCCAAATCGGAAAAGGCGATCCGGTATTACACCAAGAACTACGACCTGATCCGCACGGTGTTCGAAGAGGATTTCGTGATTGGCGAGGGCATCCAGAAGGGTCTGAATTCCGGCGCGAACAGCCAATTCGTTTTCGGTAAATTCGAATGCGGACTTCACTTTGGCCAGAAGGCAATCGATGCAGCATTGCAGGGCAAGCTTGCGTTCTAATGCGTCTGCTCTGAAAGACAGCAAGCGGCGGCAGACACAAGGATCTCGGGGCAGCGTTCGTCGCGCATCATCGCTGCCCCGCTGCACGAGCCGTTTGATGCCAACGCAAATTCAAAAGCGGCTTGCATCGTGTGCTATCCGCGTTTTGCACGTAAAGCGCATGACGGTTGCCCCGTCGAACGTGACGAAGTCATCTTGAAGCTGCCTTGCGACTTTGCAAACGCAAGGCGCCACAACCGCGCAAATCACCCGGAGCGTGCCGTGGGGTCGGCACGCATCAAGAATCCAACCGCGCTTTCAGTATAGATGGCAGGCAACATGATGTCCGGCGGCAACTTCCTTGCTTTGAGGTGTCTTCTGCTTGCAGACGTCTGTCGCCATGGGGCAACGCGTGTGGAATACGCAACCTGCTGGCGGGTCGAGCGGCGAGGGTATTTCGCCTTTCAGCACAATCCGTTCCTTGCGTGCGCCGGGCTGTGTGATCGGCACCGACGACAGCAACGCCTGAGTATAGGGGTGTTTGGGTGCGGCGAACATGGCATCCGTTTCTGCCTGTTCGACCATTCGGCCCAGATACATGACCCCGATCCTGTCAGATATGTAACGCACGATGCTGATGTCGTGGGCGATGAACAGGTAGGTCAGTCCGAACTCGGCCTGCAACTGTTTGAGCAGGTTGATGATCTGCGACTGGATTGACACATCGAGTGCCGAGACGGGCTCGTCGCACACGATCAGCTTGGGATTGACCATCAAGGCACGGGCAATGCCGATACGCTGACGTTGCCCGCCCGAGAATTCGTGTGGAAAGCGATAGTAGTGTTCGGCCTGAAGGCCGACACGCGTGAGAATATCCAGCACCTTAGAGGTGCGTTCCGCCGGGGTGCCGATCCCGTGGATGACCAGCGGTTCTTCGAGGATCGCGCCGATGCGCTTGCGCGGGTTCAGCGAGGAAAACGGATCCTGGAAGACCATCTGCATGTCCTGCCGCATCCGCTTCAGCTGGGCTTCATCCATTTCAAAGACGTCCTGACCTTCGTAACGGGCTTCCCCTTCGGTCGGTTCGGTCAGGCGTAGGATCGTCCGGCCCAGCGTGCTTTTCCCGCAACCGGATTCACCGACCATCCCAAAGGTCTCACCCCGCCGCAGGGTGAAGGACACGTCGTTGACGGCCTTGACCTCCTGCACCGTGGTTCCGAGCGCACCGCGCACCGGGAAAAATTTCTTGAGCCCTTTGACATCCAGCAAGGGACGGTCTTCACGTGTGGTATCAGGCATCTGCATTGCCTTCCCGAAGTATCGTTTCAGCGTGCCAGCAGCGCACCTTTTGACTGTCACCGTGCTGTTCAAGCTCGGGCATGCGTGTGCGGCACAGATCATCCGCAAACGGGCAGCGCGGGGCAAAGCGGCAGCCCGCGGGGACGGAGTGGAGCGACGGCACCGTGCCCTCGATCACATGCAAGGGCTGCGAGCGATCGCAATCCATCTGCGCGATCGATTTCATCAGGCCTTGGGTGTAGGGGTGCAAGGGCCGGGCGAACAGACTGACCACGTCCGCTTCTTCGACGACCTGGCCCAGATACATGACGACAACGCGCGAACAGACTTCGGCCACGACGCCCAGATCATGGGTGATCAGGATTATTCCCATGTCCAGTTTTTCGTTGAGGTCCTCCATCAGCGCCATGATCTGCGCCTGAATGGTCACGTCCAGCGCCGTGGTCGGTTCATCGGCGATCAGCACCTTGGATTCACAGGCCAGCGCCATGGCGATCATCACCCGCTGTCGCATCCCGCCGGACAGTTCGTGCGGGTACTCGCCCATACGCTTTTCGGGGGCGGGGATACCGGTCAGTTTGAGCAACTCCAGAACGCGGGCATTCGCCTCGCGCCGCGAGACGTTCTTGTGGATGAGGATCGCCTCGGCGATCTGGTTGCCGATGGTGTAGACCGGGTTCAGCGAACTCAGGGGATCCTGAAAGATCATCGAGATATGGTTGCCGCGCACGGAGTGCATGGCGGCAGCCGGCAGCGAGAGCAGGTCCTGACCTTCAAACCAGACTTCGCCCTCGTGGGTCGTGTAGGTTTCATCAAAGAGCCGCAGGATCGATTGTGCGGTCGCGCTCTTGCCGCAGCCGGATTCGCCCACGACACCAAGAACCTCGCCCTTGCCAAGCGAAAAGGACACGCCGTCAACGGCCGTTACCTTGCCGCGTTCGGTTCGGAAACTTGTCCTGAGGTTTTTGACCTCCAGCACGGGCTTAGCCTGCATCGTCATGTCCTTCATTTCTTGCCCCGGCTTGAATGCGGGTCGAGCAAGTCGCGCAAGCCGTCGCCGAACAGGTTCAGCCCGATGATCGCCAGAACGATCGTCATCCCCGGGAAGAAGGTCATCCACCAGGCCTTGAAAATATAGGTCTTGCCGTCGGACAGGATGTTGCCCCAACTGGGTGCTGGGGGCGGTACGCCAGCGCCCAGAAAGCTCAGTGCCGCCTCGATAATGATCGCCTCGGCAAAGATGAAGGTTGCCTGCACGATCAGCGACGACAGGGTATTGGGCGCGATATGCAACCAGATGATCCGGGTGTTCGATGCCCCGAGGGCGCGGGTCGCCTCGACAAAGGTCTGTTCCTTCAGAGCCAGCGCCTCTGATCGGACGACGCGGGCGATATAGGGTGTGGCGACGATGCTTACTGCGATCACGACGTTCGACACACGCCCGCCAAGCGCGGCCATCAGGGCAAGTGCCAGCAGCAGGCCGGGGAACGCCATGATGCCATCCGCCACGCGCATCAGCACATGGTCGAGCCACTTGTAATAGCTGGAATAGATGCCGACGATCAGGCCAAGGAAGCTTGAGATGACGGCCACGGCAAAGCCCACGCCGATAGAGATTTGCGCACCGTAGACAATCCGGCTCAGCACATCGCGGCCAAGGTTGTCGGTTCCCATCCAGTGCGCGGCTGACGGACCCTTGAGCCGGTTGACTACGTCCATCTGATTGGGGTCGTAGGTCAGAAACAGGGGGCCAAACACCGCGACCAGTACGAGAAGCGCGATGATGACAAAGCCGATCACCAGCGAGCGGTTGGCCAGAACCTGCTGCATCAGGATGCGGTTCTGTTCCTTCTTGAGGGCCTTTTTGACCTGTTGAAGGTCGATATCCTGGGTCATGTCAGTCATCCGGGCGCCCTATTTCTTGCTGTCCAGACGGACTTGCGGATTGACGATGCCGTACAGCATATCGACTGCGAGATTGATGAAGACGAAGGCGAAGGTCACATACAGGACAGCGCCTTGCACAACGGCATAGTCTCGACGCATCACGGCGTTGACGATCAACTGCCCGATGCCGGGAATGGAAAAGATTGTCTCGACGATCGCCGTGCCGCCCATCAGCGACAGGAAGCTTTGTCCCATGACAGTAAGGATGGGCAGAAAGGCGTTGCGGAGGGCGTGCTTGTAGATGACCCAGCGCTCCTTGACCCCCTTGGCGCGTGCGGTCTTGATGTAGTTGGCATTCAGAACTTCCAGCATGGCCGAGCGGGTCATGCGGGCAATCAGCGCAGCATGTGCCGTTCCCAGGGCAAAAGCGGGCAGGATCAGGAATTTCAAATGCTCCCACAGCCCGGCGCTGAGCGGCTGATATCCCGCGACGGGAAGCCAACGCAGGGTGACGGAGAAGATCAGGATCAGGAACAGGCTGAGCAGGAAATTCGGGATCGACATGCCCAGTAGGGAAAACGCCATCACGGATTGGTCGGTCGCAGTGCCTTTGTGCCGGGCCGCGATGATGCCCATCGGGATGGCCAGCACCAGCGCGATCAATTCGGCCAGAATGCCCAACGAAATGGTCGGCCCAAGATGCGACAGGATCGCGCCCATCACCGTTTCATTCATGTAGAAGGATTCCCCCAGATCGCCGCGTAGCGCGTTGCCGATCCAACTGAAATACTGCTCGACCATTGGCCTGTTCAGGCCCAGCTGTTCGCGCAGGTTATCCACCTGTTCCTGTGAGGCTTCCTCGCCAAGGATCACGATCGCGGGGTCGCCCGGCGTCAGGTAGAGGATCAGGAAAACGATGGTCGAGACGATGAAGAGCACTGGCACAACAGAGAGCAAGCGCTTGATCAGATAGGATTTCATGGGCCGGGCTCTTGCTCTCTGAAGGGGGGCGGCAGGGTGCCAAAATGGACATGCCGCAGACGATGCACCGCTGCGGCACGCCAAGGGTCAAAGCGCTTATTGGGAAACGCTCACATTCCAGAAGATGCCCTGATCGAAGGTCGAGAACCCCTGTACCGTACTCTTGTTGAAGGCAGAGTAGCCGTAGGTGTCGCCGATCTTGGTGATCGGAAGGTATTCCCAAGACCGTTCATGCGCCGCGGGCCAAAGCGCCTTGGCCTCTTCTGCCGAGCCGTTTTGCATCTGCGCGACAAGGTCCAGTAGTTCCTTGTCATCGGTCCAGCCCCAGGATTTGGGGTTGAAGAAGATCCACTGTGTCGGGATCGGGTTCAGCGAGAAGGGCTGCACCGTGATGCTCCAGTTGCTCGGCTCGAGACGCTTCTGCGCATAGGTGGCAAAGTCGTAGGCTTCGACCTTGGCATTCATGCCAAGCCCCTGAAGCTGCGCCTGGATGATCAGCGCGGCGTTCTGGAATTCCGGAACACTGGCGGTAAGCAGGATCACTTCCTCACCGTTGTACCCTGCCTCGGCAAGCATCGCCTTGGCCTTTTCCTGATCGTTCTGGTTGGAATACTGCGAGCCCGCCTCGGTATACCAATCCGCTTGATCCGGCAGGTTGTAGCAGGAATTGAGTTCGAAGAATTCGGGGTTGGCATAGGCGCCCAACAGGATTTCCTCGTGGTTGATGCCCGTATTGACCGCTTGGCGCATCTTGACGTCCGCAAACACGCCTTCCTGCTTGTTGTAGTTCATCATCAGGAAGCCGAGATAGCTTTTGGCGATCCCCATGTTCGGATCGTTGGCGAAGCGGTCGAAATCGTCCGTCGACATGCGCATGGCGATGTCATACTGACCGCTTTGAAGGCCCGCCGCACGGGTGGCCGTGTCCTTGACGAAGTTGAAATAGATCTCGTCAACCAGCGCCTCTTTCTTGCCGGCAAAGCCAGAGGCGGGGGCGTCATGCGCCTGATAAGCCTCGTTCTTGACGATGTGCACGTATTGATCCTGCTTCCAGTCCACGAACTTGAAAGGGCCGGTGCCGACATAGTCCTTCACGCCCTTTTCATCAGCCGCATCGACCACTGATTTCGGCATGATGACAGCGGTGTTCCAAGATGCCAGCACGTGCAGCGTGTCGACCTTGGCTTCGGGCATGGTCAGCACGACGGTGTAGTCGTCCGACGCCTCGAAGGTGCTTCCCTCAAAGAAACCACGCGCACGCGAGTTGACTTGCGTCCAACGGTTCATCGAAGCAACCACGTCCTCGGCGGTCATTTCCGTCCCGTCGTGGAACATCACGCCCTGGCGCAGCTTGAAGGTAATGGTCTTGCGGTCGTCGCTGGTCTCGATGCTCTCCGCGAGGTACGGGACCGGCTGGTAGTCTCCGTTCAGCGTGACCAGCGTTTCGTAAAAGGTCCGGCTCAGTTCGCGGGTGTAAAGCGTTGTCGACATCTGCGCGTCAAGCGAGTTGGGCTGGCTGTCATAGCCAACCGTCAGAGTGCCGCCATTGGCATTGGCCTCGGCGCCGAAGGTCAGCGCCGTAGCAGTGACCAGCGCACCGAACATATTTCGGTACTTCGCATTCATTGTGGGTCTCCTCCCATTGTGTCGTCCTCGGGCCGCACTTGACGTGCCAATGCAGCCTCGAACTCGTGTCGAAAGCGGCGTTCCTCTCAGCTTGCCGCTTTCATGTCCTCAAACAGCTTGATCCGATGGTCGATGAACGCCTCCCAGACCGAGGGGTCATGGAAAGGTGTGAAGTCCAGCCGGTCCTCGCCGATTTTCTCGAACATCCCCAGATGGCTGGGGTGCAACGCGACGGCGATGTCCACTTTGCGGCCGCGCAACTTGTGCAGGCTGGCCAGATAGTCGTCCTGCAGCGATTTTGGCTGGCCGTATTCCTCGAAATAGGCATCCGTTACGCTGCCCAGACCAACGCCGCCATGCAGCCCGACGACGAAGCTCTTGCCGTTCTCGTCGCGGTCCTCGATGAACATCGAGGTGGTGCCAGCCGTGTGGCCCGGTGTGTGGACGGTGTGGACGGTCACGTGCCCCAACGTGATCGGCTTGTTGTCGGCGTAATACTCGTCGATCTCGAACTCGCCACAGGCATAGCCCAAAGTGAATTGAAGTTCCGGCTGTTCGGTCAGCATGTATTCGTCTTCCTTGGGGAAGAAGACCTTGGCACCGGTATATTCCGCAATCGGGCGGACCCCGCCGTGATGATCGTAATGGCCGTGTGTGACGAGGATCATCTTGATGTCACGCGGGTCGAAGCCCAGCTGCCTGATGCTCTCCAGAAGCAGGTAGATCTGCGCGTGCATGGTCGTGTCGATCAGCATCAGCCCTTCATCGGTTCGGATCAGATAGCCACCAACCCAGTTGTTCCCGACATAATAAACGTTCGGCGACACGCGAAACGGCGCGATTTCCACCTCCCAAGGCCGATCACACCCCTGAACGAGGTACTCTTGGGGGGACTTGGGTTTGGGGTAGGTTTTTCCCGCCATTGTCTGCGGCGTCCTTTTCTGACTGGGTTCACGGCTTCGCTCGAAACAGTGATGATATGTCTCTTTCGCTCTTGTGCGGTCGCTCCGGGCAAACCACAGCGCCTGCCCAAATCCTTGTTCCAAGTTACGCAGTGCTGCCATTCTGTCTGGGCAAGATGCATCGTGATGGCATTTCGGGTTCCGCCGAACGGATGCCCCGAGTCAGGCAACCCCGGCACGATTGCCCGATCTTGTGACACTTTATTGATTATGCATCCTAATGCTATATCGCAATTTTAATGCTTAGATGAAGAATTTCTTCATATTCTCCACCGCAAGACTGGTTCGATGCGACGCGCAAATCTGAATTGGAGCCGTTTGCGCTTCTCTTCAGCAAGGAGGTTCAAAAGTGGGCTGGCCGAATTGGTTCAGCAGTTGTCAAGAACCGAGAAATGACCGGGTCCCGGGTCTTTCGCGATACACCAGTCGCTTCCATCGGCAGGCTTGTGAGGACCAGTGCAAAATTCGCAGTTTCCTGACTGCACTCGTCAGGTGCTGACAGGCGGTGCAGTCTCTGCACTGGGCAAAAAACGCCACTAGAGTTCATGGCGCTTTGGCCGCAGCGTCTGGCGCTCTCAACAAAAGTCAACTGGTGCGACCGGGAGATGCCTTCGCTGGAATTTGGCTTTCTCCATCTGTCAGGCGAGGGGTTATGGCCTGCAGGACGTCCCTTTTGAGTGCACAGATTCCGAAGCGCCAGTGGAATGTGGAATGAAGATGACGTGTCGAGACTGGATTTCTTGCTGTTTTGTCCTCAATAATTCTCAGGACGCGGCATAGCGCATCGAATCGATGCGCATAATCATGCATAATTTCCGGGGGTGAGTTTGAGCGATCCAAGTGACCTTCGCGCCAACGAGAAAGTGGTCGATCTGGCGCCAGCCTCGGATGCGGTCCTGCGCTTCATCGGCAGGGTCCGCACACCCTGGACGCACCGCGACGACTGTCCTCGGCAAGGGCGACATGACGGTCCCGAATGCCGCCTCGTGCTGGATTCGGTGTGGCACGATGCACTGAATGGGCTCGATGACTATCCGACGATTGAGGTGCTCTATTGGCTTGACAAGAGCCGCCGTGACTTGGTGTCGCAAAGCCCGAAGAGTGACGGGCGGACCGTCGGTACGTTCGCCTTGCGGTCACCGGTCCGGCCCAACCCGATCGGGACCTCGATCGTGAAGCTCGAAAGGATCGAGGCGGGCACGCTCGTTGTGCGCGGACTCGATTGCCTGGATGGAACACCTCTGATCGACATCAAGCCGGACCGCTGCGCGTTCACGCCGAAAGCTCCTCCGAAACCGGGTGACTCGCACATCCAAGACGACTGAACATGGGGGGGGCACAATGCGGACATTACGTGTCCTCGGAGCTGTTATGGGGCTGGCCATGACACCGGCCATGGCAGACGAGGTTTCGCTCTTTGCTGCAGGCAGCCTCAAAGCTGCGCTGTCGGATGTGTCCGAGGACTTTACCAGGACATACGGTATTCCGGTTTCGTCGACCTTCGGGCCGTCGGGACTCATGCGGGAGCGCATCGAAGCCGGAGAAACGGCCCACGTTTTCGCGTCGGCGAACATGCGCCACCCGAGAACACTTGAAGCTGCCGGAAACGGGGGACCGGTTGCCCTTTTTGCGCGCAATCGCCTGTGTGCACTGGCAAGACCGAAAGTTGCGGTCTCAACCGATACGCTGCTCGATGTCATTCTGTCGGACGATGTGCGTCTCGGTACATCGACACCGAAGGCGGACCCGTCCGGCGACTATGCATTCGAGCTTTTCGACAAGTCCGGGCATGCCGATGCGCTCAAGGCAAAAGCGTTGCAACTCACCGGGGGTGCGGACAGCGCCACACCACCCGAGGGCCGCAACGCCTATGCCTGGGTTCTGGACAGTGATCAGGCAGATGTCTTTCTGACCTACTGCACCAATGCGGTTCTGGCCCGGAAGGAGGTTCCCGAGCTTCAGATCGTTCAGGTGCCCGAAGCGGTGTCGGTCGGCGCGGATTACGGCTTGATCGTCCTTGATGGCGCATCTTCGGATGCCTGGAGGTTTGCGATGCACATCCTGTCCCCGGCCGGGCAATCCATACTCTCGGAATACGGTTTTGACGCCCCAGCCCTGCCGAAGGAGAACTGATATGCGACTTCTCGTACTGCTTCTTGCCATGCTTGCTTTGCCAGTTCAGGCGCGCGAAATCACGGACAGTGCCGGACGCGTTGTCGAGATCCCGGAGGAGGTGAACACCGTCTTCGCAGCGGGACCGCCGGCTTCCATCCTTGTCTACATCATGAAGCCGGAGGCGCTCACCGGGTGGCCGCGCGCACTGCGCCCGGAAGAACGGGACTATATTGCTGCGCCTTATCGCGACATTCCCGAGACCGGACGTCTGACAGGACGCGGTGGTGAGGCGAACCTTGAGCGGGTGCTGCAGATCCGGCCCGATCTCATCATCGATTTCGGTTCCGTGCGCGACACCTATGTCGATCTCGCCAACCGTGTGCAGGAGCAGACCGGTATTCCCTATATCCTGATCGACGGGCGGTTCGAGAACACACCCGCCGCACTGCGGCTGCTTGGCGAAGCGCTGGGCGTGCCGGAGCGGGGCGAGGCGCTGGCGGCGGATGTCGAAGCAACGTTCGCCCGGATCGACGCGATCCTCGATGACGTGCCCGAGGACGACCGGCCGCGCGTTTACCTTGCCCGTGGGCCAGAGGGGCTGGAGACGGGCATGAAGGGCTCGATCAACACCGAGATCATCGAACGCGCGGGCGGACGCAACGTGGCGGATGATGGGGGCGCCACACGCGGGTTGGTGCAGGCTTCGATGGAACAGGTGATCGTGGCCAACCCCGACACCATCGTGACGTGGGATCCGATCTTCTATGGCAAGGTCTTCGACGATCCGCTCTGGCAGGGGATCGACGCGGTGCGTGACGGGCGGGTCTATCTGTCGCCCACCGCGCCTTTCGGCTGGATCGACCGGCCGCCGTCGCTCAACCGGATGATGGGACTGATCTGGATGGCAGGTTTGCTCTATCCGGACAAATGGCAGGGCGATCTGCGCGAGGATACCCGTGACTTCTACAAGCTCTATTATCATGTTGATCTGAGCGACGAAGAACTTGAAAGGCTGCTCGAATGGGCCGAGGGACGACCGCCGCTGTAAGCCTTGGACGGCCCGTCCTGTCTCTGACGGGGGTTCTGACGGTGTGTCTCGCGGCGTTGGCCTTTGTCGCTGTGATGATCGGTCCCTTCGCGCTGTCGCCCAGTCAGACCGTGATGGCGCTCCTTGGGCAGGGCGACGCGCAGGCCGCAATCGTCGTCTGGAACATCCGCGTGCCGCGCGTTGCCGCCGCCCTTCTGGTCGGTGCGGCGCTGGCTGCTGCCGGGGCGAGCTATCAGGCGCTCTTTCGCAATCCGCTTGTCTCGCCCGACATCCTGGGGGTCTCGGCCGGTGCCGGGCTTGGTGCGGTGGCTGGCATTTTCCTGTCGCTGCCGGTCGCGGCCATTCAGGCGTCTGCGTTTGTCGGTGGTATGGCAGCGGTTGGCGTGGTGACCCTCGTGGCTTCGATGGTTCGCAATACGGACCGGACGCTGACGCTGGTGCTGATCGGCGTGGTGATCGGCGCGCTGGCGGGTGCTGCAACCTCTCTGCTCAAGGTCATGGCCGATCCCTATGACCAATTGCCCGCCATCACCTTTTGGCTCCTCGGCTCCCTTGCAGCGATCACCACCGAAGATATCCTGCCCGCCTTGCCGATGGTGTTCATCGGTCTGATCCCTCTGGCGCTTCTGCGCTGGCGGATCAACGTCCTCAGCCTTGGTGACGAAGAGGCTCGTGCGCTAGGGATCGAGGTGGGGCGCACGCGCTTTCTCGTCATCGCTGCGGCGACGCTGATCACGGCAAGCGTCACCGCTCTAGCAGGGGTTGTCGGCTGGGTCGGCCTTGTCATCCCCCATATCGCGCGGATGCTGGTCGGGCCGGGTTTCGGGCGGCTTCTGCCGGTCGCGGTGTTGATCGGGGCGGGCTACCTGCTCATTGTCGATACGCTGGCCCGCACCATCGCCCAGGTCGAGGTGCCTCTGGGTATTCTGACCGCCGTGATCGGTGCACCATTCTTCGTCTGGTTGTTGGCGCGCGGCCGCCGTGGGTGGGCGTGATGCTCGAGGCCCGCGACCTTGCCATCGGATATGGTGCCACCGAAATCGGTGTGGGTTTGAGCCTTTCCGTCAACGCTGGGGATATCCTCTGCCTGCTTGGCCCGAACGGTTGCGGCAAGACCACGTTGTTCCGCACGCTCCTTGGCCTGCTGCCCGCATTGTCCGGAGAGGTTCTGCTTGGGGGCACACCGATTGCGGCACAAAGGCGGGCCGAAATCGCGCGCCAGATTGCGTATGTTCCGCAGGCGCATGCGCCGCCTTTTCCGTTCGCGGCGCTGGAGGTGGTGTTGATGGGCCGCACCGCGCGACTGGGCGCGTTCGGACAACCCGGGCAGCGTGACCGCGACGCGGCAATGCGGGCGCTGCAACAACTGGGCATCGGAGATCTCGCACATCGGGATTATTCGCGCCTGTCGGGGGGGCAGCGGCAGCTTGTCTTGATCGCGCGCGCCCTTGCGCAGGACGCGACGTTGATCGTCATGGATGAGCCGACGGCAAGTCTGGACTTCGGCAATCAGGCGCAGGTGCTGGCGCAGGTTGCCGCTTTGGTCTCGGGCGCTGCAGCCGAAGGGCGTGGCGTGATCCTGTCAACGCATGATCCGGATCAGGCCTTTGCGCTGGATGCCCGGGTTCTATTGATGAAGGACGGCAGACCCCATGCCGACGGGACGGCTGATGACGTTCTGACTGCGACCAATCTCAGCCATGTGTACGGGTTGCCGGTCAGCGTCGAAACCACGGGCTCCGGCCGCAAGGTCTGCCTTCCGTCACTCGGGCGTCAGTCTGCCCCGACGATGACGTCCGAAGCCTTCACGATGGCATAGGCTGTCTTGCCGACGTCCAGTCCCAGCTCTTCAACCGAGGCGTTGGTGATCATCGCCGTCACCGTGGCGCCGCCGCCGAGATCGATCTGAACGGTGGAATTGACGGCCCCCTTGTCGATGGCCGTGATTGTGCCGGGCAGTTTGTTGCGTGCGCTGAGTTTCATTGCGTCCCCACTCACAAGTTTGAAGTTCGCGGGACAGTAAACAGGAAATTGTCAGCGCGCTGAAGACCGAACCGTATTGAGATCAATAATTCGTGTCCGAATGACTGACGAACATGCGCCGAGGACAGTCTTGCAAAAATCTCGATCGGGCGACATATCCACGCCATGGCTGGGATCAGACTCATCTGCGCGCTCCTGTTGGCTCTGGTGTCCGGGCCGGGACTTGCGCAAGCCGAAGATGCGCCACGTGTGCCGGGCTCCTGGGCCGAGATCAGCCTGTCCTTTGCCCCGCTCGTCAAGGAAGCCGCGCCTGCGGTGGTAAATATCTATGCGCGGCGCGTGGTTCAGGCGCGCCGCAGCCCGTTCGACGGGGATCCTTTTTTCGGTGGCCTCTTCCGCGACTTCGGCGCGCCGCGTCCGCGTGTCCAGAATTCCCTGGGATCGGGTGTGATTGTCTCTGCTGACGGGTTCGTGGTGTCGAACTATCACGTCGTGGGACAGGCGGATGACATCCGCGTTGTGCTGAATGACCGCCGCGAATACCAGGCGCGGGTGCTCATCGGGGACGAAGAGGCGGACCTTGCGATCCTCAAGGTTGACGCCGAGGACATGCCCTTTCTGCCACTTCGCGACAGCGACACGGTAGAGGTCGGCGAACTGGTTCTGGCCATCGGCAACCCGTTCGGTGTCGGGCAGACCGTTTCGTCGGGGATCGTTTCTGGATTGGCGCGCTCGGGCACGGCGACCGGTACAGGACGCGGCTATTTCATTCAAACCGACGCGCCCATCAATCCGGGCAACTCGGGCGGTGCGCTGATTGATGTCGCGGGTCGGATGATCGGGATCAACACATCGATCCTGACCCGCTCCGGTGGATCGAACGGGATCGGCTTTGCCATTCCGGCAGCCCTTGTCGCGCAGTTTCTTGAACAGGCTCGATCAGGCAAGACCGTGTTCGAACGTCCATGGGCCGGAGCCACGGGTCAGCCAGTCGATGCGGATCTCTCGGACGGGCTCGGTCTTTTGCGACCTGAAGGCGTGATCATCACGGCCCTGCACCCCGCGAGTCCGCTTGCGGCGGCGGGCATCGCGGTTGGCGACGTGGTTGTCGAGGTTGCTGGAAAGCCGGTCAATACTCCGGCGGAAATGCTGTTCCGCATGTCCGTGCAAGGGTTGGGAAAAACGGTCGAGATGGCCTATCTGCGCAATGGCGACGTGTTGCGCTCTTCTGTTGCCCTGATTGCGCCCCCCGATGATCCGCCGTCCGAGCGGCGCGTTCTGGGAGAGCGCGATATTCTCGTCGGTCTTGAAATCGCGCGGATCAATCCCGCTGTGAGCAATGACCTTGGTTTGCCGCTCACGAAAGACGGGATCGTCGTGCTTCAACCCGGTCCGCTGGGGCGGCGGGTCGGATTGCAGACCGGCGACGTGATCCGCCGGGTGAACCGATTTGTGATCCAGTCACCTGCGGATGTCGGCCCGGCGCTTCGTCAGGCCGCGCCCAATGTTCAGATCGAGGCAGAACGCGATGGCCAGCGCCTGATCCTGCGGTTCCGGGCCTGACGGTGGCGGATCTTTTCGATACGGGCGATGCGGCGTCCGAGGCGCCGCGTCCCCTGGCCGACAGGCTGCGACCGCGCAAACTGTCCGAGGTGATCGGCCAGTCTCAGGTCATCGGTCCCGAAGCACCCCTGACCGTGATGCTCGAGGCAGGGAGCCTCGGGTCGGTCATCTTCTGGGGGCCGCCGGGAGTGGGCAAGACCACCATCGCGCGTCTGCTTGCTGATGAGACCGATCTGCATTTCGTGCAGATCAGCGCGATTTTCTCGGGTGTGCCTGAACTGCGCAAGGTGTTCGATGCGGCCAAACAGCGGCGCAAGGCGGGGCAGGGGACGCTGTTGTTCGTCGACGAAATCCACCGCTTCAACAAGGCGCAGCAGGACGGGTTTCTGCCGCATATGGAGGACGGGACCATCCTTCTGGTCGGTGCCACCACCGAGAACCCGTCCTTCGAGCTGAACGCCGCTCTGTTGAGCCGCGCGCAGGTTCTCGTTCTGGAACGGCTTGATCCGGCTGATCTGGAACGGCTGGCGGAACGGGCCGAGGTCGAACTCGGGCGCACCCTGCCGCTGGACGGTGCGGCGCGGGAGAACCTGCTCGACATGGCGGATGGCGACGGGCGCGCGCTGCTCAATCTCGTGGAACAGGTGATGGCCTGGCACGTGGACACGCCGCTTGACAGCGCGGCGCTGAGCCAAAGGTTGATGAAGCGTGCCGCACAGTATGACAAATCGGGTGACGCGCATTACAATCTGATTTCAGCCCTGCACAAATCCGTGCGCGGCTCTGACCCGGACGCGGCGCTGTACTGGTTTGCCCGGATGCTCGATGCCGGTGAAGACCCGCGCTATCTTGCCCGGCGTATCACCCGCATGGCGGTCGAGGATATCGGTCTGGCCGATCCACAGGCGCAGGCTGTGTGCCTGCAAAGCTGGGAGACCTTCGAACGCCTGGGCAGCCCGGAGGGCGAGCTCGCGATCGCGCAGGCGCTGGTCTATATCGCACTCGCGCCGAAATCGAACGCGGTCTACGTGGCCTACAAAGGGGCACGGGCCGCCGCCAAGAAGACAGGATCGCTGGTTCCCCCAAAGCATATCCTGAACGCGCCGACCAAGCTGATGAAGGATCAGGGATACTCGGCCGGATATGCCTATGACCACGATGCGGAAGATGGCTTTTCCGGTCAGGATTACTTTCCCGAATCCATGGGTCGAACGGATTTTTATGCGCCGGTCGAGCGCGGGTTCGAACGTGATCTCAAAAAGCGGATCGAGTATTTTGCCCGGCTGCGCGCCAAGCGAAACGTCTGATCAGCCCCGGACACGAATCCAGGTGCCCATGCCGCCCTGATGATGGGCCAGCATATGACAATGGAACAGCCAGTCGCCCGGATTATGGGCCTGGAATGCGATTTCCCGGGTGTCCCTCGGATTGATCAGGATCGTATCGCGCAGGGGGCCAAGGGTTCCATCGCCAAGAACCTCTGCGAAATGCATCCCGTGCAGATGCATTGCATGGGGAAATGCCGTGTTGTTTGCCATGCCGATCCGGACGCTTTCGCCAACAGACACGTCGATCAGAGGTGTCTCGGGTCGACCGGCAACGCCGTTCAACGCCCAGAACAGGCCGCGCCCGGCCAGTTCGCGGGCGTCCAGCTCTTCGCCATCGACACGCGCGGCGCGCATGCCGCTCATGGCGCCGCCTTCGATCAACACGGTTGCGGTGCGGGCGGTGGCAAGGTCGATGGGGAATTCCGGATTGGGGGGCAGCACGACGCTGGACCCGCGGCTGGCCCGGGAGGGTCCGGACACCGGGAAATGGGCGATGGCATAACCGCCGTCGCGTTCGAAGGTGATCAGGAACGCCTCTTCGTCATCCGTCGTCACATCGACGATCAGGTCGATCCGTTGGGCTGGCGCCAGGACCAGCTCGTCCGGCAGCGATTGCGGCGCGGCCAGCGGCATCCCGTCCAGCGCCACGATGGCGCCTTCGAAGCCTTGCAGACCCAACGTGAAGACCCGTGCATTGGCGGCGCTGATGAGGCGAAGGCGCAGTCGCTCGCCACGTTTGACGGGGAAGGATGGATCGATCTGCCCGTTGGCCAGCCACAGATTGCCGATGCGCCCGGCGTGGCTCAGGTCATGAAAATTGTCGAAGCTGGCGACTGTGCCGTCCTGCTCGAGGCGGATGTCATCGACGATCAGGGCGATGTCCTGATCCACGTCCGGCGGGTCGGTCTCGTCGATGATCAGTGGCCCGTAGAGGCCGCGTTCGATCTGTTCCATGCTCTTGGCATGGCTGTGATACCAATAGGTTCCGGCATCGGGCAGGGCGAAGTCATAGTCGAATGTGCCACCCACGGGGATCGGTGCCTGCGTCAGGCCAGGTACCCCGTCCATCCTGTTGTCAAGCCGCAGACCGTGCCAATGCACTGCCGTCGGTTGGGGCAGGGCGTTCTCAACCGTCACGGCAAGCCGCTCGCCCTGCCGGGCGCGCAGAAGCGGGCCGGGAAAGGCTGCGTCAAAACTCCAGAGTTCGGTGTCGGGGTAGCCCGAGGGCAGGATTTGCTGCCGATGCTGTGCGGCCAGCAGCCGCGTGGCAGTGGATTGCGCAAAACCACTGTGCGTAAAGAGGCTCACTGCGGCAAGGCTGCCCAGAAACGCTCGACGCTGCATGTCTTCTCCTCCGAGGATGTTGCGTCAACACTAGCGGGCAAAGGCCAATGCGCAATGGGCATTGCTTGACATCCCAGAGGCTCCGCGCGACAGAGCCTGCATGGTGACAACCCTTTCTCTTGTGGCGCTTGGCGGTGCGATCGGTGCCGCGCTTCGGTATCTGACCGGGTTGGGACTCCTGCGCCTGATCGGTCAGGGCGACTTTCCGGTCGCGATCCTGACGGTGAATATCGTGGGCTCTTTCCTGATGGGTGTTTTCGTTGCAGCGGCGGCGCATCGTGGGCTGACGCATCTGTCGCCCTTCGTCATGACAGGCCTTCTTGGTGGGTTCACGACCTTCTCTGCCTTTTCGCTGGAAACCATGACCCTGATCGAGCGCGGGCAGGTCGGGTCGGCCATGCTGTATGTTGCGCTTTCGGTCGCCCTGTCCGTCGGTGGGCTGGCGCTGGGCCTCGGGCTGGCACGGAGTATCTTTGCATGAGCCAAGTTCAGATCATCACCGTCGGGCCGGGGGACTCGGATCAGCGCCTTGATCGCTGGCTGAAGCGGCTCTTCCCGCATCTGGCTCAGGGCCGCATCGAAAAGATGTGCCGCAAGGGTGAAGTGCGGGTCGATGGCGGGCGCGTGAAGGCAAGCACGCGGCTTGCGACCGGGCAGGAAGTGCGCATCCCGCCGCTTCCTCAGCCGGGAGAGGTGCAGTCGCGCGCCAAACCTGCCGTGTCGGACAAGGACGCAGAGATGATGAAATCGCTGGTGCTTTACCGCGACGATCACATCATCGCGCTCAACAAACCGCCGGGTCTTCCGACGCAGGGCGGCAGCAAGCAGACACGCCATGTCGATGGATTGGCAGAGGCCCTGACCTTTGGTCTCGACGAAAAGCCGCGGCTGGTCCACAGGCTCGACAAGGACACGTCCGGCGTTCTGCTTCTGGCGCGCACCCGGGCAGTGGCAGGGGCCCTGACCGAAGCCTTCCGTGCCCGCGAGACCCGCAAGGTTTACTGGGCCGCTGTCGCCGGTGTGCCGTTTCCGCAGATGGGCACGATCAAGTTCGGGCTTGTCAAGGCTCCGGGACACGGATCGGGTGGCGAAAACGAGAAGATGCGCGCGGTGCATCCCCGAGACGTGCCCACCACCGAGGGCGCGAAACACGCGACCACGGACTATGCCGTTCTCAGTGCGCTCGCCAAACGGGCGGCCTGGGTGGCGATGGTTCCGATCACGGGGCGGACGCATCAGCTGCGCGCGCACATGGCCGAGCTGGGCCATCCGATCATCGGGGATGGGAAATATGGCGGGTCCGGGCAGGAAAACCTGGGCGATGGCTGGGGCGCGATGCTTGGCGGCGCGATCAGTCGCAAACTGCATCTTCATGCGCGGTCGATCTCGTTCAAGCATCCCGTGACAGGCGCCCGTCTGACCGTGACGGCCCCGTTGCCCGAACACATGGAGCGGACTTGGGATTTCCTGCAATGGGATGCCCGCGATGTGCCCGCAGACCCGTTCGAGGATGTGGAGTGATGCCGGAACAGCTGCGGCTGGTGGTGTTCGATGTCGACGGCACGTTGGTGGACAGCCGCGCCCATATCGTGGAGGCCGTCTGCGCCGCCTTTGCCGCACATGATCTGCCAGAACCGACGCGCGAAGCGGTCCTGCATGGCGTCGGTCTGTCTTTGCCCGAATACATGGCGCAGCTGGTGCCAGACCAGCCCGAGGCAGTGCATGCAGCACTTGCGGACACCTATCGCGCGGAGTCGTTGGCGCGTCACGATGCGGCAAGCCCCGAGGCCAAGGCCATCCTCTTTCCGGGCATGCGCGATGTCCTCGATGTCCTGCATGCCGAAGACCACACGCTTCTTGCAACGGCAACGGGCATGTCGCGGCGGGGTCTGGACCGCATCATCGCGCAGCATGGCCTTGAACGGTACTTTCAGTCCACACAGGTTGCCGACACGCATCCGTCCAAGCCGCATCCCTCGATGCTCTTTGCCGCGTTGTCCGAGACTGGCGTGATGTCGCAGCATGCGGTGATGATCGGTGATACCAGCTATGACATCCGCATGGCCAAAGCGGCAGGTGTCCGCGCCATCGGTGTCACCTGGGGCAACCATCCGGCAGAGCATCTGTCCGACGCCGATCATATCGTGGACACCGCGGATGACCTGTTGACCACGCTGACCCGCTTGAGCGAGGAACCCGCATGACCGAATGGGCCCCGAAACGATTCTGGACCTCTGCCGAAGCACGCGCCACGGACCAAGGCTTCGGCGTGGCGCTGGACGGCCGCCCGGTGCGCACACCGGCCAAGACCGTGCTGTCCGTCCCGAGCGAAGCCCTCGCGGCGAGAATCGCCCAGGAATTCGACGCGCAGACCGACCGCATCGACCCACGGACCATGCCGTTCACGCGCACCGCGAATGCGGCCATCGACAAGGTGATGATCCAGCATGCCGAGGTTGCCGACATGCTTGCCGATTACGGTGACAGCGATCTTCTGTGTTACCGCGCAGATGCGCCGGACGAACTTGTGGATCGCCAGAAGGCCAATTGGGACCCGCTTCTGGACTGGGCGGAAACCGAACTGGGTGTCCGGCTCGAAACACGGGTCGGCATCATGCACGCTGCTCAGGACCCCGCCGCCGTTGCGCATTTGCGCCGCCAAGTGCATGAAATGACGGCATTCGAACTGGCCGCGTTCCACGATCTCGTGGCGATCAGCGGGTCCTTGATCATCGGTTTCGCGGCCAAGGCCGGTGCCAAACCGATCGAAGAGCTTTGGACGGCATCGCGCGTTGACGAGCTTTGGCAGCAGGAGCAATGGGGCGAGGACGAAGAGGCCATGGAGATGGCCGAATACAAGAAGGCCGCCTTTTTGCACGCCAGCGAATTCATGCGATTGTTGAACGGGCAGTTGCCCGATTGACGCTCGGTAAACTTGGGTCCTGTGATCAAAAAATAGGCTATGCGGCTTGACCTCCGCGAATGAATCCTCGCAAAATCGGCCTCATCGCGAGTGGGGGGTTCCCTACTTTCGTCGTATGGGCGCTTATGCGCTCGTCAGAAACCGCGCTTTCAGGCGTGGGCAAAACAGGAAGAGGTAAACATGAAAAAAATTGCAATTCTTGGCGCTATGACCGTTGCTGGCCTGTCGGCTGGCGTTGCGTCGGCTGCCACGCTTGACGACGTGAAGGCACGCGGCAAGCTGAACTGCGGCGTGACGACCGGTCTTGTCGGTTTTGCAGCGCCGAATGCGAACGGCGAATGGGAAGGCTTCGACGTCGGCGTGTGCCGGGCAGTCGCAGCGGCCGTTCTGGGCGATCCGACCGCGGTGGAATTCGTTCCGACCACGGGCAAAACACGCTTTACCGCTCTTGCGTCCGGTGAGATCGATCTGCTTGCACGCAACACCACCTGGACCTTCTCGCGCGATGTCGATCTCGGCTTCGAATTCGTCGGCATCAACTACTATGACGGTCAGGGCTTCATGGTTCCGAAAGAACTGGGTGTGTCCTCGGCGAAAGAGCTTGATGGCGCAACCGTCTGCATCCAGACGGGCACCACGACTGAGCTGAACCTCGCGGACTTCTTCCGTGCCAACAACATCAGCTATGAGCCGGTTCCGATCGAGACGAACGCCGAAGCACAGCCGCTCTATCTCGAAGGTGCGTGCGACGTGTACACGACCGACGCGTCGGGCCTTGCCGCAACACGCGCTGCATTTGAAAACCCGGGCGACCACGTCGTTCTGCCGGAAATCATCTCCAAGGAGCCACTTGGTCCGCTCGTCCGGCACGGCGACAACCAGTGGGGCGACATCGCGCGCTGGACCCTGAACGCGCTGATCGCCGCCGAAGAGCTGGGCGTGACCTCGGCGAATGTGGCCGAACTCGCGGCAGCGCCGGGCAGCAACCCGGAAATCAACCGTCTGCTGGGCACAGAAGGCACGCTTGGCGCGATGCTGGGCCTCGAAGCTGACTGGGCCGTCAAAGCGATCATGGCTGGCGGCAACTACGGTGAACTCTTCGAGAAGAACATCGGTGAGAATACACCGATCGGTCTGGCGCGCGGTCTGAACGCGCAGTGGACCGAAGGCGGCCTGCTCTACAGCCCGCCCTTCCGCTAAGACCGGGACTACGGAAAAGGGCGCGGGTCACTCCGCGCCCTTTTTCAAATCAAACAAAAAGCCTTCGGATCAGGCAGTAGAGCGCGTCAAGCGCCGCCAAGAGAATCCGGAAAAACAGGGATAACACAATGTCCACGATTTCAGACCCACCGTCGGGGTCGTTTCAGCTGTCGATGCTGATCAACGACACGCGCTACCGGTCCTATACGTTTCAATTCATCGCGCTGATCCTGCTCATCCTGGCCTTCGCCTATCTGGGCTATAATCTGCTGGCAAACCTGCAGGCCGCCGGACTGAACATCTCCTACCAGTTTCTGGGCGAGCCTGCCGGGTACGACATCAACCAGACACTGATCCCCTACACCAGCCAATCGACCCATTGGCGCGCCTCCCTTGTCGGGGTGCTGAACACGCTGCTGGTCGCCTTCCTTGGATGCATCATGGCCACCATTATCGGTGTGCTGGTGGGTGTTCTCAGGCTGAGCAACAACTGGCTTGTCCGGCAGTTGATGTCGATCTACGTCGAGATTTTCCGAAACGTTCCGGTTCTGATCTGGATCCTGATCATCATGGCGATCTTCATCGCCGTCCTGCCGCAGCCCCGCGATTTCCGGGGTGATGATGCCACGGCCTCGATGGTGTTCGGCATGTTCGCCTTCACCGGCCGTGGGTTCTATACCCCTGCGCCGATCTTTGGTGCGGGCTCGGGTGTTGTGGTTGCCGTGTTCCTTGCGTCGATTGCGGGGATCTTTGCATTCCGCCGGTATGCCAAGAAGGCGCTTTACGACCGGGGGCAGTTGATCCCGACGCTCTGGCCGTCGCTGGCGATCTTTTTCATCCCGACGATCCTCGCCTATTTCATCATGGGTCGTCCCATCTCGCTCGAATATCCCGAGCTTGCCGGCTTCAACTTTCAGGGCGGCATCTTCATGCGCAACTCCCTGATCGCACTCTGGTTCGCCCTGTCCATCTATACCGCCGCCTTCATCGCGGAAAACGTGCGTGCCGGTATCCTCGCGGTGAGCAAAGGGCAGACCGAGGCCGCCGCCTCGCTGGGGCTGCGCCCGGGCCGGATCATGAACCTCGTCATCCTGCCGCAGGCACTCCGGGTGATCATCCCGCCGCTGATTTCGCAGTACCTGAACCTGACCAAGAACTCGTCGTTGGCGATCGCCGTGGGGTATATGGACCTGACCGGCACGCTGGGAGGGATCACGCTCAACCAGACCGGCCGTGCGATCGAGGCGATCTTCCTGCTCATGCTGTTCTACCTCGCCATCTCGCTTGCGATCTCGGCGATCATGAACGTCTACAACAACGCCGTGAAACTGAAGGAGCGCTGAGATGTCAGATACACATGCGCAGACCGTTGCCTTCGTCCGCGACACCATGTTGCCGGAACAACCGCCCCCCGCGTCCGAGGCAGGGGTCATCAAGTGGATGCGGGAGAACCTGTTCAAGGGCTGGTTCAACTCGATCCTGACCCTCTTGTCGCTCTACTTCATCTTCGTGATCGTCACGAATGCCTATCCCTGGTTCGCCAATGGCATCTGGAACACCAGCTCTCTGGCCGAGTGCCGCGAGATGCTCGGCGGCATGACCGGGGCCTGTTTCTCGGTTCTGACGGAACGCTGGAACCAGCTGCTCTTCGGGTTCACTTACCCGCCCGAGGCGTATTGGCGCCCGACCTTGGCCTTTGTTCTGCTGATCGTCGCCATTGCTCCGGTGCTCTATCCAAAAGCGCCGCGCCAGATGCTGGTCTTCACGGGCATCTACCCGTTTCTGGCCTACTGGCTGATCTGGGGCGGCACGCTGCTCATTCCGTTGATGGTGCTGGTGGGATTGATCGCAGGCTATTTCGCGTTCAAGCAATTCGAGCGCCAAAGCTTTGCGATGGGCATGGTGGCGGGCTTGGTTGCCGCGATCGTGGTGATCTGGGCCGGAGGGATCATCCCCGCGTCAATGCCGGATGTTCTGGCCATTCAGGCGATCCCGTCCCGCGACCTTGGCGGCTTCATGCTCAACATGATCCTCGGCACGGTCTGCGTGTCGCTGTCGCTACCGCTCGGCATCATGTTGGCGCTGGGGCGTCAATCGTCGATGCCGGTGATCAAGTGGATCTGCGTCGTCTTCATCGAGTTTATCCGCGGTGTCCCGCTGATCACTCTGCTCTTCGTGGCGAACGTGGTGCTGGCTTACTTCTTCCCGCCAGATGCGAATATCGACCTGGTTCTTCGCGTCATCATCATGATCACGATGTTCTCGGCCGCCTATATCGCAGAGGTGATCCGGGGTGGT
Organism: Marivita sp.; assembly: GCF_022763305.1. Taxonomy (GTDB): domain Bacteria; phylum Pseudomonadota; class Alphaproteobacteria; order Rhodobacterales; family Rhodobacteraceae; genus Marivita. The sequence continues at coordinate 16,368 of NZ_JALEGT010000033.1, read as the reverse complement.
CTGGCCGCGCTGCCGCGTGGTCAGTACGAAGCGGCGGACAGCCTCGGTCTGGACTATGCGCAGTCGATGCGCCTGATCATCCTGCCGCAGGCGCTCAAGATTTCCATCCCGGGTATCGTGAACGTGGCGGTAGGTCTGTTCAAGGACACGACGCTGGTGTCGGTGATTTCGATGTTCGATCTCGTGGGCATGATCCGCGGGCCGATCCTCGCATCGACGGAATGGAACGGCGTCTATTGGGAGCTCTGGGGCTTTGCTGTCTTCGTGTTCTTCATCGTCTGCTTCAGCATCTCGAAATATTCACAGTGGCTCGAGCGTCAGCTTGCCACCGATCACCGATAGTGCCCTCGGGTCGCATCAACGACAGGGCAAGACACAGGAGGCCAACACATGGCTGATACTTCACAGGCACAAATGGCTGTCTCGGACGAGGTGGCAATCCAGATCGAAAAGATGAACAAGTGGTACGGCACGTTCCACGTGCTCCGCGACATCGACCTCACGGTCTACCGGGGCGAGCGCATCGTCATCGCCGGACCGTCCGGTTCGGGCAAGTCGACGCTGATCCGCTGCATCAACGCGCTGGAAGAGCATCAGAAGGGCTCGATCACGGTTGATGGCACGTTGCTGTCCTCGGACATCAAGAACATCGACACGATCCGGTCCGAGGTCGGGATGGTGTTTCAACACTTCAACCTGTTTCCGCACCTCACCATTCTGGAGAATTGTACGCTGGCCCCGATCTGGGTGCGCAAGATCCCCAAGCGCGAGGCGGAACAGACCGCGATGCATTTCCTCGAGAAGGTCAAGATCCCCGAGCAGGCCAACAAATATCCCGGCCAGCTCTCGGGTGGTCAGCAACAGCGCGTTGCGATTGCCCGCTCGCTCTGCATGCGTCCGCGCATCATGCTCTTTGATGAACCGACGTCGGCACTTGACCCGGAAATGATCAAGGAAGTGCTCGACACGATGGTGAGCCTTGCCGAAGAAGGCATGACCATGCTCTGCGTGACACACGAGATGGGCTTTGCCCGTCAGGTTGCAAACCGTGTGATCTTCATGGACGCGGGTCAGATCGTGGAACAGAACGAACCGGAAGAGTTCTTCAACAACCCGCAGAACGACCGGACCAAGCTCTTCCTGAGCCAGATCCTCGGTCATTGAGCCTCGGTGCTCCTGCACCAAAACGACGCCCCGGACCCGATCCGGGGCGTTTTTTCATGAGACCTTGGTCAGCCCGGCTGACTGCCCGCAATCACCTCGCGAGGCACGGCAAAGTCATCGCAGACTCCGATGCCTTCGCGGATATCGCCCCAATCCGTGACATCGAAGCGGATCAAGCTTGTGGCGCAGGTCGGATAGTCCGAAAAACGCGGGTGATCGGGCCATGTTTTCACCAGCGCATGCGCGCATTCCGCAATACCGAAATTGTGCCCCACGAGCAGAACCGTATCGGCCTCGGCACTGCGCAGCGTGTCGATGATCTCGTCGGCCTCGGCGAGGTAGAGTGTGCGTTCGAAGCGTGTCGGCAGGTGCGGTAGGCCAAGCAGCGTCAGGGTCTGTCGCGTCCGTGTCGCGGTCGAGCAGAGCACCTCGTCCGGTGTCCAACCCTGATCCTCAACCCAACGGCCCATCGCCGCAGCGCTGTCTTTGCCGCGCGCATTCAGGGGCCTGCCATGGTCATCACCCGAGGCGGACCAATCCGACTTGGCATGACGCATGAGGATCAGTCGTTTCACAGGGACAGCCTTTTCGTTGCGTGCGCGTCACTCTCCCAAAAACGCGCGCATGTGGAAAGCGGATTGTTCCGACAAACGGCCAAAGCGCTGTGACACGGGGCAGGCGCGCCGGACCATACAGCCTTCGCGGCAGGCGACACCGTCTTCAGAGCGCATGTGGGCCATGCAGGCCGGCACGTCATACGCTTGATCCGGAGCAAGAGCGCCAACAGGACACGCTGTTTCGCACGGACGCGTCTCGCAGGTCAGACATGGGCTGCGCGACGGTGGGTCAAGGTCCAACCGGTCAGGAAGCGCAAGCGCGGCGCGAAAGCTGATGAATAGGCCGGCCGATTTGTGCACCAGCAAGGCGACAGGGGATGACCAGCTGTCTCCGGTCCGCGCGGCCCACCGCAGGAAGGGCGGGTAGGGCGGCCCGTCATAGGGGAACAGAGCCTTGCCCCCCACAGGCGCTGCACAGTCCATAACGACACGTTTTGACCAACGGTCCAACGGATGCGGAGCGCCATCCAGATATTCCGGGGATGACGTGAAGATCCGCCAGAAGGCTGGTTCATCCGGTCCCAGCAGAACCAGCGTCCGGGTTCCGATCGGTGCCGCGTCGTCCTTGCCGGGATGAAAGGCCCCACGCAATGCCAGACCGACCCGGCGTGCCGACGCCTCGAGCTCGGTCAGCGTCACCGTTTGGGGCGGATCAGTGATCCGGCACCGTGTTCCGTGAACAGCTCCAGCAGACAGGCATTGGGCACACGACCATCCAGGATCACCACGGCGCGCACCCCGTCTTCGATGGCCTTGAGCGCGGTTTCCGTCTTGGGGATCATACCCCCTGCGATGGTCCCGTCCTCGATCATCGCGCTGACCTCTTCCGGTGTCATTGCAGTGACGACATTTCCGCTGCCGTCCTTCACACCGCTGACATCGGTCAACAGCAACAACCGGTCGGCCTTGAGCGCGCCGGCAATGGCACCAGCCGCCGTGTCGCCGTTCACATTGAAGGTCTCATTCGGGTTCATGCCCGTTGCAACGGGCGCCACCACGGGAATGATCCCTGCCTTGAAGAGGTCGCGCAGCACCTGCGGATTCATCTCGACCGGACGGCCAACGAACCCCAGTTCGGGATCGTCCGCCTCGCAAACCATAAGGTCGTCATCCTTGCCCGACAGACCCACCGCGCGACCACCTTCGTCCATGATCGCCTGCACGATGCGCTTGTTCACAAGGCCCGTCAGAACCATCTCGACCACTTCGACCGTTGCCTTGTCCGTGACGCGCTTGCCCCGGACGAACTCCGACTTGATGCCCAGTTTGGTCAGCATGTCGTTGATCATCGGGCCGCCGCCATGCACCACAACCGGGTTGATGCCGACCTGGCGCATGAGGACGATGTCGCGTGCGAATTCCGCCATCGCCGCCTCGTCTCCCATCGCGTTGCCGCCGAACTTGACCACAACGATGGCGCCAGCGTAGCGCTGCATGAAGGGAAGGGCCTCGGACAGGGTACGGGCGGTTGCGATCCAGTCGTGATTCATGTCTCGGGATTTCATGTTTGTTCTCGGTCCAGACCGGACCCATGTCCGGCATGCATCCTGTGTGCGACATGCCTCTCGCAGAGGCAAGCCGTTTTGCGATCAGACGATCCCGGCGATGATGCTGCGCAGGGTGGCGATTCCATCGCCCTTGTCGCTGCTTGTCAGCACGAGTTCCGGATAGGCGGCTGGGTGTTTGGCCAGCTTGCCCCGCACCTGCGTCAAAAGTCCGTCGAGCTGTGTTGGTTTGATCTTGTCGGACTTGGTCAGCACCACCTGAAACGCAACCGCGCTCTTGTCGAGAAGCGTCATGATCTCTTCGTCAACCGGCTTGATCCCGTGTCGGCTGTCAACCAGCACGAAGGCGCGGCGCAAGCTGGCGCGACCCGACAGGTATTGCTTGAGAAGCGCCTGCCATTTCTCGACCACTTTCACCGGTGCATTCGCGTAGCCGTAGCCGGGCAAGTCCACTAGATACCGTTCGTCACCCAGAGTGAAATAGTTGATCTCTTGGGTGCGGCCCGGCGTGTTCGACGCGCGAGCCAGTGCCTTGCGCCCGGTGATCGCATTGATCAGCGAGGATTTCCCCACATTGGATCGCCCGGCGAAGCAGACCTCGATCCGGTCATCCGCAGGCAGGCCCGACATGGCCACCACACCTTTGAGGAAATCGACCTCTCCGGCAAAGAGCTTGCGTCCGGTTTCCCGGCTCAACTCGTCGGGTTCTTCCGCAAGGGGGAAGGGAAGCTTCATCTCAGACACGGGCCACCTCGTCGCCGGTTTTGATTGCTCCGCCCTGGATCACTTCGGCCCGGACCGAGAAATCCTGATGCCCCCAGCTGTCCAGCGCACTCAGCACATCCACATCACGTTTGCCGGTCGCGGGGTTGCTGTGGGTCGATTTGCAGCGGTCGGTTCGTTCGCGCACGCGAAGCACGGCTTCACCGATCCGAACCTCGCGGCCCTCCCAATCGAACTCTTCCCACGGCGCCAATCCGTCGATCCAGATATTTCCGCGCCAGCGCAGATGGGACAGGGGCTGTCCCACCCGCTGTTCCACAGCACGATGGGACGCATGATTGCAAAGCGTGACGCTTGGAAAATCGCTGTCGGTGAAGGCCTGTGCACGGGCCTTGATGAGCCGCGCGGGCCGAAGCGCGTCTTCAAGTACAAGCGTCTGAGCCCAGTCAAGAAAAGCCATGCTGTCGCCGTCGGGATCGAAGGTCAGATCCGGCAGATCGGGATGGCTGAGGGTGATCCGGCTCTGCGCCTCATCGAACCGAGCCGTTATGGCCATCAGACTTGGCAGCTTGGCAACCCGGCAAAAGTGTCCGCAGCTGACCCATTCGGACCCATCTGCTTTGGACCGTTCATGCGCAACGGCCCAAACCCTGTCGAAGGGGACCGTGCCGCCCGCGGCAACTGTGACCGAGTCCAGCGCTTCCCGACCGTGGCTCTTGATCGGGTGTCGCCAGATCTCGGTGACGGTTGCGGTCATTTTTCGCCCGTCTTCGGGCTGCGCTTCACGCTCGACTTGATGTTGCCGAACACGTCCGGTTTGTAGCCTTGCGACCGCATGATCAGGTATTGCTGGGTGAACGTGATCGTGTTGTTCGCGATCCAGTAGACAACCAGTCCGCTTGCAAAGCCACCCAGCATGAACATGAAGACCCATGGCATCCAGGCAAAGATCATCGCCTGCGTCGCGTCTGTGGGCGCCGGATTCAGCTTTTGCTGCAGCCACATGGAGATGCCGAGAAGCAATGGCAGGATGCCGATGAAGATCAGCGCCAGCAGCGATCCCGGTGCTGGAGCAGCCCAGGGCAGAAGTCCGAAGAGGTTCATGATCGAGGTGGGGTCAGGCGCCGACAGATCCTGGAACGGACCAAGCCAGGGGGCATGACGCAGTTCCAGTGTGACGAAGATCACCTTGTAGAGCGAGAAGAAGATGGGGATCTGCAGCAGGATCGGCAGGCAGCCGGAGGCAGGGTTGACCTTCTCCTTCTTGTAAAGCTCCATCATCTCCTGCTGAAGCTTCTGGCGGTCGTCGCCGGCGCGCTCCTTGATCTTTTCCATCTCGGGCTGAAGTTCCTTCATCTTCGCCATCGAGACATAGGACTTATAGGCCAGCGGGAAGAGTGCGGCCTTTATGATCAGGGTCAGGCCAATGATTGCCCAGCCCATATTGCCGATCAGAAGGTTCAGATTGTGCAGCAGCCAGAAAATCGGCTTGGTCAGGAAGAAGAACCAACCCCAGTCGATCGCGTCGATAAAACGGTCGACGCCTGCAGATTGGTAATCCCGGATCGTTTGCCATTCCTTTGCACCGGCGAAGAGCTGTGTCGACACCTCGCGCGTCTCGCCTGGCGCGATTGTGACGGTCGGTTGCACCGCTTCGGTCTGATAGATGTTGCTGGCATCGCTGTATTTCGCGACCTGCCGGAACGGGGTGCCGTTCTCGGGGATGATCGTCGTCATCCAGTAATGGTCGGTGAATCCGATCCACCCGTTTTCGGTGACTTGCGTCACTTCGGCCCGCGCACCCTCAGCGGGATCAACGGTGAAATCGACCATGTCCTTATAGTCGATCTCGGCCAGCGTGCCGTCGGCCATGGCAACGACGCCTTCGTGGAGAATGAAGAAGTTCTTCAGGTCGACGGGTTCGCCATGCCGTGCGATCAGGCCGTAGGGCGCCATGGACATGGCAGACCCGCTGGCGTTTTCGACCGATTGGGTCACAGTGAACATGAAATCATCGTCGATTTCGATCAAACGGCGGAAAATCGTGCCATTGGGGCTGTCCCAGCGCAACGTGATCGGGGTGTCTGCGGTCAGCGTTTCGCCGTCTTCGAGCGTCCAGTTCGTCGTGACGGTGGGCACATCGTCAAGCGTCAGTCCGCCACCCGGTGCCCAGCCGAAGAGCGCGTAATAAGGGCGCTCCGATCCGACGGGGTTGAGCAGGTGAACGACATCTGCATCTTCGGCAAGGCTGACGCGGTAATTCTTGAGCGACAGATCATCGATCCGACCACCGACCAAAGAGATCGACCCCACGACGCGGTCGGTTTCGATCGGCACCCGCGGCGCGTCCACAACGGCTGTCGGACCGGTGTCGCCAACGGTGGCCGCAGTCCCCGGAGCGGCATCCGGCGTCGCCGCGACGGTTGGTGCCGCGCTCTCGGTCGCGGCGGGCGTTGAGCCGTCCGGCGAGACAGTGGGCTCGGGCGGCGGGAACAGGACAAACCACACCAGAATAACGGCAAAACTCAGTGCTGTTGCGATGAGAAGGTTCTTGTTCTGGTCGTCCATCGGGGCTCGCCACCTGTGGTTTCCGGATTACCGCTGCGTTCAACAGGGACTGTGCCTGAAGGTCAAGCGGATTCACAGGAAAGACCGGCCCGGTGCGGCATTTGTTCTTGGACTTGCAAGAGCGTAATGCCCGCCTTCGCCATCTACTTGATACGTTGAATTCTGGCGCCATTGGCGGCCTGCTTGGCCTGTTGGCGCTCGCTCAGCCATTGGTGCATTTGTGCGCAGTCCATCGGGGCCGCGAAGAGGAAACCCTGTCCGAATGCGCAGCCCAGATCGCGGATGACGCCGAGTTGTTGGTGCGTTTCGATCCCGGTCGCGACAACCGGCAGTTCAAGGCGATCACACAGTCCGAGGATCGCATCGACGGTGCGTCGGCTGTCGTCCGATGCCTCAATGCCTTTGATGAGCAGGCTGTGAAGCTTGACGCGCGAGATGGGAAGTTCGCGAAGGATGGCCAGACTGGTTGTTCCGGCTCCGAACTCATCAAGGTCGAAGCGGCAACCGAGTTCGACAAGCCCGAGGATATTGCGGCGCAGCATGTCGTCACCCGACCAATCCATGAGGGTGTGTTCCGCGATTTCGAGGATCAGTCGATGCGCGGGAAAACCGCAGCGGTCAAGATCGCCACTGAGACGGGTGCACAAGTCGGGGTCTCGCAATTCCGCATCGGACAGGTTCAGGCTGATCGTGTCCACCTGCAGTCCCGCCTTGTCCCAGGCGACATGTGCGGTGACAGCCTGAAGGAACATGGTTCGTCCCAATCGAGGAAGTTGACCGCTGTCTCGTGCTGCGTTCAGGAATTCGCTGGCGGCAAGCGTGCCGCGTTCTGCATCCATCCAACGCGCGAACACTTCCACCCCGGCGGTCTCATCGGTGCGGATATGAAACTGCGGCTGAAAATGCGCCTGGATCGCCCCCTCATCGAGGGCCTGGGAAATTCGGTCGTTTGCATCCCGCCGCGACCGATGCTGGCGGGCCAGCCGGTCTGACCAGAGCCGCATCGTGCCCGGCCCGGACATCAGCGCCTCGTCCAGTGCTGCGGACGCAGAGGTGAGCCAGGAGCTTGCAGTGACGTTGCGTCCGAAATTCAGCGAGGATGCAATTCCGATACATGCGGGAAGGGTGTGCGTGGTCCCTGCGATCGAAACCGGGCTTTCCGCGTTTGCACACAGTCTTTTGCCGAGATCGAGCAGATTGTCGAGCCGCACGCGAAAACCGGGTGAAATCAGAACGATGAAGCGGCTGTTCCCATCAGAAAAGACATGATCGGAGCCACGCAACATCGTCCGAAGGCGTGATGCGATCAGATTACGGGTCTCGGCAGCAGCATCCGGCCCGTACCTTTCAGCAATCCTGTCCAATTCAGGAAGGGCGATGCGGAAACAGGCCGTGGTCTGGCCGTTGTGTCGCGCAATCTCAAGAAAATCCTGCGCCACGCGCGCAAGAGAAGGACCACCACTATCGTGAGCCTCAGGGCGGTCGAACCAATGGCCGAACCCTCCGAACGCGGCATAGACAAGTGGTGTTGTCAGCGCGCACAGGACCAGCAGCACTTCCCCCCCGCCCCAATAGGCCGCCAAACAGAGTGCTGGCAGGAACGCAAGCATCTGGGGGCCGGACAGCCCCCTTCGCAATGTTCTCCGCAGTTGCGCTAGTTCGAAAAGTGTACGCATGACGACCCTGTCCCAAACACGATTGAGGGAAGGATGAGGCGTCGTCGGTAAGTGATGTCTTAACGCAGCTTGGGAATTTCCGTAGGATTTTTCGCATCTGCAACAGTATTCAAAGACAGTCCTTTGAAATCAAAGAGATCGCTGTCCAAGAGATGCGAGGGGCGCGCATTTGTCAGCGCGCGAAAGATCACCTGTCGCCGTCCCGGACTGTTCTTTTCCCACCCATCGAGAATGGCTTTGACCTGCTGACGCTGCAGCCCATCCTGACTTCCGCAGAGATCGCAGGGAATGATCGGATAATTCATCGCGGTCGCGAATTTCTCGCAATCGGCCTCGGCGACATGCGCGAGCGGGCGATAGACAAAGAGATCGCCTTCTTCGTTGACCAGTTTCGGTGGCATCGTGGCAAGGCGTCCGCCGTGAAACAGGTTCATGAAAAAGGTCTCGAGAATGTCGTCCCTGTGATGGCCAAGGACAACTGCGTCGCACCCTTCCTCGCGTGCGATCCGGTAAAGATTGCCCCGCCGCAACCGCGAACACAGCGCGCAGTAGGTCCGTCCTTGCGGAACCTTGTCCACGACTATGGAATAGGTGTCCTGATATTCGATCCGATGCGGAACACCCATCTTTTCAAGGAAATCCGGCAGGACAGTTGCCGGAAAACCCGGTTGCCCCTGGTCGAGATTGCAGGCCAGTAGCTCGACCGGCAAGAGCCCGCGCCATTTCAATTCGTGCAGAACCGCCAGCAGCGTGTAGCTGTCCTTGCCTCCCGACAGACAGATGAGCCATTTAGGGGTCTTCGCAGGATCGCGCTCGACCATGCCGTAATGCTCAATCGCCTCACGGACGTTCTGAACGATCCGCTTGCGCAGCTTCTTGAACTCGGTGGTTTTTGGCGCACCGTAGAACAGCGGGTGTATGTCGTCGGCGTCATCAAGCATGTGCCGCATGTACGGCGGATCGGGCGGTACGGCAAGCGTTCAGGCGTCCCGGCTCTTCAGTCATTCTGCCGGCGCTTGGCCCTCAAAGTCGGGTCGGCTTGTGTCGGGTCTTCGGGCCAGGGGTGTTTCGGGTAGGCTGCTCGCATATCCTTGCGCACATCCGCGTAAGAACCGGCCCAGAAACCGGGCAGGTCCAGCGTGGTCTGCACCGGGCGCTGGGCAGGAGACAAGAGCGTTACCCTGAGTGGTGTTTTGCCCACGTGGGGATGTGTCTTCTGACCGAAAAGCTCTTGCAGCCGCAGGGAAATTTCGGGGTGATCCCCCGAATAGTCGATTGGGATCTCGCGGCCCAGAGGGGTCGTGAAGCGGCCGGGGACTCGCTGGTCCAGCGCCTGCATCTGCGACCAGTCGAGCATGGCGCGCAGCGCCGGCAAGAGATCGAAACGCTTCCAGTCCTCCGCCGTCCTGACGCCGCCCAGATGCGGCAGCAGCCAGTCCTCCAACGTTTCGAGCAGCGCGGTCTCGGACATGTCGGGCACGTCCATCCCCGCGTCCCGCGCGAGCGCGACGCGGGCGATGAAGCGGCGCGCGGCATCGCTCAATGCGGGGCTCAACCCAAGCTCGCGCACTCCGTCCAGCATTGCCTCCGCAATCCTGTCAGGCGGCGCGTCTTTCCAGGCCCGGTCGTCAAGCGCAATGGCACCCAGCTTTTCCTGTTGCCGCGCAATGACGCGCCGGTCGCGTTTCGACCATTCGCAGATATCGACCCAGGTGATCCGGTCGGCAAACAATTCCCGAAGCGCGCCATCAGTGATCTGGATTGCCTGACGAATGCGCGCCTCGCGGGGATTGCCGTCGAGGTCCGTGGCGACGATCAGCCGGGCACCGGCAAGCGCATCGCCCGCGTCCATCACGGCGCCTTTGCCCCCGGACAGCTGATAGCGCGGAGCGTCACCCTTGCGGCGCAGCCCAATGCGATCTGGATAGGCAAGCGCTGCCATGTCCGAAGGCCCAAGTTGAGTGTCCCCGGTTCTTGGAGCGACGCGGACAAGCCGGTGCGCCTCTGTGCGGATCCGGTCGAGCGCCGCGCGATTGAGGGTTGCGCGCCGCTCAGTGCTGAATTGCCGTGGGTCCCGCAGCGCTTCGAGGCGGAGATTCAGATCGACGCCGCCACCCTGAAGCGGATCGCGGTCCGCCATCAACGCGGCAAGTGGTGCGGCAGGCGGGCCGGCAAGGCACAGCATATGCGCAAGCCGCGGATGCAGAGGCAGGGCAGACAAGGTGCGCCCGTGATCCGTGATCCGGCAATGTGGGTCGAGAGCGCCCAGCATCTGCAACAGGGCCTGCGCTTCGGCAAAAGTCCCATCGGGCGGACGTGTCAGAAAGGGCAGGGCGTCCGGCGTCGCCCCCCAGAGCGCCAGCTCCAGCGCAAGACCGGCCAGATCGGCGGCTTCAATCTCGGCTGGTGGGAAGGCGGCCAGCGCGCCATCTTCCCCCTTGGTCCAAAGCCTGAAAGCCACACCCTCGGCCACACGGCCCGCGCGTCCGGCGCGCTGGGTTGCCTCGGCCTTTGTGACCTTTTCGGTCACGAGGCGCGACATTCCGGATCCCGGATCGAACCGCGACCGCCGTGCGAGGCCGCCATCGACGACGACCCGGATGTCTTCGATGGTGAGCGATGTTTCTGCAATTGACGTTGCCAGCACCACTTTGCGGCCGGTGGGTTCGGGCCGGATCGCCTCTTGTTGTGCCTTGAAGGGCATCGCGCCGAACAGGGGGCGGATGTGCGTGCCTTTCGGAACCCGTCCGTCCAGTGCCGCCTGAACCCGTCGGATTTCGCCCTCGCCCGGTAAAAATGCCAGAAGCCCGCCTTCGGTGTTGGACAGGGCCGACTGGATCAGTTCGGCCATTGCGGCGTCAAACCTGACGGATTTGCCGACAGGCGTTTCGAGCCAGCGCGTCTCGACCGGAAAGCTGCGCCCTTCCGAGGTGACGATCGGGGCGTTCATCAGGGCTGCAACGGGTGCGGCGTCCAGAGTGGCGGACATCGCCAGCAGGATCAGATCATCACGCAAGGCACCCGTGATCTCGAGGCAGAGCGCGAGCCCGAGGTCGGCATTCAGCGAGCGTTCATGAAATTCGTCAAAGATCACTGCTCCGATGCCGGTCAACTCGGGATCGGACTGGATCATGCGGGTCAGGATGCCTTCGGTCACAACTTCGATGCGGGTTTTGTTCGAGACCTTGCTCTCGCCGCGCACGCGGTACCCCACGATCTGACCGGTCGCTTCACCAAGTGTTTCAGCCATACGTTCGGCGGCTGCCCGCGCGGCAAGACGCCGAGGTTCGAGCATCACGATGCGCTTCTGTGTCAGACCAGCCTCAAGAAGGGCCAGTGGGACACGCGTGGTCTTGCCGGCGCCAGGTGGGGCCTGCAGGACCGCGCGTCCCCGGTCGCGCAGATGCGCGACAAGTTCGGGAAGGACATGGTCAATGGGAAGCGGGATCATGGCGTCTTCTAAGCCGGTCCGATGCCCTGCCGCAAGCGATGGTCAGGACGCGCGGCTGGACCTGGTCTCGCGCCAGTGAACGAGTTGGTCCTGCGGGCAGGCGCGAAACTCCTCGACCGCCGGCGCCGCGCCATCGAGCGACATCGAAACCTCCAGATCGCCCAGTACAGCCACTGCGCGCTGGTTGAAGTTCAATCCGTTCAGGACATTCCCGAACCCGCGATCCCTTACGGTGAGGGTGCGCGTGTCCTCGGTCTCGATCACATGGCGGGTGGTCGAGATGGTCAGCCCGCGCGGCCCTTCGAACCGCATGGAGAAGACGGCCGCATTCGGCCAGCCGCCTTCGCGCGACAGATGAATGGCATATTCACCACTGGCCGGGTCATAGGTGACCATCACGGCCACATCGGCGTCTTGATGAAACAAGGTGCAGATCGGCGCAGGCGTGAATTCCCACGCAGCCGCTGGAAGAGGCGCCAACAAGACAGTAAAGGCCACGGCAAACATACGCATGTCGATATGGTAGCGTAACGTTCGACTTGTGCCAGTCGCTTCCGACCGAACTGTTGCACTGGGGGTGATATTCGACATGGAGTGCATATCTCCTGAGGGTCAAACCAAAGGAGACGGCCACATGAAATGTCCTATCGACGGAACCGCGCTGGTGATCGCCGAACGCTCCGGTGTCGAGATTGACTATTGCCCGCAATGCCGGGGTGTCTGGCTTGATCGCGGTGAGTTGGACAAGATCATCGAACGCAGCGCCAGCTACGCGCCACCGCCGCCTCCGCCGGCGCCACAGCCAATGCGCGGGGCGTCTTCGGGTTACGAAGACACAGGGTATCGCAAAAAGAAGAAGCGCGGCGGGTTTCTGGAAGACTTGTTCGACTTCTGATCGCGTATCCCCTAGGCCGGAAACAATCATCCGGCATCAGGAGGCGGTATGCGTGTGTGGATTGCGATTTCTGGCTTGTTGGTCCTGAGCGCCTGCGGAGTGCCGTTCGTGCCGCTCATTTGACGGATCGGGCTGGAGCGACGATCAGAGCGTCCACGCAAGGCCCAGCAGACCCGCAAACCGGGTCACGCCCTGACGCAATTGCAACATCGCGGACCGCAACAAGACTTTGTTCGAGTCGATGACAGCCGCGATCCTTGCGAAATGCGTTTGCTGCTGGGCGTTGGGCGACCGCAGCAGGATGGTCTGCGCCTCTTCCATCGCCCGCAGCGTTTCGCGTTTCACCACGGGAAGGGCGGCTTCGGTCACTGCCTTGAAACTCCTGAAGCCCTGACGGAGCGGCGGGCGCGATAGGTCCAGATTGGCGTCAATCACCGCAGCAATTCGCTTTTCCACAAGGGTCAGCGCCTCATGGGCTGTTCCATATTCCGGAATGCCGACGAGTTTGATGGCGGCGTTCCGGTAGCTCTTGCTGTAACAGTCGTAGCGAAAGACGTTCGACAGCTCGCCGCATTCCCGGAAATCGTTTCCCAGGCGGCGCACGACTTCGTCGGTCAGACTGTCACTCAGGGCGGTGGCCCTCTGGCTCCAGCCTTGGCCTTGGACACCGGGAACACCTGCGAACGTCACAAGCACGGCAGCGATAAGGCATGCCAGAACGCGTTGCATGAAATGCCAACTCCGATTGAAATCACCCGACCAACAAACCGGGCTGTATCTTCAAAGACCTACGCCGGACAAAGGCCCGCCTCAATGGCTATTGCAATGAGGTGAGCCAGAGGACGCCGTTACCGCTTCTTCCGCCGCTTTACATTTCCGCCGCGCTGGCCCGGACGACCTGCCGTCGACCGTCCGGACGACTTTACTGCAGCCTCGGCTGCGGCTTCGACAGCAGATTGACGCGCCAGCGGATCGTCCGCGATGGCGAGGTCCACCGCTTCGAGCCGCTTGATCTCGTCCCGTAGACGGGCCGCTTCCTCGAATTCAAGGTTCTCGGCCGCCTTGCGCATATCGGTGCGCAATCCATCCAGAACCGCCTGCAGGTTGGCCCCGGCCAACGGTTTGTCCACCTTGGCGGTGACGCGGTTCATGTCCACATCGCCTTTGTAAAGTCCGGCCAGAATGTCCTCGACATTCTTCTTCACCGTTTCGGGGGTGATGCCATGCTCTTCGTTATAGGCGATCTGCTTGACGCGGCGGCGTTCGGTTTCGGCCAGCGCGCGTTCCATCGACCCGGTGATCCGGTCGGCATACATGATGACGCGCCCTTCGGCGTTCCGCGCGGCCCGCCCGATGGTCTGGATCAGCGAGGTCTCGGACCGCAGGAAGCCTTCCTTGTCCGCGTCGAGGATCGCGACGAGCCCGCATTCCGGGATGTCGAGGCCTTCGCGCAGCAGGTTGATCCCGACAAGCACGTCGAACGCGCCAAGACGCAGGTCCCGCAGGATTTCGATCCGTTCGATCGTGTCGATGTCGGAGTGCATGTAGCGCACCTTGATGCCCTGTTCGTGCAGGTATTCCGTCAGGTCTTCTGCCATGCGTTTGGTCAGGGTCGTCACGAGTGTCCGGAATCCCTTGGCCGTGACCTTGCGAACCTCATCAAGAAGATCATCGACCTGCATCTCGACAGGACGGATTTCCACCTCCGGGTCCAGCAGGCCGGTGGGTCGGATCACCTGTTCGGTGAACACGCCACCAGTCTGTTCGATTTCCCATTTCGCGGGCGTCGCAGACACGAAGACGGATTGCGGGCGCATCGCGTCCCATTCCTCGAACTTGAGGGGGCGGTTGTCCATGCACGAGGGCAGGCGGAACCCGTGTTCGGCAAGGGTGAACTTGCGCCGGTAGTCGCCTTTGTACATGCCGCCGATCTGCGGCACGCTGACATGGCTTTCGTCGGCGAAGACGATCGCATGGTCGGGGATGAATTCGAACAGGGTGGGGGGCGGCTCGCCCGGCGCGCGGCCGGTCAGATAGCGCGAATAGTTCTCGATCCCGTTGCAGACGCCCGTCGCCTCCAGCATCTCCAGATCGAAATTCGTGCGCTGTTCCAGCCGCTGCGCTTCAAGCAGTTTGCCTTCGTTCACCAACTGATCGAGCCGTTGGCGCAATTCCTTTTTGATGCCCACGATGGCCTGCTGCATCGTCGGTTTCGGAGTCACGTAGTGGCTGTTGGCGTAAATACGAATGCGTTCGAAACTGTCGGTTTTCTCGCCCGTCAGCGGGTCGAATTCGGTGATGCTTTCCAACTCGTCCCCGAAGAAGGACAGTTTCCATGCCCTGTCCTCCAGGTGCGCCGGGAAAATCTCAAGGCTGTCGCCCCGCACCCGGAACGACCCGCGCTGGAAGGCCTGATCATTGCGGCGGTATTGCTGCGCCACCAGATCGGCCATTACAGCACGCTGGTCATAGCTTTTGCCGACATGCAGATCCTGCGTCATCGCGCCGTAGGTCTCGACCGAGCCGATACCGTAGATGCACGACACCGAGGCCACGATGATCACGTCATCCCGTTCCAGCAACGCCCGGGTGGCCGAATGGCGCATCCGGTCGATCTGTTCGTTGATCTGGGACTCCTTCTCGATATAAGTGTCCGACCGGGGGACATAAGCCTCGGGCTGGTAGTAGTCGTAATAGCTGACAAAGTATTCGACGGCGTTGTCCGGAAAGAAACCTTTGAACTCGCCATAAAGCTGCGCGGCAAGCGTCTTGTTCGGCGCGAGAATGATCGCCGGACGCTGCGTCTCCTCGATCACTTTGGCCATGGTGAAGGTCTTGCCGGTGCCAGTCGCGCCGAGCAGAACCTGATCCCGCTCGCCGCCCAGAACACCCGCTGACAACTCCTTGATCGCTGTCGGTTGGTCACCCGCCGGTTCGAACTCGGTGTTCATCCTGAAGCGGATTCCGCCCTCGAGTTTGTCGCGAGCGCGCACATCCGGGGCGGGAGCGTGGAGAATCTGGGTATCGGGCATGGATCACCTGACGGAATCGCTCGCCGCGAAAACGGGCGGGCCAGAATGGAAATGACAAAATGGGCAGTCGATCACGGAAATGCAACCATGGTCGCAGGTTTGCCGAATGTGGCGTCAACCAACTGTATTCATTGCATTTTCGCTGGCTGCTCTCTTGATCAACGCCTTATGGAAGAAACACCCCAAAGTTTTTTTCTTTCAAAGTTGTACGAATGAAGTACCTTTAATTTTGCAAGCAGTTGGTATCATTTGTTTTCGAGCGGCACACACCCACCCCTCGCTCCCCGCAGCTCGTTGGTGGATGAAACCCTGCTTGCACCACACGCTTCGCAAGTCCCATGCGCCCTGCGACACTTCCGGGACCTTGAACCCGGACGCGTTTTTGCGCATATCTGGCGCAGTCAGGAAACAGGTGAAATGCATGCGCGCCCGGATATACCAGCCTTCGAAAACTGCAATGTCGTCCGGCACGGCGAAGACCCGGCATTGGGTTCTTGAATTCGCGCCGGAAAGCCCGCGCGAGATTGATCCGCTCATGGGGTGGACATCGTCGTCGGACACCCAGAGCCAAGTGCGCCTGAAGTTCGACACGCTGGAGGCCGCAAAGGCCTATGCCAAGGAACATGGCATTGATGCGATCCAGCTCACCCCAAACAAGCGCAAACCCAATATCCGGCGACGCGGATATGCGGAAAACTTCGCAGTTGATCGCAAGGGCGCTTGGACGCACTGATTTT
>NZ_JALEGT010000032.1 GCF_022763305.1 Marivita sp. | reverse complement strand
TTGTTCGACGAAGAACAGGTAATGGTGCTGGCAACGATACGCCCTCACCCCGTCGAGCCCAGGCACATGTCTGGCCTGTACTCCGCCAGCCGCAATCCGCTCGCAGCAGAGATGAAGCGCATCTTGATAGACGTCGGCCTGGACCTCGTCCCATGTCTCCTGCGTGTAGAGCCAGATGTCGATGAGGTCTTCCCGCGCGGATCGCGTGAAGCGATAGGCTGTCATCTACGTCCCTGGCGGACCCGCGCCTCTCGCTTGATGTCGGCGGCAGTCGCGGTCACGACCTGACCCGCATCGGCCTCAGCGAGACGCGGGGTCAGCAATTCCTTAAGCGCCTGCAGCGCCTCGGCGTCCGTCATTGCGGCCGGGTTGGGGATATCGACTAACGCACGGCTCAGCACGTAGTCCTTGATGCTCTGCCCCTTCAGCGCGGCCATGGCCTTGAGCTGCTGGTGATCCTGGGGGCTGATATCGATCGACAGACGGGGCATTGCCGCCTCCATGAGCTTGGTGACCTAACATTGCAAGCCTTGCCAACCTTGACAACATTTGTTGTTTCTGTCGTTTGGCACGAACGACAGGCGGCTTCGCTTGGGCTGGGTCCACGTCCATGAGATCGTTGCTGCAATAGGCGTGGGCCGCCAGCTCACCCCAGGACAGGGTTTCCGTACCCATTTTCCGAAAGTACCGGGGATTGTTCGGGGTCACCTCAAGGTTCGTTCGCACGAGCGGGGGTTTCCGTACCGGATTCCCCCAAAACTGGTACGGAAAGTCCTACTCTGGAGTCGATTCATGCCCGTAAAGGCTCGCGTTCTGGTGAGCCCGTTCCTCACGCTCGCACTCGAGTGTCGAATGGGCGATACCGAATTCGTCGTAGAGCCCGCGCTTGATCTCGTCCTTGATGTCCTCGACCCGGTCCCAGGAACCAGCCTTGATAACGACATGGCAATCGAGTGCGGCGGCGTGTTCCTGCATCTGCCAAAAATGCGCGTGATGGATGCCTGCAACGCCGGCGACGCCCAGGATGGCGTCAACGACAGCGCCGTTGTCAATGTCAGGTGGGCTGCCCAGCATCAGCGTACGGATGGGGCCGCCGATCTCCGTGAAAGCCAGATAAAGAATATACAACGCGATACCGATGGTTATCGCCGGATCGACCCATCGCATGTCGTAGAGAATGATCAGCGCACCGCCGAGGATGACCGCCACGGAGGCAAGCGCATCCGAAAGGTTGTGCAGAAATAATGCGCGGATGTTTACGCTGCCCTTCTGCATCGAGTAGGTGAGAAACGCTGTCAGCGTGTCTACCGCCAAGGCCACGCCGCCCAGAATCACGACCGTCCAGCCGGCGACCTCGGGCGGATCGATCATCCGCATCCCGCCTTCGTAGATCAGGTAGAAGCCGACGAGGATCAACGTGGTGTAGTTGATGAGCGCGGCGACGATCTCGATCCGGCCGTAGCCGAAGGTCATTCGCTCGTCCGCAGGCCGCCGCGCGATCTTACGCGCCGCGAAAGCGATCACCAGCGATGCCATGTCCGAGAAGTTGTGCAGCGCGTCCGCGATCAGTGCGAGGCTGCCCGAAAGGATGCCACCAGCGATCTGCGCAACGGTCAGAAGCGCATTTGCCCAGATTGCGACCGAGACGCGGCGATCGCCGGAGTGGGGATCGATGTGGGCGTCGCCATGATCATGCGGCATGGGCGTCTCCTTCATGGCGGTGATTGAGCCGGTCAATGCCCGGCTTGAGTGGCAGACGCCCGTCGCGGATCCTGCGGACCCGAGCATTCATCCAGTGCCGGACAACGTGACGATAGAGCCAATCGCGCAACTGGCCAAACTCCTGCCGGTGCACATTAAAGAATTCGTCCGGCGTCTCGAATGTTCCCAGGTCCCGCGCAATGCCAATTTTCCGGATATACGTGCTGGCCCCCGCCCATTCGACCGGCGGGCGGCTCAGGCGCTCGGTTCCCGCACCATAGCCGCAGAGGCTGTCCGAGCCGCTGAACCCCCGCTGCAACGCTGCGAGGTAAGGCGCGTCGAGAATGAAACCCTCAAGGCCGATCCACGTGTCGCCGGCTTCCACCTCGATCCAGGAATCGAGGATTTCCGCGGGCGCGACCGGATAGACAAGCTCGGGGACGACACCGCGCTGGAGCGCCTTGTGAACGGTGAAGCCATGCAATCTGCACGGGATGTCGGCCCCCCCTGAGGAGCGCCATCAGCAACGTACCTTTGGTGTTGCATTGGCCGAAGCTATCCGCCAGCACCTGTGATGCAGGAATGTCGTCAGCCCGGCTGTAGCCGAAGGCGATCTCGTTCCGGACGAAATCGTAGATGGCACCGATCCGCTCGTAAGGCGGCAGGGCTTTCCAGCCCAGCGCGTGCAACAGCGCAGCGATGGTCGTGCTCTCAAAATCGAGGAGCCGCGTGGGGGCAAGCAATAGGTCTGCGTGGGTCATGACATCTCTCCTCGAACCGGTCAGGAAGAGAGATAATTGCTGCAGCGACTGTAGCCTCAAGCCCTGAATTCACTCACCGCGCGGCACGGCCAGGATGATTGCGGCGCCAACCAAGCAAACCAAAGTGCCGAGGATGTCCCATCCATCCGGCCTGTGCCCCTCCGCGAGCCACATCCACAGTACCGATGCCGCGATATAGACCCCGCCATAGGCCGCAAAGGCGCGTCCTGCAACCACGGTGTCGACCTGTGCCAGTAGCCAGCCGAAGGCCACCAACGCGGCCACGCCGGGCGCCAGCCAAAGGGCGGACGCGCCGAGACGCCACCAAGCCCAGATGGCGAAGCATCCGGCAATCTCGGCCAAGGCCGCAAGCGGATAGGCGAATACTGCCGGCATTTCAGGCGCCGATCTCATCGTGCTCCGTCAGGCACTCGGAGTGGTCACGCAGCACCTCCAGCACGCGGCAATCGGCCGTCTGCCCGCCACTGCATTCATGAACCATGCGCTTGAGTTCGGTACGCAGGGCTTCCAGTCGCGCAAGGCGCTGCTCGACCTGCTTCAACTGCCTGCGCGCAATGGTGTCGGCTTCGTGGCAGGGGCGATCGGGGTGATCGCTCAAGTCCAGCAGTTCCAGGATCGCTTCGAGAGAAAAGCCCAACTGACGCGCGTGCCGGATGAAGGCGAGCCGGTCCAGCTCGGCGTTGCCATAGCGGCGCTGGCCGCCGTCGGTCCGGCCAGGTTCCGGCATCAGACCGATCTGCTCGTAATAGCGGATGGTCTGGACCTTAGTGCCGGTTTTCCTGGCCAGATTACCGATCGTCAGCATGGGTGCCTCCGCAATGCTTAGGTCCTAATAGGTTTTGCGGTACGGGTTGGCAAGGCTATCAGCCTCTACACAGGTCCGCGAAGCCGACATAGATGACTGAACAAACGGGTTGAACCTCTAGTTGCTTGAGGGTGTAAACAGCCAAGAATTCAGAAATCATAGGCAGGCTAAGTGCATTGCGACTGACCGTTCTTCAAAAAATCCTCTGGGCGCTCGTGGGCGTTGCAGCGCTTGCTTTTGTCTGGTTGCAGCTCTGGGCTGATTACCGCAGGGATCAGGCCGCCGAGGTTGAGCCTGCGTTTCGCGCGACCTTTGAGTTGACGGATCACACCGGGATGGCGCGCACGGAGGATGATTACTCGGGCCGCTGGATGCTGGTCTTTTTCGGCTTCGTCAATTGCCCCGATATCTGCCCGACGACTCTCGCCGAGGTCGCCGCCGTCATGGACGGGCTGGGCGAGGATGCGGCGCAGGTTCAGCCGCTCTTCATTACCATCGATCCCGAGCGCGACACGCCATCGGTTCTCGCGGATTTCGTGCCG
>NZ_JALEGT010000031.1 GCF_022763305.1 Marivita sp. | reverse complement strand
CTCAAAAGCTGCATATTTGGCGGTAGCACCCAAAACATACAGCATTTCAGACGGTTACGCTACCTCCGCCGCCTTCTCGTGAATTATCCGGGCTAATATCCTAGTTGCAAAGTTATGGGGGGATCGTGCTATGTAGATGTCACGGCCAATCGCATCAGGAGGGCTCGATCCATGGGGACACCCGTTCAGAAAACCGCCGCACCGCTGCCCCTGCCCCAACTGCGCCAGCCGGTTCAGCCGTCGATTGCCGATCAGGTCTTCAAGGTTCTGCACGACCGCATCCTGTCGCTCGAACTGCCGCCGGAAACCAAGATTTCCGAAGCCGAAGTCGCGGCCAAGATGGGTGTGTCCCGCCAACCGGTGCGCGAGGCGTTCCGCCGTCTGGCCAATCTTGGCTTCCTGCAGATCCGTCCGCAAAGCGGCACCACCGTCAGCCTGATTTCCGAAGAAGCCGTCCTGCGCGCGCGATTCATCCGCCTTGCTTTGGAGTTGCAGACCTGCCGGACGGCGTGCGGCGTCATTTCCGACGAGGGGCTCCGCGCCCTGTCGTCACTGATCGAACAGCAGAAACAGGCCATCGCTGACAAGAACCGCACCTTGTTTCACGCTTTGGACGATGCGTTCCACCGCGAGATCTGCGTTCAGTCGGGTGTCGGGTATGTCTGGGACGTGATCAGCGAAAACAAAGGCCATATGGACCGTGTGCGTATGCTGACCCTGGACACGTCCTCGCAGAATTTTGCGCTGAATGAACACATCGCCATTCTGGACGCCGTGACCGCCCGAGACGCAGATGCTGCAGCAGATGCCATCGACAAGCACCTGTCGCGCATTCTGGTTCAGATCGAACAGATCAAGGCCGAGAACCACAACTGGTTCACGGACCTGTCCCAATGACGCGCATCGTCTGCATCGGGGAATGCATGGTCGAAATGGCCCCACTGGCCGAGCGCGGCACCTATCGCATGGGCTTTGCCGGGGACACGCTGAACACCGCGTGGTACCTCGCGCGGCTGCTGTGCGACCGGGCGCAGGTGTCCTACTTCACCGCGATCGGAACGGACGGGATTTCCGACCAGATGCTGACCTTCCTCGAAGACGAGAACATCGGCACGCGAACGATCCAGCGTCGCACGGACCGGACACTCGGGCTCTACATGATCCAGCTGCAGGACGGCGAACGCAGCTTCAGCTATTGGCGCGGCCAAAGCGCGGCCCGCACGCTTGCGCAATCACGCCCGGATCTCGACGCCGCCTTGCAGGATGCGGATATCGCGTATTTTTCGGGGATCACATTGGCGATCCTGTCGGACTGGGACCGTGAAACCCTGATGAGAGCGCTGGACCGCTTCAGTGCTGCGGGCGGCGAGATCGTCTTCGACCCGAATCTGCGGCCAAAGCTGTGGCCCAATGCCAATGGAATGGTCAACGCCATCATGCAGGCCGCAAAGCTGAGCGATATTGTCCTGCCCTCGTTCGACGACGAGGCCACATGGTTCGGCGACCAGACCCCCCTTGCCACCGCTGAGCGCTATGCCAGCCACGGCGCCTGTACCGTGGTCGTCAAGAACGGTCCGGGCGAGATTGTCCTGCTGAATGATTGGGAGATCAGCCGCTTCACACCCACGCCGATGGACGATGTGGTGGACACGACCGCTGCCGGGGATTCCTTCAATGCGGGCTTTCTGGCCGGTCGCATCGTGGGGCAGTCGCTGGAAAAGGCGGTGGCGACGGCGGCAGCGCTTGCCGCGCGGGTGGTTTCGCACCGCGGCGCGCTTGTGGCCGACGCCGTCACGTGCACGGACCTGAGTGGCTGACGCAGCACCTCAGGCGTCCCGCGTCATGATCCATTCCACCTCGGGCGCTGGCACGAACCGCCATTTGCGCAGCGGGCCGGCCATGACGTTGAGGTAATACATCTCGAACCCGTAGGGCGCGCCGCAGGGGTGATGCCCGCGCGGGACCAGCACCACGTCGCCGTCGCTCACGGCCATGGTCTCGTCAAGCTTGCCGTCATCGGTATAGACCCGCTGGATGCCGAACCCGTTGCCGGGGTTGAGGCGGTGGTAATAGGCCTCTTCCAGATAGGTGATGCGCGGGAAATCATCCTCGTCATGGCGATGGCTCGGGTAGCTCGACCAGTGACCATTCGGGGTGAACACTTCGGTGACAAGCAGACTGTCCGCGTAGTCCTCGTTCTCCATCGCAATGTTGTTGATGTAGCGGGTGTTCACCCCCTTGCCGCGTTCGGTGAGCGTGATCCCCTCCGGCCCGATCCGCCGCGCCGCATGCCCGCCTTTGCCCGGGGCATAGCAGACCGCAACCGTACACGCGGTTACGGCAGTTGCCGTCCAGTCCGATCCGTTGGGCAGGTAAAGGCAATGCGGTGGGGTTTTCTCGAACACATCCATGCGGTCGCCCAGCACCCCCCAATCCTGCCCGGCCCCGGTGATGCTGGCTTTCCCCTCGACCATGACAAGGATCACCTCGCGGTCACCCGTGGCCTCGCTCACGGTTTCGCCTTCGCGCAGGCGGTAGAGCGAAAAGCCGACATAGCGCCACCCGGCAGAGGCAGGCGTAATCTCGTGTACCTTTCCGTGGGTGCCGAAGGGTTTGCGCAGAAGATCGGGCATGGTCTTGTCCTTTTGGAGCCTCGGGACGCCGATGCGACGCCCCGAGGCAGGGAGGTTACTGGCTCAGGCCGCCTGACGGGCGGACATCTGACCAAGGGCGTCGTTGAGGTGATCCGTTGTCCACCCCTCCGACACCGCGCGGCGCAGGAGATCGGCCTGGCTTTCCGGCGCAAGGCCACCCACCGGCGGGTCTGTGTCGAGGTTGGTCGGAAAGCTGTAGCCCTCGGCACAGGCCGCAATCGCCGCATCGAGTTCTGCGGCACTCAACCGCCCACCCTGTTTCAGCGCCACCAGCGCCGGGAACAGGGCAGACGTCATCGACCGACGGTCGATTGCCTCCATCGCCCGACCGAAGGCCGAGGACACTTGAAGCAGGTTCACCATGCGGTTGATGTCCGCGCTCCGGTTCTCACCCGCCGCATGGAAGAGTGCCGGGTTGAAGAACACAGCATCGCCTTTTTCGAGTGCCACCTGAACATGCGCCTCTTCGAAATAGGCGCGGTGGTCCGCCTCGTGAAAGCCCAGATACCCTGCAGGATAAAGCTGCGAGAACGGCAAAAGCTTGGTCGGCCCGCTTTCGATCGGCAAGTCGCAATGTGCCACAGCGCCCTGAAGCGTCAGGGTGGCCGTCACTTCATGCGCATGCGCCGGATAGCGCGCCGACTGATCGGCCGTCATAAAGCCCAGATGGTAATCCCGATGTGCCGATTGCGCCTTGCCGCCGGGCCGGACCTGATTGACCTGTGCGGTCATCTGGTAGTTCGGTCCCAGCCACGCCTCACAGGCCGCCGCGATGGACGCGTTGCCGTAGTAGAGCGCAAAGCCTTCGGGGTCGCGCAGGCATTGCTTCTGCAGCGAATTCCAGACCCGGTCATTTGCGCCTGAGGCGGCAAAGTGATCGCCCTTCCCGGCAGATCCGGCCTTTTCATCCGCGATGATGGCGTTGAACACATCCGACGCCCGGTCGATGACCGAGGTGTCGGCATAGGCGTGTTTGAGCGCGATCACCCCGGCCGAGCGGCGCAGCACCTGCGCCCATTCCGCCATCAGCGCGCGGCGTGTGCCCGGGTCGTCCAACGCTGGACGCAGCGCCGCCATGTCGTAAAGCGGCACGTTCTTCTCGATGGCGGCGGCATGGGGCACATCCGCCGCGTCAAGCTGTTGCGAGGTCAGCACCTTGAATTCATCCAGATCGCAGGATTCCCGGTCGAAATAGCCGATATATCCGAATGTCTGATGTACCATGTCGTCCTCCTGTTGCATGGCATGCGGTGCTGGCCCCGAAGCGGGACCGGTGAAACCTTAGGGCGCGATCTGCAGACCGGAGGCGGCGGCAATCGCGCGGATGTGGTCGTAGCCCATTTTCGAATACTCATAAGGCGGCGCTTTGGCGGGGTCCTGTTCGGCCTCGACCACGATCCAGCCGTCGTAGTTCATCGCCTTCAAACGTTCGGTGATGGCCTGAAAGTCGATGCAGCCTTCGGGATCGCCCGGGACAGAATAGACCCCAGCGGCGACACCATCGAGAAAGCTGCGATCCTCGGCGCGGACCCAATCCAGAACCGGCTGGCGCACGTCCTTGAAATGCACGTGGTGGACACGGTGGCCCCATTTATCCAACACTGCGAGCGGATCAGCCCCGGCAAAGTGCAGATGCCCGGTGTCATAGAGCAGCGTGAGGTCCTCGGTCGAACCTTCCATCAGCCAGTCGATGTCCTCGGCACCCTGCACCATCGCCCCCATATGGTGGTGGTAGGACAGGACACAGCCCTGATCGGCGGACCACTTGGCCAGTTCAGACAGCTTCGCGCCGTAGCCCATAACCTCGTCACGGGAGAGCTTGGGACGCTGGCTGACCGGGCGGTGAATGTCGCCCTGAATGGTGTTGGAGCACTCGGCATAAACGATGCACGGCGCATTAAGAGCGGCGAATTGCTCGACCTGCTGACGGATCGCGGCCTGTTCGGTGGCCAGATCGTTGACCATCAGGTTGCCGGAACACCAGCCCCCGCAGAGCACGACGCCATAACGGTCGAGATAGGCGCGCAGCCCTTCGGTGTCGGCTGGCATGCGCCGTCCACGCTCGACGCCCTGATAGCCGATGCGGCCTGCATCCTCCATCGCGCCTTCGGTGGTGAAGGCGGCGGTGAGGTCCGGCAGGTCGTCATTCTGCCACGCAATGAGGGAGATCCCCAGTTTCACAGCCATCAATCGGCCCTTTGCAGTTTCTTGTTGCTCACGTATTTCTCATGCGCCGCGCGCACTTCGGCCCGGTCGGACACTTCGGGCACGCCGACTTCCCACCATGTACCGCCATGCTCGGTCGATGGGTACGGGTCGGTGTCGATCACGAGGACATAAGGCACGCTCTTGTCGTGCCGCTTGGCCAGCGCCTCTTCCAGTTCAGCGATGGAGCCGACCTTGACGCTGACCGCGCCCATCGCCTCGGCATGTTTGGCAAAGTCGATGGCGCTGGGGTTGGCGTGGACGGCATGGTCCAGCAGGTTGTTGAACTCGGCCCCGCCGGTACCCACCTGCAACCGGTTGATGCAGCCGAAACCCCGGTTGTCGGTGACCACGACGGTGAACGGGATGCCCATCATCGCGGCGGTCGCCATTTCCGAATTGGCCATCATGTAGGTGCCATCGCCGGTAAAGCAGATCACGTCCGCATCCGGCTGGGCCATCTTGATGCCCATGGCGCCTGCGATCTCGTAGCCCATGCAGCTAAAGCCGTATTCCATGTGGTAGCTGCCCGGCTTGCCTGCCTTCCAGAGCTTGTGCAATTCGCCCGGCATGGTGCCCGCGGCGCACATCACAACCGTGTTTTCGGCGGCGGCGCGTTGGACGGCGCCGATCACCTGCATGTCGGTTGGAAGCTGGTTGCCCTCTGGTGCGTCGGTCAGTGGGTCAACCTTGGCGAACCAGTCGTTTTTCAACGATGCTGCTGGCGCTTCAGGCGCATAGCCTGCCAGTTCGATGGAAAGCTCGGTCAGACCAGCCTTCGCATCAGCCTGAATGGGCATCGCGCTGTGTTTCATCGCGTCATAGGCCTGCACATTCAGACTGATGAGTGTGCGGTTCGGATTTGCGAAGAGGCCCCATGACCCGGTTGTAAAATCCTGAAACCGTGTGCCGATACCGATCACCACATCCGCCTCGGCGCAGGTGATGTTGGCTGGCTCGCCCCCCGTCACGCCGATGGGGCCGAGGTTCAGCGGATGGTCCCACGGCAGCGCGGACTTGCCCGCCTGCGTTTCCACCACGGGAATGTTGTGCGCCTCGACAAAGGTTTTGAGGTCGGCTGTCGCGTCCGAATAGTGCACCCCTCCCCCGGCAACGATCACCGGGCGCTTGGCAGCGCGGATCACCTCGACCGCGCGGTGCAGTTCGTGCGGGTCGGGATGGATGCGGCGGCGGTGCCAGACGCGGGGTTCGAAAAAGCTTTCGGGGTAGTCATAGGCCTCGGCCTGCACATCCTGACAGAAAGCCAGCGTGACGGGGCCACACTCTGCCGGGTCAGTCATCGTGCGGAAGGCGCGCGGCAGGGCGGTGAGGATATGTTCGGGCCGGGTGATCCGGTCGAAATAGCGGCTCACAGGGCGGAAGCAGTCGTTTGCGCTGACCGTGCCATCGCTGAAGACTTCGGGCTGTTGCAGCACCGGATCGGGTCCGCGATTGGCGAAGACATCGCCGGGCAGCAACAGCACCGGCAGGCGGTTCACATGGGCAAGCGCGGCGGCGGTGACCATGTTCGTCGCCCCCGGCCCGATCGACGAGGTGACCGCCATCGCACGGGTGCGGCGCAGTTGTTTGGCGTAGGCAATGGCCGTGTGCGCCATCGTCTGTTCGTTGTGCCCGCGATAGGTCGGGATCGTGTCGCGCACGGTATAGAGCGCCTCACCCAGCCCTGCGACATTGCCATGACCGAAGATCGCCCAACAGCCCGCGATGAAGGTGTCGCCGTCCTCGTTCAGCTGTGCGGTCAGGTAGCGCACCAGCGCCTGTGCGGCGGTCAGTCTGATGGTCTTACTCATGCTGCGTCCTCCTTCGCGCCTCTGCGGGCGTCGTCCCATATCCGGCAGAGCCGGGTGTAGCGGTCGGCCATCTGTGCCACCGCGTCGGTGTCGCTCATCTGGCCTTGCAGCCATCTTCGCGCCGCATCGCCGAAGATGGTGCGCCCGACGGCAAAGCCTTTGACGAGCGGTTGTTTCGCTGCCAGAGCAAAGCTGGCCGCCAATTCATCCTCGGACGCGTCGAGGCCGAGCACGACGATGCCCCGTGTGCGCGGATCGCTGCGGGTGATCGCGTCAACGGCGTTCTGCCACGCTGCGTCTGTCTTGAACGGCTCCAGCTTCCACCAGTCAGGGTAGACGCCGGCGTCGTAGACCGTCTGGATCAGGGTGGCAGTTGTGCTGTCGTCCACCGGGCCGACCTTGGACGGGATCACTTCGAGCAGGAATTCCAGCCCGTTGCGGCGGGCCGCAGTGAACAACCGTTTGACCCGAGCGACCTGCATCTTGGCTGTCTTGTCGTCATCATCCGGGTGGCAGAAGACCAACAGCTTGACCACGTTCTCGCGCGCCCATTCGCGCAAACCGCCGAGGTCGTCGCCCAGTTCCGGCTCAAACTCGATGGGCCGCGACCCAGGCAGTTCGGTGGGCCGTCCGATCCAGAGGCCACTGCCGCTGGCCCGGTGCAGCGCGCTGCGCCCGATCCGGTTGTCGCAAAGGATTCCATAGCCCCCCTGCCCGTTCGCCACCTTGAGCGCCGCGTCGAGGCAAAGTTCCTTGAACGCCGCACCCTTGGCGGGCGTGTAGCCCGGCATCTCTTCCAGTTGTGACCGGTGGTCGAAGGCGAAGGTGCGCAGGGTGGACCAATCGCCCTTGCGGTTCGTGGCCCAGTGGACCTGTTCAAGCTCTGCATCGTTGCGCAGATCGGGGCGTTTGATGCCGCGTTTGAAGAAGAATTGCAGCTCGTCCCAGCTTGGGTAAGCCGGGGTGCAGCCGTGGCGGCTGACCGCGAAGGCCCCGCAGGCATTGGCGTATTTGAGCGCGGTGGGCCAGTCTTCGCCGTCCAGCCAACCCTTGAGCAATCCGGACATGAACCCGTCACCTGCACCCAGCACGTTGAACACCTCGATGGGAAAGCCCGGTCCGGTCTGGCTGTCGTCCAGAGAGTCCGGGATGTCGCCCTCAAACGCCACCGCACCTGCGGCCCCGCGTTTGCAGACCAGCGTCGCACCCGACACGGCCCGAACCGCACGCAGGGCGGCAATCGTATCGGTCGACCCACCCGCGATGTGGAACTCTTCTTCGGTGCCGACGATCAGGTCGAAATAGTGCAGCGTCGATTGCAGTTTGGCCGTCACGGCAGCGCTTTCGACAAAGCGGCTTTCCCCATCGCCATGGCCCGCCACGCCCCAAAGGTTCGGGCGGTAGTCGATGTCGAGCGCGGTCTGCATGCCCGCATCCCGCGCGATCTGCAGCGCCTTGAGCGTCGCGGCCTCCACCCGGGGATGGCTGAGATGGGTTCCCGTGGCGACCACGGCCCGCGCCCGGCGGATGAACTCAGGGTCGATGTCCTCAACCGTCAGGCCCATATCGGCACAGTTCTCGCGGTAGAAGATGAGCGGAAACTGCTCCTGATCGCGGATGCCCAGAAGCACCAGCGCGGTCAGGCGGTCGGGGTCGGTCTTGACCCCGGTCGTGTCCACGCCCTCTTTCTCCAACTGCTCGCGGATGAAGCGGCCCATATGTTCGTCGCCGACCCCGGTGATCACCGCCGATTTCATACCCAACCGCGCCGTCCCGCAGGCGATATTCGTGGGCGAGCCACCGATATACTTGTCGAATGACCCCATATCCTCGAGCCGGCCGCCCACCTGTGCGCCATAGAGGTCCACCGATGATCGGCCGATGGTGATGAGGTCGAGTGTCTTGGTCATGGCTCAGCCCGTGATCTCGGAGACTTTGACCGCGCGGCCCTCCTGAACCGACAGCACCGCCGCATCGGCCAATGCGAGCGCCATCAGCCCGTCCTGCCCGGTGGTGGGCGTCGGAGCGCCATCGGCGACCGAGGCGACAAAAGCCGCGATTTCGTTTTCGTATGCTGCGACGTAGCGCGTCATGAAGAAGTTGAGCAGCGGCGGCGTGCCGAAGCCAGAGCCGTTGGCCAGTTCGATATTCGCCTCAGCCATGTTCTTTGCGCTAACCATACCTTCGGAACCCAGCACCTCGATCCGCTGGTCATAACCATAGGTGGCGCGGCGGGAATTGGTGATGATCGCCTGTTTGCCGGATGCGGTGCGCAGCATGACGTTGACGCTGTCGAAATCCCCCGCCTCGCCGATCTTGGGATCGGTCAGGACCGAGGCCTGTGCCGTCACGGTTTCGACCTCTTCCCCCAAGAGCCAGCGGGCCATGTCGAAGTCGTGGATGGTCATATCGCGGAAGATGCCGCCGGACACCTTGATATACTCGACCGGAGGCGCGCCCGGATCGCGCGAGGTGATCGTGACCATCTCGACCTTGCCGATGCGGCCTGCGTCGATGGCCGCCTTGACCGCCATGAAGTCGGGATCGAAGCGGCGGTTGAAGCCGACCATCAGGGTCGCCCCTTCCGCCGATGCGGTGGCAAGGCAGTCCTGCACCCGCTTCAGACTCAGGTCCACGGGTTTTTCGCAGAACATCGCCTTGCCCGCCTTTGCGAACTGCTCGATCAGGTTCGCATGTGTGTTGGTCGGAGTGCAGATCGCCACCGCGTCCACGTCATCTGACGCCGCGATTTCGTCGATTGTGCGGATGTCGCAGCCATAGCGGTCGGCCACAGCCTGCGCCGCGTCTGCCACGGGGTCGGCGATGGCAACCAATGTGGCACCCGGGGTGGCGGTGACAGCCTTGGCATGGACCTGGCCGATACGGCCTGCACCAAGGATCGCGAATCTGACAGTCATGGGTCTTCCTTTATCCTCCCAAAGCCTTTCGCTTGGGACGTTCTTGTTCTCATTGCACCGACACCCGCATCACATGCCTGACAGCGGCATCCAGCGAGTCTCGAGCGTGCCAGACTTACGCGCGGCACGCCCGTTCATCAAAGCCTCTTCGGCGTAGAAGCGCGGTCAAAGCGCCTCGGCCACCTCGTATTCCGGCTGCGTCTTGGCGCCGGTGATATAGGCCACCACATCCTGCCCGTCGGTGTCTTCCTTGCGCAGGTTCGCGCAGATCCGGCCCCTGCGGAACACGACGATGCGGTCCACAAGATCCATCACCTGCCGCATATTGTGGCTGATGAGGATCAGGGGTTCACCCTGCTCTTTCAACGTGCGGATGATGTTCTCCACCTGCGCGGTTTCCTGCACCCCCAAGGCCGCCGTCGGTTCGTCCATGATGGTCAGCTTGGAATGAAACGTCGCCGTGCGGGCGATGGCCACGCACTGACGCTGACCACCTGACATGTTCTGGATCGTGTTTCGGATGTTGGGGATCTTCACCCCCGTCTTGTCGAGTGCCGCCAGCGTGTCGTCGCGCATCGCCTTGTAGTCGAGAAACCGGAACGGACCCAGCCAATCGAACCTAGTCTTCTCGCGCCCCAGAAACAGGTTGTCCGACACGTCCAGATCATCGGCCAGAGCCAGCGTCTGGAACACCGCTTCGATCCCGGCCTCGCGGGCATCCAAAGGCCCAGCAAAATGAACCGGTTTGCCGTCGAAATGGATCTCGCCGCGCGTGGGCTGTTCGACCCCGGTGATCTGGCGCACGAAGGTGGACTTGCCCGCCCCGTTGTCGCCCATGATGGCCACGTGTTCGCCTTTGCGCAGGGTGAAATTCGCGTCCTGCAGGGCATGCACACCGCCGTAATGCTTGGTGAGGTTGCGGGTTTCGAGGATAATGTCTGACATGGGTCTTCTCCCTAAATCCGCATGCTGGAGCGTTGCTGCCGCCACTTGTCGAGAACGACCGCGCCGATGATGATCGCGCCCATGGCCATGATCTGAAAATACGCGTCGAGCTTGATGTAGGTGAAGCCGGACTGGATCACGCCGAACACCATCGCGCCGAGAACCGTGCCGATGATGGACCCGCGCCCGCCGGTCAGGCTGACGCCGCCGATCACCGCCATGGCGATGGCGTAAAGTTCGTAGAACAGACCCATCCCGGATTGCGCCGTGAGGTTCTTGGAGCTGAGAACGATGGCGGCGAAAGCTGCCAGCATCGACGCGATCATGTAGACCATGACCTTGTGCCGCTTGACGTTGATGCCCGACATGCGCGCCGCGTCTTCGTTCGATCCGATGGCATAGGTGTGCTTGCCGTAGACCGTGTAGCGCAGCAGCACGTGGCACAGGATCGCCAGCAGAACGAACCAGACCACCGGCATCATACCCGCGCCCAAAGCGGCATAGCTTTCGGTCGGGAAGGAGACCGGCTGGCCCCGTGTCCACCACTGCGCGATGCCGCGGCAGATCAGGAACATGCCAAGCGTCGCGATAAAGGGTGGGATGCGGGTGAAGGCAATCAGACTGCCATTGATCGCGCCGATGAAGGCGCCGAAGGCAAGGCCGACGATGATCGGAATGAGAACCGGAAGATCGAACGCCCACGGTCCGAACACCGCCTTGGGGTTGGGATTGCCGTTGACCAGCTCGGTCTGGGCAAAGGACATCACGATCATCGCGGTCGCGGCCACCAGAGGGCCGGAGGACAGGTCGATCCCGCCCGAGATGATCACCTGCGTCACCCCGAGCGAGATGATCCCGATGATCGCGACCTGCAGGATGATGATCTGCAGACGCGCTTCGTTGAAGATGGAGTCGAACCGGTCGTTCGTGTCGAACAGGAAACTCTGGCCGTTCATGTAGGGCAACACCTGCCCAAGCAGTTCGAAGATCGCGACGATGATCACAAGCGCGATGAAGATGTTGATTTCATTGGGCCAGCTGCGCTTGGAACTGTCGTATTTCAGCCCGCCTGTCCCGTGCGTGGTCTCCGCCATGGATGACACTCCCGATGGATATGGTCTGGGCCCGAAACGGGCCTCAATGCTCGAAGGGAGGCAGGGCGTCGGATGCGCCCTGCCCTGCCACTCTGCGCGAAGATCAGTTCTTGCTCAGGAAGTTTTCGACATTTGCCGGGGTCACCAGCTGGAACGGGATGTAGACCTTCTGGTCCACGTCTTCGCCACGCGCGAGCGCCAGCGCCGCATCGACAGAACCTTCGCCCTGACCAAACGCGTCCTGGAACACGGTGGCGTCCAGATCACCGGCCTGCATGGCGACCAGCGCGTCCTGTGTCGCGTCGACGCCAACCACAACCACATCCTCCATCGAAATCCCGGCGGCCTTCATCGCCTGGATCGCACCGATGGCCATTTCGTCGTTGTTGGCGAAGACGACCTGGAATTCCTCACCCGAGGACAGCCAGTTGGTCATGAGATCCTGCGCTTCGTCGCGCGACCAGTTGGCGGTCTGACGGTCGATGATCGAGATGAAGTTGCACATGTCGATCCCGATGATGTCGTCAACGTCCTTGGTCCGCTGTACGGCGGCCTGGTTCGAAAGCTGACCCATCATCAGGTAGCCCTTGGCACCGCCCGCATAGCCCATGCCGCGCAGCAGTTTGCAGGCCTCGAACGCGGCCAGCGTGCCGGATTCGATCTCGTTCGAGGCCACAAAGGCCTGATTGTCGGGCAGGCTGTCCACGTTGATCGGCTGGCGGTTCACATAGACCAGCGGGATACCGGCATTCGCGGCAGCCTGCGACATCGCTTCGGTCGCCGAGGTGTCCACCGCGTTCACGATGATGGCATCGACGCCGGACGCGATGAAGTTGTTGATCTGGTCAAGCTGCTTGGCCACATCGTCCTGGGCGTCCTCGACCTGCAATTCGACACCGTCGATGCTCGCCGCGTAATCCACCATCCCGTTGCGCATGACGGTCAGGAAGTTGTCGTCGAACCGTGCAATCGACGCGCCGATGGTTTCGGCCATCGCGGTGGTCGACATCAGGGCAGCAAGGCCTGCGGCGATAAGGGTTTTCTTCATCAGTTTAGTCCTCCCAATTTGGTGCCGGCACACCACTCTACACGCCGGTGCCCCGTTCGGGGCGGTTTGTCTTCACTCAGGCGGCCTCCACCGCGAGTTGCGAAGAAATGAACTCGAACGACTGACGGAGCGCGCGCTCCGGATCGGGCAGAGCATGGGTCTCCGGAGAGAAACATTCATAGGATACCGGGCCGTCATAGCCGGCCTGCAACAACGCCCGGATCTGCGCCACATTGCCAAGACGGTCCTTCGCATCGACCAGAACGCGATGCGCGTCCTCCATCTGGTCAAGGCCAAGCGACGGGTCGACGACGCCCGAGATGTGCACGATGCCGGTCTGGGCGGGAAAGATCGGCCCGCCCCCGGCCAGCGTGTGGTGGAACGTGTCATGGACGATCCGGAACACGTGCGACGCATCCAGCGCCTCGATCGTGTCGACCAGATCCTGTTTTGACCGCAGCGACGAGCGCGGAAAACCCAAGGGCTCGACCAGCGCGATCAGCCCGGCCTCTTCGACCATCGGCTTGATGTTCTTGAGCGCGATGCGCAGGTTCGCATGGCGTTCGCCATTGCCGCATTCGGTGCCGTCATTGCGCGGGATCAGGCTGATCGTTTCCGCACCGCAGGCCTTGGCGATGCCGATCAGATCGCGGACCTTGGATTCGATGTCGGTGGACCAGCTGTTGAACGGGTAGACCTGGCTCAGCCCGACAAGGCGCAGGCCGCTGTCACGCACCATCTGGCCTGCCGTGACCGCGTCAATCCCGTCAAACAGAGGGCGATCAAGGTCGTTGCGGACCTCGACCCCGATACAGTCGAGGGCCGAGGCAAGGGCCAGAAAGGGCTCGAAGCCAAGATGCGGAACCGTCATGTGATTGAGCGCACGCTTCATGTCGATCACATCCTCCCAAATGCTTCGGCCAGTCTGACGTGGCGTTAGCAGTGCGAAGCTGTGGCGATTCCGTCAACGCTCAGCAGGTCGCTTTGCATCACACATGATGGATTTCTGCGGCTGCAAAATGATGTTTTTACATCATCACAGGATCTCGGGCAGGATGATCCTCGGGTCCAGAAAGTGCTGCTCGACCGAGGTGGAATGCGGGTCGGAACAGGCCTTGATCGCGAGGTCGATCAGGCTCTGGCAGACCTCTCCAAGGGGGGTGGAGATCGCCATCTGCACATACCCATCCAAAAGCCCGGCACGGCTTTCCGGGGTCACCTCGTTGACCACAAGCCGCACTTTTCCGGGGGGGCGCACCTCGCGCAGGGCGGCAATCGCGCCCTCCATGCCGCCACCTGCCACATAGATGCCGCGCAGGTCGGGATGTCGGTCCAGGAGGCTCAGCGTGGCCTCATAGGTCAGTTGCCGGGTCTCGAGATTGACCAACGTTTCAAGCGTTTCGAAACTGGGCGCGTTTTCCCGCATAAAGGCGCGGAACCCCACCTCTCGCAGGTCGTGACCGTGCCATCTGTTGCCGCCGACAAAGATCGCCACGCGCCCCGGTGTGGCCGTCTGAGTGAGCATCCACGCCGCCTGACGCCCCACCTTCATGTTGTTCAACCCTATGTAACTGCGACGAATTCCCTGAGCAAAGTCGTTCAGAAGAGAAAACACCGGCACATCTCGCGCCTTCAGGTCCGACACCACCTTGTCAAGGCTTTGATGGTTGACGGCGACGGCTGCCACGGCATCACAGTCCTGCCCAAGCTTCTGCAACAGCTCGGCAAATTCGGACGGGGATTGCGAGTTGGAAAAGCGGATCACGGCCTTGCCACGGATGTCGGTCCGTTCCGAGATCGCCTTCTCGATCTGGGCGCGGAACGCTTGATAGAAGGCCTGTTTCTCTTTCAGCAGAACAACCCCGATCCGCAGTTCGGGCACAGTTGCATCCAACCGGTGATCGAGAAGACCCCGCGCGTGATAGCCCACCTCGCGCGCGGCGTCCGCGATGCGGCGCAGGGTTTCCTCGCGCACCTTGGAGCGCCCGTTCAGCGCCCGGTCGATGGTCGCGGTGCTGAGCCCCGACACGCGGGCGATGTCCTTGATCGTTGCTCTGCGTGCCATGCGGTGTCCCTTTGCCATGAAAGCCCTCATTGCATCACGAATGATGTCTTTTCGGCAAGAGGGCAATTTTCGCGGCCGGATTTTTGCAACCTGTTGCAAAATCCTGCAACGCGCCTGCAAACTGCTGCAACGCAAAAGGAACCTGACCCATGCCCATCACGCTTCAGGACGTCGCCGCCCGCGCGGGTGTGTCGAAATCGGCGGTGTCGCGCACCTTTACCCCCGGCGCGTCCGTGTCGGCCAAGACGCGCGCCAAGGTCGAGGCGGCGGCGCGCGAGTTAGGCTATACGCCGAACGTGCTGGCCTCCAGCCTGACCACGGGGCGCACGGCGTTGGTCGGGCTGATCTCCAACAACTTTACCAACCCCTACTTCCTCGAAATCTTCGACCTTTTCACCCGCGCGCTGCAGGAGGCCGAACTGCGCCCCCTGCTCATCAATCTGAGCGCCGAAGAAGACGCAAGCCGGTCGCTGTCGATGCTGCGGCAATACAACGTGGATGGGGTGATCGTCGCATCTTCGACCCTGCCACCGGACTTTGCCAAGGTGTTCCACGATGCAGGCATTCCGGTGGTGCATGCCTTTGGCTGGTCCTCGGACACGCCAGAAACGGGCCGTGTGAGCATCGACAACACCGAGGCCGGGCACCTTGCCGCCGTCACGCTGATCGAACGGGGGTACACGCGCGTCGGCTTTCTGGGCGGACCGCAGAGTGCCGCCACCACGTCAGACCGGCTGGACGGCTTTCGCGCGGAACTCGCCACACATGGGATGGCGCCCGAGATCCAGTTCGCTACCGCCTACTCCTATGATGCCGGGCGCGTCGCGATGGCCCGCGCGCTCGAATCCGCCCCGACGATCGAGGCATGGTTCTGCGGCGACGACGTGATCGCCATCGGCGCGATGGATGCCGCACGCGCCTTGGGGCGGGTCATCCCGGATGACCTTGGGCTGATCGGTCTCAATGACATGCGGATGGCGGGTTGGGATCGCGTCGGGCTGACGACGATCCGCCAGCCCGCACCTCAGATCGTGGCGGCCTCGGTCGATCTGATCCGCAGGGGCATCGCCGATCCGGCGATGCCACCGCAGCGGGTGCTGCTCCCCTGCACGCTGGTCGAGCGCGGCACCCTGCGCGCCAGACACTAGCTGCGGTACATCGGCGGGCGGGCATCGACCCAAGCCCCCTGCGCCTTGCCGCTTTCCGCCACCGCGAACACCGCCGCCATCGACCGCAAGCCGTCTTCCGCGCGGGGATAGAGGTTTGCCGCCGGGTCCATAGGGCGGCCCTCTTTCTCGGCCCGAATCGCCTCGGCCAGATCGGCATAGATATTGGCAAAGGCGAGCGGCATGCCTTCGGCATGGCCGATGGTGACACGGCTGGTGCGGTCGGCCTCGGGCGACAGGTTCGCCTCACCGCGTTCGATCACCTGCAAACGCTGGCCAAGCGGCATGAAGTAAAGCTGGTTCGGCTGTTCCTGCGCCCAGCGCAGCCCGCCCTTTTCGCCGAAGACCTGTATCGACAACCCGTGCTGGTTGCCCAGCGCGATGGACGAGGTCCAGAGCCGCCCCACCGTCCCGCCATCAAAACGCAGGTTCAGCATCGCGTCATCTTCGAGCACGCGGCTTTCGATGCAACTGACCGTGTCGGCGCTCAGCCGGTCCACCTCCTGCCCGATCACGAAAGACGCCATATGCAGCGCGTGGATGCCGCAATCGGCAAACTGCGCGCTGACCCCGGCCTGTGCCGGATCGTAGCGCCAGCGCACACGCGGGTTGTCGGCATCGGCGGCATCGGCGTGATGGCCGTGGGCGAACTCGGCCTTGACCAGCCGGATGCGCCCCAGATCGCCCCGCGCCACCATCGCGCGCATGTGACGGACAAGGCTGTAGCCGGTATAGCCGTAGTTCACCGCGCAGATGCGCCCTGTGGAGTGCGACAGGCGCACGATCTCTTCGCCCTCGTCCACCGTCATGGTCATGGGCTTTTCGCAGAGCACATGAAACCCGGCTTCAAGGAAGGCCTTGGTGATCTCGAAATGGGTGGCGTTGGGGGTTGCGACCGTCACCAGATCAACGCGGTCGTCACGCCCCTTTTCGCCCGCCAGCATCTCGCGCCAATCGCCATAGGCGCGGTCCTCGGCCAGACCCAGCCGCTTGCCGTAGTCGCGCCCGGCATCGGGCCGGTGATCGAGCGCACCTGCGGTAAATTCGAAATGCCCATCAAGCCCCGCGCCCAAGCGATGCGCCGGGCCGATCTGGCTGCCTTCGCCGCCACCGATCATGCCCCACCGAAGCTTTGCCATTCTGTTCGTCCTTTCGTGAAACGCCCTGACCCTGTGCCGGGATCAGAAGCCGATAGAGGTGAGGTACTCGCGGTTCGCCCGCGCATCGTCGATGGGCCGCACGTCGAGCGTCGGATCACAGTCCTGTTCGACCGTGCACCAGCCGTCAAACCCCGCGTCCAGCAGCACTTGCCGGACCGCCGGGAAGTCGACATCGCCCTGCCCGAGGTTGCAGAAGATGCCCTGCCCGCAGGCCTTGTAGAAATCGGTGCGTTTGGAGACGACATCCGCTTTCACCGCCGGGTCGATGTCCTTGAAATGCATGTAGGATATCCGGCCGATATGGCGCTGCATGAACGCCACTGGATCGAAACCGGCATAGGAGTGGTGGCCGGTGTCGAAACAGATCTTGAGCAGGCTCTCATCAACCTCGTCCAGCAGCCGTTCGAGCTCCGGCTCGAAGTCGATGAAGCCACCGGCATGGGCATGGATCGACGGGATCAGGCCATACTCCTCGGCCCCGATTTTGGCAGCCGTTTCAATGCGCTGAACAAAGGCGCGCCATTCATCCGAGCCCATCTGCTCAGCCTCATCGGCGCGACCTGCGGTGGGCGCGCGACGCAGCGAGATCGAGTCGATCAGCACGAAATGCTGCGCACCGTGCGCGGCAAGCGCCTTGGCCGTGCGATTCACACCGTCCAGCACATCTTCCCACTTGTCCGCTTCGTGGAACGGGCGGAACACCACGCCGCCGATCAGCTCCATCCTGAATTCCGACAGCGCCTCGCCCAGTTCCGCCGGGTCTTCGGGCATGAAACCCACTGGCCCCAGTTCGATGCCGGTATAGCCCGCCTCGGCGCAATCGCTCAGCACCTGCCGCCAGGGCGGGTTGCGCGGATCGCCTGCGAATTCGACACCCCAGGAACAGGGGGCATTGCCGATGCGGATGGTCATTCTGGGGTCT
Source organism: Marivita sp. (assembly GCF_022763305.1). Taxonomy (GTDB): domain Bacteria; phylum Pseudomonadota; class Alphaproteobacteria; order Rhodobacterales; family Rhodobacteraceae; genus Marivita. Next base: position 71,609 of record NZ_JALEGT010000031.1, on the reverse strand, counting down.
CCTGAAAATCGCTGACATTGGTCCATGCGCCCGATGCGGCAGAGGTGTGAATGGCTTCGATCACCTCGGCGACCGCAAGCCCATCGCGGAAAGTGGGCCAGACGGGGTCTCCGGTATGGATGGCGGCAAGAAAATCACGGGCTTCGATGATGATCTGGTCCTGATAGCCGGTGCCATGACCCGGCCCGAGGCAGAACGGCAGATAGTCGGGATGCGCCGGTCCGGTGAGGATCTTGCGGAACCCGCGCGTGGTCTCCGGCCCTTCGACCAGATAGAGCCAAACCGCGTTCTGGTCTTCCTGATCGAACCGGATCGCTCCCTTCGTGCCCGTGATTTCATAGGCATAGCCCATCTTACGGCCCGTCGCGATGCGGCTGGAATAGATGTGGCCCATCACACCCGACGCGAACCGCACCATGATCTGCGCGTGATCGTCATTGTCGACGGTGCCGCCGGGGCGGGTGCTGTGCACAGTTTCGAGATCGGCGCAGACCTTGGCCACCGGCCCCATCAGCGCCAATGCGGCGTTGATCGGATGCGGGGCGAGGTCGCCCATATTGCCATTGGCAAGACCGGTGCAGCGCCAGTTGAACGAGGTTGTTGGATCGGACAGGAAATCCTCGGTATGTTCGCAGCGGAACCATGTGACATCGCCGATGGTGCCTTCGGCCAGAAGCTGGCGCACGAACTGGCTGGCGGGCGTGCGGATGTAGTTGAAGCCGATCATGTTCGGCACACCCGCCGCCTCGGCCGCGCGGACCATCGCGCGGGAGTCCTCAAGCGTGTCGGCCAAGGGCTTTTCACAGAGCACCGGCTTGCCCAGTGCGATGGCCGCTTCGGCAATGGCGCGGTGCGTGTCCTGCGGGGAGGCGATGATTACGGCGTCTACCTTGGGATCAGCAACCAGCGCCTGCCAATCCGGGGCCGCGCGATTGAAGCCAAAGGCGGCGCGATAGCGTTCGGCACTCTCCGGCGTCGAGGCCGCGACCATCTCAAGCCGGGGGCGCAAGGGCGTGTCGAACACCGCGCCGACAGACGCCATGGCCACGGCGTGCGCCTTGCCCATATAGCCCCCGCCGATGATGCCGATTCCGATCTCGGACATGGCTTCCTCCCTGCATCTTGCAACCGGTTGCAAAATCTGTATCGTCAGCGCGAAACCGGTGCAACTCAAATTGCGTGAGACCATGAAAGATCTGGCCCGACTGCACGGCAAAGGCTTCCTCGTCATCGGACGCGCGGGGATGGATTTCTATGCCGACCCGCCCGGAACCCGGCTGGAGGACGCGGTGCAGTTCACCGCAGCCTTGGGGGGATCATCGGCCAATATCGCCGCCGGTCTGTGCCGTTTGGGATGTGACGCGGCTTTGGTGACATGCCTGTCAGACGATGCCATTGGCCGTTACTGTCTGAAACAATTGGACAATTACGGGATCGACCACCGCTTTGTCCGGTCGGTCGGTGGCGAGGCGCGCAATTCGCTGGCGGTGGTGGAGACACGGATCGAGAACACGCAATCGGTGATCTACCGCAACAACGCCGCCGATTTCGCGATGACGATGCAGGATGTCGAGGCCCTGCCCTATGCCGGGTTTTCGGCGCTTATCACAACCGGCACCGTGCTGGCGGCAGAGCCGTCGCGCAGCGCGACATTCCACGCGTTCGAGCGCGCCAATGCCGCCGGGGTGCCGGTGATTTTCGACTTGGATTACAGGCCCTATTCATGGTCTTCGGCGCAGGAGGCGTCGGAGGTTTATTCCCGCGCGGCAGCGCTGTGCGACATCGTGATCGGCAATGATGTGGAATTCGATTTCATGGCCGGAGCCGAAGGCCAAGGGCTTGAAAAGGCGCGGTCTTTGATCGGCGACGGCGCGCAGATCGTCGTCTACAAGATGGGCGAATTGGGCGCGATCACCATCACGCCCGAGGGCGAGACGCGCACCGGGATTTTCGAGACCGAGGCCCTGAAACCGACAGGCGCGGGCGACAGTTTTCTTGCCGGGTTCCTTGCCGCTCTGGCCGACGGCCGGAGCGTCGCGGACGCCGTGCGCCAAGGCTCCGCCGCCGCCGCCATCGTGGTGTCACGCGTGGGCTGCGCGCCTGCCATGCCGACCCCGGACGAACTCACCGACTTCATGGCGCGTGCCGACATGCGCTCTGCCAGAGAGGAGGCTTTATGCACATTCCCCCCCATGACAACGGCAACAAGCCGATCGTCGATGTCGATCACCCGCTGGTGCCGCTCAACTACTTCAACATCGTGAAGCTGAAGCCGGGCGAAACGTACGAGTATAGGCTTGAAGCGTACGAAACCTGTATCGTGCCCGCGACCGGGACCGTGACCGTGGAAACGGCGGGCGAGACCTTTGCCGACATTGGTCATCGGGGCGAGGACGTCTGGGATGGCGACCCCGAAGGCGTCTATGTGCCCACCGGATCAGGTGCCCGGATCACCGCGCGGACAGAGACCGAGGTGTTCATCGCCGGTGCAAAATTTGCAACGACGTTGCAACCCTTTGCCGTCCGCAAGGATGATCTCGACCTCGTGCAGTACGGCAGCGACGACACCAAGACCCATCGCAAGATCAAGCACATCCTCGGGGCCAATCACCATGACCGTGTCGGGCGTTTGCTGGTGTCGGAACTCTTCACCGTGGGCGCTGGCGGCTGGTCGGGATTTCCGTCGCACAAGCATGACACGGACCGCCTGCCGGACGAGACCCGGCATGACGAAACCTATAATTTCCGCTTCAAGCCGGACTATGGCTCGGGCCTGCAGATGCTCCAGCGCGTCGATAACGAGCCGGGGGACGCGTATCATATCATGAATGGCTCTACCGTGCTGATCGACAAAGGGTATCACCCCTGCTGCGCCCTGCCGGGATACGAGATGTATTACTTCACCATCCTTGGCGGGCTGTCGCAGCGGTCGCTCAAGCAGTATTTCCAGCCGACCCATGCCGAACAACTGCACACGATCCCCGGCATCATGGACATGGTGGCCAAGTTCAAATGACCCGCGCCACGCTGGTCGAGGTGTTGCAGCCCGCCCTGCGGGAGGGCTACGCGGTGGCGGGGCTGGTCTGCCTTGGCTGGGAAGACGCCCGCGCCTATGTCGCCGCCGCCGAGGCCGAAGGCGCGCCGGTGATCCTGCAGGCCGGACCGGGCGCGCGGGCGCATATGCCCCTGCCCGTCTGGGCGGCGATGTTTCATGCCTTGGCGGATGCCGCCTCGGTGCCGGTGGTGTCCCATCTGGACCACGGGACCAGCGTTGCAGAATGCTCAGAGGCGATTGCGCTGGGGTTTACGTCGGTGATGTTCGACGGCTCGCGTTTGCCGTTGGAGGAAAACATCGCGCAGACGAAGGCCATCGTGGAGATGGCGCATGCGGCGGGTGTGTCTTGCGAAGGTGAGATCGGGTTTGTGGGATACGCGGATGGGGTTGCTTCAGAAGGCACCGATCCCGAAGACGCAGCCCGCTTCGCGGCGGAGACAGGCATTGACGCGATGGCGGTGTCCATCGGCAATGTGCATCTGCAAACGGATCAGGTAGCGCAGATCGACCGCGACAGGCTGGCCCGGATCGAAGCTGTGACGGACGTGCCGTTGGTAATCCACGGGGGGTCCGGCTTGCCGCATGACCTCCGCCACGACCTCGCGCGGACCAGTCCGATCTGCAAGTTCAACATCGGGACGGAGTTGCGGATGAGTTTCGGCGGGGCTTTGCGCGAAACCCTCGCGGCACGGCCTGATATGTTTGATCGGATCGCAATTTTGTCAGCGGTGGAGGAACCTTTGACAGCGAAAGTGCGGGAGGTGATCCGGGGGTTGCGCTGATCCTCCGGCCTTTTTGCCCATTCAGCTTCGAACCAGCGTCGCGCCCGCCCCGTGGGGGCGGTTCGGGCGCTGCCTGTGCTTGGCACAGGCATTGGGCACTGGATTTACAGAACACTCCCTTCAATCCTTTCGAAAAACTGTCATGTTGGAAGCACTCGACCCACCAAAGGACAAACTCCTATGATCGCCTATGTCACCGTTGGCGCAGATGACATCGAAGCCGCCAATCGGTTCTATTCGGCGTTCCTGCCTGCCCTTGGCTATAGCATGACCCAAGGCTCCGAAGGACTGAGCTTTGCTCTGCCGGTGCCGACGGGTGAAGCGCCCATTCACCCGGATTTTTACGTCAAACCCACCTTCGACGGGCGTCCCGCATCGGGCGGGAACGGGACCATGGTGGCGTTTGAGGCCGCCGATCAGGTACAGGTCCGCGCACTGCACGCCGCCGCGCTGGCCGCAGGTGGGTCGGATGAAGGGCAACCGGGGTTTCGCGCCAATTACGGCCCCCGCTTCTATGTTGGCTACCTGCGCGACCCGCAGGGCAACAAGATCGCACTGTTTTCGAGCAATCCGAACGAAGCCAGTCGGGACGACTGAGGCTCAGACCTCAATCCACACGCGGCCGCCTTCGACCTCGGTTCTGTAGGTGTTGAGGTTCACGCAGGCCGGAGCGCGTTTGGCCTCTCCGGTGCGGTAATCGAAGGTGGCATTGTGCTTGGGGCACTCGATTTCGTATTCCATCACCAGCCCGTCTTCGAGATGCACCTGCTCGTGCGTGCAGAGGCCGTCGGTGCAGAAATAGTCACCGTCGGGGCTGTGGTAGATGGCAAAGGTGCGGTCTTCGTGATCGAAGCGGATCAGGTCTTCTTCGTCGATGTCATCGGTGGCACAGGCGTCGATCCAGGGCATATCTTGTCCTTGCTTGTTTCTCAGATCATTCGGCGGCAGCGACAAGGGCGGCTGCGTGGAAGTCCTCGCGATAGGGTTTCGCGGTGGGCGGCAGATCGCGTTTGAGGAAAACGTCCTCATAGGCCAGTTGGCGGCGCAGTACGGGCAGGATTTCGCTGTAGGCCTGCCAAATGGAGGTGTTGGCCGCGGGCAGATCGTGTTTGATCGCTGTGTGAAGGTCGGGCAACCGGTGATAGGGCACCATCGGGAACATGTGGTGTTCGACGTGGTAGTTCATGTTCCAGTAAATGAAGCGCGAGACCGGGTTGATATAGACAGTGCGGGAATTCAGCCGGTGGTCGGTGACATTGTCGGCCAGACCCGCGTGCTGCATCACGCCGGTCAGGACGTGGTGCCAAGCGCCGTAGAGCCGGGGCAAACCGATCACCATGAGCGGCAGGATCGACCCCATTGCAAAGGCCAAAGCGATGGTCGCGGCATAGATCGCCACCCAGATCCGGGCGATGCGGATCACCTTGGGCTGTTCCTGCTCGGGGATGTAATCCGCCTCTTCCGGGTGGATGCGGCCCGAGGCGTTCACGAGCATCCGTTTCCAGCCATCATACGCGTCAAAAATCCCCAGGAAATTCAACGCGATCCGGAAGAGCGCAGGCGGGCGCATGGCGACGATTTCGGGATCGCGCCCGACGATGATCGTGTCGGTGTGGTGGCGCGCATGGCTCCAGCGCCAAGAGACCGGGTTGCGCACCATGCAGAAGCTGGCGATCTGGTAAAGCCAGTCGTTGTAACGGCGCGTCTTGAATGCCGTGCCGTGGGAACATTCGTGCCAGCGGGAATCCATGGCCGACCCGTAGAGCACGCCGTAGGCCAGCCAGAACGGTGCGCTCCACCACGAGGGCCACAGGGCGATGCCGATGGCGGCGAACAGCACCATGCAGGCGAACAGGATGACCGTGTCGCGGATCGCGGGCTGATCCGAGCGCTGCATCAGCTCTTTCATCTGCTTGCGCGGGATATCGGTGTGATACCACTCCGCCGCGGCAAGCCCGGTTTCAACGGCTTGACGGGCGTTTGGTCCAAGGAGGGAATAGTCACGTTTGGCCATGCTGCAGCACCTCGGGCGGGTCACGCTTGGTTCAACCTATCTGTGGCACGGTGTGCGGGAAAGATTTTGCGCGGCCAATCACATCAGTTTACATCAGTTCCGGCAGTGGTATTGATGGAAAAGACATCAGAGCGGATGTGCCATGCCCAAACGCCCGACCCTGCAGGACCTGGCTCAGGCGGCCGGCCTTGGCACCGCCACGGTGGACCGGGCGCTGAACGCACGCGGCAACGTATCGAGACGGAGCCTAGCTGCGGTCATCGCGGCGGCGCAGCGGATCGGCTACCCCCTGCCCGCACAACTGGATGGGTCCGAGAGGCGCGACCGCATCTCACTCGGGTTCGTTCTGCACAAGCGAACGCAAGCCTTCTATCAGCGGTTCGCAGATGAGATCGCCCACGCCTGTGCCGCCTTTCCGGATGCGGTAGTCACGCCGCATCTTCATTTTTCACCATCGCAGGCCCCGGACGATTTCGCGGAGGCCATCCGTGCGGCTGCCGCCGACGGACAGGCTGTGGCGGCGACCGCGATCAATCATCCAAATCTGACACGGCTGGTCGAGGATTTGAGTGCCGCCGGCACTCCGGTCTTTTCACTGCTCAACGATTTCGCCGGGCGCGCCGGTGCGGGGTATTTCGGGCTCGACAACATGAAGGCGGGGCGGCTTGCCGGGTGGATGATGGCAACGCAGTTGCAGCGACGGTGCCGGGTTGCCGTGATCGTGGGCGGTGCCCGATGGCATGGGCAAGGGCTGCGCGAGACCGGGTTTCGCACAGCGCTCCGGGAACATGCGCCGCAAATCGCCATTGCCGATACCAGCATCAATCTCGAAACCCGGCAGGTCACGTACGAAGCGACGCTTGACCTGTTGCAGCGCCATGCGGATCTTGCCGGTCTCTACGTGGCGGGCGGTGGCATGGAAGGCGCGATCGCGGCGCTGCGCGAAAGCCGTCCACCGGGCAAGCTGTCTTTGATCGTCAACGAACTGACACCCGAGAGCCGGACGGCACTCGCGGACCGCTATGTCACGATGGTGATCGCAACACCGCTCAGCGAGATGTGCGCGGCGCTGGTCAGGCGGATGGTGGACAGCCTGCGCAAGGGTGCCACCGGGGCTGCACCGGCCCATCTGATGGAGCCGTTGATCTATCTACCGGACTCGCTCTGACGCCACACCAACGCGGCAAAGCCAGATCAACCGTTGCGTGCAGCGCGCCCTTATGGCGTGCAAATGCTTCCGAATTGGAAACAGACGTGCGGATATCCTGCATTGTTTCCGGACCGGAGCACCAAAGACCACAAGCGCGCCAAAGTCGTTCGAAATTGTGGCCCCAATTTCAGGTTACGACCTTTTCAAGGGGATCCGTCCAAGGCCGTGCCATCCGGTCGAAGCCAGTGACAGACCGCCGTTGGAATGAGTGACTGGAGTACTGTCTTGGCGACCAAACTGCTTTCTCGGGCCGATATGACGACCCGCCGGAATCTGGCCGACATAAAGCGACCAAGCTTTGAGCCGTTACCTGCATTGTCTGTATCTGCGCCCAAGGACGCGTAACGATGGCCACCTACGTCGTCTCATCATTGAATTGGAACTCCGTCGCGTTCTGGACGGCCATCACGGAATCCGCGAGCGGCCATACTCTGGATTTCTCGGGGCTCGACGCGACATATTCCGTCGTTGTGGACCAGACGACCGGTGTCATCTGGATCACGAACAGCGCGACCACCTTCATCATCGGGGAAGCCGGTGTCACCGGAGTGAACGCCAATTTCGGCGGCAGCACGCTGCTTGATTATTTCACGACCATTTCCGGCGCTCAGAGCGGTGACCGCGTCACGGGGTCCGCATCCAATGACGTTCTTGACGGGAATTCCGGCAATGACAGCATGGAAGGCCTTGACGGGAACGACACGCTCTTTGGCAATGGCGGAACCGACGTACTGTACGGTGACGACGGGGCCGATGTCATCTACGGCGGCAGCGAAGCCGATCTGCTTTACGGTGGTGCGGGCACGGACCAGGTGTTCGGCGAAACCGGAAACGACACGATCGACGCCGGAACGGGCGAGGACTTCGTCGATGGTGGCGCAGGTGCCGACCTGATCTATGGTGGTGCCGATGCCGACCACCTTGAAGGCGGTTGGGAAGACGACAGTGCAGATACGATCGAAGGCGGCACCGGCAATGACCTGATCTTCGGCGCGGGCGGCAACGACGTGCTGCTCGGCCAGGACGACTGGGACTGGATCGACGGCGGCTACGGAGCCGACTTCATTGACGGCGGAACGGGCAACGACCGGCTCGTGGGCGACAAGGACAATGACACCATTCAGGGTCAGGTCGGGATGGACACCCTCACCGGGGGCGCGGGCGCTGACATTATTTTGGGGGGTGCCGATGCGGACGCGATCTGGGGCGCTGCCGGTGACTTCATCGACGGCGGCGAGACCGGCACAGACTATGACACACTGAACGTCTCGAACGTGTCCTCGGTCAGCTATTTGACCGCCGAGTCCGGGACGGTCTTTTTCAACAGCGGTGGGTCGTTGACGTTCCAGAACATCGAAAACGTCAACATCCTGTCGAACAACTACATCGTCGAAGGCACGGCCGCCGGTGACCAGATCGGTCAGTTCTATTTCGATGCCGATGGCGACTGGGTCGACAATAATGATGCCTTGGGCGGCGGCGAGGCGGACAGCATCCGCGCAGGGGCCGGCAATGACACGGTCTGGGCCAACGAGGGCAACGACACGATCCGGGGCGACGACGGCAGCGACCTGATCTACGGCGGCGGCGAGAACGACGCGATCTATGGCGGTGACAGCAATTTCCTGACCGCCGATGATGCGGGCGGCGCAGACACGATCTATGCCGGATCGGGCAATGATCTGGTCTTCGGCGAAGCGGGCAACGATGTCATCTACGGCGACGATGGGCTGGACACGCTCAGCGGCAACGAAGGCGCCGACCAGATCGACGGCGGCGCTGGCGCGGATTCGCTTCAGGGCGGCCAGGGCAACGACACCCTTCTGGGTGGCAATGACAACGACATCCTTTTGGGGGACGGTCAGTGGTACAACCCCACCGATTTCTCGTCCGGTCCCGGGATTACGGCCACCAGTCTTACAGTCATCAACAGCGCCGACGGCCCGATTGAGCTTTGGTGGATCAATGACGTCGGCACACCGATTCAATACGCCACAATTCAGGCGGGCAGCACTTATGTGCAGGGCACCTTTACGGACCACAACTGGGTGCTCCGTGACACGGATGGCCATTGGCTGGAAGTCATCGCAGGCGCGCCGAACCAGACCGTGGTTTACGGTGCCGAAGGGCTGAACGACACGCTCGAAGGCAATGCGGGCGACGATACGATCTACGGCCAGTTCGGCGATGACCGGATTGAAGTCGACTCCGGCAATGACCTTGCCTATGGCGGCTATGGCAATGACAGCATCTACGCCGGGACCGGGTTCGACACGCTCTATGGCGACGCGGGCAACGACTTCATCGTTGTCGGCGAATTGGACGGCACCAGCACAATCGACGGCGGGACCGGGAACGACACGCTTGATGTCGATACATCTACATCCGGTGGCTTTTCGGTCATCTTCAACACAACGGACGGCGGGACGCTCAACGCGACGAATACTTCTGCCTCCGGTACATTCTCGAATATCGAGGCCGTGTGGGGCAGCTCGGCCAACGACACCATCGATGCTGGCGCGGACACCGACGGAACCGAGGTTCTGGCGCAGGGGGGCAACGACAGCGTGGTCGGTGGCTCCGGCAACGACACTCTCGCGGGCATGGATGGCAACGACATCTTGCGCGGCGGCCTGGGCAATGACAGCCTGACCGGCGGCCTTGGACAGGACACATTGATCGGCGAGGCTGGCGCAGACTTCCTGCAAGGCAACGAGGACTCCGACCTTGTCGATTACAGCGCCTCGGATGCAGCGGTCACGATCGTTCTCGATGGCGGTGGTGCGGCTGGATTCGCGTCTGGCGGCCATGCCGAGAACGACACGATTGTCGGCATCGACGAAATTCTCGGGTCCGCGTTTAACGACTCTCTGACCGGCTATGACGCCACCCATCACGGCACGCTCAGCAACATCATCGATGGCGGAGCGGGGGATGACACCATCGACGGGATGGGCGGAAACGACATCCTGTACGGTGGCACGGGTAACGACAGCATCGCGGGCGGTGCGGGCGACGATTTCATCGACGGCGGCGACGGCAATGACAGTCTGACCACCGGAGCAGGGACGGACACCGTTTTCGGTGGCGCGGGCAACGACACGATCCGCAACGGCGAAGGCGACGACAGTCTGGTCGGTGGCACCGGCGACGACCTCATCATCGCGAGCGCGGGGAACGACACGCTGGAAGGCGGAGACGGCAACGATACGCTGGATGGCGGCATCGACAATGACAGCATGTCGGGCGGCGCGGATGCCGATACGTTCATTGTCAATGACAACTTCGGCAACGACACGCTCGCGGGCGGCGAGACGGTCACAACTGGCGTCGATTCAGACACCATCGACCTGAGCGCCGTGACCACGGGCGTCACAGTCAATTTCTCGGCGGGCGAAGCGGGCACCATTGACGACAACGCCAGCACCGACGTCATCACGTTCACTGAAATCGAACGGCTGATCCTGACGGATCAGGCCGATGTCGTGAACGGTGGCGGCGGCAACGAGGTGATCGACGCGGGCGGCGGCGATGACACGGTCGCCACGGGCACCGGCAATGACAGCATCTTCGGCGGCGCAGGCAATGACAGCCTGATCGGCGGCGACGGCAATGACACGGTCGATGGCGGCGCGGGCGATGACTACGTCGCGGCCTTTACCGGCGATGACCTGTTGCTCGGCGGGGATGGCAATGACGAGATCTTCTCGTTGGGCGGTGGCAATGACACGCTGGATGGTGGCGCGGATGCCGACCTGATTTCGGTCATGACCATGAGCACCACCACCGTCACAGGTGGTGAGGCCGTCACAACCGGCACCGACAACGACACGCTCAACGCGAGCACCGGGGTCGACATGACCCTGACCATCACCGGCGCCGAATCTGGCACGATCACGGCTGGTGCCGACACGATCTCGTATTCCGAGATCGAAGCCGTTCGTCTGGGCTCTGGCAATGACACCGTCGAAGCGGGCACTGAAACTGCAGGGCTGAATATCGACGCGGGTGGCGGGGACGACCTCTTCAACGCGGCCTCCACCACTGGCAATAACACGCTCGAAGGTCAGTCGGGCAACGATACGATCTACGGCGGCTCCGGCGACGAAACGCTTGGCGGTGGCTCGGGCAACGACCAGATCTTCGGCGGCGCAGGCAACGACTCGATCCGAAGCGGTGGTGATGCCGACACGGTCGAAGGCGGCTTGGGCAACGACACCATCGACGGCGCACAGGGCGATGACCTGCTTGATGGCGGTGATGGTGCCGACCTGATTTTTGGCGGCGACGGGGCCGACACGATCATCGGCGGTGTCGGCAACGACACCCTTGCGGGTGGTGGCGATGCGGACACGTTTGTCTTTACCGACGGGTTCGGCATCGACACCGTGAGTGCCGGCGAAACCGCGACCATCGGAACCGATTTCGACACCATCGACCTGAGTGCGCTGAATTCCTCGGTGACGGTCATCTACTCCGGCGTCGAGGCGGGTACGGTCGACGTTGATGCCACCACGGACAGCATCGGATTTACAGAAGTCGAACGACTGATCCTGACGGACCAAGGCGACAGCGTACTGGGTGGTGCCAGCGATGACGTGATCGACGCTGGCGGCGGCAACGATACCGTGAACGCCGGCGACGGCAACGACACCATCAACTTTGGCAGCGGCGATGACAGTGGAACGGGTGCCGCGGGCAACGACAGCCTCGACGGCGGGGACGGCAACGATACGATAACCGGTGGAGCCGGGAATGACACGCTCATCGGTGGCAGCGGGGACGACTCCCTGTTCGGCGCGACGCAGGCCGACACTCTTAGTGGCGGCGACGGAAACGATACACTGGATGGTGGTCTCGGCGCGGACTTCCTGTCTGGCGGGGCAGATTCCGACACGTTCCGTCTGACGGACAGTTTTGGCAACGACACCATCGTCGGCGGTGACACGTTCACCACCGGTGCGAACTACGACACGATTGATCTGACAGCGGTCTCGAATGCGGTCAGCGTGGTGTTCAGTGGTCAGGGCGCGGGCACGATCACCGACAGTGTGACCGGCCATGTCGTCACCTTCTCGGGGATCGAACAGCTGATCCTGACCCAAGGCGACGACACCGTCGATGCGACGCTGGATGATGGCTACACCTACATCCAGACCCGTGGCGGCAACGACTACGTTCAGGGCAGCCCGGCCAACGACGTCTACGACGACGAGATTTTCGGCCCCAACGGCTCTGGCAACGACACGTTCATCGGTGGAGATGGGGCCGATCAGCTCTGGGGCGGAACGGATCAGGACAGTCTCGTCGGTGGTCTGGGCGATGACAGCCTCTATGGCCAGTCGGGCAATGACACGCTGGACGGCGGTGCGGGCAATGACGTGCTCGAAGGTGGCATCGGCGATGACAGCGTCACAGGCGGCGACGGCGCGGACCTGATCACCGAGTACAGCTACGGCGGAACGGTGGTTGCAGACGGCACCACGGTGACGGGTACGAACAGCAATGACGCGTTTGTCTTTGCCGGAGCAGCAGGCACCAGCGCGACGATCATCCTCGACGACGGGTCCGGCACGGCGAATGATGCCGACGTGGAATATGACACGGTCTTCGTCACCTCCACCGGCGATGCGGCAAGCCTGACCCTCGAAGGGTTCAGCTACGGCACCGACCGTATTCAGGTGTCCGAACCCTGGGCGGGCCTCGCATCATCGGAGATTGCATCGGGCCATCATCAGGTCACCGTCACCTACGCGAACGGCAATACCCAGACCTTTGACGTTCTCCACGACAACGGAACCGATTTTGACCCCACGTTGGTGATGTTCACCTATGCCGGCAACGACACGCTGGATGGCGGCGCGGGCAATGACACGATCCTGGCTGCCTATGGCGACGACCTCGTCTTCGGCTGGACCGGCGACGACAGTGTGCTGGGTGGTGACGGCAATGACACCGTGTTCGGTCAGGACGGTAATGACACCATCTTCGGCGGGGCTGGCAATGACTCGCTGGACGGCGATGACGGACTTGCAGGCGCGGATTCCATCTTTGGCGAAGATGGCGACGACACGATCATCGGCGATGGCGGCATGGACACGCTGTCTGGTGGTGACGGCAATGACCTGATCTTCGCGGGTGCCGACAACGACTCTGTCACCGGTGGCAGCGGGAACGACCAGCTGTTCGGCGAAGGCGGCGCGGACAGCATTGATGCAGGTTCAGGTGATGACACCATCGACGGTGGCGATGGCAACGACACGATCATCGGTTTTGAAGGCAATGACAGTGTCCTTGGCGGCGCAGGTGATGATGTCATCAACACCCGCACCTCGCCCGGCACGGGCTTGCCGGACGAAGGCTATGGCGCTTCCGGCAACCCGCTCTACTATCCGGCCGACCCGGATGCGTTCAATGACCGTGACTTCGTTGATGGCGGCATCGGCAATGACAGCATCCTGACCGGCGACGACAACGACATCATCTTTGGCGGTGACGGGGCCGATACGGTCGATGCCGGCTTTGATGACGACCTTGTCTCCGGCGGCGCAGGTGCGGATGTTCTGGAAGGGAACGAGGGCAACGACACCATCGACGGTGGCGCGGATGGCGATCTAATTTATGGCGACGTCGCACCGACCAACCCCGATTACGCCGTCTTTGCCCCCTATGACCTGCCCAACGACGGCACGGATCTTGCGCCGAACAACAATGCCGACAGTCTGACCGGCGGCGACGGCAATGATACGATCTACGGCCAGGACGACAATGACACGCTCGAAGGTGGGCTTGGCGACGACGTCCTCGATGGCGGCACTGACAACGACTATCTCGACGGGGCCGACGGCGCCGATACGCTGATCGGGGGAACCGGCAACGACACCCTGCTGGGCGGCAATGATGCCTCGGCTGACAGCCTCGACGGGGGTGCCGGGAATGACGAGCTCAGCGCAGGAGATGGCAACGACACGCTTCTGGGCGGGGATGGCAACGACTCGCTCTTCGGCGGCGGCGATGATGACCAGCTCGATGGCGGGACCGGCGCAGACACGCTGGATGGTTGGTCGGGCAATGACACGCTGACCGGCGGGACCGGCGACGACCTACTGACCGGGAGCGACGGCAACGACACGTTCGTCTACGTCGCGGGCGACGGCACTGACACGATTACCGATTTCAACTTCGGCAACACCGGCACGCTCAATGACGGTGACATCACCAACAACGACCGGATCGACCTGTCGACCTTCTATGACGACATCTGGGAACTGACTGCCGACTTCAACGATGACGGCGTCCTCAACCAGTCCAACAGCACCCTGCTTGGTGGCACGGTCGATTACTCGAACAACGCGAGTTTCGGCGGCGGTGGTGTGGCCTTCACCAACGGGGTCGGCGACACAAGCTTCTTCACCGCCGAGAATACGGGCGTCGTCTGCTTTACGACGGGGACCCGCATTCTGACCGAAGCGGGCGAGCGTCCGATCGAAACCCTGCGATCCGGGGACCGGATCGTGACCCGGGACAATGGTGTGCAAACCCTGCGCTGGATCGGTCAGCGGCATCTCAACCGGTCCGAGCTGAGCTGCGCGCCCAAGCTGCGTCCGGTCCTGCTGTCGCCCGACCTGACCGGGGGGGACGCCCCGTTGATCGTGTCGCCGCAGCACGGTGTCCTGCTAGACCTCGATGGCGAGGAAACGCTGATCCGCGCGGCCCATCTGGCCCGGATGAAGGGTGGATCGGCGCGGGTGATGCAGGGCTGCCGGGCGGTCACCTATGTGCACATGCTCTTTGAGGCGCATCAGATCGTTTTTGCCAACGGAGCCCCGTCCGAAAGCTTTTTCCCGGGACGCTTTGCCCTCGCGGCCTTGAAGACCGGCGCCCAGGGCGAGATTTTTGACCTGTTCCCGGAGTTGAGGCATCTGGAGGCCGAGACAGCCTACGGACCGACTGCCCGCAGCTTTGCCCGTGGCGTGCATCTTCCAAATCACCTCAAGTCACTCAAGGCCCGGCAGCGTTTCGTGCCCGGTGCTGTGATCGCGGCGCGGGCACTGTCCTCTAGGCGGCGGGCGGTACCTCGGATCGCGTCTTGACTGGCTGCCGCTGTCTCAGGACAGGATCGCCGACCGGTCGATGCCCAGCGCCTTGATCCGGGAATAAAGCGTGGTGGGCTGCACATCCAGCAGCGCCGCCGCGCCGGAAGGACCAGAGACCTTGCCCCCGGTTTCGCGCAGCGCCGCGATGATGTTGCGGCGCATCATGTCCTGCATCTCGGCCTCGGTGCGGACCGTGGCGTTGGTCGGCGACGCCACCTGCCCGCCCCCACCCAGTTCGAGCACCAGTTTCCGGTCGCGAGACACGATGGCGGCGCGTTCGATGACATTGTGCAATTCGCGCACATTGCCCGGCCAGTGATAGGCCTGCATCTGCTGGACCACCCGTTCGGTCAGCACCGGCACGGGGCGTCCATGCCGACGGCAAGCCAGCTTCAACAGGTGCGCGGCAAGCAGCGGAATGTCCTCCAGCCGATCCCGAAGCGGCATGCAGGAAATCGGAAAAACGTTGAGGAAGAGGTAGAGGTCTTCACGAATGCGGTTTCCCGACCGCGTGTCGGTCGGTGCCTGCGTCGTGGCCGCGATCACCCGGATGTCGAGCGGTTTCTCGCGCGTGTCACCCACGCGGGTGACGGCGCTTTTCTGCAGCGCATGGAGCAGCTTGCCCTGAATTTCAAAGGGCAGTTCCTCGACATCGTCCAGAAACAGCGACCCGCCATGGGCGAGTTCGAGCTTGCCCGGCTTGTCGCGCGTGGCGTTGGGGCCAGCCCCGCGGACGTGGCCGAACAGTTCCGCCTCGACATCCTCGGGCGCGACCGAGCCGCATTTGAAATGGATCAGGGGGCGGCGCGACCGGGGGCTGGCCTTGTGGATTTCGGTGGCGACCAGCGCCTTGCCTGTGCCAGCCTCTCCTGTGATCAGAACGGTGGCGTCGGTACCCGCCACAAGGTCGATGCGCGTCACGACCTGACGGATCGCGGGCGAGCTGCCGATGATGTCGTGATGCGCGCGTTCCGAGCTGATGGCCTCTTGCAGGTATTCGTTTTCCTGCTCCAGCCGGTCCCGCAGCGCCGCAACCTCGTCCAGCGCCTCGCGCAGTTTGCGCTCGCCTTCCTTGCGTTCGGTGATGTCGCGGAAGATCACCACGGCCCCGGCGAGCACCTTCTGGTCGTAGATCGGGGTCGAGACATATTCGACGCGAATAGGTTTGCCATCCTTGCGCCAGAACACCTCGTCCTCGATCCGGTGGACCTGTTCGAACCGGAATGAGCGGTAGATCGGGCATTGCTGCGACGGGTAGACCTCACCGTTCAGATGATGGTGGTGGATCATCGAATGGATGTCCTTGCCCAGCAAATCCTGCGTGGTCCAGCCCAGCATTTCCTGCGCGGCGCGATTGACGAAGGTGGTCTTGCCTTCGGCGTTCACGCCGTAAATCCCCTCGCCCGCCGCATTCAGGATCAACTGGTTCTGGCGTTCCAGTTCGGCGAAGAAGGTCTCTGCCCGTTTCCATTCGAGCAATCCGGCGCGGTGCAGTTCGGCGGCTTCCGCAATCTGGGTGCGTTTGTCGAACGCATCCAGATCGGTGAAGCTGAGCAGAAGCCATCCCGGCTGATCCGGCACGCCCCGCGCGCGGATTTCGCAGCGCAGGGGATGCCCGTCATAGGTGGTCAGGGGCACATCCCGCGTCCAGCACTCGCCCCGGTGATCCACCTCTTCGACAAAGACTATGAAGGTCGCAAGCGCTTTGCCCAGAAACGCCGAAAACCGGATGGGATGGTCCGTTTCACCGTCGACGCCAAGAAGCGTCGCCGCCCTAGGGTTGAGCGCCACGACCCTGTCCTCGGTCGTGTCGAGAAGCAGCGCCGCATCGGGGAAAGCGGCGAGAAGGGAATCAGAACGGGTTAGATCATCGAGCATAGCGACAAAGATGACGCCGCAGCGCAGAACAGTCTAACGAAATTTCGTAAATTACGATTTATCGTAAAATATTGTTATCGCTAAACCCTCACAACCCACTGTTTTTAATGTGTTTTTACAGTTCGAACAATTATTGGGCACTCGGTTTTGCGACGTCAATCGGCCTGTCACGATGTCATCAATCACAAGGAACATCCACCAGACAGGGGACTGCACATGACGATCAAGAGCCTAGGAAACCCGTTTTCCGCAGACACTGACCTGCGTCACGGCGCGGATTGCGGTTGCACAAGCTGCGCCGCCGGTCACACCCACGCAACCAAGGATGCCGACCCGGCGCAGATGTCCTCCGAGCAGATGCTGGAGCGTGCTGTTGAAAGCGCCATCGTCCGCTCGATCTTCGGCCAAAGCGACATTGGCCGCCGGTCCTTCATGGGGATGCTGGGTGGCAGCACGGTGGCAGCGGCTCTCGCGTCTGTCTTCCCGATCAACGAGGCCAAGGCGGCCATCCTCGACAATCTGGGCACGCCGGAAAAAACCGATCTCAACATCGGCTTCGTGCCGATCACCTGCGCCACCCCGATCATCATGGCGCAGCCCATGGGCTTTTACGAACGCTATGGCCTGAATGCGCAGGTCATCAAGACCGCCGGTTGGGCCGTGGCGCGCGACAAGTCGCTGTCGGGCGAGTATGACGCGTCGCACATGCTGACGCCGATGCCTCTGGCGATGACGCTGGGCGCGGGGTCTGTGGCGACGCCCTACATCATGCCCGCCGTCGAGAACATCAACGGTCAGGCCATCGTGCTGTCGAACGAACATCTCGACAAGCGTGACCCGACGCAGTGGAAGGGCTTCACCTTCGGCGTGCCGTTCGAATACTCGATGCACAACTTCCTGCTGCGCTACTACGTGGCCGAATTCGGTCTCGACCCGGATGTCGACATCCAGATCCGCGTTGTGCCGCCGCCCGAAATGGTTGCCAACCTGCGCGCGGGGAACCTTGACGGCTACCTGTCGCCCGACCCGTTCAACCAGCGCGCGGTCTGGGAAGGCATCGGCTTCATCCATCTTCTGACCAAGGAGATCTGGGAGGGCCATCCCTGCTGTGCCTTTGCGGCTCCGCTGTCCTTTGCGACCGAACTGCCGAACACCTACGGCGCGCTGCTCAAGTCGATCATCGACGCAACCCAATTCGCCTCAAACCCCGAGAACCGAAAGGAAATCTCGGCCGCGATTGCGCCCACGAACTATCTCAACCAGCCGGTGGAAGTGATCGAACAGGTCCTGACCGGCACCTTTGCAGATGGTCTGGGAAATGTGCAGCAGGTGCCCGACCGGATCGACTTTGACCCGTTCCCCTGGCATTCGATGGGGGTGTGGATCCTGACCCAGATGAAGCGGTGGGGCTATATCGAGGGTGACGTAGATTACAAGGCCGTGGCGGAACAGGTCTATCTTGCCGCTGACGCGAAGAAGGTCATGGAAGACCTCGGTTATGAGGCACCGGACGTCACCTACAAGTCGCACACGATCATGGGCAAGACCTTCGATCCGGCGGAACCCGAAGCCTATGTGTCCAGCTTTGCGATCGGACGGGGCTGATCCATGCTGGACAGTCTTTCCGTCAACAAGCGCGCTGCGATCCTGTCGATTGCCATGCTTGTGGTGGGCCTCCTGATCTGGGAGGCCGCCATCCCGGCACAGAAGGCCGCAAGCGAGCTGACCGAGTATGAGCGCCTCACCGGTGGGGGCGCTCAGAAAGCCGGTGTGCCGCCGCCCAGCCAGGTCTTTGCCAAGGCTTGGGAGCAGTTGAGCAACCCGTTCTATGACGCAGGCCCCAACGACAAGGGTATCGGCATTCAGATCGGGTATTCGATCTATCGCGTGCTGACCGGCTATTTCCTCGCCGCTTTGGTCGCCATTCCGCTCGGGTTTCTGATCGGCATGAGCCAGGTCGCCTACAAGGCGTTCAACCCGTTCATTCAGGTGCTACGTCCCATTTCACCGCTGGCGTGGATGCCGCTGGCGCTGTTCATCATTCAGGATTCCGAGGCGTCTGCGATCTTTGTGATCTTCGTCTGTTCGATCTGGCCCATGCTGCTGAACACCGCGTTCGGCGTGGCCGGGGTGCGAAAGGACTGGGTCAATGTCGCCCGGACACACGAGTTGAGCCCGCTCAAGACAGCCTTCACCGTGATCCTGCCCGCCGCCGCCCCCACCATCGTCACGGGCATGCGGATTTCCATCGGCATCGCGTGGCTGGTGATCGTCGCGGCCGAGATGCTCGTCGGGGGAACCGGCATCGGCTACTACGTCTGGAACGAGTGGAACAACCTCGACCTGACCTCGGTCATCTTCTCAATCCTCATGATCGGCGTTGTCGGCATGCTGCTGGACTCGGCCTTCGGTGTCCTGCAGCGCGCGGTCGCCTACGCCGAATAAAGGAGACACCCCATGGCGAAACCTTTTCTCAGTATCGAGCGATTGACACAGCAATACCCGGACGGCGCGGGCGGCATGATGACCGTCTTCGAGAACGCCAGCTTCGGGATCGAAAAAGGCGAATTTGCCTGCATTCTTGGCCATTCCGGATGCGGCAAGTCCACGATCATGAACATCCTTGCCGGTCTGGCTGAACCCACGTCGGGTGTGGTCAAGATGGACGGGTTCGAAGTCTCAGGCCCGTCACTGGACCGGGGCGTGGTGTTTCAGAACTACTCGCTTCTGCCGTGGCTGTCGGCGCTGAAGAACGTGACCTTCGGCGTCAAGGCCCGGCATCCGGACTGGTCAGCCGAACAGGTCGAGGCGCATGCCCGCGACTACCTTGCAAAGGTGGGGCTTGAAGGGGATGTGGTGCATCGCAAGCCCAGCCAATTGTCCGGGGGCATGCGTCAGCGCGTGTCCATCGCGCGGGCCTTTGCCAACCAGCCAAAGCTGCTGCTTCTGGACGAACCGTTCGGTGCGCTGGATGCGCTGACGCGGGGCACCATTCAGGAAGAGCTGATCAAGGTCTGGGCAGGTACAGAACAGACCGTGTTCATGATCACACATGACATCGACGAGGCGATCCTGCTGGCCGACCGCATCCTGCTCATGACCAATGGGCCGTTTGCCCGCGTGGCGGAATCGGTCGAAATCACCATCCCGCGCCCGCGCAGCCGGACCGAGATCGTCGAGCATCCGAACTACTATGCGATCCGCAACCACCTGGTGCAGTTCCTTGGTCAACGCTCCAAGGAACTGGCGGGCAAGCAAAGCGACGATGCCGATCAGCGCCCGGAAACGGTTCGGATCGACAAGACGGCCGCCGAGGACGAACCCAGCGCCCCGCCGCCCTTGCGGGCGGTGAATGAGTGAACAGGGGTTTTCGGGGATGACACATCAGGACACCCCACGCGCACCCCTGCCCCCGTTCTCCTATGAGGACGCGGTGCTGAAGGTGCGGATGGCCGAGGATGCGTGGAACAGCCGCGATCCAGCCAAGGTGGCGCTCGCCTATACGCGGGACACGATCTGGCGGAACCGGGACGAGTTTCTGAACGGACGCGCCGATGTCGAAGCGTTCCTGACCCGGAAATGGTCCAAGGAAAACGGGTATCGCCTGATCAAGGAGATCTGGGCGCATGAGGAGAGCAGGATCGCCGTGCGCTTTTGCTACGAATGGCATGATGATGCCGGCCAGTGGTTCCGCGCTTATGGCAACGAGAACTGGGAGTTCGACGCGCTTGGCTACATGGACGTGCGCCACGCCTCGATCAACGATCTGCCCATCGCAGAGTCGGACCGCCTGTTTCATTGGCCCCAGGGCCGCCGCCCCGACAACCACCCCGGCCTGACGGAACTCGGGCTGTGACCCACCGATTTTTCAATACGACCCAGGAGGACAAACAATGAAAGACAATTACGAGGTGCCAGTCATGATGACCAAGGAAGACGTGACGATGATGATCCTGTCGGCCAAGAAACAGGCCGGCATGACATGGGAGGGCATCGCCGAGAAGATCGACATGTCTCCGGTCTGGACGCATTCGGCCTGCATGGGCATGAACGCGTTTCCCAAGGACAAGGCCGAGGCGCTGGTGTCGGTCATGGGTCTGCCGCAGGAAGCGGCCAGCGTGCTGGAAGAACCGCCCACCAAGGTCTGGGAGCAGTCGATCCCGACCGACCCCTGCATCTACCGCCTCTACGAGATCGTCGGCGTCTACGGTCCGACCATCAAGGCGTTGATCGAAGAAAAGTTCGGCACCGGCATCATGTCGGCCATCGACTTTGACATGCAGCTGACCCGCGTGCCGCATGAAAAGGGCGATCGCGTGAAGCTTGAGATGTCGGGCAAGTATCTTGCCTACAATTCGTGGTAAATCAGATTGAGGTGCCCGGCTGGCAACAGCCGGGCATATCCTGACCGGTCAGGCGACCGCCTTGCCCTCTGCCGCCCAGATGGCCCCGCGCCGGATCATCTCGGTCACTTGCGGCACTTTCAGATCGTCCAACTCGTGACCGATCGAACAATAGAACACCCGCCCCTTGTCCCAGCGCCGTGTCCATGTGACCGGGATCACCGTGCCTTCGATCCACCACAGGTGGTCGCCGGAGAAGGTGGTGGTCGCCAAGACGTTGTTCGACGGATCGGTCAGCATGTAATATTGCTCTGACGTGATACGGAAACTGCGGATGCCTTCGACCAGCGGGTGGTCGGGCTGGCAGATGGTCACATCGTAGTCGATATAGTCTTCCTTGGGCTGGAGATTGTCCGGCCATCCGGGCGGGTGCGCCACGAATTGGCCGCCGATCAGGAAGTGGTATGTGGGCCGATCGCGGAACGCATCGCCCATATGCCCGTGCCATCCCGCCAACCCGCACCCATTGCCGATGAGCTTGAGAAGCCCATCTTCCTGCGGCTTTGTCATGTTGCCGAATTCTTCCTGATGGCCAGACCGTGCCGAGGACCAGATCGGTGTGATCAGATCGAGGTCAGCCAGATCGTCGGGGCGTTCGAGCGGTTCAAGCGTGTCGTAAACGTCAACCTCGAACCCGTTGTTTCGCAGGAGATCCTCGTACCAATCCGCGAAATGCGTGGGCGTATGGCCTTCCCAGCCACCGACGAAAAGTGCGGCTTTCATTCGTTTTCCTTTCGCATGAAATTCACCATCGCCGCCATGTCGCGCGTCCCAAATCCGACGGCTTCTGCGCGACGCAGCGTGTCGAGGGTCACGTGCCCTTGCGGCATGGCGGTGCCCAAACCGTCAGCCAGGGCAGCCGTCACTTCCATGTCCTTGAGGGCCAGCGCGACGGTAAAGGTCACGTCATGATCGGCTTCGCACAGATAGAGCGGTTTGCGGTAGGACAGCATGGGTGCCGCTGCTGCGCTGTGTTCGATCACGTCGAATGCGGCTTCGGGCGCGATGCCGGCTGCTTCGCTCAGGGTCAGCGCTTCGGCTAGCGTCTGGTTCAATCCATGGATCAGGGAATTGACCGCCAGTTTCATCACTGCACCCGCCCCGGTTTGACCAAGGCAGATGGTCTTGCGCCCCAGAGCGTCGAATATGGACATCAGCGGCGCTGCTGCGTCGCTGGAGCACCCCGCCATGATCAACAGCTGCGCCTCGGCCGCCGCCTGCGTTGCCCCCGAAACCGGCGCGTCGATCACAATACACCCTTCTGGTGCGGCCTTGGCGAGCCCTTGGATATGATCGGGCGACATGGTGCCCATCTCGACGAAGACCCGCGCGCCCTGCACCGCAAACAGGCCATCCGGACCGCGATGCACCGCATCGGAAGACGGATCATCGGCAAGCATTGTCACCACGACGTCGCAGGATGCAGTCAGGTCAGCAGGCGTTGTGGCCACTGCGCATCCGGTCTTTTCCGCCAGTGCCCCCGCCTTTTCTGCTGACCGGTTCCAGACGGTGACCTCATGCCCAGCCGCAACAAGATTGCCAGCCATCAACGCGCCCATCCGGCCAAGGCCCGCGAACCCGACGTGCATGTCAGGCCACCTTGCCGTTGATGATCCCGGAAATCGCCTGAATGAGACTGTCCTCGGTGACTTCCTCGGACGTGAATTCGCGCATGACCTTGCCGGAATACATGGCGACGATCCGGTCGGACACATGCAGCACTTCCGGCATTTCCGAGCTGATGACGATCACCGCATAGCCCTGGGCCGCCAGATCGCGGATCAGGTTGTGAATCTCGGATTTGGAGCCGACGTCGATCCCGCGGGTCGGTTCGTCCACGATCAGCACCTCGGGCCGCATCGACAGCCATTTGCCGATCACGATCTTCTGCTGGTTCCCGCCAGACAGGTTTCCGACGGTCTGGCGCCAGCCGGGTGTGCGGATGTCCAGCTTGTCGCGGTACTGGTCGAAGATGGCAACCTCGGCCCCGTCACTGACAAACGGACCCGCCGTCAGATCATCGACCTGCGGGAGGGTCATGTTGTCCCGGCAATTCATGCCGAGAACCAGCCCCTGCCCCTTACGGTCTTCGGGAACGAGGGAAATGCCATTGGCAATGGCGTCGATGGGCGATTTGATCCGCACCTCCTGACCATTGAGCAGGATCTGCCCGGCGGAGGGATCGCGCAGCCCGAACAGGGTCTCGGCAATCTCGGTCCGGCCAGCCCCGACCAGACCGTAAAAACCCAGAACCTCGCCTTTGCGGACGGAAAAGCTGACATCCTGATAGAGCTTGCCACAGCTCAGCCCGCGCACTTCCAGAGCGACATCCCCCATCTCGTGATGGCTTTCATTGCGCGACAGATCAAGGCTGCGCCCGATCATCAGCTTGGTGACGTCTTCCTCGTTTGTTTCACGGGTGGTGAGTGTGCCCCGATACTGCCCGTCGCGCAGCACGCTGATGCGGTCGGTGATCTTGAAGATCTCCTCCATGCGGTGCGAAATGTAGATGATCCCGACGCCTTTGGATTGCAGGTCCGCGATCACGTCGAAAAGCACGACCTTTTCCGCGTCCGTCAGGGATGCCGTCGGCTCGTCAAAGATCACCGCTTTGGGGTCCACGGTCAGGGCGCGGGCGATCTCGACCATCTGCTGGTTGGCAATGGACAGGTCACCGACCCGTGTCTTGGCGTCAAACCCGACGTTCAAGGTTTTCAGAATGGCATTGGTGTCGTCGTACAGCTTGGTCCAGTTCACCCGACCCAAGGATTTGCGCGGCAGCTCCCCAAGCCAGATGTTCTCGGCCACGGTCAGTTCGTCGGCGAGGCTGAGTTCCTGGTGGATGAAGACCACCCCCTTGGCCTTGGCCTGTGCGGGTGTGACCATCACGGTCGGCTCTTCTTCTATGAAGATGCTGCCCTCATTGGGTTGCAGTATACCGCCCAACACCTTCATCAATGTGGACTTGCCGGCACCGTTTTCGCCCATCAGCGCGTGCACCTCTCCGGGCAGGACGCTGAAGGACACACCATCCAGAGCGCGGACACCGGGGAAGGTTTTCACGATGTCCTCGAGCCGCAGAACCGGGGTTTGATCGGTCATGTCTTCAACTCCTCTTTGCCCTTGCGGTTCAGCTGACGGTCGAGAAACAGGACCGCGATCAGGATCAGACCGATGACAAGGTTCACGGTTTCCGTATCCGCCCCGATATGACCAAGCCCCTTGCGCAGAAGCTGGATCGCGATGACGCCGCCGAGGGTAGAGATGATCGAGCCATACCCACCCGTGAGTTTCGTGCCGCCCAGAACCACGGCCGTGATGGCCCACAATTCGTAGAGCATCCCGTCATTGGGGTTCACCGAACCGGATTCCGAATAGAAGACAACCGCAGACAGCGATGCGAGGAACCCGATCAGCATGAAGTTCCAAAGGAAGTGCGGACCAACCCGGATACCCGCGTTCACTGCTGCTTCGCGGTTGTTGCCGATGGCATAGGCGTTGCGGCCATGCACGGTGCGGGTCATCAGCAGCCACAGAAGCAGCGTTGCGCCCAAAAGGAACCATGTCGCGGTGTGCAGGCCCAGAAACTGCGCTTCGGCAAAGTCGACAAGCGTCCAGTTCAGGTGACTGGTCGGTTGTTCACCATTATACATGAACACCAGACCGCGATACCCGAGCATTGAACCGAGTGTGACGATGAAGGCGTCGACACCGGTTTTCCACACGATCAGACCGTTGATGGCGCCAAGGACGATGCCCGTGGTCAGGGCAAACATCCAGGCAAACGGGATCGCCCAGTCGCCAAGGTCCTGCATGAAGGGCCACGTCATGCTGTCCAGCAGAACGATCGCCGAAAGCGCGTAGGTCGCGCCGACCGAGAGGTCGATATTGCCGTTGATCATGATGATCGTCATGCCCACCGCGATGATCCCGATGGGAGCGGATTGCTTGAGCAGCAACAGCATGTTGTCGAAATCCATGAAGGCGCTGTCGGAGACCGAGAGATACGAGCCAGCAACCGAGAAGAAGACCAGCTCGACAACGATGAAGGCCCAGATCGCGCCCTGCTTGAGAAGGATGTCCTTGTTCATGGGATGCTCCTCACGCGATCTGCGACCAGAGGCGACCGCGTTTGGCCGCGATATCGAGCCAGACAGCCAGGATGATGATCACCCAGGTCACGACATATTGGACGTAAAAGGCGAGCCCCATCAGCAGAAGTCCATTCTGGATGAACCCGAGGATCAGAACGCCGATCACCGTCTTGAAGATGGTTCCCGACCCGCCCAGGAGCGATGCCCCCCCGAGGATGACCGCGGCCAGCACCTCAAGTTCGAGCCCCTGCCCCACGGTGTTCTGGCTGCCAAGACTGCGGCTTGCCTGCAGTAGCCCGGCACAGGCCACGCAGAACGCCGAGATCAGGTAGGTCATGAATACGATCCGCGCGCGGGGAATGCCCGAGAAGGTCGCGGCCTTGCCGTTACCGCCAACCGCATAGACCTTGCGGCCGAACGGCGTCTTGGAGAGCACAAGGCTCAGCACGATGGCCAGGGCTGCGAAAATCAGGATCGGCACCGGCACACCGGCGATCTCGCCCTGCCCGAAGACCGAGAACCATGTGCCCTCCTTGTCGGCAATGTCCATGTTCTGGCCGCCTGACCATGTGAGCGTGAGACCGTGAATGGCCGACAACATGCCCAACGTCACGATCAGCGAATTGAGCTTGAGGTATCCCACAAGGAACCCGATGAACGCCCCCAATCCCAAGGTCAGACCGAACATCGCCGGGATGGCGAGCGTCGGCCCGATCTTGTCGTGCAGGTCCAGAACGACAATGGTCGAGAAGGACATCATGGAGCCCACCGACAGGTCCAGATTACCGCCGATGACCACGAAGGTCACACCCAGCGCCATCACCCCCAGAATGGCCGAGGACCGGATCACACCAGAGATGTTGTCGATGTCGATGAAGCGCGGGTTCGCCAGCGCAAAGCCGATCATGAAGATGACAAACGCGATCAGGATACCCTGTTTGGCAAGGATCCGTCCGATGCCCTGTTTCGTCAGTTCTGCCATGTGTTCCTCCCAAGGGTGCGCGGGTTATGCCGTCACACCAACGTCATTCCCCCGTCGATCATCACGATCTGGCCGGTCATGTAGTCGCTGGCGGCAGAGGCGAGGAACGTGGTCGTTCCAGTGATATCCTCGGGCCGCGCGACGCGTCCGCGCAGGATTTCGGCCGAAAACTCCTCCATCGCCTGGCCGGGGCGTTCTGCGGCCCCGATTGCCATCAGGTCCTGATCGACCTGTTCCCACATTTCGGTCGCAACCACACCGGGGGCAAATCCCGTCACGGTGATGTCATGCTTGGCCAGATCCCGCGCCCCCGACTGGGTCAGCGATACGACAGCCCATTTGCTGGCACAATACGGGGCTACATTGTCGAACCCCTGCCGGCTCGCAATGCTGGCGGTATTGATGATCTTGCCGCCACCACCCTGCTCGATCATCTGGCGGGCAGCTTCCTGCATACCGATCAGGCAGCCCAGCCCGTTGATTCCCATGATGAAGTTCCAATTGTCCTCGGTCACATCGAGGAAATTCATCGGTTTATTGACGCCCGCATTGTTGAACTTGACGTCCAACCGCCCAAAGCTTTCCACCGCATGCGCGATCATGGCTTTCACCTGATCACGGTCGGTCACATCGACCGCTGCGTGTGTCACCTTGCATCCGGCGGCGGCGGCACGCGCTGCATTCGCATCCGCCACTTCGGCCACCTTGGCCGCGTTGATATCCGCAAAACAGACATGCGCGCCTTCGTTCAAAAGCGCCTCTCCTATTGCACGGCCGATACCCTGGGCCGCGCCGGTCACAATACATGACCGTCCCGAGACTCCTGCCATCTCGTCCATCCCTCGTCTTGTCGTTGAGAAAAAGAACACGCGAGGCAGACATGCCGCCCCGCGCATTCCGGGAGGAGATCAGAAGACGGGCTTGGTAAACTCGTCCATGTTGTCCTGGGTGATCTTCGGCGTGTCGAAGTAGTTGAGGAAAGGCACTTCCTCGCCGTTCAGAACGTCGATCGCCGTCTGCAGGGCCGCTTCGGCGTCATCGACAGGCGACTGGTAGATCGAGCCCCAGTATTCCCCGGCGGCCATCGCTTCGTAGCCGACCGCGAAGTTGGTCGCGCCGACGAAGATGATCCCTTCGCGACCCGCTGCCTTGGCCGCGTTCAGAGCGCCGACGCCCATGTTGTCGTCACCGGCATAGACGCCGTCGATGTCGTCATACTTGACAAGGAACGCTTCCATCACCTGCTGCGACTTCTCGCGGTTCCAGTCGCCCGGCTGCTGGTCGATCTGTTCGACATTCGGGCACACTTCGGGCAGGCGATCGTTGAAGCCTTTCGCACGCTCAATGGCGGTGGTGTAGCCCGGCTGGCCGGTGATGTGGACAACCTTGGCTTCGTTCTCGATGCCCATGTCCTTGAACTTGTCGCACATGATCTCGGCCGACCGTGCGCCTTGGGTGATGTTGTCGGGGCCGGAGAAAGACTTCACGAAGTCAAAGCCCTGCTCGGCGATGTTCGAGTTTGTGACAATGACCGGGATATCGGCCTGGTAGGCCTTGCGCACCGCGGGGATCACGGCTTCGCCATTGGTCGGCCAAATGATGATCGCGTCGACTTCCTGCTGGATCAGGTCTTCCATCTGCGCGATCTGGCGCGCCACGTCACCACCTGCGTCCAGAACCACGGTCTCCACCATGTCATTGGCTTCTGCCGCTTCGATAAAGGCCTTCTCGTACGTGGTCTGGTAGCTGTCCACGCCCACGTTGTTCTGGGTAATGCCGATGGTCATCTTGCCGCTGTGGGATTCGGCCATGGCAGTGCCGACAAGCGCAGTGGATGCCACCAAAGCGGCCGTAAGGGTCGTTTTCATAGTCGTGTCCTCCCTAAAGGTATGTTCGCACGATTGCTGCTGTCCTCTCAGCCCGGACGGTCCGGATGCAACCTGACCCATATCCAGCGTCATTTCGACAAAGAGCGAACGCATCGTTTTGTTCATTTTGGACAAAAATTTGTCCATTTTGGATTTATATCCGATACTCGCAAACCGTCAGATTGAACAATTTGAAAGGGTGCCGCCGTGAGCGACTCGATCCCACCTCGTAATCCCTCAAACAAAAAAGCGACAATGTCCGGAACCCTCGCCAGTGATATCCAATATGGACAGCACGCCATGCAGCGTTCGACACATGTCGCCGCGGCCGCGGAGGGTCCGGAGCTGGAACGTGTGGTGGAGTTCCTCAAGTCCCTGTCGCTCGAGCTTGAGACGTCAATCGAGCCGAACACGCCCAATCCGCATCTGAACATGATCCTGCATGTCCTGCAAAGCCATTCCGAAGGGCGGCTCGTGTCGCCGTCCTCCATGGTTGCGGCGGCAGGCGTCCCCTATGCAACTGCGACGCGCAAGCTGACGGAACTCAAGGACTCGGGCCTGCTCGAGCAGCGGCCACGCACCAAGAGCGGCAAGAGCTTTTCCCTGCATCCGAGTCCCCGTCTTCTTGACCGGTTCAGTCAGGTGGCGGACCGGATCGAACGACTGGCCCGCAATTCCTTTGGCGCCGTGCCTGAAACCGAAGAGACCGAGCATTACTATTATGGTGGCTCCTACCAGGCGACCCGCGCAACCATCGCCCCGCCCCGTGCCCTGCCCCAACCGCTCAAGCTGGCCGGTGGGCTGCGCATCCTCGTCCATGGCGATCCCACATTCATGGTGATGGACACGCTCAAGCGTCAATTTGAACAAATCGTCGGGACGAACATTCATCAGCGCGCCTTTTCGATCGACCGGCTGCGCGAAGAAGCATTGCGCAACAGCGAGCGCACCAAGAGCCGGTACGATCTGATCGCCGTCGATCTACCGTGGCTTGGGGAATTCGTGAAAAAAGGGGTGATCCGCCCGCTGACCGATGTGATGGATGTCTCCCGGCTTGATCCCGCCGATTTCCACACCGCAGGCTGGCGCGCGGCGCATTGGGACGGAACCCCCTACGGTGTGCCAAGCCAGACAACGCCCGAATTGATGTTCTACCGCAAGGACTGGTTCGCAGCGGAAGGGCTGGAGCCCCCTGTAACCACCGACGCGGTGATCGAAGCCGCCCGTCACTTCAATGACCCCCGCAGAGGCCGTCATGGCGTGGCGTGGAATGCGGCACGCGGCACAGCACTGGGCCACACGTTCATGATGACCTGCGCCGCCTTCGGTCAGCCCATCATCGACCTGCCACCGATCGCCGGGGGGTTCGATGCGGATCACCTCGACCAACCGGACCTGCGACCGATGCTGAACACCGATCGCGCGCATGCGGCGGCGGATTACCTGATGCAACTGCTGGAGTTTTCCCCGCCCGACATTCTGTCGATGTCCTGGTACGAACGTGTGCGCCCCTATGCGTCCGGCAAGGTGGCCATGGCCTATGGGTATACCCTGCTGGCCCCATATTTCGAACTCGACGACAGCTGTTCGGCGCATGGCAACACCGGCTACCTGCCCCATCCGCATGGGCCCGAGGGGGCCCCCATCGCCCCTGTCGGCGGCTATGTGTTCTGCGTGCCGTCAAACCTGGCGGAGGACCGCGTGGCGGACACGGTCGAGGCGCTGGTCGCCTTCACTTCGCCGGCGGCACAAAAGCTTTATGCCCAAAGCGGCAGCCGTACGGCGCCCCGCTATTCCGTCGGGGCGGACCCGGAAGTGCGGCGCCTGTCTCCGATCTTCGAACTCGTCGACCAGATGTCCTGGCGCGACGAGCTGCAATTCTGGCCGCGCCCGCCGATTCCGCACATCTCGGAGATCATCCACATCTGCGGCCACGAACTTCACGACATGCTGCGCGGGATCGTGTCCCCGCGCGAGGCGCTCGACCGGGCCCAGGCCCGCGCCGAAGACATCATGAAACACCAGGTCACTTAGGGAGGAAACCATGGACCCCAATCGCCTCAAAGGTAAGAACATCCTGATCACCGGAGCCGCCCGTGGCATGGGTACCGCCAATGCCGAGGCTTTCGCCGCCCAGGGGGCGAATGTCTGTCTGGGGGATCTTGACGGGGACGAAGCGCAGGTCGTTGCCGACCGGATCAACGCCGCCGGAAACGGCAAGGCGATTGCCGTGAAGATGGACGTGACCAAGCGCGACGACAACGCGGCTGCCGTGGCTGCAACGGTCGAAGCCTTCGGGTCGATCAACGTGGGTCTCTTCAATGCGGGCCTGAACAAACCCCGGTTCTTCATGGATATCGACGAAGACAACTGGGACATGATCATGAACGTCAACACCAAGGCGATGTGGCTTGGGATGCAGGAAACCGCACGCCAGATGATCAAGCAGGGTCCGATGGAGGATCACCCCTACAAGCTGATCAATGTCGGCTCCATCGCGTCGCGCAAGCCGCTGGTCGACGTGACCGTCTACTGCACTTCGAAATACGGCTGTCTGGCGCTGACCGAATGCGGTGCGCTGGGTCTGGCCGAGCACAACATCACCGTCAACGGCTATGCCCCCGGCGTCGTTGTGACACCGCTTTGGGAGCAGCTGGACAAGGACCTTGTCGAGATCGGGTTCAAGGAACGCGAAGGCCAGGCCTATGACGACATCGTCGCCAACAACCTGGTGATCAAGCGGGTGTCCTACCCCAACGACATTGTCGGAACGGCCTCGTTCCTCGCCTCTGACGACAGCGATTACATGACCGGCCAGATGATCTCCATCGACGGCGGCTGGGTCACGAAGTAACCCCTCACCCCCCTGTTTTTCAGAACAAACCGGGTGCGCCACGCGGCACCCGAAAGGAGCTTTTCATGTCTCGCGCACTGATGCCGAACCTGCTCACACCGCAGGATCTTGAACCCAACTGGGAATGGCGCGACCGCCTGCCCGCCTGGGGCCACACCTCGGTCGATTTCGAACGCCGGGTCGATCACGACCGCCTGCGCCGCTACCGCCTTGCCCGCACGCGCCAGTCGCTGCAGAACTCGAACGCCGGGTCGCTGCTGCTGTTTGACGTCAACAACATCCGCTACGTGTCAGCCACAAAGATCGGCGAATGGGAACGGGACAAGATGTGCCGCTTCTGCCTACTGACCGGCGACGACAGCCCCTATGTCTGGGATTTCGGCTCTGCTGCCGTGCATCACAAACGCTATTCCGACTGGCTGGAACCCGATCACTGCCTCGCCGGCGTTGTCGGCATGCGCGGCACGATCCCGCCGGAATTCGGCCTGATGAAGAAATACGCCAAGATGATCGCGCAGCTGATCAAGGATGCGGGCATGGCCGACATGCCGGTCGGCGTGGACTATGCCGAAACCGCCATGTTCCACGCGCTGCAGGAAGAAGGCATCAAGGTCGTGGACGGCCAGCAGATCATGCTGGCAGCGCGCGAAATCAAGAACTGGGACGAAATCCAGCTTCTGACACAGGCGGCCAGCATGGTCGATGGCGTCTACCACATGATCTACGAAGAGCTGAAACCCGGCGTGCGCGAGAATGACATCGTCGCGATGTCGAACAAGCTGCTCTACGAGATGGGCTCGGACGACGTCGAAGCGATCAACGCGATTTCCGGCGAACGCTGCAACCCGCACCCGCACAACTTTACCGACAGGCTGATCCGCCCCGGCGATCAGGCGTTCTTCGACATCCTGCAAAGCTATCAGGGCTACCGCACGTGTTACTACCGCACATTCAACGTCGGCCGCGCGACGCCTGCTCAGAACGACGCCTACGTCAAGGCGCGCGAATGGATCGATGCATCGATTGCCATGATCAAGCCGGGTGTCACCACCGACAAGGTGGCCGAGGTCTGGCCGACCGCACAGTCGCTGGGCTTTGACAACGAGGATCAGGCCTTCGGTCTGCAGTTCGGTCACGGTCTGGGCCTTGCCCTGCACGAACGCCCGATCATCAGCCGCGCCGTCAGCCTCGATCATCCGATGGAAATCCAGACCGGCATGGTGTTCGCGCTCGAGACCTATTGCCCGGCCACCGATGGCTATTCCGCCGCCCGGATCGAGGAAGAGGTCGTGGTGACGGAAACCGGCTGCGAGGTGATCAGCCTCTTCCCCGCAGAAGAGCTACCCATCGCCAACCGGTATTGACGAGCCCCGCCGGGGGACGCCTCCGGCGGGAGTTTATTCGGCAAGATGAAGCAGGGGCCGCGCGCCCTTGCCCCCTTTGGGAGGGATCCAATGGCCAAGGCCAAGACAAATACCGAAGACTATCTGCGCATGTATCGCCAGATGATGCGCATCCGCACCTTCGAGGACAACGCGAACCAGCTTTACCTGTCGGCCAAGATGCCGGGCCTCACCCACATGTATTCCGGTGAAGAGGCTGTCGCCGTCGGGATCTGCGAGGCGCTGACCGATGACGACCGTATCACCTCGACCCACCGGGGTCACGGGCACTGCGTAGCCAAGGGCGCGAACTTCAAAGAGATGTTCTGCGAACTGTTGGGCAAGGAAGAAGGGTATTGCCGGGGCAAAGGCGGGTCGATGCACATCGCCGATCAAAGCCATGGCAACCTTGGGGCCAATGCCATTGTCGGCGGCTCCATGGGGATCGCCACAGGCTCGGCACTGCGGGCCAAGCTGCTGGGTCAGGACGACGTGACCGTCTGTTTCTTTGGCGACGGCGCAACCGCGCAAGGGCTGCTCTACGAAGTGATGAATATGGCCGCGCTCTGGAACCTGCCGGTGATTTATGCCTGCGAAAACAACGGCTATTCCGAATACACCAAGACCGAGGAAATCGCCGCCGGCTCCATCACCGCCCGGGCCGAAGCCTTTCGCATCGAAGCGTTCCAGGTCGATGGGCAGGACGTGTTGGCCGTCAACGAGTTGTCACAGAAACTGGTGGCCCGCTGCCGCAAGGGCGAAGGCCCGTTCTTCGTCGAACTGATGACCTATCGCTATCACGGCCACCATGTGGGCGACATCAACCGCGAATATTACCGCTCCAAGGACGAAGAGAAGGATTGGAAGGACAACCGCGATCCGATCATCCGCTTCCGGTCGTTCCTCGTGAGCGAGGGCATCGCCACCGAAGACGAGATCGAGGCGATGAATGCCGAGATCGAAAAGGATGCCGCCGAGGCCGTCGCCTATGCCGAGGCTGCCAAATATCCCGACGTGTCCGAAGTGGACATGCATGTCTACGCGGACTGAGGAGAGACCGACATGAGAGAGATCACCCTGTCCCAGGCCGTCAACGAGGCCATCGCCGAAGAAATGCGCCGCGATCCCACGGTGTTCCTGTTGGGCGAAGACGTGGCCGAGGCCGGAACGCCCTTCAAGGTGCTGTCCGGTCTGGTCGAGGAATTCGGCACCGACCGCGTCATCGACACGCCTATCGCCGAACCCGGTTTCATGGGAATCGCCGTCGGTGCCGCCATGACCGGTGCGCGACCCATCGTCGATCTGATGTTCGGCGACTTCATCTTCCTGATCATGGATCAGCTGTGCAATCAGGCCGCCAAGATCCATTACATGTCCGGCGGCAAGCTCAACGTGCCGCTGGTGCTGCGCACCAATATGGGGGCCACACGCCGCTCCGCCGCGCAGCACTCGCAGTCTTTGCAAGCGCTTGTGGCGCATATTCCGGGGCTGAAGGTCGCGATGCCGTCCTCGGCTTACGAGGCGAAGGGTCTGATGAAGACCGCGATCCGCGACAACAACCCGGTTGTGATCTTCGAAGACAAGCTGATGTATCAGGACAAGGCCCCGGTGCCGGAAGAGGAATACCTGATCCCCTTCGGCGAGGCGCATATCAAGCGGGAAGGCAAGGACATCAGCCTGATCGCCACATCCTCGATGGTGCAGGTGGCCGAGAAAGCCGCTGCGATCTTGGCGAAAGAGGGTATCGAGGCCGAAGTGATCGACCCACGCACCATCGTGCCTCTGGACGAGGCCACGCTGATCGAAAGCGTCAAGAAGACCAGCCGCGCCATCGTGATCGACGAAGGCCACCAGAGCTATGGCATCACCTCGGAAATCGCATCGCGGCTGAACGAAAAGGCGTTCTACCATCTGGATGCCCCGGTCCTGCGCATGGGCGCGATGGACGTCCCTGTGCCCTTCAGCCCCGCGCTGGAGGACATCACCGTGCCGACACCGGAACGGGTTGCCGACGAAGCGCGCAAGCTGTGCTCGGGGGAGCTGATCCATGCCGCATGACGTGACAATGCCTCAACTGGGCATGGCGCAGGATGCGGGCAAGATCGTGTCATGGCTCAAGGCGCCGGGCGATGCGGTGGCCAAGGGTGACGCGCTCTTCGAGGTGGAAACCGATAAGGCCACG
This sequence comes from Marivita sp., assembly GCF_022763305.1. Taxonomy (GTDB): domain Bacteria; phylum Pseudomonadota; class Alphaproteobacteria; order Rhodobacterales; family Rhodobacteraceae; genus Marivita. Next base: position 36,809 of record NZ_JALEGT010000031.1, on the reverse strand, counting down.
ATGGAGGTCGAGGCACAGGCCAGCGGCTTTCTGACCGGCGTGTCCGCGTCCGAAGGTGAAGACGTGCCCGTCGGGGCGGTGATTGCCCGCATTTCGGACAGCGCCGAGGACGACGCACCAGCGCCCGCCGCAAAGGACGACGCGCCGCATGACACCGAGGAGGACGCGCTGCCCGAGGGCAAGTCCGTCACCATGCCGCAATTGGGCATGGCGCAGGACAGCGGCCTTCTGGTCAGCTGGCACAAGGCGCCCGGCGACGCGGTCAAAGCGGACGACGTGCTCTTCGAGGTGGAAACCGACAAGAGCACGATGGAGGTCGAAGCCGGCAGCGACGGCTATCTGGCTGCCAATCTGGCTGAAGCCGGGGAAGACGTCCCCGTCGGACAGGCGGTGGCGATCATCAGCGCCGACAAGCCGGCGAGCCCTATGTCCCGAAGCGCCAAAGCCCCGGCACCTGCCGAAGCCGACGCACCTGCCCCGGCGACCGCGACGAGGCCTGAAAAGGCCAAGGAGCCACCTGCTCCGGCAAAACCAGCCGTTGCCTCAACCAGCGGGCGCATCCTCGCCTCACCCAAGCTGCGCAGACTGGCGATCGAGCAGGGTCTTGATCTTGCTCGACTGGTCGAGGCCGGTCACCCTCAACCCTATCACGTCCGGGACCTGGAGGTGCTGAAAGCCCTGCCGCGCACGACAGCGCAACCAGCGGTCAGCACCGCTGCCGCGACCCACCACCTTGTCGCAAAACTGTCGGGCGATGGCCTGACCGACTTCACCAGATGGGCGTCGCAAAGCCACGGTTTGACAGATGCCGACGCGTTGCTTGCCGGTTTGGCCGGAGCCTCCATGCCCACTGCACAGACGGTTGCCATCGAACGGTTCGGTGCCTCGACCAGCTATGCGGTGACCGACGGCGGAACGCTGTCGGACGTGACAGAAACCGAGGACGCGCCAGACCTGATCGTCCGTGATCTGCGCGGCACAACGATCCGCAGTGCGGCCATGGGTGCCGACAGCGTGCCGGTCGTCACGATCACGCAGCGCCGCAAAGGGCTGAAACTCACGCTGGATTGCGCCGCTGACCACATGGATGCGCCGACCGCGATCCAGCTTCTGACCGATTTCGCAGGCCGGGTGGAGCAGCCGCTCCGCCACCTGCTCTGACCTTCCGGGGGACCGACATGGACTATACCGATCTTTATATCGACGGCGGCTGGCACCAGACCGCCGACCGCTTTGACGTCATCAACCCGGCCACCGAAGAGGTGATCGCCTCGGTCGCGTCGGCGGACATCGCCGATGCGGACAAGGCGCTGGACGCTGCCGAAAAGGCGATGGCCGATTGGGCCGCCCGCACCCCGCGCGAACGCTCCGAAGTGTTGCGCAAGGCGTGGGAGTTGATGACAGCGCGGCTGGATCATTTCGCCCATCTCATCACGCTGGAAAACGGCAAAGCCGGGACAGATGCCAGGGGCGAGGCGACCTATGCCGCCGAGTTCTTCCGCTGGTTCGCCGAGGAAGCCGTGCGCGCGGATGGTCTGATCACCCATGCCCCCGCCTCGGGTGCGCGCATCGTCGTGCAGCACAAACCCGCCGGGCTCGCGGTGCTGGTCACACCGTGGAACTATCCCGCCGCGATGGGCACGCGCAAAATCGCGCCCGCCCTGGCCGCAGGCTGTGGCGTCATCATCAAACCGGCATCGGAAACACCTCTGACCATGCTGGCGCTGATGCCGCTTCTGGAAGAGGCCGGTGTGCCGCCCGGGCTGGTCAACGTCCTGCCCTCACGCAGGACCGGTGCGCTGGTGGATCACATGCTGCACGATCCGCGTGTGCGCGTGGTCAGCTTTACCGGCTCCACAGGTGTGGGACGCAAGCTCCTGAAATCCGCGGCAGATCAGGTGTTGAAACCCGCGATGGAGCTGGGCGGCAATGCACCCGTGGTGGTGCTCGAAGATGCCGACATGGACACCGCCATCGAGGGCACCATGCTGGCCAAGATGCGCAATCTGGGCGAGGCCTGTACCGCTGCGAACCGCATCTATGTGCATGACAGCATTGCGGACGACTTCACCAAACGCCTGACCGAAAGGATGGCGGCGCTCAAAGTAGGCGACGGCACCGATCCATCCGTCGATGTCGGCCCTCTGGTCAATGCCGACACGCGCGACAAGGTTGCGGCCTTTGTCGCCGATGCTGTCGCAAAAGGTGCCAAGATCGAATGCGGTGGTACAGTGCCCGAGGGCAAGGGCTTCTACTATCCGCCCACGGTCCTTTCGAACGTGTCCGAGGACGCGGACTGTGTGCACGACGAAATCTTCGGCCCGGTTGCCGCGATCCAGACCTTCAGCGATCAGGAAGAGGTCATTCGACGCGCGAACAACACCGAATACGGCCTTGTCGCCTATGTGTTTTCCGCTGACTTCAAACGCGCGCTTCAGGTCTGCGAACGGCTGGACTACGGCATGGTCGGCCTGAACCGGGGATTGGTCAGCGACCCGGCGGCGCCGTTTGGGGGCACGAAGCAATCCGGTCTCGGACGTGAAGGCGGGCATGAAGGGATGCTCGAATTCATGGAAACGCAATACATCTCGGCAAGCTGGTAAGGGGGAGGACATGGCAGACTTCATCGCAAGCCCGGCCACCCGGCGTCTCGCCCGCGAGAAAGGCGTCGAGATCGAAGCCCTGGCCAAAAAGCTGGGGCGGAAGACCATCGGCGCAGAAGATTTGGACAGCGGCGCTGCACCCGCCTCGGCCCCGTCAGGCGACACCTCCTACTGGGATGTCGATCACAGCCAATATGGCGACGTGACAGAAGAACCGATGAGCCGCTTTGCCCAGGTCGCCGCGCGCAATCTGGCGGCGGCGCAAGCGCTGATCCCGGCAGTCACCCATCACGACCGCGCCGATGTCAGCGCGATTGAGGCGTTCCGTCAAAGCCTCAAGTCCGAGGCAATGGCGCGGGGCGTGAAGCTCACCGCTTTGGCGTTTCACGTCGCGGCCTTGGCGCGGTGTCTGAAGGCATTTCCGCGGTTCAACGCCTCGCTGTCGGCGGATGGCGACACGCTTTACCTCAAGACCTATGTCCATATCGGTATCGCCGTGGACACGCCGCATGGCCTTATGGTGCCGGTCATCCGAAACGCCGACCGCAAAGGGCTTTGGCAGATCGGGGCCGAGATTGCAGATTTGGCCGCCAAGGCGCAGGCCAGAAAGGTCAAGCCCGACGAGATGGGTGGCGCGTCCATGACGATCACCAATCTTGGCGGCATCGGCGGCACTGCCTTTACCCCCATCGTGAACCCGCCCGAGGTGGCGATCCTCGGTATCACGCGAACCGAGACCGTCACTGTCTGGGACGGCGACACCCCGCGTCCGGTGCCGATGGTGCCGCTTGATCTGTCCTATGATCACCGTGTGATCAACGGGGCCGATGCGGCGCGGTTCCTGGCGCACTACGCCAAACTGATCGGCGATCCGCGCAATATGCTGATCTGAGCCACGGCGGGTGCCTCAGCCCGCTGCCTCGATGGCAATTGCGATACCCTGCCCGACGCCGATGCACATGGTGGCCAGTGCTTTTTGACCGGCGCGCAGGTCCAGCGCGGCAGAGCCGGTGATCCGCGCCCCTGACATGCCCAGAGGATGGCCCAGCGCGATGGCCCCACCGTTACGATTGACGCGCGGGTCATCGTCGGCGATGCCCAGCCGCCGAAGCGTCGCCAATCCTTGCGAGGCGAACGCCTCGTTCAGTTCGATCACGTCGAATTCGGACTGTGTCAGACCCAGCCGCGCCATCAGCTTTTCCGAAGCGGGCGCAGGTCCGATCCCCATGATGCGCGGCGCAACGCCGATGGAGGCACCGCCCAGAACCCGCGCGATGGGGCGCAGCCCATGCGGCTTGATCGCTGCCTCAGACGCCACGATCAGCGCCGCCGCCCCGTCGTTTACACCAGAGGCGTTGCCCGCCGTGATCGTGCCGCCCTCGCGCACAAAGGGCTTGAGGCGCGCCAGATCATCGGCGGTTGTCTCTGGTCGCGGGTGTTCATCCGTGTCCACGATCACCGGCGCGCCTTTGCGGCGCGGGATTGTCACCGGTGTGATCTCCTGCGCCAGACGCCCGCTCTGTTGCGCGGCCCCCGCGCGTTGCTGGCTCCGCAAGGCAAACGCGTCCTGATCCTCGCGCGACACGTTGAAATCTTCGGCCACGTTCTCAGCCGTCTCCGGCATGGAATCGATGCCGTATTGCGCCTTGAGCACCGGGTTCACGAAGCGCCAGCCGATGGTGGTGTCGTAGACCTCAGCCTGCCGCGCAAAGGCCTGTTGCGCCTTGGGCATCACGAAGGGCGCGCGGGTCATGCTCTCGACGCCACCCGCAATCACCAGATCCGCCTCGCCCGCCTTGATCGCGCGGGCGGCGGCGAGAACCGCATCCATGCCCGATCCGCAGAGGCGGTTCATCGTCGTGCCCGGCACGGTTTCGGGGTAGCCCGCCAGCAACACCGCCATGCGTGCCACGTTGCGGTTGTCCTCCCCAGCCTGATTGGCACAGCCAAGGATGACCTCGTCGATCGCCGCAAGATCGAGCGACGGGTTCCGCGCCGCCAAGGCCGCCAACGGCACCGCCGCCAGATCATCAGCCCGCACCGAGGCCAGTGCACCACCATAGCGACCGATGGGCGTACGGATGTAATCACAGATGAAGGCTTCGGGCATCGGGCGGCTCCGGTTTGGTCAGGCTTGGTCCATATGGCGTCGAAAGCGGACCAAGATGCAAGTCAGCCGTCGACCCGCGCCCCTGCCGGGATTGTCGGATCAGCGGCGTTCAGCGTTTCGATAGCAAACCCGGCGGCGGCCTTGTATTTCGCCATGAAATCAGCGCGTTCCGCCGCGGGGATCACGTCTTCGATGTCGTCGAACACACCGCCGCAGCGCTCATCGAGCAGGTTGAGCAGCCCGAACGGCCCCGCACCCCGGTTGCGCAGCACCAGTTCCGACACCGGGCCACAAAGCTGCGCATCATAGGCCGCCAGTGCCGCCTCTGTCACGCCATGCTCCAGCATCTTCGCCCCGATCACACGCGCGTCGACAATTGCCTGGCTCGCCCCGTTCGATCCGGTCGGATACATTGCATGCGCCGCATCGCCCATCAGTGCCACCGCACCATCGACCCAGCTTGGCACCGGATCGCGGTCGATCATCGGGTTGACATAGGCGCAATCCGCGCCGCGCAGCATGTCAGGGACATCCAGCCAATCGTAGCGGAAGTCTTCGAAATGATGGATGAACTCGCCGATCTCGACCGGTTTGAACCAGCCGTCCTGCTGCCAGCCGCCTGCATCGTCCATCGTGACTTCGGCAATCCAGTTGATCAGCGACATCCCGTCGGCATCGGGCGCAGAGATCGGGTAGATCACCATCCGGTGCCGATGTGTCCCCAGCCCGACAAAAGACGACTCCGTCCGCAATGGCTTGGCCCGAACCGTGCCGCGCCACATGACGGCCCCGCCCCAATGGATCGGTGGCTGATCGGGATACATCTGTGCCCGGATCGCGGAATGGATGCCATCGGCGGCGATCAGCAGGCGGCCCCGCTCCTCTCTCTCTCCGGCAGACGAAACGATCCGCGCCGTGACGCCGGACCCATTCTGTGCGTAGGACGCGACCTTTGCCCCAAGCTGGACCGCATCCGCACCCGCCCGCGCAATCAGCGTCTCGTAGAGCAGCATGTGCAACTGACCCCGATGCACGGCGTATTGCGGCCAGTTGTACCCGGCCCCCAGCCCGCGCGGTTCGGAATAGACCTCGCGCCCGTTCAGACCGACCAGCGCCCATTCCTTTGCGGGCAGACCCACCTTGTCCAGATCGTCGGCGGTGATGCCAAGATCGAAAAGCTCGCGCACGGCGTTCGGTTGCAGGTTGATGCCAACGCCCAGCGGCTTCATCTCGCGCGCGGATTCGAACACTGTGAAGGGCACGCCGATCTGGTGCAGTGTCAGCCCAAGCGTCAAACCTGCAATGCCGCCCCCGGCGATCAGGATCCTGTTGTCGGACATTCCGGTCTTCCTTGTCTTTTGGATGCGTGTAGGGCGATCCGACGCTCAGGACAACGGATCAGGACTGCCGATGTCCACGATTTGTGTCGTGAGCGCCGACGCCACGGCAAGCGCACGCCCTGTTGCCTGAACCATCTGCGGCAGGATCATCCATTCCAGCGTCCACGCCGCGCCCGAGCGTTCCTGTTCGTGGATCATCGCCTGATGCAGCCCTGACACCTGAACGGCATTGAACCGCGCCAGCGTGACCAGCAGTTCCGCAAGCACCGGGTTCTGCTTGTGTGGCATGGCCGACGACCCGCCACCGCCGTCCATCCTGATCTCGTCTATCCCCTGCTGCGCCATGAGGCAGATGTCCTGACCCATCTTGCCAAGGGTTCCCGTGACCAGAGACAGGAGCGATCCGGCCTCGGCGATGCCGTCGCGCATCGCGTGCCAGCTTTGCGGTGGTGCCGACAGCCCAAGGTCAGCCGCAACCGCATGGCAGATCGCCTCCGCGCCCTCACCCAGCGCCGCGCGGTCGCCCGCGGCACCGCCGATCTGAACCACTGCCACGCGGGGGCGCAGTTGCTCCAGGCGTTCGCGGTGCGAGGCAAGCGGCAGACGCCATGTCTGCACCCGGTCGGCCACGGTGATCGGTATTGCCGCCTGCATACGCGTGCGGCCCATCAATGGATTTGCACCGAACCGGGTCTCCAACGCGGACAGGTCCAAATCCAGTCGCTCAAGCCGCCCGCCGATCAGATCGAGGCTGCGCACAAGTGACAGGACCGTTGCGGTGTCGATCACATCCTGAGATGTCGCGCCTTTATGGATCGCGTTTGCTCCGGTCCGCTCTTTCAACAGCCGAACGAGGGCCGGTACGCAGACGCCATCCTGCGCCGTGCCATCAGAAAGCTCTTTGGGGTCAAAGTCGACAGAGGTGACGGCATCGGCCGCGGAGTGCCCTTCCGCCTCGGACCACAGGCCTGCCAGATGCCCATGGCGCGACCACGCGGACTCGAACGCCAGCATGGACGAAAGCTGCGCTTCGGCGGACCAAAGCGCAGCGATTTCGTCATCGGCAAAGAGGCCCGACAACCAGGGATGGTCAAAGACGCCCGTCATCACAGGTCAAGAAATACCGTTTCGCCCTCGCCCTGCAGCCGGATGTCGAACCGATAGGTGCCGTCGCCGGTTTTCCTGGCGATCAGCGTGTCCACACGCGGGCGTTGTTCGATGCGGGCCAGCAGCGGGTCGGCGCTGTTGTCTTCATCCTCGAAATAGATGCGGGTGTTGAGACCGATATTGATCCCGCGCGCCACGACCCAGAGCGAGATATGCGGCGCGAACACCTGTCCGTTCCGGGCCTTCACCGCACCCGGTTTGACGGTGCGCAGGGTGAACTCGCCGCTGTCCTTGTCGGCGGCGAAGCGGCAGAAGCCCGAAACCTTCGGATCGGCCCCGTCCTGCCCGGCAAACAGACCAGCGGCATCGGGTTGCCAGCTTTCGATCATGGCATCGCGCATCGCCCAGCCGGTACCGTCATAGACCGACCCGACGATGGTGATGACCTCGCCTTTGGCGCCGTCTTCGATCGGGCTCAGGCCAAGGTCTTCGGGATAGACGCCCTCGACACCCGCAAAGGTCGGGATGCAGCCGATATGGACATAAGGGCCGGCGGTCTGGCTGGGGGTTTCCACCAGAATATCAAGCGGTTGCGTCATGGCTTACATCCCTTCCGGCTTGTTTTCGAACATGGTCTGACGGCGGCCGCGCAGCACAATGTCGAACTTGTAGGCAAGATAATCCATGCCCCGCGAATTCTGCATGTCGAGCGGCGCGACCAGACGGTCGAGTTGGCTCCGATCCCGCACAGTGGCGGCAATCGGGCACATATCGATCAGCGGATCCCCCTGGAAATACATCTGGCTGATCAGGCGCTGCCCAAAGGCATGGCCGAAGATCGAAAAGTGAATGTGCATCGGCCGCCAGTCATTGGCCCGGTTCGGCCACGGGTATGCCCCTGGACGGATCGTCATAAATTCGTAGTAGCCATTCTCATCTGTGATCGTCCGCCCGCAGCCGCCGAAATTCGGATCAAGCGGTGCGAAATACGTGTCCTTGATGTGCCGATACCGCCCACCGGCATTGGCCTGCCAGATCTCGACCAGCGTGTGCGGCACCGGACGCCCGGTTTCATCAAGCACGCGGCCATGCACGCGGATGCGTTCGCCCACGGCGAGCGCCTTGCCCTGCGTGTAGTTGCAGATCAGGTTGTTATCCAAGGCACCCAGCTTGTTGTGGCCAAAGCGCGGCCCGGTTTCCTCGCTCGGCGTCGACTCCATCGACAAGAGCGGGAGCGACGGGGACCGCGTGATCGACGTCTTGTAGTCGAGGTAATAGGGATCGGGATGCACCTCGCGGCGGCGGGGCATCAGGGCGGCGGTGTCAGTCATCGGATTGCTCCATCTCTGCATAAGTCTGTTTGGCCAGTTTGATGGCGTGGTTCGCCTTGGGAACGCCGGCATAGATCGCGACGTGCTGGAATGCTTCCATCACATCCTGTTTGCTGGCTCCGGTGCGCGCGGTGGCGCGGATATGCATCGGGATTTCCTCGAAATTCCCGGTCGCGGCCAAAAGCGCCAAGGTCAGCATGGACCGTTCCCGACGACTGATCCCGTCCGACGACCAGACCGTGCCCCACGCGCCCTCGGTGATCAGCGTCTGGAACGGCAGATCGAACTCGGTCTTGTTGGCCTCGGCCCGGTCGACATGGGCGTCGCCCAGAACCTCGCGCCGGGTTTTCATTCCCTGATCAAAGCGGTCAGACATGGCCCGTCTCCTTGAGGAACGCGGTGATAAGGGCTGCGGTCTCGGCCGGTTTTTCGACGCAGGGCAGATGGCCTGCCGCGTCGATCACGTGGAATGCGGCACCGCACAGGTCCGCTGTTGCGCGCACCAAATCGGGTGGGGTCGATCCGTCTTCGGACCCGGCCATGGCCATCACCGGGATGGCGAGGTCTGCCGTGCTTGCGGTGAAATCAGCCCCCGCAATCGCCGCACAGCAGCCGACATAGCCTTCGACCGGCGTGCGGCTGAGCATGTTGCGCCATGGGGCCAGCGCCGCCGCATCGTTGCGCATCTCGGGCGCGAACCACCGGTCAAGGATGGCGTCCGCCATGCCACCAAGCCCATCCGCGCGCACCCCGTCGATCCGCGCTTGCCACATCTCGGGTGTTCCGATCTTGGCCGCCGTATCCATCAGCACCAAGGCCTTGATCAGATCCGGGCGGCGCGCAGCCAGCCCCTGACCGATCAGTCCACCGATGGACAGGCCGACAAAGGCGATCTGCGAAACGCCGAGCGCGTCCGCAACCGCCTCAGCGTCTTCGACCAGCGTGTTCATGTCATATGGCGCGGGCGGGCAGTCCGACAGACCATGGCCCCGCTTGTCGAAGCGGACAATCCGAAGCCCTTGGGGCAGATGCGGCAACAGCGGATCCCAGACGCGCAGATCGGTCCCCAGCGAGTTGGCGAACATCACCACCGGGCCAGCCTCGGGGCCGTCCACTTGCACATGGAGCACCGCCCCACCTGATGTGACCGTTTTCATGTTTGAAATTCTCCTCTGACCTCTCTTTGGCATTTCTTTACCGCTCTGAAAATTATATTCTTGCGCCATTTACTTAACCCATGAGTTATACATGCTCGATCCCCGCATCCGGCTGCGTCATCTCAAATGCTTTCTCGAAACCGCGCGCCTCGGTTCGCTGTCCGCGGCGGCGGATGCCCTGAACGTGTCGCAACCCGCCGTGTCGAAAACCATCCGCGAACTCGAGGATGTGCTGGGCAAACCGCTGTTCGACCGTTCGAACCGGCGCTTGACGCTGACCACCGTGGGCCGGGTATTTCAGCAGCATGGCGGTGCGGCGATGGCCGAACTGTCGCGGGCGCAATCGCTGGTCAAGGACACGCCATCTCAGATCACCCGACTGTCTGTTGGGGTTCTGCCCACTGCGGCGACGTCGCTGATGCCGCGCGCAGCACTGGCCTTTCGCGAGACCCACCCGAATTGCCTGTTGCGGGTCAGCACCGGGCCGAACTGGCTCCTGATGTCGCAATTGCGGGAAAGCAGCCTTGATCTGGTTGTCGGTCGGATGGGCAATGCCGAGGTGATGCAACACCTGTCGTTCCATCATCTCTATTCCGAAGACATCGCTGCCGTTGTCAGACCCGGGCACCCACTCTCGCATCAGGCGGAGCCGCTCGATGCGCTGGACGGCTATCCGCTGCTGCTTCCACCTCCGGGGGCGGTGATTGCCCCGCTCGTCCGGGCGCTGTTGTCCCGTCATGGCATCGCGGCGCAAAGTGCCGCGTTCGAATCCGTCTCGCTCGCCTTCGGGCGGCGCGTGGTGCAATCCTCCGACGCGGTCTGGTTCATCTCGCGCGGCGTTGTCGAAGACGAACTTGACGCTGGCACTCTGACCGCCCTGCCCCTAGGCAATGACCTGCGCGGTGGTCCCATCGGGATTTCGATGCGCGCGGATGGTGTGCTGACCGAGGAACAATCCGGTCTGATCCGCGCCCTCGAAGCCGCGCGGGACGCATTGCGCCCCGTGGGCCGACCCGTCCCCTAGAACGGCAGCCCGATATAGTTCTCGGCCAGATCACGCCGCGCCGTTTCCGATTGCGACAGATGATAGAGCGTCGCCTTGCGCATCTGCGCCGCAAAGCTGTCTTCGCCGTCGAACCGGTGCAGCATGGTCGTCATCTGCCAACTGAAGCGCATCGCCTTCCAGATCCGCAGAAGCGCCCGTTCCGAATAGGCGTCGATCCCTTTTGTATCGCCGGTTTTCACCGCGTCGATCAGTGCCTGATAGAGGTAATGCACGTCCGACACCGCAAGGTTCAGCCCCTTGGCCCCGGTCGGCGGCACGATATGCGCGGCATCCCCGACAAGGAACAGCCGTCCCCAACGCAGTGGTTCGCTCACGAAAGACCGCAGCGGGGCGATGGATTTCTCGATCGACGGGCCGGTCTCCATGGTCTCTGCCACTTCGGACGGCAGACAGGATTTCAGCGTCGTCCAGAAGCGCGCGTCGCTCCAGTCTTCGACATTGTCGGTCAGCGGCACCTGCACGTAATACCGGCTGAGGGTCTCGCTGCGCATCGACGCCAAGGCAAACCCGTTCGACGAATTTGCATAGATCAGCTCGTGATGCGCCGGGCGTGTGCGCGACAGAACCCCGAGCCAGCCAAAAGGATAGACCCGTTCGAATTCGCGGCGCTTGTCGGCGGGAATGGTCTTGCGGCTGACACCGTGGAACCCGTCACAGCCCGCTACATAAGAGCAATCGAGGCGCTGCCGCGCCCCATCCAGCGTGTATTCGACGTAGGGCGCAGTGCTGTCGGCATCATGGATCACCACATCCTCGACCCCGTGGATGATGGTCGCCCCAATGGCATCCTGCGCAGTGTAGAGGTCTGTCGTCACTTCGGTCTGGCCATAGACCATCACGGGCGTGCCGGTCAGTTCCTTGAAGTTGATCCGCACCATCAGATCATCATCGGTAAGAAAGCACCCCTCGTGCGGGATGCCTTCGCGGTCAAGACGCTCTGCGACACCGGCTTCGCGGAGCATGCTTACCGTGCCCGCTTCGAGAACTCCGGCCCGGATGCGTGACAGGACATGATCGCGCGAGGCCCGCTCAAGAACCACCGTCGCAACACCTGCCTTGTTCAACAACTGCGACAGCAACAGGCCCGATGGCCCCCCGCCGATAATCGCAACCTCGGTCTTCATGTCGGCACTCCTCCTAAAGCTGAACGTGGTGATATGCGCGAAACGGGCGTGCGGTAATGGCAGCACCCGGCGACCTGTGGTAAGATTCGAACATGCAGGCGCAAAACACCATTCCCGCCTTCGGGCTTTACGGCGAAGAGGACCCGTTTCCCGACGTGCTGCATTTCGAGCATTTCTCGGCGCGCGCCCCGATTCACGACTGGCGCATCCTGCCGCACCGGCACAGCCAGATGTCCCAGCTCTTCATGGTCGAGGACGGCTGGATCGACGCCATCGTCGATGGCGAACGAATGCACGTCGCAGAAACCGAGTTTCTCTATATTCCAGAGCATTGCGCCCATGAGTTCACATTTCGATCGGGATCGGAGGGGCGGATTTTCTCGTTTCCCGTCAGCCTTGTGCGCACGCTCTCACCCGCCACGGACCAGCTGTTGACGGCCCTGTCGGAACCGTTTGTCGGGCCGGTCGCCGACCCTCTGGACAGGATCACGCGCCTCGTGCGCGACATGATGGACGAGCCCAGCCCCTTTCGGGCCCAGCAGCTCGTCGGATTGGCACATTCCGTGCTTGCCCGGATTGCCGAGACACGGCTGGCCGAACGGGCCACCGACCCGCGTACCAAACATGCGCGGCTTTTTGCGCTGGACGATCTGATCGCGGCCCATATGTCCGACGGCTGGACGGCGTCGGATTTTGCCAGCGCGCTTGCGATCAGCACCGGCCACCTGAGCCGCCTGTGCCGTGCCGCTACCGGTATGGGCGCCACCGCCTATATCGAGCAGCAGCAGATGCACGAAGCCTGCCGCCTGCTTGCATTCACCCAATTGCCAGTTTCCGAGATCGGCTACAGGTTGGGATTCATGGACCCGTCGTATTTCTCGAAACGGTTCCGCGCGGCCCGGGGACAGACACCTTCGGCCTATCGGGCGCTCTTCACGAACTGAGCACCCGTTCGGCCAGTGCCGTGATCCGGTCAGGCTCGGGGTGATGTGCGGCAACCGAAGCGCATCTGGCCCAGCAGGCCAGGTAGAAAAGCCGCGCCGTCGCCTGCGCGAAATCATGCGCCAGCGCCTCGGCGTCAGCCGCCGCCCGCATGTGGTCGCGCCGGTCTTCCCAAGCCGAGAGATCGGCCAACACACGCTCCGATCCACTCCCAAGCTCCCGGATCAGATCCGCAAAGAGATCGGCCCCCGGCCCTTTCAGTCCGCGCGTGGCAATACCGCGTTCGTGGATGCCGTTGGCCCCTTCGTAGATCGCGGTGATCCTCGCATCGCGCCAGACCTGCCCGATGCCGTATTCGTTCAGATAGCCGTAGCCGCCCAAGACTTGGATCCCGACATCCGCCGCCCGAATCCCTGCCTCCGAGGCGAAGAGCTTGCAAAGCGGCGTCAGGAAAGAAACCAGGTCCGGGCGGCTGCCCTCTTCCAGTTCCACAAAGGCCACATGGCACATCGCCCGCGCTCCGATCGCAAGCGCAGCCTGCTCGGCCAGCATCCGCTGGACATCCGCATGGTCCGACAGCCGCGCCGGGCTCCCATCCTTACGGCGTCCCTGCACGCGGTCGTCGGCATAGGCTGTGGCGATCTGCGCCGCCCGCGCCGCATGCGCAACGCCCTGCAGGGAAACGTCCAGCCGGGCATGGTTCATGACGGTGAACATCGCTCGAAGCCCGTCGCCCTCGGCGCCGATCAATTCGGCCTGCGCGCCCGAAAAAGCCAACTGGCATGTGGGCGATGCATGCAGACCCAGCTTTTCCTCGATCCGTGTGACGCTGACGCTTTCACCCGCCGGGCACAGAAAGAGAGACAGGCCCTTCAGCCCGTCGTCCATCGTGCCGCTGCGCGCCAGCACGAGATGCAGGATGCCGTCCGACAAGTCCTGATCACCACCCGAAATGAAGATCTTCTCTCCATCGAGCCGCCAGTGATCACCGTGCCGAACCGCCTTGCACCGGATCGCCGACAGGTCCGAACCTGCTGCCGCTTCGGTCAGGCACATGGTCGACAGAACCTCGCCCGAGGCAAGGCGCGGGATCCATGCGTCCTGCTGCTCCGGCGTTCCGAAATGCAGAAGCGTGTCGATGGCGCCGGGCACCAGATTGCAGACCATTTGCAACGCGTGATTGGCGCCGCTGAAGATTTCCGACACACCGGCCGCCACAAGGGCCGACTGCTCCATTCCGCCAAAGCGTTCGGGCGCACGAAGCCCTTGCCAGCCGCCCTCGGCCAATTGCGCATAGGCCGCGCCGAACCCGTCCGGCATCCGCACGCGCCCATCGACGAGCCGCGCCCCCTGCGCATCCCCGATTGCGTTCAACGGGGCCAGCACCCCTTCGGCAAATTGACCGAAATGTCCGAGGATGTCGGCGGCAAGTGCGTCGTCCCAATCGCTGACGCGATGGGCTTCGGCCACATGGCGGAACGAGAACAGGATGTCGTCAATCGGTGCGGCAAACTCCGTCATGGCTCCGCTCCTACACCGATACGCCCAGCAGACGCATCGCGTTCTCCTTGAGGATCAGCGGGCGCACCTCATCCTTGAAAGGCGCATCGGCAAAATCCTTCAGCCAGCGATCCGGTGTGATGGCCGGCCAGTCCGACCCGAACAGCATCTTCTTTTTCAGAATGGAATTTGCGTATTTGATGAAGATCTCCGGGAAGTACTTCGGCGACCAACCCGACATGTCGAAATAGACATTCGGCTTGTGCTGCGCGACCGCCAGACCCTCCTCGGTCCAGGGGAAACTGGGATGAGCGAGGATGATCGGCATGTCCGGGAAATCCACGGCCACGTCATCCAGATGCATCGGATTCGAATACTTCAGCCGCATGCCCATGCCACCGCGCATCCCGGACCCAACACCGGTCTGTCCGGTATGGAACAGCGTGATGACACCTTCTTCGGCACAGGCTTCGAGCACCGTGTAGCAGGCCTCGCGGTCATTGGGGAAAAACCCCTGCATCGTCGGATGGAACTTGAACCCGCGCACACCGAACTCGCGGACAAGGCGGCGCACTTCGCGCGCGCCCGCTTTGCCCTTGTGCGGATCAATCGAGGCGAACGGGATCAGGATGTCGTCATTTTCGGCGCAGATCTGCGCCACTTCCTCGTTGGAATAGCGCTTGAAGCCGGTTTCACGCTCTGCATCGACGGGAAAGATCACCGCTGCAATATTGCGCTCTCGGTAGTAGGCGGCCGTGTCCTGCACGGTGGGCAACATGCCCTCGGCCCCTGCGGGATTCCGGAAATAGGCCGCCATACCGGCTTGGAAATCGTTGTAGCCATCGTCCCGGCCGTGATTGCACGGCTCTTCTGCATGCGTATGAAAATCAATGGCTTGCACCTTGGCGAAATCAACCATGACCACCCTCCCGAAGCATGAAACATCCGTCGTCAAAAAATGCTATACAGCAAAACCGTTTATATATACAACAATACTCATCGACAGACCGGGAGGATGACATGCACGATGGCACACAGCGCTCGGAGGCGATCACACGTGTGGAAATCGACGGCGACATCGCCACGCTGATCTTCGACCGCCCGGAAAAGCGCAATGCCATGAACGATGCCCTGATCGACGCGCTTGATCGGTTCTTCTCGTCCCCGCCCGAAGGCGTCAATGCCGTGATCCTGCGCGGAGAAGGCGGACATTTCTGCTCCGGCCTCGATCTTGCCGAGCATGAACACCGCGCCCCCGTCGAAGGGGTCTATCATTCGCGCAACTGGCACAGGGTGTCCGAAATGATGGAATTCGGCGGCCTGCCGGTGATTTCTGTCCTGACCGGCGCCGTGATCGGCGGCGGGCTCGAAATCGCCGCATCCACCCATGTCCGGATTGCGGAACCATCGGCACGCTTCCAGCTCCCCGAAGGACGCCGGGGCATTTTTGTCGGCGGCGGGGCCACCGTCCGCATCGGCCGCATCCTCGGCCCCGACCGCATGCGCGAAATGATGTTGACCGGGCGCAATTACGGCGCGGAGGAAGCGCTGTCGCTGGGGCTGGCGCATTACAGCGTCGGCGAAGGCGAAGGCCTGCCGTTGGCCCGCAAGCTTGCGCGCCAGATCGCGGACAACGCGCCTTTCTCGAATTACCTCATGATCAACGCGCTGGCGCGGATCGGTGACATGTCCCGCGCCGATGGGCTCTTCGCCGAAAGCCTCGCCGCCGCTATGAGCCAGACCTCGGATGGAGCGAAAGAGGGGCTGAGGGCCTTTCTCGAGAAAAGGGAGCCGAAGTTCAGAAAATGACCGGCCGACAAAGGATCGCGCCGGCACTTGTCCAAAAAGGAAGGTCCGGAATGCACGTTTTTTACCATTGCGTGACCAGCCAAGACATTCCGTTTCCTACAGGAACGGATCTAATGCGTCGGCGTGAGTATGCGCTGACCCCGTGACACACGACAAATCTGGGAGGATTTACAATGAAAAGAAGAAACTTCGTGAAAAGTGCCCTGTTGGGTGCCGCAGCCGCCATCGCCGTGTCCAGCGCAGCCTATGCGCAGGAAGTGACGCTGCGCCTGCATCAGTTCCTGCCGCCACCCGCGCCGGTTCCGGCCATGATCCTCAAGCCCTGGGCCGCACAGGTCGAGGAAGCCTCGGGTGGCCGCATCAAGATCGAACATTTCGACGCCATGTCGCTCGGCGGTCGTCCGCCCGAGCTGATGGATCAGGCGCGCGACGGTGTGGTCGATCTGTCCATGACGGTGGTCGGCTACACGCCCGGCCGCTTCCCCCGCACGGAAGTGTTCGAACTGCCCTTCATGATGACGGATCCGGTCGCCACCGCGAAGGCCTACTGGGAAATGGTCGAGACCGATTTCCAGAACAACGAATACAAGGACGTGAAGGTTCTGGGCGCGTGGGTGCATGGCCCCGGCCTGATCCATTCCACCGATGGTGTGACCAGCCTCGAAGACATGGACGGTCTGACGCTGCGCGGTCCGACCCGCATCATCAATGACCTTCTCTCCGAGCTGGGCGCAGAGCCTGTCGGCCTGCCGCTGCCGGGCATTCCCGAAGCGCTGTCCAAGGGTGTCGTGAAAGCCACCGTGATCCCATGGGAAGTGACGACCGCGATCCGTCTGTCGGAACTGGTGAGCAACCACACCGAATTCTCGGGGGACGAGTCGCTCTATACCGCTGCCATCGTCCTCGTGATGAACAAGGCCAAGTACGAAGCGCTGCCGGATGATCTGCGCGCCATCCTCGACGCGGAATCGGGCGAGAAGCTTTCGGCCTTCGCCAGCCAGGTGATGTGGGACATGGATGCGCCGGCCCGTCAGATCGCCGTCGATGCGGGCAATACCATTGTCACGCTCGACGAAGCCGAGGTCGCGCGCTGGAAAGAAGCCGCACAGCCAGTGATCGAACGCTGGGTGGCCGACATGGACGCGCAGGGCATCGACGGTGCAGCCCTGATCGAACAGGCCAAATCCCTGATCGCCAAGCACGGCGGCTGACGATTTCGAGCAGAAGATTGCGGCGGGCCGATCCGGTTGACCCGTCGCGCTTCAGGGAGAGGGCGACATGTACAGGCGGCTCCAACTTATCGTCGAACTCATTGCGCGCGGACTGGCGCTGGCGGGCGGTGCAGTTCTGCTGTGCCTGATCGCGCTCACCTGCGTGTCGATCCTCGGGCGCGCACTTGTGCCACTGGATATCGGCGTCGGTCCGATCCGCGGGATCTATGACATGACCGAGATCGGCATGGCCGCCGCGATTTTCGCGTTCCTGCCGTGGGCACAATTCACCGAGGCCCATGCCCGGGTCGACCTGTTCCAATCCGTCATGCCACGGACCATGGACCAGCTGCTCGATCTGGCGTTCAACGTCGGCATGTTGGTCGCCGCCAGCGTCGGCACGTGGCGGCTCTACCTCGGCATGCAAGACAAGCTGTCTTTCGGAGAAACCACGCTGATTGCGCAGATCCCGGTCTGGCAAGGCTATGCCGCAAGCCTCGTCGGTGCGGTCGGGTTCATTCTTGTCTCCGCGTTCTGCGTACTGCGGGCCGGACGACGCATCGCCGGACTATCGGACTAGGACCCCGCCATCATGAGCAATATCGAACTCGCATTATGGTCGTTCCCGATCCTGCTCGCGCTGGTCTTTCTGCGCGCGCCCATTGCACTGGCGATGATCGGCATCGGTGTCGGCGGCACCTATCTGGTGATCGGGTCGTCCATGATGACCCTGAACCAGTTGAAAACGCTCACCTACGGCACGTTTTCCAACTATTCTTTCTCGATCATCCCGCTCTTTCTGCTGATGGGCCAGTTCGCGACCCTGTCCGGCATGTCCGCAGCCCTTTTCCGCGCCGCCGAAAGCTTTCTGGGCCATCGCAAAGGCGGTGTCGCCATGTCCGCCGTCGGGGCCTGTGCGGGGTTTGGCGCGATCTGCGGATCATCGCTGGCGACCGCCGCCACGATGGGACAGGTCGCCCTGCCCGAACTTCGCCGCTACGGCTACCCGGGGTCTCTCGCCACCGGCGCGTTGGCGGCGGGCGGCACGCTGGGCATCCTGATCCCGCCCTCGGTGATCCTCGTGATCTACGCGATCCTCGCCGAACAGAATATCGAGAAGCTGTTCGTCGCCGCCCTGATCCCCGGTATCCTCGCCGCCATCGGCTACATGATCGCCATCTCCGTCTGGGTCCGCATGTCCCCCAACAGCGCCGCCGTCAAAGACCGCGTGCCGTGGGGCGAACGGATGAAGGCGCTGGGTCAGGTCTGGCCGGTCATCCTGATCTTCGTCGCCGTCGTGGGCGGCATCTATGCGGGCATCTTCACCCCGACCGAGGCCGCTGCCGTGGGTGCAGCCGGGACCGGCCTTGTGGCGCTGGCCTCGGGCCAGATGACCTGGGGCAAGCTCAATCAGGCGATCCTGTCGACCGCCGCGTCCTCGGCAATGATCTTTCTCATCATCCTCGGTGCGGGCATCTACAACAACTTCCTGTCGCTCACCCAACTGCCGCAGACCGCCTCGGCCTGGGTCGGCGATCAGGGCTTCTCGCCGTGGTTCGTGCTGACGCTCGTTCTCATCATGTACCTGATCTTCGGGTGTGTGATGGACAGCCTGTCCATGGTCCTTCTGACCGTGCCGATCATCTTCCCGATCATGTCCGTGCTGGATTTCGGGATGAGCGCCAATGATTTCGGCCTCTGGTTCGGCATCCTCGTGCTGATCGTGGTCGAGGTCGGGCTGATCACTCCACCTGTGGGGATGAACCTCTTCATCATAAACTCGATGGCCAAGGACACCCCCATCGGCCAGACCTACAAGGGTGCCCTGCCCTTCGTCCTGACCGACATGGTACGCGTGGTGATCCTCGCCGCCTTCCCGCCGATCACGCTCTGGCTGGTCTGGGTAATCGACGCGCTGTAAGTCGTCTTGCGCCATCCAACGGCGCAAGACATCCCCCGATGCTGGACAGTGCCACCCGCCTGCGGCACATCTAGGTTCCCGAACCCCAAGCAAGCGAGCCCGGCATGTCAGACCGTCCCAACGTCCTCTGGATCATGGCTGACCAACTGCGCTTCGATTACCTGAGCTGCTACGGCCACCCGCATCTGCACACCCCCCATATCGACGCCCTCGCCCAGCGCGGGGTGCGGTTCACCAACGCCTACGTGCAATCGCCGGTCTGCGGCCCGTCGCGCATGTCGGCCTATACCGGGCGCTACGTGCGCAGCCATGGATCGACGTGGAACGGAATGCCCCTGCGCGTGGGCGAACCCACTTTGGGCGATCACCTGCGCGAAGTGGGGTCGCGCGCGGTTCTCGTCGGCAAGACGCATATGAAGGCCGACGCCGAAGGCATGGCGTGGCTGGGCATCGACCCCAACAGCGAAATCGGCGTACGCCGCGCGGAATGCGGGTTCGACATCTTCGAACGCGACGATGGACTGCACCCCGACAGCGCGCGGCAGACCTGGTCAGCCTATGACGATTACCTCGTCGCGCACGGCTATTCATCGGACAACCCTTGGGAGGACTTCGCCAATTCCGGTGTCGATCCCGATGGCGAACTGCTTTCGGCCTGGCTCCTGAAAAACTCGCGCCTTGCGGCCAACGTCCCCGAGGAACACTCCGAGACCGCCTACATGACCAACCGCGCGATGGACTTCATGCAGGCCGCGCAAAATGACGACCGCCCGTGGGTCTGCCACCTCAGCTATATCAAACCGCACTGGCCCTACATCGTGCCTGCGCCCTATCACGACATGTATGACGCGCGCCACATCCTCGACCCGATCCGCTCTGACGCGGAACGCACCACCGACCATCCGCTGATGCAGGCCTACCTGAACGCCCGCGTCTGCCGCAGCTTTTCGCGCGACCATGTGCGCGAACACGTGATCCCCGCCTATATGGGCCTGATCAAGCAGCTCGACGACAATCTGGGCCGCCTGTTCAAATGGATGGACGACACGGGCCTCAGCAAGACCACGATCATCGCCTTCACCTCGGATCACGGCGATTACATGGGCGACCACTGGATGGGCGACAAGGATTTCTACCACGATGTCGCGGTCAAGGTGCCGCTCATCATCCACGATCCCCGGCCCGAGGCCGATGCGACACGCGGGCTTGTCTCAGACGCGCTGGTCGAGATGATCGACCTCACGCCGACCTTCCTCGCGGCTGTCGGCGGCACGCCGAAACCCCACGTTCTCGAAGGCCGCGACCTCACGCCGATCCTGCATGGCACAGACGGCTTTTCCCGCCGCTATGCGATCAGCGAACATGACTACCATTGGTCCGAAATGGCGCAGGCGCTTGGCGTGCCGCAGGAACACGCGCACACCAAGATGATCTTTGACGGGCGTTGGAAGTACATCCGCTGCGAGACGTTCCGACCGATCCTCTTCGACCTTCAATCCGACCCGCAGGAGCTGACCGACCTCGGCGCGTCAGACCTCCCCGAGCATCAGCAGGTCCGCGCCCGGATGGAGGCAGCCCTTCTGGACTGGGCGACGCGGCATCACACCCGAATAACCGCCACACCGCAGGTGCTGGAAGGCCAGAAGATCGCAGCCGAAGTCGGCATCCTGATCGGGTTCTGGGACGAGGCGGAATACGAGGCCACCACCGGCAAGCCTTTCGACAGCCTGAAACCCGTCGGCCACCCGACTGATGAAGCCTGATCCTAGCGGGGCGCCATCCGGATCGCGCCGTCCAGACGGATCACCTCGCCATTCAGCATCGGGTTCTGCGTGATGTGCGACACCAGTGCCCCGAATTCTGCCGGATCGCCAAGACGCGACGGGAACGGCACCTGCTCACCCAAAGACACCTGCACCTCTTCGGGCAATTCGTGCAGCAGCGGCGTCAGGAACAATCCGGGCGCCACCGCGCAAACGCGCACGCCCTTGTCGGCAAGGTCCCGGGCCATCGGAAGCGTCATCGACACGATCCCGCCTTTCGACGCCGCATAGGCCAATTGGCCGACCTGACCATCAAACGCCGCAACGGACGCCGTATTCACGATCACCCCTCGCGCGCCATCCGCCCCGACCGGGTCGGCAGCCACCATGCGCGCCGCGATCTGGCTGGCGCAGTTGAAGCTGCCCATCAGATTGACCCGAATGGTGCGTTCGAAAAGACCCGGATCATGGGCCACACCGCGCGACACCGTCTTTGCCGCGCCACCGATCCCGGCACAATTGATCAGGACCCGAGGCGTCCCATGCGCAGCGCAGGCGATGTCGATCCCGCTCGCCACCGACGCGGGGTCGCTGACATCGACAGGGGCAAAGGCACCGCCGATGGCCTTGGCGTGTTCGGCCGCAAGATCCGCATTGCGGTCAAATATCGTGATCTTCAGCCCATCCGCAGCCAGCCGCGCAGCAGTCGCCGCGCCAAGACCCGACGCACCGCCCGTGACGATGGCACCATATCCAGCCCAATCCTGCATGATTATTCCTCGTTCGACCTGATCTTGCCGAGCAAAGCCAGAAGCGTTGCCTTTTCCGCATCCGACAGGTTCGACAGAAGCCTGTCCTCATGCGCCCGCACCGCAGCCCGCGCCTCGAGATACGCTTTGCGCCCCTTGTCCGTCGGCACCAGCGCCTGCACCCGCCGATCGCCCGGCACATGGGTCCGCTTGAGAAGCCCGCGCCCTTCCAGTTCGTCGACGATGGCCACCAGCCCCGAGCGTTCGATCCCCAGCATCCGTGCCAAGCCGCTCTGGGTCACGTTGGGATATTGCACGACCAGAGACAGCGCCGAAAACACGCGCGGCGCAAAGCCGTCCTCGCCCAACGCCCGCCGGAAATCCGTCTGCACGATCACGTAGGCGCGCTTCAGATTGTACCCGATGAACTCTTCCAGATCCGGGGTCTCGACAAGCGCGTCACCCTCGGTCTGGCGGTTGGTCTTGCGCAGCGATGCCATGCGTCATCTCCTGTTGTTCAAAAACAATTTATCCCATATTGTTAATCTAGTAAACAGTCTGTACCGCAAAGGACCCACATGCAGCTGCCCCAGCCAAAGCTTGACCATGTCTGCACGCTTCATGTCGCGCTCGATCCCATCCGCGAGATGGGCACAGGCCGCGCCGGGGCACGGCGGATCATCCCGATTGTGGGCGGCACGGTCACGGGCCCGCGCCTCAATGGGCGGATTCTGAATGTGGGCGCGGATTGGCAGACCATCTTCTCCGACGGTCTGGCAGAGCTCGACACGCGCTACGCCATGGAAACCGACGACGGTGCGACCATCGAGATCGTCAATTATGGCTATCGTCATGGCCCGAAAGAGGTGCTCGAGGCTGTCGCCCGTGGTGAGCCGGTGGACCCGACTTCGTATTACATGCGCACCCATGCGCGGCTGGAAACCGGCGACGACCGCTATGCCTGGGTCAACCGCACGCTCTTTGTCGGCATTGGCGCGCGCAACCAGTCCAGCGTTCAGGTCGAGCTTTACGCGCTTGTCTGACGCGCCGCCTGCGCGGCAATGTCCTTGGCAATCGCGTCCCGGTAGAGCGTCCGGAGTCCGTGGGTAAGCGGCCGGTCTCCGGACCCGATCAGCTTGCCGTCAATCGACGCGACAGGCGTCTGTGCGCCGAACGTCCCGGTGAGGAACGCCTCATCGGCGGAATAGGCCTCGTACAGCGAATAGTTCTTTTCGTAGACCGGGATCCCGTTTTCCCGGCAGAGGTCGATCACCTTCTGACGCGTCACCCCGTTCATGCAGTAATCCCCGGTCGAGGTCCAAACCTCGCCTTTGCGAATGATGAAGAAGTTGCAGGCATTGGTCGTGTTCACGAAGCCATGCGGGTCCAGCATCAACGCCTCGTCCGCCCCGGCCGCCTCGGCCTGAAGGCAGGCGATCACGCAGTTCAGTTTCGAATGGCTGTTGAACTTGGCGTCCTGGCTGTGCGGCAGCCCCCGCACCTGCGGGACCGACGCCAACCGGATGCCCTGCGCCTGCAGGGACTGTGCGGGCTTGGAATGCTCCATGATGATCACCAGCGTTGGCCCAGACCGCGACAGGCTCGGATGCTGAAAGGGCTTCACCTTCGTGCCCCGGGTCAGCATCAGCCGGCAGTGCACATCCGTCGTCATGCCATTCGCGTCAGCAGTCATTCGCAACGCCTCGGCAATCCCCGCGCGGTCCATGCCGACATCAAGGCCAACCGCATAGCAACTGTCGAAAAACCGGTCCATGTGTTCATCGAAGAACGCCCAATGGCCGTCATAAAGGCGCATGCCCTCCCACATGCCGTCGCCCAGCAGGAAGCCGGAATCATAGACCGACACCTTCGCCTCCTCGCGCGGGTAAAGCTCTCCGTTGATGTAGATAAGGATGTCGCGGTTGCGCGCGTCCTCTTCCGCGTCATGGGTGGTGGTGTGATCGGTCATCGTGCCCGCTCCATCAGTTCGGACAGCTGCACCTCGTTCAGGGCCACGGGATTCGCCTTCATCGAGGACGAGCTCACCGCATCGCGCGCCGCCTGCGCCCGCGCTGCATCGCTGATGCCCAGCGCATCCAGTCCCGGCAAACCCGCCGACCGTGACCAGTCGTGCAAGACGTCGAATGCTGCATCCGGAGCCCCCCCGAAGGCCTGCGCAATCCACCCCTGCACCTCGGCAATCCGCGATTGCAGGACCGGGTCCTCCCCGGCCGCCGCATTGGTCCGCATCCCGTGCGGCAAGAGCGCGCCACAGATCGCCCCATGCGCCGCGTTGGACAGCCCACCCAAAGGACCGGCCAACCCATGCACCACGCCCAGACCGGAATTGGCCAGCGCCAGCCCCCCGCAAAGGCTGACCCAGGCCAACGCATCCCGTGCTGCAGGGTCTTCAGCCGCCATGATCTGCCGGATCGCCACCAATCCCTTGGGGATCGCATCACGACAGATCGCATCGGTCAGCGGATTGGCTTTTGACGACAGATAGGGCTCGATCACCTGCGTGACCGCATCCAGCCCCGAGGCAAGGGTCACGCCGCGCGGGCAATGATCCGTCAGCGCCGGATCGACAACAGCCAGCACCGGCAACATGCGCGGGTCGCGCAAACTCACCTTGCGCTGCGCATCGGGCACCGCAATCACAGCATTCTTCGTCACCTCGGCCCCGGTGCCGGCGGTTGTCGGCAAAGCCGCAAAGGGCAAGGGCATGGCCTCGAGCGGCAAGCCCTTGCCGACCACTTCGAGATGGTCGAGCATCGGTCGCGTGGCCGGCGTCAGCGCCGCAATCGCCTTGCCCGCATCGACCACCGCGCCACCGCCCACCGAAATCACCGCATCGACCTGCGCCGCCTGCGCCATCGCGACACCGGCCTCGATCAATGCAACATCTGGCTCCTTGCCGACGGAATACACCGTCACTGCAACGCCATCCGCGTCAAGCGCGTCCTTGAGCCAATCCGCCCGGGCCGGTGTTGCCCCTGTGACCAGCAGCACGCGCCTCCCCAAGGCGGCCAAAGCGGGAACGGCCCGCACCGCCTCTCCCCGTCCGAACCGGATCATTCCAGCAGTGGCAAAGGCAAACGGGGTCATGGGCGCTCCTCCTCGTCAGGTCTGCCCAAAGATGTGCCTGTCTTTGCCCCCGGTGTCGAGGGTCGCGCCTCACACCGTCTGCGCCGCCCCGTCGCTGCGCAACCGCCCCGACGCCAGTGCCGATAGCGCAACCATCGCAGACGCCGTGCCCAGCATCAGCGCCAAACCGCCCACCTGATAGCTCAGCCCGGACAGCACTGTCCCCAAAAGCCGCCCACCCGCATTGGCCATGTAGTAGAAACCCACATCCATCGTGACCCGTTCGCTTTGGGTAAAGGCCAGGATCAGGTAGGAATGCAGCGCCGAGTTGATCGCAAACAGCGCTCCGAAGGCCAAAAGCCCGACCATCAGCGCCACCGTCAGCCACATCTGCGGCTCGGGCGACAACATCGCCGCCACGGTCAAGACCACCGGCACCGTCAGCAGCAACAGCGCCCATGTCCGCGCATCCGCGATCAGCGCCGCCTCGCCCCGCTCTGCCGCACGCAGCAGTTTCGGCGTGTTGGCCTGAACGATCCCGTAAAGGATAATCCACACCGCCATGAACGTGCCGATCAGAAAGAACGTCGCCCGGTTGCCCGCCTCGGTCCCGTCCGACAGCACCGCGTAGAAATAGATCGGGATGCCCACCACGAACCACACGTCCCGCGCCCCGAACAGGAACACCCGCGCCGCCGAGAGCCAGTTCACATTGGCGGATTTTGAAAACACTTCGGAAAACTTGGCCCCCTTGCGGCCTTTCGGCAGGCCCGACGGCATGAAGACGACGATCGCCAGCAGGATCACCGCCAACACCGCCGCCATCGCATAGACCGCCGCGACAAAGCCGAGCGTCGCCAGCAAAGCCGCGCCCAGCAGGAACCCGACCCCTTTCACCGCGTTCTTCGATCCGGTCAGCACCGCCACCCAACGGAACAGCCCGCCGTCTTCTTTGGGGGCCAGCAACTTCACCGCCGATTTCGAGGACATCTTGGCCAGGTCTTTGGCCACCCCCGACGCACCCTGCACGCACATGACAAAGGCGACCGAGGCCGCGATGCTCCATGTTGGATCCAGTTGGGCCAAGGCCACCAGCGCCATCACCTGCACCCCCAGCCCGGCGTAAAGCGTCGAGGTCAAACCGAACCGTGCCGCGATCCACCCGGCGCTCAGGTTCGTGACCATGCCTGCGATCTCGTAGAGCACGAACAGATACGCCAGTTGGATCGGCGAAAACCCGAGCGTGTGAAAGTGCAGCAGCACCAGCATCCGCAACGCGCCATCGGTCAGCATGAAGGCCCAATAGGCCGCCGTCACGGCGATATAGGCGGAAAGACCCTCAGGTTTGCTCACAACCGACCGCCCACCATCAGCGCCACATCCACCAACCGATGCGCATAGCCCATCTCGTTGTCATACCACGCATAGACCTTCACCTGCGTGCCATTCACCACCATCGTGGAGAGCGCATCAACGATGCTCGACCGCGTGTCATTGGTGTAGTCGGTCGACACCAGCGGGCGTTCCTCGTAGCCCAGAATGCCCATAAGCGGACCTTCGGCCGCCGTCTTGAACAGCGCGTTGACCTCCTCGACCGTGGTCGCGCGATCCATCTCGAACACGCAATCGGTCAGCGACGCGTTCAGCAGCGGCACCCGCACCGCGTGGCCGTTCAATCGCCCCTTGAGTTCGGGATAGATCAGCGTGATCGCCGTCGCACTTCCCGTGGTTGTCGGGATCAGCGAATTCAATGCCGACCGCGCGCGGCGCAGATCTTTGGCGGGGCGATCCACGATGGTTTGCGTGTTCGTCACATCATGGATTGTCGTGATTGATCCGTGGGTTATTCCGATGCTCTCATGCAACACCTTCACAACCGGAGCCAAGCAGTTGGTTGTACAACTCGCCGCCGTCACGATGTGGTGCATTTCGGCATCATAGATGTCGTCGTTCACACCATAGACGATGTTTGCCGTCGGCCCGTCCTTGACCGGGGCGGAAACCACGACTTTCTTCGCCCCCATTTGAAAGTAAGGTGCGATCTTCGCCTCTGATTTGAAAACGCCGGTGCAGTCGATCACCACATCGACACCCTCCATCGGCAGCGCGGACAGGTCTTTTGTCCCGACAAACGGCAGGCGCTCCTCGTCGATGGTGATGCTGTCCGCGTCATGCGCGAACTCCGCGTTCCAGCGTCCATGCACCGTGTCGAACTCGAACAGATGCGCATGCATCGCCGGATCGCCCACCGCGTCATTGATCCACGCGATCTTCGCCCCCCGCTCCAACAGGGGTTTCAGGGCAAGCTTGCCAATGCGGCCAAGCCCGTTCAGCGCGTAGGTGGTCATGCGGAGGTGTCCTCTTCGGTCATCTGTCCAATGTCATCGACCGCTTTCTGCAGAGAAATCCGGTCCAGCGTGGTCATCGGCAGCGCGGTAAAGGCGCTGATCCGGTTGCGCAGCGCGCCATAGGCCGCCTGAAACGCCAGGCTGCGTTCGGCGTCAGACCCGGTCGCCTTGACCGGATCGACCATGCCCCAATGCGCACTGATCGGCTGGCCCGCCCATGCCGGGCAGTCCTCGTTCGCGGCCTGATCGCAGACGGTGAAGACGAAATCGAACTTCGGCGCGTCACCGCCCATGAATTCCTGCACATTCTTGGCGCGCAGGCTGGACACGTCATGCCCTTTCTGGCGCAGCACATCGACCGCCATCGGGTTCAGTTCGGAATAGGGTTTGGTTCCGGCTGAAAACACCTCGAACCGATCCCCGGCCATGTCGCGCAGGATCGTCTCGGCAAAGATCGACCGCGCGGAATTGCCGGTGCAGATGAAAAGAACATTGAACTTTTCCAGAGACATATCCGTCATTCCTTGTCCAAAACCGGCCGCGAGCGGGCTGCACATATCCGGTCGCCCCCGACAACACTCGAGCAGCAGGAAATCCAGCATGCCCTGCACATTCGGTACGTTCACTGTGTAACGAAGCGATGTCCCGACACGCGTCTGGCTCAGCAATCCGGCGTCCAAAAGGGCCGACAGGTAAGCCGACAAAGTGGACGGCTTGATGTACAGCGCGTCTGCGATTTCCCCGGCAGGCACCCGGTCGGGCATCCGCCGCATGAGCATGCGAAAGATGGCCAGCCGTTGCGGATGCCCGAGGGTCGACAGTTGTGAGGCGATTCTTATTTCCATATTTCGTGAATAATGGAATTAATTATGCCGTCAATGACTCGTTTGCCCATCCCTGCTGGCAAACGGATTTCGCATTGCGACCCGCGTCAAAACCCGTAAACCCGCATCTGACGTTCCGACCGGAGACCTGCCATGTCCCTGCCCATCGCCAGCATCACCCCTGTCACACAGCCGCTGGTGGGTCGCGTGACCCTGCCCGGATCCAAATCCGTGACCAACCGTGCGCTTCTGGTGGCGGCACTGGCGCGCGGCACCAGCCGCCTGACCGGTATCCTGCGCAGCGACGACACCCACTACATGATGACCGCCCTGCGCCAGATGGGCGTCGGGATCACCGAAATCGACGACACCACGGTCGAGGTCACAGGTTCCGGCACCCTGCACCCAGCGACCGAACCTCTTTTCCTTGGCAATGCCGGCACCGCGACCCGCTTTCTGACCGCCGCTGTCGCACTGGTGAACGGGACCACCGTCGTCACCGGCGACGAGCACATGCAGAAACGCCCCATCGCACCCCTGCTCGACACACTCCGCGCAATGGGCGTCGATGCGACTTCCGAAACCGGATGCCCGCCCGTCACGGTCAAGGGCACCGGCAGGTTCCAGAGCGGCGAGATCGAGGTCAGCGGCAAACTCTCAAGCCAGTATATCTCGGCCATCATGATGCTCGCCGCGATGGGCGACGCTGAAACCCGCATCACCATCGGCGGCGGCAAGATCGGCGCGGTCGGCTATCTGCACATCACCGCTGCCGTCATGCGTGCATTCGGCGCGACGGTCGAATTCCCGTCCGAAAACCAGATCAACGTCGCACCCGGAGGCTACACTGCCGCCGATTACCACGTCGAACCCGACGCAAGTGCCGCGACCTACCTTTGGGCTGCGGAGAAACTCACAAACGGCAGCATCGACATCGGCACCGCCCCGGGCGACATGAATCAGCCCGACGCCAAGGCCTATGACATGATCGCCGCCTTCCCGCAGATGCCCGCGACGATCAACGGCTCACAGATGCAGGACGCCATCCCGACGCTGGCCGTGCTGGCCGCGTTCAACGAAACGCCCGTGCGCTTTACCGGAATCGAGAACCTGCGGGTCAAGGAATGCGACCGCATTGATGCGGTTCACAAAGGCCTGTTGCAGGTGCGCGCAGGTTTGGCTTCGGTCGAAGGGAACGACCTGATCATACATGCCGATCCCGCGCTGGCAGATCATGTCAGCGACGGGCTCATCGACAGCCACGCCGACCACCGCATCGCCATGTGCTTTGCCCTCGCCGCTATGAAGGTCAAAGGCGTGCGGATCGAAGACCCTTACTGCGTGTCCAAGACCTTCCCAAATTACTGGGATGTGCTGCGCGGTTTAGGGGTTGAGGTTGAAATCAGCGAGGGTTGAGCTTTTAGAGAAGGGCATCCCCGACCGCGGGTGGGGGTGAAGCCCCCGCCCGTGGGGGCGGTCGGGGGCTGCCCGGCGTGCCGCCGGGCGAGACCTCACTTCAAAGCTCACTCCGCCGCGATCTGCGCTGCAGCGGTATCGCCCCGCAGCGACACCCACTCTCCGCCGCCGGTATAGCGCCAGCCCAACCGCCCCTCGTCGTCCATCGCGTACAGCTTTAGCCAGCCGTTGTCGAACAGCGCAGCAACCCCGGCGTGCCGCTTGAGGATCTCGCTGATCGCTTCACAAGGCGCTTCAACTGCGACCGACAACCGCAGGGGATCATGCATGAAAGTCTGGCCATCGTGCACCGACTGCCACGGCAGACCACCGCGCAGCACACCGCCATTGCCTTCGACCACACCGATCCCGCCGGTCACGTTGTGCAGCAGCTTGTTGCCCGCCCCGAACGCATCCGGTGCCACGGACGATCCGTAGTACTGAAGGCTGATCCAGCTTGCCACGACCACTGGCGCGGTCAGGATCAGTTCCAGAACACCGAACCCCTTGTCCTGCCGCCAGTCATAGCTGTGCAGAAAGGACCGCCCGTCAAGGCTCCGCCCCGCTGTCCGCGACCGGGGAGCCGCGATGAAAGCCGAACAGCCCGCAAGCCCCCATTCGGGCCGCGTTTCCGACCAGTCCTTGGCCCGCGCCATGACCGCCATCTGATCCGCCGCCCGCGGCAGACGCGCTGCCCGTTCGCCCCGTGTCACCTTGGCCGCCAGTTTCAGCGCCTGCTTCAGCGATGCGATCGTCGCACCCTGCGTATGACCTGCGGGCAGATCATCTTCGTAGAGCCGCACCTCGTCGGTCACCGTGTCATGTAGACCGGCAAGGAACACGGTCTCGGCAGGCACCACGATGCCCTTCTCGACCAACCCGGCCCGCACCTCTGCATCATTGAGCAGCAGCGCCACCAGCCGGGCGTTCACATCGCCCGCGTGGCCGCCGCAGGCCCCGCATTGCAGAGCGCTCGCATGGGGATTGTTGACCACACCCGCGCCGTGACCCGCCAGCAGGATCACCTTGGCAAAGCCCGATTTCATCGACATCGCCGACAGGATGGTCGCCGCCATGCCGATCCGGTCCTCAAGGGTCAGGTTCCCAGACAGCGCCGGTGCCGGATCATTGCCCAGGCTCGGATGCTTCTGCGCCAGCGAATCCCGCACCAGCTTGCCAAGGTACAACGGCCCGGTCGCCTCGACGAAGGCAAAGCTGGACACTGCCGCCAGCCGGAACCGGCCCCAGGCCCGCGTCACCCGTTTCGCCACGCGGGTCAGAACGTCGCTGTCCTGCGGATCGGTCGCAGCCGAGGTCGCACCGGGATTGATCAGCACCGGCCCCCGTGTCTCCAGCACGTCAGACGCAAACCCGTGATGCGCCGCCGCGATGCCGAAGAAGCCCGCAAAACCAATGGTTTCGATCCCGTCGCCCGAGGCTTCCAGCGCCCGCCGGAACACTTCGGACCGTACGTCGATGCAGAATGCCGCCTGCACATTCGGCACGGTCTCCTTGGTCTCCACGGGCTGCGCCAAAGTGGCGTCCAGCGCCCGCGCCGCCGCGTGATCCGCTGCTGCCTGAAGGGCTGCGTCGATCAGGTCGTCCTCACTCGGCACGATGGGCTGGGCATGCTCTTGCAACAGCCGTTCCCACGCGCTGCCGATCTTGTCCTTGTAACGCGCCAGCAGCGCCGCCTCGAAGACCAGCTTGGCGGTCAGAAGATCGGTGATGTCGTTGTTGCCCTCACCCTTCAGGTTCGCGCGGAACGCCTCGCCAGACGCGAGTTGCGCCCAGCCGCCAAGCCGCATCAGCAGCGTGTGGAAATAGCTTTCGCAGGCATCCGCCGTGATCCCCATGTCCTCGGCGCATTTGGTCAGCGCGCCCCGTGCCGACATCGACATCGACGCCACCCGCGATGCAAACCCGGTCAGGCCGAAAATCTCGGGCGTCAGGTCGCGCTGCGCGAAAGACCGCCAGGACAGCCACGCCCGTGTCTTGGGCGCAGGCCAAAGTGCCTGACCGGTGTCATAATGCCCACCCGCCCAGTGACCGATCCGTTCAGCGACAAAATCGGGCCAGTTGATGTCTGACACCTCTTCGGCCAGATCGGCCAGCGTCGGCAGCGCTTCAGGCAGCGGCACGGTCTTGTCCATCGCCGCGATCAGGTCGTCGACCGTCGCCGCCAGCTCCGGCACTTCGGCCAGACCCGCCTCAAGGTCGGCCACGTTCAACTGACCTGCCGCGAACTTTGCCTTGAAATGTGCCCGCTCCGGCACCGTCCGCACACCGGCCACCCGCGCCAGCCGCGCGGCGGCCACCTGCAAGGGCTCACCCGCCTGCCCCACATAAGGGTTCACGGCGACCGTCGCCTCAAGCGACCAGAGCGGCGGGATATGGGCGGCGGCGGTCTTGGCACCTGCCATGATCTCAAGGGCCGGACCCGAGAACCGTTCAACCATTGTCAGCATGTCTTGATCTCCTGTCCTGTCCGTTACCGTGACCGAGCGGCCCAGCCGCCAGTCAGCCGGTCAAACACCGCGTTGAGGTAAAATCCGTTCGAAAGATGCACCCGAAGGCCCTGTGCCGCCGGATGGCTGGCCCAGTTCGGGAAGGTCGCCTGCGCCCAGGCCACGGTGCCAAAGCTGAGGATGGTCAGCACCATTAGCGCCCATTGCAGCGGGCCGGGGGCCGGGGTTGCCGGCAGCGCGCCGGTGGTCAGCCAGATCGCCATGGATTGCAGCGCGAAGTAGCTCACCGTAGTCGCCACCGAATAGGCCGCCATGCGCCGGGTCAGCAGTTCGGGCGCGTGATCCGCAAGGCCTTGGGCCAGAAGGTACGCCACACCCATCACCAGCACCGCCCCCAGCGCAATCGCCTGTGCCGACTTGCCGTCGATGCCCAAAAGCAGGCCCAGCGTGCCGTAGATCGCCAGTGCGATGGCAAAGGCCTTGAGCACCGCGCGGCCATTCGGGATCGCCACCGGACCGGGCCGCCGGATCGACGCCACCTGCGCCACCGCCCCCCCCGAGGCAAGGAAGGCATGCGCCTTGTAGAGCGAATGCGCCACGATGTGCAGCAGCGCCAGATGGAACAGCGCCAGACCGCATTGCAGGATCATGAAGCCCATCTGCGCCACGGTCGACCACGCAAGCGAGGTTTTGACCGAAGGCTGGGTCAGCATGACCAGACCACCGAACAAGGCCGAAAACCCACCAAGGATCACCAGAACCGACAGCACGCCGGGGGCCAGCAGCATCACATCCGCAAACCGGATGAGCAGAAAGCCCCCCGCGTTCACCACGCCCGCGTGCAGCAGCGCCGAGACCGGCGTCGGTGCTTCCATCACCTCGGTCAGCCAGCCATGGGTCGGCACTTGGGCCGACTTGAACAGCGCCGAAATCGCCAGCAGACCTGCGGCCAGGATCGCAGCACCACCGCCCTCGCCCGCCCGTGCGGCCTCGATGATGGTGTGGATGTCCGCCGTTCCATAGGCCGCCGCCAAAGCGAAAGCCCCCGCGATAAGACCCGCGTCTGAGGCCGCCGAACACAGCGCCTTCTTCCGCGCCGCCCGCTGTGCCGCCGCCCGTTCGGGATAAGTCAGCAGCAGCCGGTTGACGCAAAGTCCCACCGCGCCCCAGCCGATGATCAACTGGATCAGGTTGCCCGCCGTCACCAAAAGAAGCACCGACGCGAGGCCAAGGCTCAGCCAGCCCAGGAATCGCGTCTGGTTTTTTTCTCCGTCGGTGTAGGTCACCGCGAACCGCATCACGACCCAGCCGATGAAGCTCACCAGCATCAGCATGGTCACGCTTACCGCGTCGATCCGGGCGGCAAAGCCCATCTCGGCCGCGCCGATCAGCGGGCTGGTGGCCGATCCGTTGGCGATCAGAAGACCCAGCGCGGCAAGCGACACCACCATCGCAGCCAGACCCGCATATTCGCCCAGGCGCAACTGGGCCGACCCGCGCGGCATGTCGCTGCGCATGTAGACCAGGCCGATAAGGGCGAAGAACAAGGGCGCAAGAAGCGGCAAGGCGGTGATCATGATACGGTCTCCTTTTGAGGGCGTGATCTTGACCGGGGACGTAGCCTGCCGCTTTGGTGAAGAAAAATACATTGTTTAGGATCAATCGTTCACTTAAACAGAACGAATGTCGGATCTCAATTACCACCACCTGCGCTATTTCTGGGCCGTGGCTCATGACGGCAATCTCACCCGCACGGCTGAGCGGCTGAACCTGTCGCAATCGGCTTTATCGTCGCAAATCAAGCAGTTGGAGGACCGTCTCGGCCAGACGCTTTTCGAACGTCGGGGCCGCGCCCTGCACCTGACCGAGGCCGGGCGCATCGCGCTCGACCATGCCGATACGATCTTTTCCGCCGGGGAAGAGCTGCTCGACACGCTGCGCGAAACCGCCCGCCCGGCCCGCGCCTTGAGGGTTGGTGCCTTGTCGACCCTGTCGCGCAACTTCCAGATCACCTTTCTGGAGCCGGTCCTTGGCCGCCCCGATGTCGAGGTGATCCTCCGCTCCGGCAGCGCGGCCGAGCTGTACGCCGCTCTGGACGCGCTGAACCTCGATGTGGTGCTGACCAACACGCCCCCTGCCCGCGACGCGATCAGCCCGTACCTGACGCAGAAACTCGCGGATCAGACCGTGGGTCTTTTCGGCACCCCCGACCGGGTGCGCGGCAATCGCCCGTTCGAAGACCTGGTGGCCGAGCACCCCCTGATCCTGCCCACCCGCGACACGCAGATCCGCAACGCCTTCGACACGCTGCTGGCCCGCGTCCGCGCCAAACCGACAATCGCCGCCGAAGTCGACGACATGGCGATGATCCGCCTTCTCGCTCTGCGCGGCACCGGGTTGGCCGTGGTGCCGCCCATCGTGGTGAAGGACGAACTGGCGCGCGGGGAATTGGTGCAGGCGGCCATGCTCGACCTGCACGAACTCTTCTACGCGGTCAGGCTGGATCGCCGCTATCCGAACCCGCTGCTGACCGAGTTACTCGCCGCCGCAGTCCGTTAGGGAATGATCTCGAACTTCGTCACATCGACCATCCCCCGGTCGGTGATCTTGAGCGCCGGAATGACCGGCAGCGCGAGAAACGCCAGTTGCAGGAACGGCTCGTTGAGCGTCACGCCAAGGCTCTTGGCCGCCGCACGCAGATCGACCAGGCGGTCATGCACCTCTTCGAATGGCTCTAGGCTCATCAACCCGGCCACCGGCAAAGCCAGCTCGGCCAGCACCTCGCCCCCGGATGCAACCACGAACCCGCCTTCGATTTCGGACAGCCGGTTCGCGGCCAATGCCATGTCGGCGTAATCCACCCCGACACAGGCGATATTGTGGTGGTCGTGGCAAACGGTCGAGGCAATCGCCCCCCGCTGCAAGCCAAAGCCGCGCACAAACCCCGTGGCGATGTTGCCGTTCTTGCCATGCCGTTCCACTACCGCGATACGGATCAAGTCGCGCGCCGGGTCGGGGTGTTTGTCGCCGTCTTCGACCACAATGGTCTCATGCAGATGTTCGGTGATGATCTTGCCTTCGACGATGCCGATCACATCGGTCTCGGCCCGGTTCGCCTTGGCGCGGAAATCCTCAGGGGTCAGGTGCGGCGCGTGGACCGATCCGGTGCCCACGGGGTCGATTTTTGACCGTTTGGTAAAATTCTCGACCGTGGCCTCCACCCCGGCGCAGAACACGGTCTGCACATCGCAGGCCTCGAGCGACCGAACAGCCACGATGTCCGCCCGTTTGCCCGGCGCGATCAACCCGCGATCCTTGAGCCCGAACGCCTCGGCCCCCGACAGAGACGCGGCGCGGTAAGCCGCCAGAGGTGGCGTGCCCAAGGCGATCAAGGTGCGGATAATGTAATCAAGATGCCCCTCTTCCGCAATATCCAGCGGGTTCCGGTCATCCGTACACAGGCACATATACGGTGCCGTGCGTTCGGTCAGCAGCGGCTGCAGCGCGTGCAGGTCTTTCGACACCGACCCTTCGCGGATCAGCACGCGCATCCCTTTCTGCAGCTTCTCCCGGGCCTCCTCCGCCGTCGTGGCCTCATGCTCCGTGGAGATCCCCGCAGCGATATATGCATTAAGGTCCATGCCGCGGAGTTGCGGGCAATGGCCGTCGATATGGCCACCCTCAAACAGATGAAGCTTGTCCATCACCTGAGGATCGCGGTGGATCACACCGGGATAATTCATGAATTCCGCCAGACCGATGCCCGATGGATGGCCCATGAGCGGCGCGAGATCGGCGGCGAACAATTCGGCCCCGGCGGTTTCCATATGCGTGGACGGCACGCAGGAGGACAGTTGCACGCGGATGTCCATCAGCGTGTGGCGGCTGGTCTCCTGGAAATAGCTGATGCCGTCGGCACCGATCACATTGGCGATCTCGTGCGGGTCGCAAATTGCGGTGGTCACGCCATGCGGGGCGACACAGCGGTCGAATTCATACGGTGTGACGAGCGAGCTTTCGATGTGCAGATGGGTGTCGATGAACCCGGGCACAAGGATCAGACCCGTCATGTCGCGGATCTCGGCCCCGTCATAGGTGCCGCAGGTGCCTGCGATCATGCCGTCGCAGATAGCGATGTCGCCGTCGAGCAGCTCCCCTGTCACAAGGTCGAGCATCCTGGCCCCGCGCAGGACAAGATCGGCTGGCGCATCGCCGCGCCCGACGGCGATCCGGCGTTCAAGGGGGGATGTGTCGGGCATGGGTCTGCGCTCCTTCGATGATGGGTGAAGTCTATGACAGGGGCGCGTCTGGCACCAAGTCCCCGATTTGTGCCCGAGTCCGACTCAGCGCCTGAAATCGGGGCGCTTTGGAGCGGATGATGAAAATTTCGGCACATGAAATTCGGCATACAGCGGCATACCGGATCAATATGTCACACCTGCACAGTCATAAATCATGCTGCTTCAGCATGTCACGGTTACCGCAAACGGTGAAAATCCGCATCGCGGGAACTTGCCTTGATTTAGAGGAGTTTACGTAGCGTCGGGTAAATTTGTTTACGTATTTTCCTTTCTTCTTGAAAATTATTTACACCTAACTTACTGTTTTTCATTTACTTATTTCATTGTTTTCACTCTCACGTATGATCCGGACAAGCCGCGATAACGCATCCGTGATCGCAGTCTGGAACGCTCGAAGGGGATCGGGCGACGTGAGGGGAGACCAAGCCATGAAAGATCAAACCACCACCACCGAGGGCACGGCGGTCTACCCGCCATCATCCGAAACCGTGGCCCGCGCCCATGTTGATGCAGGGCGGTATGAGGAGATGTATGCGCGGTCGGTGTCGGATCCCGAGGGGTTCTGGGCGGAGCAGGCGCAGCGTCTGGACTGG
>NZ_JALEGT010000030.1 GCF_022763305.1 Marivita sp. | reverse complement strand
TGCGTATTTCGCGGAACTTGGGCAGTGATTTCGCGGGATCTCGGGCACGCGTTTCACGTCATCGTGGGCAGCCATTTCACGATCGTGGGCAGACTGGTCGACAGGTTTCATAGGGTCAGTCCTGACCGTTTTGGTCAAGCGTTTTCAGAGCGCCAAGTTTTCTTCGCATACTGTCTCCGGTCAGTGCGAGACGGTGTGCATTGTGCACCAGGCGGTCGAGAATGGCGTCGGCCAGGGTCGGATCGCCGATAGCCTCATGCCACTGGTCAACCGGCAACTGACTTGTCACGATGGTTGATCCGCGGCCCTGTCGGTCTTCAAGAATTTCGAGGAGATCACGGCGTTCGGTGGCGTTGAGCACCGACAGGCCCCAGTCGTCCAGGATCAGAAGCTCGGAGCGTTCGATAGATTTCAGGACGCGGGCATGGCGGCCATCACCTCGGGCGATAACCAGCGCCTGAAAGAGCCGAGGAACACGGTGATACATGACGCGGCGATCGTCTCGGCAAGCTTTGTGACCGAGCGCACAGGCAATCCAACTTTTGCCCAAGCCTGTTGGCCCAGTGATCAGCAAATTCTCATGCCGATCGATCCAGCCACCGTCGATGAGATGCGCCATGACCGATTTGTCGATGCCGCGCGGGCTGCGCATGTCGAGGTCTTCGACGCAGGCGGCCTGGCGGAGAGAAGCAAACCTCAAGCGTGTCGCAAGCTTCTTGGCATCGCGTTCGGCTGCCTCGCGATCCACGAGCAAACCGAGGCGCTCTTCAAAGCTCAAATTTTCAAACATGTCACTGGCGCGACGCTGTTCATCCAGCGCCTTGGCCATGCCGATGAAGCCCATAGCCTCAAGGCGTTCAGATGTGGGATGTGTCAGCAAGGGATTTTCCTTTTCTTAGTGGTAGTAATTCTGACCCCGGATGTTGGGATGCTGCAGGGGAAGCTCTTCGGCTTCGGGCTCCAGAAAGGCCTGATCGAGGCCGGTCTGCAGAATGGATCGGATAGACGCCACGGAACGCGCCTTGATGGCGACACCACGCTGACAGGCCGCATCAAGGCGTGCCGGCTCATAGCTTTTAGCCAATGCCAACACGCCGAGGCAGGTCCGGAACCCCTGCTCGGGGTGTGGACGGTTCTCCATGACAATCTGGCAGAACGCGGCAACGGATGGTCCCAGTTTCTCAGCGCTGGCCAAGATGCGCGCAGGTGTCCATTCCGCGTAGCGCCGGTGAGAAGACGGCATGTGATCGGGCACTGTGATATGGCTGCGCCGCCCGGGATTGCGGGCATGGCTGGCCACGCGCTTGCCGCGATGGAAGACCTCTAAAGTCGTCTGGGTCAGCCTCAGATCGACGAGTTGCCGGATCAGACCGAAGGGGACCGAGTACCAGCAGCCGTCCGCCTCTATGTGATAGTCTGGCGCGACACGCGCCCGTTTCCAGCGGGCGAAGACATATGGGGTCGCTGGGAGG
The DNA here is from genome assembly GCF_022763305.1 of Marivita sp. Classification (GTDB taxonomy): domain Bacteria; phylum Pseudomonadota; class Alphaproteobacteria; order Rhodobacterales; family Rhodobacteraceae; genus Marivita. The sequence continues at coordinate 1,110 of NZ_JALEGT010000030.1, read as the reverse complement.
GACATCAGGTTCGGACGGTCCAACGTGGCAAACAGATCGGCACGACTGGCCCCGTAGTCGCGCATGACCCGCGTGTTTAGGTCATTCAGCAAGGGCCGGATTGCCGCGTTCAACTCGGCGAGTGAGAAGAACCGCCGGTTCCGCAGGCGCGCGACAATCCAACGTTGTGACACCTGAACCGCCACCTCAGCTTTTGCTTTGTCTTTTGGCTTGTAGGGCCGCGCCGGTAGGATCGCAGTGCCGTAGTGCTCAGCCATCTCAGCATAGGTTCGATTAAGACCTGGATCATGACGATCGGGCTTGATCACAGCTGACTTCAAGTTGTCCGGGACCACCGCCTTCGGCACACCACCAAGATAGCTGAACATACGGGTGTGTGCGCCGATCCAGTCTTCCAGCCCTTCGGAGGCAACGGCTTCTGCATAAGTGTAACTTGATGCCCCCATGGCCGCGACAAACAGCTTGGCGGTACGGACCTCGCCTGTGTCAGGATCGACGATCTCTATCGTATCCCCCGAGAAGTCCACGAAGACTTTCTCGCCACCAACATGTGTCTGACGCATGCTGGGGCGGACGCGTCCCTTCCAGGCGTCAAAGTGTGTGCAAAACCAGGTGTATCCGAAGCCGCCAGGATACTGGTCGCGGTATTCCTGCCAAAGTAGCATGCGGGTGACCCCGCGCTTGCGCAGTTCCTTGTCGATCATCGACCAATCAGGAACGGGACGGTTCGGATCCGGGACCGTAGGTGATGCTGGAAACAAAAGCAGTTCCAGACCGTCATCATCCAGGCCCTCAGGCAGCGGCCAACCCAAGCCTGCCTCCCGAGCGCGCCGCACATAAGTTCCAACGCTTCCTTTCCCAAGCCCGAGTGACGTGGCGATCGCCCGCTCACTCAGCCCTTGGGCAAACTTCAATCTCAATACATCTCGAATCCGGCGCATGTTTAGACGTCCTGTCGGCATTCAGCTCCTCCCTGTGAATAGGAGAGGAAGTAGTCTCAGTACGTCGACCAAGTCTGCCCACGATCCCGCGAAATCAGTGCCCGCGTTCGCGTGAAATCAGTGCCCACGATCAGATGGAATCAGTGCCCGCCATCACGCGAAACATGCA
>NZ_JALEGT010000029.1 GCF_022763305.1 Marivita sp. | reverse complement strand
CGATACCGTAACCGACAACTTCCGCGTCGTATCCCTAGAAAAATACAAAATCGTCTGAAACGACATCAGGTCAATTCAGGCGCATGAGTATAAATCAATAATTTTTTGAATCCGGGCAAAGTTACCCTGCGTCAAGATTGGCCTCGGTTGACCGACCAGCTACCGCTGCCTGTGATCATGGACGTGGCGGTGCCAGAAAACCCGTGCAAAACGCCAGAGGTTTTGGCAAGTTATTGAAAGTGCTTGATATTGCGTCGAAGGAATCGAGATCATTGAAGACGAACCCGTCATATTTGACTCCGGGCTATCGCAGTCTCGGCGGCCACTTTTACGCGGGGCTTGGTTGGGGCACTGGTTTTGGGGAGCTCGATCCCACCACCAAATTCGTACTTGCTCATGCCTCCCTTTCTTTCGTGAGGGTCTTAGGGTGGTCACAAGCCCGTCTCTCCGATGAATGTGGGCTGCATCCGAAGACCGTTGCCTATTGGGAAGGCAAGCGGGTGGTGGACGCCGACAGCCCGGCATTGCCTATTGAGCAATAACCAATAATTGTGGACAGCCCTTGTGTTTATCCGTTACGGATAAGTCAACACCGCCACCAAGAGCGGACAGAGGGGCTTACATATGGCAATCATCGCGCTTGCGAACCTGAAAGGCGGGGTCGGTAAATCGACCCTAGCCGTGAACATATCCGGCGCATTGGCCCCTAACGTCACGCTGGTGGACGCCGATCCGCAAGGCACCGCCGCCGCATGGGCAGAGGAAGGGCAGTTGCCTTTCGATGTCATGGCCGCGCCACTGTCTGACAGCGCCGTGACCGCATGGCTGGACCGTGTGCTGGCAATCGAGACGGAACACACCGTTATCGACCTGCCCCCTATGCTCGGAGAAGCCACGACCGCCGCCCTGGCAATCTGTGACCTTGCCGTTGTGCCTGTTAGCCCGTCCGGTGCCGACATCCGCGCGACCAACGGCGCAATCGAGTTGATCGAGAAAGCCCGCACGGCCCGTAAGAGCGACAAGCCCCGCGCCTTGCTGGTGCCTTCCAAGGTGGACCGCAGGACAGCCGCAGGTGCCGAGATTGAAGCCGCCCTGCATGGCTATGGCGAACCCGTAGGCCCGAGCATCGCGCAACGTATCGCCCATGCGGACGCCTTCACCGCCGGGCAATGGATAGGCGACTTTGCCAAGGGAAGCGCCGGACACTCCGAAATCAGAGCACTGGCCAGTGTGGTCAAGAAAATAGCAGAGAGGTGAGAACATGGCCCGCAAGCCCCTAGCCGCGAACATCAAGCCGACCGCCAAGGAAGCCGCCGAAGCTGTCACCGCGATGTCCGGCACCGATACGCCTACAGACGATTACACCGACGCCGCCGGGAACCCGTTGCACGAAACGGTGTCTTACAACCTGCCAGTCGAACTTATCGAACTGGTCCGCGACTTGGCAGAAGAACGGGTGAAGGTCGAGCGAGCGCAGAAGCGAGCAATCCGCCGCGCAATCGCTGGTGCCAAGGCAAAGGGAGAGGTTCCGGCGAAGGCACCGACCCAAGCCCGCAAGAGCGCGTCCGCTATCGTGCGGGAAGCACTGGACGCCTACCGTCCGCAGATTGAAGCGGAGCTGAAGAAGCTGACCGGGGGGTAAAAAGAGAGCCGCAGCAACGCCACGGCCCTAGGTTAGGAGTGTGAAAGGAATCGAGGTCCTGTACTCCGAGCGTATCGCCAGCCGCGAAGCTGTCAAATGGTGACATCGGAGTGGGGCTAAGACGCTCCGAAAGGGTGGTCAACAACAGCACCAAGGGGGATTTTTAGGGGGATACGCCGCCGCCTGAAAACCTGAAATCCCTTATTTCATTGGTCAAAATGGCGATTGCATGGTGCCCTGATGCGGAACCAACACCCGAAAAGACTGAAAAGGCGAGGACACAACGGGCAGGCACGGTCCGCTTGACTGCCGCGACTTATCCAAGATAAATTGTTAAGCGACGTTCGACGGTCGTTAAATTAGTCGTACACGGCATTTCTTGGAAAGTTTCGGTGTCTCAAGGCTTGGTGCGTTCACACGTCGCCACGCTCGGTGTGGCGGTCAACACGACCGTTTTTTACTGATTAGGAGATGACAATGGGATGGACCTACAGCCACAAGAAAATGCGCGAAGCGCTCCGTAAGACATTCACCGATGAAACTGGATTGCCTCATACCGCGCCTGAATTTGAGGCTTGGCTAAAAGCCAAGGGGCATTTGCCTTCCGAAGCCGGACCCGTTCAAAGGTGAAGAACTCGGGGAAGGTGACACGAGCACCCAACCCGCCCGCGAAAGTTTCGTCTATAAAGGCTATGAGGTTTCAGACCCGCATCGAGAGCGTGAGAGGGCATCACCTGCATGTCCGGTGCGGGTGCGGACATTTCACTGACCTGCCCTTGGCCACCGTGCCAGTGCCGCCAGAGACCAAGATAGCGGACGTTCTGACCCGCCTACGTTGTGCCAGGTGCAAGACACAGAACGTCACCGACGCCCGGCTTGTCTGGAAAGGCGAAGGGTTCAACGCTCAACAGGGGAGCCGGACAATCGGGTTTGGACGCCACGCGATCAGCTATTGGGAGACCAAAGAGCGCATATCGAAACGGCAAAGGCGACAGGGTCTTCGCGGATGAAACCAGCCTGCCAACCCTTGCCCCCGGCGCAGGTCGCGCGAAAAAAGCGTGGCTTTGGGCCTATGCTCGAGATGACAGTACCTTCGGTGGAAGTGGTCCCCCCATGGTAGCCTATCGGTTTGAGGATAGCCGGTCTGGAGAATGCGCGCGTCGGCATCTCGAAGGGTATCGCGGTATCCTTCAGGTGGACGGCTATGCCGCCTACAACAAGCTTGTGCGCAAGAACGGAGGCAATGACGGCCCGTTGCTTGCAGGTTGCTGGGCACATTCCCGGCGGCGGTTCTATGAGCTTCATAAAGCTGGAGACAGCCAGATCGCGACGGTCACGGTTGAGCGGATGACCGAGCTTTGGAAGCTCGAGGCAGACGTGCGAGGGCAAAGCCCTGAAGCGCGCCTCGCCGCACGACAGGCGGTCTCGGCCCCCATCGTTGCCGACCTGTTCACCCTTTGGCAGCAAACCCTGCCGAGCATCTCGGGCAAATCGAAACTGGCCGAAGCGCTCCGCTATGCCATGACGCGCCGGGACATCTTCGAGCGCTTCCTCACTGACGGCCGCATTGAGCTCGATTCCAACATTGTCGAACGCGCAATTCGGCCTCAGACCATCACAAGGAAAAACAGTCTGTTCGCTGGTTCAGATGGCGGCGGCCGTACTTGGGCGACAATCGCAACACTTTTGCAAACATGCAGAATGAACAACGTCGATCCGGTCGCGTGGATGACACAGACCTTGGAACGCCTCGCCAACCAATGGCCACGCGCAGAAATCGACGCCCTCATGCCATGGCGCTATAACGCCTGAACGGCCTCAGCTTGCCGCTTACAAATCATGACTGAACACCAGGAGTTGGTTGAGCGCGACGGCGGTTAGAAATTCGGGTCTCGGATCTTGTCGATCATTGTTCCCGGTCGCTCGACCGTGAAAGAAACGATGCAGGCCATTCTTGAAGGGCTTGGAGAAAGCGTCAGGTCCAGAAGGGACGAGCAGTACCTTACAAATATGGCCATGTCGTTGCTGAAGAAGGCTGGGGCGGCGGCTGTCCACTTGGACGAAGTTCAAGATAGCGGGAGATACAAGACAAGGGACAGCGTTGAATCATTCCTAAGAATATTTTGGAACATGATGCAGCACAAGGAATGGCCGGTCTGTCTGATCTTGACGGCAACGCCAGAAGCGAAGGCACTCATCAATATGGATTCACCCTTGTTGCGGCGCGTTCGCCCACAGGAAATCTGTCCGATTGAATTCAAGACTGATGGGCCGCAGCTCAAAAATGCGCTTCAGACACTTTCCCGGAAAGGTGGTGTCACGGATCATCAGATCCTCGAGTATGATGAGTTTATCCAGATTTTGATCCACGCATCAGCCCGTCGTTTTGGTGTCGCAGTAGAAATCGGGATCATGGCAATTGTAAATTGTCGGACCGAGGGTGGAGAGGTCTTGGACATGGGCCATTTCGCTGACGCATATGAGGAACGAATGTGCGTAGACGACGAACTCAATCCGTTTGTCGCAGAGCACTGGTCGATCATCGATACTGAAAAAATCATGCAGCGATTTGACGAGGAGCGAAACTTGTTGCGCTGAGTTCCACCTCGAACCAAGTCACGATCGGACACTCAAAGCCGCCCTTCTGGGCGGCTTTCTCTTTTCCAAATCCTGTGTTTTGAAGGGATACGGTGATAAGAAGCATGGGTGAGGGGAATTTCAGGACCCTCTGGGCATGTCGTAAGACCCAGATTGGATGTCGAAAGACTGACCTGCCAATGTCGTGATTTAGCTTAAGTATTTGAAAATATGTTAAAAAATATCAACTCAAAACCTAATGTCAATGTCGGACGATACTGTTCAAAATGCCCGTCGTCCAACACGCCGCCGAGTGCCGGATGTGTTGATCCGGGTAAACTCTGCGCTGAAGGGGCCGTTCTGTAACGCAGAGGCCACGGGTGAGGGACAGAGCGCTTGTCCGGTGGTCCGCCAAGTTGACTTGTTGAGAACCTCGCCCTTTGGTTGAATTATGAAATCGAAAACCACACGCATTCTGTGCATCGTGACTGCGCTCTCTGGGGCGGCGTCCGCCGCTTTTGCGCAGCAGGCCACCGAAACCTATACCCTTTTGGGCGTTTCGCATTACGAACCTGCGGAATTGCTCACCTTTGCCACGCTCCTTGCGCAGCGCGAAACAGGGGCGGTGACGCCCGAAGCGCTCGCAGAGGTGATCGAGACCATCTATCTCGAAGACGGCTATCTGCTTGCCGAGGTTTTCCTGGCCGCCGATGGTCACACGCTTGTGGTCGATGAAGGTGAGGTCGGCAACATCGTCATCGAAGGTGTGGACGAAGACCATTTCCGACTGGTTCAGGCCTACACGCGCCCCCTCTTGGGCAAGCGTGGGCTGCAACAAGACGATCTCGAACGCGCCATCATGCTGGTCGAAGATATCGGCGCGATCACCGCGACAGCAGAGTTCGATTATCCGCCCGGCGCGGCTCATGCACGGCTTCGGGTCATCGCGGAAGAGCTTGACAGGGATTACGGCAGCCTGTCGCTCGACCATCCGTCGCGTGCTTTTGGAGAAGCGGTGCGCCTGTCATTTTCGCAAACCTACCTGAGCCATCTGACGGCCGGTGATCTCTTGCGGTTCGAACTGGCTGCGACGGCCGAAACGGACCGGGATGATTCCTCGGTCTGGGGGGCGTTGACCTATCGCATGCCGTTGGGTGGAAGCGGTCTGTATGGCGAGGCCTATTTTGGCTCTGTCGGAGCCTATCGCGACGCGCGCGGCGCGTTGCAGGAAACCGACATCGCCGGTCGGACTGCGATCCTTGCCCTCGGATACCCGTTTATCCGCAACGTGGACACCTACGGGTACGGCCTTCTCGACCTTCGCCGCTCCTCATCGGAAGTGGATGTCGGCGCGCAGGAATTCGACAGCGAAGTCGATGTCCTGGCCGCAAGCTGGATCTATGGCAAGGCATTGGCGGCCGGTGGGGCGTACGAATATGCGATCAGCGTCGCATATGGCGAACAGCGCGAGATGGCGCAGGGCATCGACGACGGCGATGAAAGCTTCAGCTATCTGCGGTTCGGGTTCGGATACGAACATCCCATCGCGCTGCTCGGGCCGGACACCACGATCCGCGCGGAACTCTGGGGCCAGCACTCCTCTGACCGGTTGCCGAGCGTCGAAGAGTTCTATCTCGGCGGTATAGATGCCGAACGCGGCTACCTTTTTGCCGAGGCGCAAGGCGACAGCGGCTACTCCACCAGCCTTGAAATCAGCCGCGACCTGTTCATCGACAGCGCCTACCTCAATCGTCTGCGCCCGTTCGGATTTGTCGATTACGGATACGTCAGGAACAACGATCCCCGTGCGCATGAAATCGACGAAACGACGCTGGCTTCGGTCGGTCTGGGTATCGACGCCGAGTTCTCCAACGGGTTCTTCGCGCGCTCCTACATTGCCGCGCCGCTCGAAGACGGGCCGGACACAAGAGCCGGCGAGCCTGCCGTTTACCTCAACCTGACAAAGTCATGGTGATCGCAATGCGCACGTCCCTTGCACTCACGACTGCTGCGCTTCTGTCCTTTGCCGGACCGGTGGTCGCCAACGGAAACGCGTTTGGACACTGTATCGGTGTCGGCAACCCGCACAGATCCGCCGAATGCGGCTCGCCTCCGCCCTTGACCGGAGGCATTCCCGCGCCGTCCAACGTGCCGACCTCGAACCAGGTCGGGCAAACCGGGCCGGGTGGTCAGCCGACCGTCGTTACGCTGGTGCCGGTCGCGCCGGAAGTCATCACCGGGACTTCGCCTGGACCCGTTATCACACCCCAACCCGGGGGGTCCTTTACAGGTCAGGGTGTCTTGCTGACACCCAACCCACCGACCGTGATCACCGGGACGTCTCCTGCGCCGCAACTGACGCCGCAGCCGACGCCATCCTTTACCGGTCAGGGAGTGGTGCTGACACCCAACGCGCCGACTGTGATCACCGGGACCTCGCCAGCGCCACAATTGACGCCGCAGCCGACGCCATCCTTTACCGGTCAGGGCGTGGTGCTGACACCCAACCCGCCGACCGTGATCACCGGGACGTCCCCTGCGCCGCAACTGACGCCGCAGCCGACGCCATCCTTTACCGGTCAGGGAGTGGTGCTGACACCCAACCCGCCGACCGTGATCACCGGAACCTCGCCTGCACCACAATTGACGCCGCAGCCGACGCCATCCTTCACCGGCAACCGGCCACCGACGATCACGATTTCTCCGAACCCTTCAACGGTTGTCACGGGGACGTCGCCTGTCATCACCATTCAACCGCAACCGACGCCGTCTTTCACCGGCAGTCAGCTGCCGCCGATCACCATCGTGCCGAACCCGCCGACCGTGATCACCGGTACATCGCCCGTGCCGCAGCCGGTTCCGTAACGGACACCGCCGGTCCCGGGCAACCAGCAGCCGCCGATCACCATCGTGCCGAACCCGCCGACAGTGATCACCGGCACATCGCCTGTGCCGCAGCCGGTTCCGCAACGGACGCCGCCGGTCCCGGGCAGTCAGCTGCCGCCGATTGTCGTCCATCCGAATCCCCAGATCGTGATCACCGGCCACAGTCCAGTCACTCCGCCGGGCGCAACGCAGGTCCCCCAGACCGCTCCGTATCTGGTGCCGATCCTCGTGCCGACACCGACGCCCACACCGGTTCCCGGTCGGGTTCCGCCGCAACGCCCTGCCATCACTCCTGTGATTGTCCCGTTCCAAAATCCCGGGGTCACGACGGGCGTCTCACCCAATCAGGTGCCGCATCCTGCGACAGTGACCGTGCCCACGCTGCCGCCGCAACGGGTGCCGACCCCCGTCCCGCAGCGCGTTCCCCAACCGACACCGCAGATGATACCCGTCACTGTCCCGGTGCAACCACAGGTCCCGACACCCGGTGCAACCGGTCCGGCAGGCGGCGCTCAACCCACGCCCGTCGCGGTTCTGCGTCCCAAGCCCCGTCCTCAGTCCGTGCCCACACTGACCACCAATCCCGGTGCCACGATCGAGCACAGACCGCAGGTTCAGACCCCGCCCATCGGTCAACATGTCGTCACGCGAGAGATCGGGCGTCAGCCCGAGCACAACGCCCCGCGTTTCCAGACCACCAGGGGCGAGGTCATCCGCTGCGTTGCGAGCGGCCATGGCAAGCGCCGGTCCGTCGTCGATGGCGAGGTCGAATCGTCCGGAGCGCTGCGCCATGTCGGCTCGGTCGATGTTCTGGGACGCGACCTCCCGGCGCTCCACCCGCGCCATTCGAAATGCATCGTCACGGTAAAACGCCGCAAGGATTGAGCCTGTCTTCTCAGGCCGGTTGCCGATGCAGGCGGTCTGATGTCGTTGCTGATGCGGGCAGGAAAATCCCGGCAAAGAACGAGGACAGCTCGGCCGTCGCGTCAAGCGGCAGGATATGGGCGATATATTGATCTGGCCGGACGACGATCATGCAGCCCGAATCCCGGTCTATCCCGCGCATGTCATAGATGTCCTGACCGGTTTTGTGATCAACGCAGAACAGCTTTTCATGGTCATGCAGACCGTACCGGCCCTTCGACGGGCGCAGATGGCTGGGCATGTCTTCGAACCGCAACGCGCGGAAGTCCTGTTGAAAGATGGCGCGCAGGTCGATCACGGCGTCAGGATCTTCACCGGACCGACGTGTCCGCAGAATTGGTGAGGCCGCGTCTGTTTCCAGATAGGTACAAAGGTCATGGATCGCGCCGCCCTCGACCCCCGTGTCGCGCGACCCGGCAAAGGCATAGAGCCGCCAGCGCGCATCGGCCTCGGCGACATGGCCCAGATGCATCGGCTTTGCATCGGCCAGCCGCACCACCGGCGCGGAATGAAACCGTTTGCCGAGGATTTGCCCGGTGGCCAGTTCCTGTCGCGCCGTCGCCGCGATCAGAGCTGACGGCTCATAGCGCACTGCAAGCCCGCCGGTGAACTCGAGGTTCTCGATGAACTGCTTCTGGAACCGGGGCAGTTCAGTCCCGTCCAGCTCTGTCGCCGTTGGTGGGGCGCTCATGATCCGGGCCCAGGCATGGTCGGTTTCCACCAGCCGTTTCGCCTCAAGATGGCGTTCCGCCGAATAGCTGTGCAGCAGGTCCGGATGGGACCGCCCCGTCAGCACATGGATCAGCTTCCAGCCCAGATTGAACGTGTCGCCCATCGACACGTTCATGCCCTGTCCCGCCTTGGGGCTATGTGTGTGACAGGCATCGCCTGCGGTGAACACGCGGGGGGTGCGGTGCGCGGTCTCGGCGGGTGGCACGTCGTCGAACTTGTCGGTCAGCCGGTGCCCGATTTCATAGACCGACCACCAGACCACCTCCTTCACGTCGATCCGGTATGGGCGCATGATCCGGTTCGCCGCCGCAATGATATCCTCCGCCGTCAGCTTGCGATGGGCAACCCGCTCTTCCGGATTGAGCTTGTCGAGCTCGACATACATGCGAAAGAGATACCCGCCCTCGCGCGGGATGATCAGGACATTGCCCTCGCGCGCCGATTGGATCAGGCATTTGCGCCGGACATCCGGGAAATCCGTATTTGCGAGAATGTCCATGACACCCCACGCCTGATGGGCCGCATCGCCATGCAACGTTCCGCCAATCGCCTGTCGCACGGTGCTGCGCGCGCCGTCACAGCCGACGACGTATCGGGCGCGGACCTGAACGCTCCCGCCTGCCGATCCATCTTCGGCCACCCGGTCCAGTGTGACATGGACAGGGTGATCGTCGGCGGTCTGGTCAACGGACAGGTCCCGCACCCGCATCCCGTACTGCGGGACAAGGCGGGTGGGCGCATGGCGCATCACATCCAGAAAAAGCTCGTGGATGCGCGCCTGATTCACGATGGTGTGCGGCATCTCGGATTGATCATCCGCCACATCCTGCGTGATGCCCACACGATGGATGTGATCGGGTGTGGCTGGGTCTGGACGCCAGAACGCGGTTTGGTTCACCCAATAGGCTTCGCGCTTGACGGTCTCGGCAAAGCCGAAGGCCTGGAACATTTCCATCGACCGCACGCTGACCCCGTCGGCCTGGCCCTTTTCCAGCGGGCCGGATTTCGGCTCGACAATCAGGGTGGTGATGACGGGGCAGAGCGCCAGCTGCGCGGCAAGGCAAAGCCCGGCAGGACCGCATCCCGCGATCAGCACGTCGACCGTTTCCGGAACGACATCGGCGTGGGTGTCACGGCCCGGGGCAGGCGCCTTCACATCGGGATTGCCGGGTCGGAACCCGTTCAGGTGATACTGCATGAAATGTCCTCCCCGATCATGCGTGCTGCAAATTGATAGCTATACATATTATTGCGGAGGAAAATAAGTAAGTACACATATTTTTCTTGCGGTCATTCCGAACCTGCGAAACACTGAGACCGCAGGGGCGGGGCGAAGGAGGTGTCCATTGGAAATCCTCGAGATGCCCGGACATGTGATCCGGCGCTTGAACCAGATGTCGACCCAGGTCTTCGCCGCGCGCATGCAGGCGGAGGGAGAGGACCTGACACCCGTTCAGTTTGCGGCACTCAATGCGATTCGCGCCAATCCCGGCCTCGATCAGGCGGGAATCGCCGCACTGATCGCCTATGACCGGGCAACGATCGGCGGTGTCATCGAACGGCTGCTGCAAAAGGGCTATGTTGACCGCGCCGTCAGTGACCGAGACAGGCGGGCCCGTGTGATCACCCTGACGGATACAGGTGACACGGCTCATGCGCGTATCCTGCCGCTGGTGGCCGACTTGCAGGCCGATATTCTCTCGTCGCTCACGCCCGACGAACGCGCGCAGTTTATGACCCTTGCCCGCAAGGCGCTCGATCGTTGATCTATGCTTGCGGAGAGGACCGATCATGCCGGAAAAACAGGGCGTCTTTGGGGCTGAGCAAAAAAATCGTGCAAGAGTGAAAAAAGGACTTGCGGAGTTTCGCGCCGGTATCTAGATAGCGCTTCACCGGCGGCGCTGAGGTG
>NZ_JALEGT010000028.1 GCF_022763305.1 Marivita sp. | reverse complement strand
GGAAACTCCTTTGCCCACCATGGAATCAGATCAACGGCGCATCGGGAAGCCCAAACATCCCAGATGAGTCAGACGTCATCGCCTGTGGTATGAGGTCGAGGGCCGCATCACGCGAACCGCAGAAGCCGGACCCGTCGGCTGGAACAGTGCGGTCAACGATTTTCTGGATACTTTCTTCCCTGCGCAAGGATACCCGATCCATGGTTGATTTTCATCAGAACGGAAACATCGCGACTCTGCACAATCTGCGAACCCGTTCACTGGCCGAAATGACCTATGAGCTCGAGACCTTCGCACAGACACGGAAGATGTCGTTGATCCTGCCCTGCCTTTATTCCGAGCTCGAAACCGATGCGATGCCCAACATCCTGTCCGAGTTGTCGCGTGTGACGTATCTCCACCGTGTGATCGTCGGGCTGGATCGCGCGGATGAGTCCCAGTTCCGCCACGCCAAGCAGTTCTTCGAAGGGCTGAACCAGAACCATATCGTGATCTGGAACGACAGCCCGCGCATGCTGGCACTTGCGAACCGGCTGGAGCAAATGGGACTGTCCCCGGCCGAGCAAGGTAAGGGGAAGAATGTCTGGACATCAATAGGTTATCTGATCGGATGTCAGGACAGCGCGGTCATGGCCATTCACGACTGCGATATCCTGACCTACACCAACGAATTGCTTGCGCGGCTGATCTATCCCGTGGCGAACCCCACCTTTCCCTACCAGGTCGCCAAGGGCTATTATGCGCGCATTGGTGGCGAAAAGCTGAACGGGCGCGTGACCCGACTTCTTGTCAGCCCGCTTCTGATCGCATTGAAGCGGGTGGTCGGGGATCGGGACTACCTCGATTACCTGCGCAGCTTTCGCTATCCGCTGTCGGGTGAATTCGCGATGCGGACCAACATCCTGCCGGACTTGCGCATCCCCTCGGATTGGGGGCTCGAAATCGGGGTCCTGTCCGAAGCCTGGCGCAACCTCGCGCCCAAGGCCGTCTGTCAGGTCGAGATTGCGGATGCCTATGACCACAAGCATCAGGCGCTCAGCCCCGAGGACGCGGCGACCGGGCTCAACCGCATGTCGACCGATATCTGCAAGGCGATCTTCCGCAAGCTCGCCGCCGATGGCACGATCTTCACGACAAACGTGTTCCGAACGCTGAAGGCCACCTATTATCGCAGCGCGCTGGATCTTCTTGATGCGTATTACAGCGATGCCCAGATGAACGGCCTGTCGGTGGATCGCCATGCCGAGGAAGCCTCCATCGAACTCTTTGCCGAGAACATCATGCGGGCCGGGCAGACCTTTCTCGACAACCCGCACGAAACGCCCTTTATCGCGACATGGAACCGCGTCCATGCCGCCGATCCGGAATTCCTGCGAGACATGCAGGCCACCGTCGCAGCGGACGCACAGGAATATCAGTGACCCGCGTTGCTGATCCAGCGACACTGGTAGGGCGCAAGCGCGATGTCGTCCTCGGGTATGATCTCGCCTGACAAAAGATCGCGCCAGTCTTCATCCGCGATGATATTCAGCGTGCTGACCGGAACGGTCACGGTGTCCTTGCTGACATTGTGCAGCGCGAAGATCGACTGCTGCCGATCAAGGCTCTGCCGCCAGATCCCGAACACGCGGGCATCGCCGGTGGTGACGGTGAACTGCGTGGCGTTGGGGTGGAACGCCGCTTGCCGCTGGCGGATTTTCAAACGCCGCGTTAGCCCCGCAAGGACTTGTGCGTGAACCGAGCTGTCGTCTGACAGGTGTCGCTGCAGCGCGTCGTAGTCCCATCTGTGGCGGTTGATCGCGCGATTCATGCCGCGCCGCTCGACAGCTTCGATGTCGTTCGGAGTGGCCAGCATGGAATGGATGTAGAAGGCCGGTATGCCCTCGAGCGACATCACGATGGTCTGTGAACAAAGGAACCGCTCAAGATGGTGATCGTCCGGGCCATCGAAGGTTTGCGCCAATGCGGCAAAGAACGTGGTGTTCAACTCGTAGGGTGCCTCACCCCCGCCCGGCAACGCGCGCATCGACACCAGACCACCGGCTGCGCGCACTGCGTCGATCATCGCGGCCTGATCGTCCGACGACAAAAGTCCCTCGGCAGGACGCATGCCGATGCCGTCGTGGCTGGCCGTGAAGTTGAGATATGCACAGCCCAGAGGCGCGGGCGGCATTGATCTTTGCCATGTATCGAGGTTGCGTGCGTTACCCGACAAAAGCGCATGCAGGATCAGTGGCGGCAGCGGAAAATTGTAAATGACATGCGCTTCGTCCCGCCTGCCGAAATAGCTCAGGTTCTCGGCCTTGGGGACATTTGTTTCAGTCAGGAGAACTATCGGCTCGATGGCATAGTCACAGAGCAACCGGATCAGTTTGACGATCGCATGGGTCTGCGGCAGGTGGATCGACGGTGATCCGACCTCTTTCCAAAGGAACGCAACGGCATCCAACCGAATGATCTGAACCCCGTTGTCGATATGGGTGCGAATGATCCGCAGGAACTCCAGCAACACTTCGGGATTGCGGAAATCGAGGTCGATCTGATCGTGGCTGAAGGTGCACCAGACATGGCGCGGTCCGGTCTTGGTCTCGACCTCCTGCAGAAGCGGCGTCGTGCGGGGCCGGACAACCATGCTCAGATCGTCCGTCGGATCAGCCTCGAAGAAGAAGCGGTCGTAGGGGGCCTGTCCCTGACGATAGGCATTGAACCACGTGCCTTGGCTTGACACATGGTTGAGCACGAGATCGGACATCAGCTTGAAGTCCGAAGCGATGCGGTTGATGTCCGGCCAATCGCCAAGTTGCGGGTTGACCGCCATGTAATCCGTGACCGCGAACCCGTCATCCGACGTGAAGGGAAAGAAGGGCAGGATGTGCACCCCATCCACCACGCCCTTGAGATAGCGGCGCAGGAAGTCGTTGAGCAGATCAAGCGGCTTATGCACCCCGTCAACAATTGAATTGCCATAGGTGATCAGCAGCGCATCCCGCTGGGACCAGAGCGCATTGCCCGGTTTGCGCGCGCGTTTCCGGCGATGCGTGCCTTCGGGCCAGAAGGCGTCGATCACCTTCGATGCCAGAATATCAGCATCATAGTCGGGATAGATCTCGCTTGCCTTAGCAGCAAGCGCCCGACTGAGCGCCGGAGTCTGGTCCCTCGTCAAACTGTCCTGTGCCATTGCCAAAATGAACCACGGCCCCTGCGTGTTTTCAAATGTTTACGCCCCTGAATCGGGCAAACAGTCCCGAATGCCGAAAACTTCATCGGGATCGGGCATCTCGGACCCAGCGTAGAGGACCGCACGTGGGCTATCGCTGCTCCAACGCGTTTTCCCATTCCGTGAGGAAAGCCCGCCGGTTCAAAGGGTCGAGATACACCATCAGCGCCGGCCCCAGCCGGATTGGACCGAACCCGACCAGACTGTCGGCACCGGTCTGGCCCAACGGCGGCAAAGGCCAATCGTCGGGTGTTTCCCTTTGCCCAAGCCGCGCCAACATGTCGATCAGAGCGCCTGCGGCAGCGGTTTCCCGGGCCTGGCTGGGGATGATCGCGGTCCGCAGAATGACATTGGTAAAATCCTCCATCCCGAGGATCTGCACCTGCCCGCCGGAATCCCGAGCCAGCCGTTCGGCCGCATAGCTGCCCAGAACGTTGTAGGCGAGCGCGAGGCGCCCCTGCGCGACATCGTCGATCATCTGACCGGAACAGCAGTAAAGCTGCGGGTTAAGTCGGCCCATCACTTCGGACAGACGCCAATAGGCGTCGGTCGAGCGCGCTTCCTGTGTGGCGAAAAGGTAGCCCAGCCCACTGTCCCGAACGTCATAGGTGCCAACCGCACCCTCGAACCGTTCCGGATATTCACGCAGCAAAGTCACCAGCTCCTGTCGGGTCGTTGGCAACTTCAATCCGTCGAACCGTTGCGTGGACAGGACAACGACGGCTGGCTCGGCGGTGAAGGCGAAGATCAAATCCCGCCAACGGGCCCAGTCCGGCAACGCCGCGGTCGCTTCTGACTGGTGGCTTTGCGCAAAGCCGTCGTTTGCCAGCTGGAATTGCAAATCCATGGCGGACGACAAGGCAAGATCAAAGGCAGCGCCCTCTCTGACCGCCTTGTGCAACTCGGTCGAGGAGACAACGGTATAGTCGATGGTCAAGGATGGCTGGCTGGATTGAAACGCGCGCAGATAGGGCTCAAACACTTCCAGATCGGCGGTGGAGATCACCCGCAGCACACGATCGCCCGTGCCCGCAAAAAGGCGGTGATCCTCGATCTCAAGCGCCTGAACAAGCGAGGCAAAACAGCTCAAGAGGATGGCAAGACAAGCGTGGCGCATGTTCCGTTCCTTCCCTGAAGGCTTTCCAGTTCCAGCCGTCCGCCATGAGCGACCAACACGTCCTTGGCAATGGTCAGCCCAAGACCGGAGCCGACAATGCCTTGCGTGTTGCTGCCGCGCTGAAAACGGTGGGTCAACAGATCGACGGGCCCGTCGCCCAGACCGGGCCCCTGATCGCTGACCGCAATCCGGACCTCACCCTGCGCTTCGCTGGCCGTGATCGTCACGACGGTGTCCGGGGGCGAATATTTGATCGCGTTGTCCAAGACATTTCGCAGTGCGTTTTCCATCAGGACAGGATCGACCTCAACCTGAACCGGGATCATGTCCACATGCAAACCGATGTCCTTCATGGCCGCGGTCGGTTCCAACCCGGCCACGGCCTGGCCGACAAGGTCCGACAGCTTGACGGGGGACCGCATCAGATCATCCGAGCGATAGATCACTGTGGCATGATCCAGCAATTGCCCCGCAGAGCGCGAGCTTTCATCGACGGCCCGGATCATCTGACGCAATCTTTGTTTCTGCTCATCATCCCTGGCCGAGCGCAGAGCGATTTCAGCCTGCGCACGGACCGTTGCCAGTGGTGTGCGAATGCGATGCGCCGCTTCGGCGATGAAGTCTTCTGCGCTGCGGATGGATTGGCCCAGACGGTCCATCAAACGGTTGAGCGATGTCATCAGCGGCGCAAGTTCTGTCGGTGCGGCCCGACGCAAGGGCCGAAGGTCTGACGGCCCGCGCCGGGACACCGCAGCGGCGATGTCGTTCAGAGGTTTCAGCGAGGTGCGCGCTGCAAAGGCCGACAATGTCACGGCAACAAGGAAAAACGCGACAGACAGGAATGCAGCGAGTTGTGACAGCTCGGCCGAAATCGACGCAACGCCACCTCGTGTCTGCGCAACGGTGACGGTCACGGGCACCGGTTGCGTTCCCGCCAGAACAAGGCGCGATACCGTGGCCATTCTGATTTCCTCGCCGCTGTATTCGCCGGTATCGAAGAGGACACGCCCACCCGACACCGCCACTTCCGTGGGGACCGGCAGGTCATCATATCCGGTCAGAACAGTGTCGCCCGTGGACACCCGATAGAACACCCGATCCTCACTTATGGCACCCAGCATCGAAAAGGCGGAATAGGGCAATTCAAGCCGCACCTCGCCCTGTTCGCTGCGCAGAGTTTCGGCAATCGTCGTCACTGACGCAGCCAGCACGTTGTCCTGAGTGCGTTCCGCGGCCTGACGGGCCAGCCCGGTGACCATCCACCAACTGAGCACGGACAAAAGCGCCGCAACACCAGCCAGAAGCAGGGTCAGTCTGCGACCGATGGAGCCTGTGCCCGTCACGCGTCGCCGGTCTCCATCCGGTAGCCCAGACCGCGCACCGTTTCGATGCGCACACCCATCCCGTCGATCCTCCGGCGCAAACGCCCGACATAGACCTCGATGGCGTTTTCCGTGACTTCGGCATCATAGGAAAACAGCCGGTCCATCAACTGGCTCTTGGACAGGATCTGCCCCTTATGACGGGCAAACACCTCAAGAAGTCGGATCTCGCGGTTGCGCAGGTCGATCGACTCGGAGCCGTTTCGCAGCGTGCCTGACAGGGGGTCAAAAACGGCGCTGCCCAGTTGAATCTCGTTGCGGGCCTCACCGCCTCTGCGACGCAGAACAGCCCGGCAACGCGCCTCGAGCTCGGAAAAGTCGAACGGTTTGGTGATGTAGTCGTCCGCTCCTTGATCGAGCGCACCGACCCTGTCCGAAACCTGAGAGCGCGCCGTCAGCACGATCACGGGCGTTTCAAGATGCGCACGGCTGCGGGCCAGAAAGTCGCGCCCGTCTCCGTCCGGCAGCATCACGTCCAGCAGAATGAGATCGTATTGCGCAACCGCAAGACAGTCTTCAGCCTCGGCAAGGCTTGCCGCATGATCGACAGCATGACCATCCAGCGCCAGACGACTGACAACGGCATCCGCAAGTTCGGTGTTGTCCTCGACCAGAAGATAGCGCACCCAGTTACTCCCTCGTGGCCCCCGTGTCAGGCTTCTGTCAGCTTTCTGTGGTTGATGTATGACCATGGGCGGGAGAGGACCGCCTGTCAAATGGGAGGATAACCAATGAACACTCTTGAGTGGTCACGCCGTGCGCTTATTGCTGCGGCCACTGCAACTGTTGCCGTCTCTGGCATCGCGTATGCCGGCGGGCACCAGAAAATGGAATCGGTCCACTTTCTGATTCCGGGTGGCGCAGGCGGCGGCTGGGACGGCACCGCACGGGGAACCGGCGAAGCACTGGTGAATTCCGGGCTGGTTGGAACGGCGACATATGAAAACATGTCGGGCGGCGGTGGCGGTGTGGCCATCGGCAACCTGATCGAGAACGCGGCCAGCAGTCATGGCACGCTCATGGTCAACTCGACCCCCATCGTCATTCGAGCCCTGACCGGCGAGATCGCGCAGAGCTTCCGCGACCTCACTCTGGTCGCAGGCACCGTCGGTGACTATGCGGCTCTGGTTGTGACAACCGACAGCCCGATCAACTCGATGGAAGACGCGCTGGCGTCCTACCGCGAAAACGCGGCGGATTTCGCCATCGGCGGCGGTTCTGTTCCGGGCGGCATGGATCACCTCGTTGCTGCCATCGTCATGCAGGCGGCAGGCGAAGACCCGACCGCATTCAACTATATCGGCTATGACGCAGGCGGCGAAGCCATGGCGGGTCTGCTGTCCGGCGAAATCGACGCACTGTCGACCGGCTTTTCAGAAGCTGTGGCACTGGCCGAGCAGGGCGAAGTGCGCATCCTCGGCGTGACAGCGCCAGAGCGCGTGCCCGCATTCCAGGACGCTCCGACCTTTGCCGAGCAGGGCATCGACGCGCAGTTCGTCAACTGGCGCGGTTTCTTTGCAGCGCCTGGCCTGCCGGAAGAGCAACTCACCGCCTATCAGGACATGCTGGCCGCGATGATGGAAACCCCCGAGTGGGAAGAAGTCCGCGCGCGCATGGGTCTGGTCAACATTTTCCGTCCGGGTGACGAGTTCAAGACCTTCCTGGAGAACCAGGAAAAGCAGATCGGCGATCTGATGCGGGACCTCGGTTTCCTCTGACCTCTGTCGCGGTCCAATCGGGCCGCGCCTTTTTTCCGGCGGATGCCTGACCCCGATCAACCGGCATCGGGCATCCGCCCCATATGACTTCACCAAAACAACTTGGAGGGTTGAGACATGGCGCTCGATCGTTGGATCGCTTTGGCCTTCATCGCCTTGTGTTGCGTTTACGGCTACGCCGCCTTTTTCACCATGGACGACCAACTGCCGCCGATCTTGCAGCGAAACCCGGTCTGGCCATCGACTTTCCCGAAAATCCTGACCGTTCTGGGAATTGTCATCGGGCTGATCGTGCTCTTCACGTCGAAACCTCCGATCGCCGGTGCGCCTGCCAAGGACGGTGCCATCGACCTGAGCCGGCTGGGCGACTACCACATCGGTCAGGCCATCGCGCTGCTTGTCCTCATGGTCGCCTATGCCCTGACGCTGCGCCCTCTTGGGTTTGTCGGCTCGACCGTGGCGTTTCTGGTTCTCGGAGCGGTCATTCTCGGTGAACGCAGGTTTCACATCCTCATCCCCGTTGCCGTCATCGCGGCCGGGTCGATCTGGTATCTGGTCCAGGAGGTGCTTGGAATTTTCCTGCGCCCCTGGCCCGGCATGTTGATGTAAGGGGGCACAGACATGATTGAAGGCATTCTCATCGGCCTGTCCGCGGCCGTCACCCCATTCAACCTCATCATGGTTGTCATGGGCTGCGTGATCGGCACGCTGATCGGCATGCTGCCGGGCCTTGGGCCGATGTCCATCATTGCGATCATGATTCCCGTCGCCATCGGCATCGGTGATCCGACCGCGGCCCTGATCCTGTTGTCCGGGGTCTATTACGGCGCCATCTTCGGGGGATCGACCTCGTCGATCCTGCTCAACGCGCCGGGGGTCGCGGGTACGGTCGCGACCAGCTTTGACGGCTATCCGATGGCGCGCAAGGGACAGGCTGGCAAGGCGCTCACCATCGCGGCCATCGCCAGCTTTGCGGGTGGCACCATCGGCGCAATCCTCTTGATGATCTTCGCTCCGGCGCTTTCGACAGTCGCGCTGCTGTTCCATTCGGCAGAGTATTTCGCGCTGATGGTGGTCGGCCTGTCGGCGATTGCGGCTTTTGCCGGGACAGGCCAAGTGGCCAAGGCGCTGATGATGACCATTCTCGGGCTGATGCTTGGAACAGTCGGGGAAGGTGCCTTGTCGAACATGCCGCGCTTCACCTTCGGGATGATGGACCTGCAATCGGGCTTTTCCTTCATCACGCTGGCGATGGCGATGTTCGCCCTGCCCGAAGCGCTGTTCCTCGTGATGAACCCGGCGCGTGCGGCCACAGGGTCGGAAGACGAAAGCGGCAAGATCACCAACATGCGGATCACCCGTGACGAAGCGCGGACGATTGCGCCGGTGATCGGACGCCAGTCTCTTCAGGGCTTTTTCATCGGGGTTCTGCCCGGGGCAGGTGCCACCATCGCGTCGTTCCTTGGTTATGCGGTCGAACGCAACATCGCCAAGGGCGCAGAGCAGGAGGAATTCGGCAAGGGCTCGATCAAGGGGCTGGCTGCGCCGGAAACCGCGAATAACGCGGCCTGTACCGGATCGTTCGTGCCTTTGCTGACGCTGGGCATTCCCGGCTCAGGGACCACGGCGATCCTGCTGGGCGCGTTGCTGGCATTGAACGTGACGCCCGGCCCTCGCCTGATGACGGACACGCCCGAGGTGTTCTGGGCCGTCATCATCTCGATGTATGTGGGTAACCTGGTTCTGCTCATTCTGAACCTGCCGCTGATCCCCTACATCGCCAAGATCCTGACGATCCCGCGCACCTTCCTGATCCCGTTCATCCTGTTCTTCACGCTGATGGGCAGCTATCTGGGCCAGAACAATTCGACGGAACTTCTGATCCTCGTCGGCTTCGGCGTGGTGGCCACAATCCTGCGCTTCGCGGATTTCCCGCTTGCGCCACTTCTGATCGGGTTCATTCTGGGCACCATGCTCGAGAACAACTTTGCCCGCGCGATGCAGCTCTATCGTGGCTTCGACTTCATCCTCGAACGCCCGATGACACTGGGCCTTCTGGTGCTCGCCGTGATCCTGGTTGTGTTGCCAAGCTATCGTGGCTACCGGGCGCGCAAGCGGGCCGAAGGTGTGGCAGATGGCGACTGAGAAACAGACCGGACCCCTCAAAGGGGTCCGGGTTCTTGATCTGACAAACGTTCTGGCAGGTCCGTTTGCCTGCCACCAACTGGTTCATCTAGGCGCAGAGGTGATCAAGGTCGAAGCGGTGGGCAAAGGTGATCTTGCCCGCAATCTCGGCTCTGATCCGGAGCTGTCCGCCAGGGGCATGGGCATCAGCTTTCTCGCGCAGAATGCCGGGAAGGCCTCGCTGACGCTCAATCTCAAGGACCCGCGCGGCAAGGAGATCCTGAAGCGGCTTATCGCCGAGGCAGATGTGCTGGTCGAGAATTACCGCCCCGGCGTGATGGATCGTTTGGGAGTGGGGTATGACAGGTTGAAAGAGGTCAATCCCGGTCTGATCTACTGCGCGATTTCCGGCTTCGGACAGACCGGCCCCTGGGCCGACCGCCCCGCCTATGACCAGATCATCCAGGGCGTCTCGGGCGTGATGTCGATCACCGGCGATGCCGACAGCGCACCGCTTCGTGTGGGCTATCCGCTTGCGGACACGATTGGCGGCCTGACCGCGGCAATGATGATCTGTGCCGCACTGCAGGCAGAACCAAGGGGCACATTCATTGACGTCTCGATGCTGGAGTCCATGATGGCAACGATGGGATGGGTTGTGTCCAACCATCTGGTCGGTGGCGTTGCCCCCAGCCCTCAAGGCAATGAAAACCCCACCTCTGCACCTTCTGGCGCGTTCCAATGTGCAGACGGCCTGATCAACATCGCGGCCAACAAGGATGAACAGTGGACCGCCCTTGCGCGCCATCTGGGCCGCGATGACCTGCTGAGCGCTCCCGCCTACCTCACGCGGGAGGATCGCAAGGCGAACCGCTTGCGTCTCAGGGCAGAGCTGGAGACCGTCCTGACCACCCGTCCAGCAGCGGACTGGGCCGAAGAATTGAACGCGATCGGGGTGCCTGCCGGGGCTGTTCTGACCGTGCCCGAAGCGTTGGCGCATCCGCAGATCGCCGGTCGTGATTTCGTCGAAAGATTCGATGCCGTACCGCATGTCGACCGCCCCGTCGACATCGTGTCCGTTGGCGCATTGCTCAATGGACGCCGCCCCACTGTCGCGACGCCACCTCCGGGATTGGGGCAGGACGCATCGCGCATTCTGGACAGTCTGGGCTACAGCGTCGACACTATAGACACGCTGCGCAAGGAGGGCGTGATTTGACCGGTCAGACTGACGTTGCCGATTGGTGGCGCACCAAGATCATCGACATGGAACCGGGCCGCATCGATCTTCGCGGCACACCGGTACAGGAGCTGATCGGCACCACCGGCTTTGCCCAAATGATCTGGCTGATGGTTGTCGGTGAAAAGATCACAGGACCACGCGCCGACCTTTTTGAGGCAGCGCTCGTCTCTGCCGTCGATCATGGTCCTCAAGCCCCGTCCATCGCTGCGGCGCGCATGGCGTCGACCTGCGGGATCGGCCTGCAATCCGCGATGGCAACGGGGCTGAACATGCTGGGCGACGTCCATGGCGGTGCCGGAGAACAAGCCGTTGGCCTGTACCGCATCATCGAGACCGCCGGACTCGAGAACCTCGTGCCCTGCCTCGATGCATGGCGCGCGCAGCATGGGCGCTTCATTCCCGGCTTCGGACATCGGTTTCACAAACCTGTCGATCCGCGCGCACCTCGTTTGTTGGGCCTTGTGGACGACGCCGCACGGACCGGCGCCGTGTCGGGCGTCTATGCCGATATCGGTCGTGCGATCCAGGCTCGTCTGGCTGAAGAGCGGGGCAAGCCCGTTCCGATGAACATCGACGGGGCAACCGCCGTGATCTATGCCGAACTCGGCTGTCCCGCTCCGCTGGCGCGCGGTTTTTTCGGCCTGTCGCGCACCGTCGGGATCCTGGCCCACGCCTGGGAGCAAACGGAGCAAGGCGGCCGCAACAAGGGCCCCACCCCACCTGCCTACAGATGGACATATGACGGCGATTGAGGGGCGGGTGCCGCCGGTCATTCCAACACTTCTGATCGGGGCCGTTGGTGCGGCCCTGTTTCATCTGATAGGGTTTCCGGCTGCCCCAGTCACCGGGCCCGCAACCGCCGTTGCTGCCGCGACTTTGCTGGGCCTGCGCACGGACATCCCGCTGCGTCTTTGCGACATCATCTTCATCGTCATCGGCGCGCAAATCGGAAGCACGGTGACACCAGAGGTGATCGGTGCGGCCCTGACTTGGCCGCTGTCTCTGATGATCCTGACCGTGACCCTGATCGTGATCATGTTCGTTGTGCCCTTCGGACTGAGAGTGCTCTTTCACCACAGCCGCGTCACAGCATTCCTGTCCTCCGCACCCGGCCATCTGACCTTTACGCTTGGACTGGCTGCGGACATGAAAGCAGATGTGCCGCAGGTCGTGTTGGTACAGACGGTTCGGGTCTTCCTGCTGACGCTGCTGGTTCCGGTTCTGATTTCGCTGTGGGGCGTGTCCGGTACGGCGGTGTTTGCCGGTCAGATCACCAGTTCCGCACCAGAGCTTGTCGCCGTGCTGGTGCTGGCGCTTGCCGTCGGCTTGGTGCTCAAGCGACTCCAGGTGCCTGCGCCCCTGTTGATCGGGGCCATGGCCGTATCGGCCATCAGCCATGGCAGCGGCATCGTCAAAGGCGTTGCACCGGAATGGCTCACGTTGGCCGCGTTCATTTCCATGGGATCGCTGATCGGCTCCCGGTTCGGCGGTGTAGACCGATCACTCCTGAAAACCGCATTTCTGGCGGGGCTTTTCAGCACGGTGGCGGGCTGCGTCATAGCGGCAGTCGGGGCCTATCTGGCGGCCTTGTTGATCGGGATGCCGCCTGCGGCCCTGTTTCTGGCTTTCGCCCCCGGAGGAGTCGAGGTCATGGCCGCCCTGGCCATCGAAACAGGATTGGAGCCCGCTTTGGTTGCGGCCCATCATGTGTTTCGACTGACAGTACTCGGCCTGCTGTTGCCAATCTTCGCAATCCGATATCGGCACAAGTAAAATGCGAGCTTCGACGGGCTCGTCCCGGGGAAGCATCACCAACGGTCACAAGAAGACCGAACTCTGGTCAGGGCGAACTGTTTGGTGAGCAGGTTAGAGTTAACACGGCCCCTGAAGACCCGACCGTTCGTGCATGCTTTGCGAGGTCAATCCCGTTGGTGCAACAGCCGGTTCAGGCTCATCGAGATATGCGCCCGCTGGATTTGAGCAACCGCGTTCAGATCACCGGAACGCAAGGCGATGCGGATTGCTTCGAGTTCATGCCGGAAGATGTCGTACTCGTCCTGCAAATCCAGTTGCGCCTTGATTGCGCGCACCAGCCAGATGCGCTTGGTCTGGTAGTACAACCGTTCGAGAACCTGTCGAAGTGGTTCGTTTGCAGTAAGCTCGAGCAGGGTCTGAAACACGTCCATATCGAGTTCGGTGAAACTGCGCGGCGTCCCCGAATGCGCCATCGCCGATGACCGCGCGATCAGGTCGTCCAGACGCGCCATGAACGTCGCATCCGGCACAACCGGATCAAGCGTTCCGGTCAGTGCCGTGAGTTCGATCCGAAGCCTGTAGGCCTGTTCAAGTTCGGTCAGATTGGCGTCCGTAACGAGGGTTCCCACACCGTGAACCGATTGCACCAGCCCTTCTTCCTCAAGCCGGGCAAGCACACGGCGCATCGGCGTGCGGCTGGTTCCGAATTCCTTGGCCAGCGTAATCTCGGAAAGCTGGGTTCCCGGCGGATAGTCGAGCAGGCAGATGCGCTGACGCAGCGCGTCATGCATCAACGCGTGGCGATCCTTGACCGTCAAACCGGCGTCGGGCGCGCCCTCAGCCATCAAGCCTTTCTCCAAGCCGCTCCAACATGCCAAGGCATTGCGACAGCTGTTCCACCGCGATGAACTCATCCGCCTTGTGCGCCTGTTCGATCGAGCCGGGGCCACAGACCACCACATCCGTACCCATTGCCTGGAACAGGCCCGCTTCGGTCCCGAAGGCCACGACATCGCAACTGTTCGCCCCGGTCAGCTCCGCGACGATCCGACGTGCCTCGTTTTCATCGGTCGGGATCAGGCCCACCACTTCACCTATGACATCGGTGGTGATGAAGGCGCCCGGATGCACGGCGCGCATGCGCGGAAGAAGCTCGGTCTCGCAATATGTCTGCAGGCTCTGCTTGACGAATTCCGCGTCGCCGGGTTGGACCGGGCGCATCTCCCAATCGACACGCGCTGACGGTGCTATGACGTTATGCGCCACGCCCCCCACAACGGCGCCCACGTTGACCGTGGTCCAAGGCGGGTCAAATGGCGAGTTTGCGGGGGCCCGGCTGCGCAGGGCATCCTTGAGTCCAAGCAGGTGGTTTACATAGCGGACCGCGTATTCAACCGCATTCACGCCGTGATCCGGCAAAGACCCGTGGCCCGCCAACCCGTTGAAATGCGTCGTGTATTCGTTGCAGCCCTTGTGACCGTCAATGATCCGCATCTCGGTGGGTTCGCCAATGATGGCAATGCCCGGTGTGATGCCGCGCTCAGTCAGGGTTTCGGCCAGATGGCGCGCCCCGAGGCAGCCCACTTCCTCGTCATAGGTGAAGGCGAAATGGATCGGCCTGTCCCGCACCCGTTCCGCGAAATGCGGGGCCATCGCCAGCGTTGCCGCAATGAACCCCTTCATGTCGCACGTGCCCCGCCCGTAAAGCCGTCCGTCCTCGGCATCCATGCGGAACGGATCGCGGGTCCAGGCCTGATCGGCCACAGGCACCACGTCGCTGTGACCGGACAGAAGGAGTCCGCCATTGCGATCCGGCCCGAGGGTGGCAAAGAGGTTGGCTTTGGTGCCGCAGGGCGATGACAGAACCTCGCATCGGGCGCCAGACTCTTCCAACAGACCGGCCATATGCAGGATCATGTCGAAATTGCTGTCCGCCGAAATGGTCGGATAGGCAATCAAGTCACCCAGAATCTCGGTCGTGCGCTGCAGGTACTCCACCGCCAACACTCCTTTCGGTCAGGATTTCACGAACAGCTTGCGCTCGATCGTGCACAGGGCTTCCGCAGGGCCACTGTCCGTAATCAGGATGGTTTCCGTGGTTTCGAGCCCCCAGGTGTCCA
Organism: Marivita sp.; assembly: GCF_022763305.1. Taxonomy (GTDB): domain Bacteria; phylum Pseudomonadota; class Alphaproteobacteria; order Rhodobacterales; family Rhodobacteraceae; genus Marivita. The sequence goes on along the minus strand of NZ_JALEGT010000028.1, from coordinate 8,516 downwards.
TCCAGAGCGCCGGCATGAAATGGAAGGTCATGCCGGGTTGAAGGATGGTTTCGTCTTCGACCCGGATCGACGCTGTCCGCTCGCCCCAATCCGGAGGATAGCTCAGCCCGATGGGATAGCCACAGCGCCCTTCGCGATAAATGCCGTGTTTCTGGAGCACATTGACCAGCGCCTGCGCAATGTCACTGGTGCGGTTTCCGGCACGCGCGGCGTCAAGAGCGGCCTCAATGCCTTCGATCTGTGCCGCTTCGGCATCCAGCATCTCTTTCGGCGGCGTTCCGAGGAACACGGTCCGGCAGAGGGGCGCGTGATAGCGACGATAACAGCCCGAAAGCTCGAAGAAGGTCGCCTCGCCTTCACGCATCGGATCGCCATTCCACGTCAGATGTGCGGCCGTTGCGTCAAGCCCGGATGGTGTCAGCGGAACGATGGCAGGGTAATCGCCCCAGATATCATCCACCCCGGTGATCCCGGCATGCATGATGTCGGCAACTACGTCGTTCTTGCGGACACCGGGCGCCGCGCGGTCGATGGCGGTTTCGATCACCCGCTCCGAGATCCGCGCCGCCTTGCGGATGAAAGCGATTTCCTCGTGCGACTTCACAAGGCGCTGCCAGTTCACCATTGCGGTGGCGTCGGAAATCGTGGCCTCGGGGAGCTCGGTGACAAGCACGTCATGGGCCTTTGCGGAGTAGTAGTAATTCTCCATCTCGACGCCGATACGCGCGGCACCCAGACCCATGTCCTTGATCCGACCCGCAAGCTCCTGCATCGGATGGCGAACGGTGGATTGCACATAGCTGTCGGCATACCCGAAGATGTTGTCTTCGGACATCCAGCAGGTGCGCTGCGCCCCGATCGAGTCCATGAAACGGCCCCACCAGATCGGCTCCCCTTCCATCCGAAGCAGCACGCCCTGGTGGACGTAGAAGGACCAGCCATCGTATCCCGTGAGCCATGCCTGATTTGAGGGATCGGTAACGAACAGGGCATCCAACCCGGCTTCGATCATGGCGGTCCGGGTCAAAGCGATCCGGCGATCATATTCTGTCTGACTAAAAGGGGCATTTCCCTTGGGCATGGTTGGTCCTCAGCCAAATTTTTCGTAGGATGTACACAACTCGGCGGATAAGACGTCGAATAGCGCACAGAATCAGAGCCTGATTTCTTGACATGATCGGGAATCATTGACTGATGTGCACAACAAATTGTCACCTTTAATGACTGGAAAACGACATGCTGCGGAATGACCAACTTGATCAGTGGGATCGAGATAATTTCTTCCATCCCTCGACCCATCTGGCCCAACACGCGCGCGGTGAAAGCCCGAACCGGGTGATCAAGACCGCATCGGGTGTGTTCATCGAAGACCGGGACGGCAACCGCCTTCTCGATGCCTTTGCCGGACTATACTGCGTCAATGTCGGATACGGACGCCAGGAAATTGCCGAGGCGATCGCAGAACAGGCCCGGGAACTGGCCTATTACCACTCCTATGTCGGGCACGGGACAGAGGCGTCGATTACTCTGGCCAAGATGATCCTCGACCGGGCGCCGGATCACATGTCCAAGGTCTATTTCGGGCTGGGAGGGTCCGACGCGAACGAAACCAACGTCAAGCTGGTCTGGTACTACAACAACATTCTGGGTCGGCCGCAGAAGAAAAAGATCATCTCGCGCTGGCGCGGGTATCACGGATCGGGACTCGTGACCGGTTCGCTGACCGGGCTTGAGCTTTTTCACAAGAAATTCGATCTGCCGGTCGAACAGGTGATCCATACAACGGCGCCCTATTACTATCGCCGGGAAAACCTTGATCAAACCGAGGCGGAGTTCGTTGCACAATGTGCGGCCGACCTCGAAGCACTGATCGCGCGCGAAGGCGCTGACACGATCGCCGCTTTCATAGGCGAGCCGATGCTTGGCACCGGTGGCATCGTTCCACCCCCTGCCGGGTACTGGGCCGCAATCCAAGAGGTTCTGGACAAGCACGACATCCTCCTGATCGCGGACGAGGTCGTAACGGGGTTCGGTCGTCTGGGCACGATGTTCGGCTCTGAACACTACGGGATCAAACCGGACATCATCACCATCGCAAAGGGCCTGACTTCGGCCTATGCGCCGCTGTCGGGGTCCATCGTGTCCGACAAGGTCTGGAGCGTGCTTGAACGCGGCACAGACGAGAATGGACCCATCGGGCACGGCTGGACCTATTCCGCCCATCCCATCGGAGCGGCTGCAGGCGTGGCCAATCTCAAGCTTCTTGATGACCTGAACCTGATCGCAAATGCGGGCGATGTCGGTGCCTACCTGAACGCCACGATGCGCAATGCCCTGGCGGACCACCCGCATGTCGGAGAAGTCCGGGGCGACGGCATGATTTGTGCGGTGGAATTTGTTAAGGACAAAGCGGATCGCGTGTTCTTTGACCCGTCCGCAAAGATCGGCCCGCAGATCTCGGCCAAGCTGCTGGAACAGGACAAGATCATCGCCCGCGCCATGCCGCAGGGCGATATTCTTGGTTTTGCGCCGCCCTTCTGCCTGTCCCACAGCGAGGCCGACCAGATCGTTGACGGCACCATTCGTGCGGTCAAGACTGTGCTCGGCTGAGCACAGAGAACATGATGGGGCCTTCCGTAGGCCCCATCATCCAAAACCAGCGCGGCGACGTTCAGGTACTGACGAGGCCACGGCCGGACCCGGTATCGTGAGCGCCTGAGACGCGATGGCTTCGAGCGATTTCTCAGCGTAAGTTCAGTAGTTGATCCCAAAGCCGAAACTCAGGCCGTCCTTGCACAGAACGCCGGATGCACAGCCCGAACCCTCTGCCCCAACCCGTCCAAAACCGTCCCGCACAAACGCAGCGGGCGTCGGGCAACACGGCCAAGTCCAAATAGTTTTCCAAAAATCCTCGCGATTTTAGAGCCTTATCGCCCCATTGCGATCATCAAATCGCCGAACTTCCCAGCAAGGCTGTCCGGGCGGTCTGCTTCTTCAGCTTTGTCGCTGCTGAGGCTGGCCGAGCGTCTTGTGTCTTGAGCAAAGGGGTTCCGCGGATGGCGTTCACGCTGCGCTTCGATTACCGGTTCGACAGCCTGGGCTTTTTTGACGATCCGGGTCGACGGCTGGCGCTGGAGGCGGCGGCAGACCAATGGGAAGCGATCATCCAGGACGAGTTCGCCGACATCCCGGCCGGGACACAACTCGACATCCGGAATCCGACGACGGGATTTGTCGAAACCGTCACGCTTGACCAGCCCATCGATGACATCCTCGTTTTTGTCGGTGCGCGCGACTTCGGAAGCTCGACCTTGGCCCTTGCCGGGCCAGACGGCGGCGCGCTGACGGGAGACATCTACGCCACGCGCATTTCACCGGATTTCCGCGGCTTGGGGCCTGTCACGGATTTCGAGCCGTGGGCTGGTACAATTGCGTTCAACACGAATGCGCGCTGGTCATTCGACCTCGACGGTCCAGAAAGCGGACATAGCGATTTCCTCTCGGTGGCCATTCACGAGATCGGTCATATTCTTGGGATCGGCACGTCCAGTGCCTTCGATCGGTGGATCATCGACCACCAGTTCACCGGGCCCAATGCAACGCGAGTCAACGATGGGCAGCCGATTCCGATCGAAGACGATCATTCACATGTCGAAGACGGGTTCGCCGGCGACAGTGTCGCGCTCGACCCCATCCTGACAAACGGTTCTCGTGTCCTGCTGAGCGACTATGACAAGGCCCTTCTTGCCGATATCGGCTACGACATCGACGGCTTCGACAGGCAGGGCAGCACACCGTCCCTTGCGACCGTCGATGCGGAACGTGTGTTTGGAACGGCATCCGACGATGTGATCGATGGGCTGGGCGGGAACGACTCTCTTCAGGGGGCCGAGGGAAATGATCATCTGAGCGGCAACACGGGCCGGGACGAACTCTTCGGACAAGAGGGGGATGACACGCTGCTGGGGGGGAACGGCGACGACTATCTTGACGGCGGCGCGGGTGATGACGAATTGCGCGGCGGCCCGGGTGCAGATGTGTATTTCGGCCATGGCGGGCGGGATACCTTCGTCATCATGGCAGGCGATGGCCGCAATCGGCTGTCGGATTTCGATCCGGGTCTCGACAGGATCAGACTGGTGGACAGCGGGTTCGCATCAACAAACGAGGCACTCGCGGCCGTTTCAAAACCATTCGGCAATGTCTCTCGGATCACCTTCGAGGATGGCACGACCGTCGATATCTTCCACCGGTCGCAGTCGGGCACACCGCTGACGGCCGATCATCTTGAACTGACCGAAACCGAAGCTCCCAGCACACGCGCCGATGGTGCGCCCGATGGGACGGCACGCGCCATTCTGTCCGATCAGGAAACGTCCTCCCCCGGACAAACACTGTTGGGGACACCGTTCGACGACATTCTGAGCATAACACCGGGCCTTGATCACATCGATGGACTGGCAGGGGTCGACACGGTCCTTCTGCCGAGCATCGCCGCACAGTATACCGTCGAGGTGAGGGCGGGCGAACTGCATCTGACGGACCGTTCGGCGGAAGGTATGCACGCGATCATTCTCGACAATGTCGAACTGATCCGCTTTGAACAGCCTGACACGACATTCGGCGGACAGATGGATCTGCGCCTCTATGCGGGTCACGGGGACCTTGACGCTGCGAGCCTCGACAGCCTGATCGAAATGTATATCGCCTATTTTGATCGCGCCCCGGACGCGGTTGGTCTGGGCTATTGGGCGACAGCCTTTGCGAATGGCCTGACGATGGAAGAGATCGCAGATTTCTTCTTTGATCAGGACGAGACCCGTGCGCTCTATCCCGAGGACCAAAGCACGTTTCATTTCATCTCCGGAACGTATCAGAACGTTCTGGGCCGTGCACCGGATCTGGACGGGCTTCTTTTCTGGGAGGCCGTTCTTGACTCGGGAGCGGTGAGCCGGGGCGGGTTCATCCTTGAACTACTGGCAGGGGTGAAGGCCGATCTGCCGCCGTCCACCGACAGTCGCCTTGTCGACCGTCAGTCCGAAGACCAAAGATACCTCGATCTCAAGACCGAGCTTGGCGCCCACTTCGCCCTGGACCATGGCATGATCGATCCTTTGGCCGCTGCACAGGTGATGGGTATGTTCGATGGCACGGACCGATCCTTTGACGCAGCAACGGATCTGATCGACACACTTTATGCCACGGCGTCGGATCCAATGACCGGGTCTTTCCTGATGCCGTTGATTGGAGTGTTCCCAGCTTCCGATATCCTCTGACAGGGTTCGCGCCTGGTTCAGACCATCTGCCGGCAGAAAAATTTCCGACAATTTTACTCGGAATGTGTTGAACGCCGCATGGAATCATGTAACTGACTCTTTCAGTAAGAAATTCGCAGATCAGGAGAGTCTCATGCGAGTCCTTTGGACAACTTCCACCTTGGCCCTTCTCGCCAGCACAACACTGGGAACAGCCGCAATGGCTCAGAGCGAGGTGAACCTCTATTCCTCACGTCATTACGACACCGACGAACGGCTCTATTCCGATTTCACCGATGCAACCGGCATCACGATCAACCGGATCGAAGGTAATGCCGACGAACTCATCGCCCGCATGCAGGCCGAGGGTGCAAATTCACCGGCAGACATCCTCCTCACCGTTGATACATCCCGCCTTGAACGTGCGAAGGCAGCCGGCGTTCTGCAGTCGATCGAAAGCGATGTCCTTGAAGCGCGCATTCCCGACAGCTTGCAGGATGACGACAACCAGTGGTTCGGCTTCAGCCAGCGCGCACGGATCATCTTCTACGACAAGAATGATGTCCCGAACCCGCCGACGGATTACCTCTCTTTGGCCGATCCGCAGTACAAAGGTCTGGTCTGTCATCGGTCCTCAACCAACGTCTATTCGCAGACGCTGCTGAGCGCCGTCATCGAGAACCATGGCGAAGAGGCCGCGAAGACATGGGCTCAAGGCGTCGTCGACAACTTCGCGCGGGACCCGCAAGGTGGTGATACCGATCAACTGCGCGGCCTCGTGTCAGGTGAGTGCGATATCTCGATTTCGAACACATATTACTTCGCGCGCGCTCTGCGCACCGAGGTTGATGGCCTGTCCGAAGCCGACCGCGCAGATATCGGCTGGATCTTCCCGGCTCAGAATGCCGAAGGCGCGCATATGAACCTGTCAGGTGGCGGTGTCGCAGCCCATGCACCGAACCGCGAGAATGCGATCAAGTTCCTTGAGTACCTGTCGTCCGATCAGGCACAGCAGTATTTCTCGGCTGGCAATGATGAATATCCGGCCGTGCCCGGTGTTGGCCTGTCGGCCTCCGTCGCGGCATTGGGCATGTTCCGTCCGGACGATGTCGACCTTTCGGAAGTGGCACAGAACCTGTCGACCGCGCAGCAGATCTTCAACGAGGTCGGCTGGAAGTGATCTTGTCCACATTCGGAACCTTGGAGGGCGCTTAGGCGCCCTCTTTTGTATGCCCCTGTTCGTTTCTGATCCTGCGGCACAGCAGGATCACAGGCAGCGTTCCAATAGCGACGATCACAAGACTCGGAACGGCGGCCCCCTCAAGCCGCTCATCGGCTGCAAGGCGATGCGCCTGAACCGCAAGCGTATCGAAGTTGAACGGTCGCATGATCAGCGTCGCGGGAAGTTCCTTCATGACGTCGACAAAGACGATGAGCAGCGCCGTAAACAGGCTTGGACGAAGAAGCGGAAAGTGCACGCGCCGCAGCAATCCCCATTCGCTTTGCCCAAGCACGCGGGCTGCCGCATCCATGTTGGGGTTGATCACGGCGACACCGCCTTCGTAAGCACCGATGGCCGCAGCCAGAAAGCGGATCATGTAGGCACAGACCAAGAGCCAGATCGAGCCTGTGAACAGCAACCCGGTCGAAATACCGAATGTTTCGCGCATATAGGCATCAAGCGCGTTGTCGAAGAGCGCGAAGGGCACAAGAAGGCCCACTGCGATCACCCCACCCGGCACCGCGTATCCCAGGCGCCCGATATACAGCACCAGTTTGGCGAACCACGACTCCCGGCTGCGCGCAAGGCTGCCGAACAGCAGGGCCACCGCCACGGTGATCACCGCCGCGCAGACACCCAGTGTCACCGAATTCTGGGCAAACTGGAGATAGCGGGGACTCAACAGATCCTGCTCTGATCCAAAGGCCATTTCGCTCAACATGACAACGGGAAGAACACAGCCAAAGAATGCGGGAAGAAAACAGGTGACCATCGCCACTGTCGCCTTTCCGCCAGTCAGGACAACCCGGGGCATCGGCTCGAATTTTCGCCCGAATGCATAGCGCGCTTCACCCCGATTGATCCGCTCGAGAATGGCCAGAAGCAAAGCGAACGCCAGAAGTCCCAGCGATAATTGTGCGGCCGCAGCCCGATCCGCAAAGCTGAACCAACTGGAATAGATGCCCACTGCGAATGTCTGGACACCGAAATAGGAAACAGTTCCGAAATCCGCGATGGTCTCCATCCCGACCAGCATCGCGCCCGAGGCAATCGCTGGTCGCGCCATTGGCAGCGAGACCCGCCAAAACGCCCCGAGGCGCGACTGTCCCAGGGATTGCGCGGCATAGAACGTGGTCGCACTTTGCGACGCGAACGCTGCCCGCGCCAGCAGGTAGACATACGGATAAAGAACCAGCGTCAGCATCGTCGCCGCGCCCCCCAGTGACCGGATTTCCGGGAACCAGTAGTCACGTGGACCCCAGCCCGTAACGGCACGCAAACTCGATTGCACGATACCCGGGTGATCCAGCACATGGGTATAGGCATAGGCGAGCACATAGGCCGGAAAGGCCAAGGGCAGAACCAAGGCGATTTCCAGAATCCGCCGTCCCTTGAACTCTGTCGTTGTGATCAACCATGCGGTGATGGTTCCAAGGATGGTGCTGAAGACGACCACCAACACCAGCAGGACAAGAGTCGCACGCGTGTAGCGTCCGAGCACGGTTTCCGCCAGAGATTGCAACGTGTCCGTGGACCCCAGAAACGCCGCAATCAACACGCTCACATGCGGCAAGATGCAGATCGCCGCAGCCAAACCGGCGACAATCCAGGCGATGCGTCCCATCCATGACGCTGAAGTGTGCTTGAGGCTGAGTGTCGTGTCTGCCATGTCGATGTCTTGCGATGCTACGGGCCCATCCCGATTTCCGATAGGATCACTCAGGAATGCCATGCTCTTAGCATCGCCGGCCGCGGAACGAAATCGGATTCATGCAACGCTTCGGCAAACAGGCCAATCGTCCTACGTCGCGCGCTGTACCAGACCTTTATCGATTTTTGTGAGTATTTTGGAAGTTGGTTGCGGGGGTAGGATTTGAACCTACGACCTTCAGGTTATGAGCCTGACGAGCTACCGGGCTGCTCCACCCCGCGACACTTCAGAATCGTCTTAGAGAGATACTCGATCTTTTTCCCTTGAGCTTACTAGGTTTGGCGGTGACCTACTCTCCCACGTCTTGAGACGCAGTACCATTGGCGCG
>NZ_JALEGT010000027.1 GCF_022763305.1 Marivita sp. | reverse complement strand
GACGCAGCGCCCTGTGGATATATTGCAATTAAGGGTACAGAATCTGCCGAAAACGCTTCCAATCCGCAGAATCTGATTAATTAGGGTACAGTGACAGTAGCCTGCGCGGTCTGCACCTATTTGGCCAAACGCGCGGTGTTATAGTCGGCCCGAACAGTCTGATGAAGAGACTGGGATTTCAGAGATACTGGAGCAACGTAGAAGGCCGACACTTAATTCACAGGACCGGTTCAAAATCAGTGCGATCTCAGGCTGGAAAGACCTTCTAGGTTCTCCGGCGGTGATTTGAGCTCAGAAGCTTCTCCAAATTGATTAAAATCCGTAGGTAGAAGACGCCCATCGGACAGATTAAATTCACCTCCTTGTCTGCGACCAATCTGACGAGTCTAAAATCGCCCGACATTTCGCCGCATAGACTGGATCGATCTGACCGGCGAACGCGATCAGACCCAACAGATGTTGGCGGAGGCCTTCAACGGAGGCGAATCCGCGCCGCGCTGCATGTTGAACCGGCCCCTGATCGGGAGCGCTTATGTGATACAGGTGCTTTCGAAGCCGCGAGCGGAAATCGCGTGTCAGCTTCGGCGTGTCTCCGTCCACCAAAAGGCCGAGCACGACTTTCCGTGCTCCCGGAGAAACAATCGTCGTCTTGGATTGGTTCGGCGCCAGTCCTCGAGCAGCCAGGATCTCATACACTCGCCCTATCAGATCATGTGCGCGGGATCTTCCAAACGACTTTCGTGTCGTTGAAAAGGTGAGATCGTCTGCATAGCGCGAGTATCGGACGCCGTAGGTCTTCGCGATAGCAGTCAGTCTTTCATCTAGGTCGCGCACTGCGAGATTGGCCAACATTGGACTGGTTGGTGCGCCTTGCGGCAAAACGCCAAACAGGTCTCGTGGATAAAGCGATGTCAAGGATGAGTGCCGAAATCTGGGCGTTCGTCGCTGAGGCAAGACAGCAGTATCGTTGCGATGTTTGTCGCGGAGACGGGTGCACAAGCGCGCAAGCTCAAACGCGACCAGCGGCTGGTAGCCCCGCTCCAAAAACACCCGATGCACGTCGATTTCGGTCAGCGATTCGAAGAAGTTCCGCAGATCAATCTTGACCATCCAAACTGCGCGGCAGTGGCGCGCCGCGGCCTGGGCCAACCGAGACCCTGGTGCAAACGCCGTGCTCGCCGAATGGCAGGGTGCGTGGCGCAGGACTTCGGACGCGATCCAAGTCTGGACTCTCAGCAAGGGCGGCTCAGGCACGGCAATTGTTCGATAGCGCGGAGGTTGGCCCGGGATCGGGCGCTTGCGGATCGAGAACTCCCGATAAGGGTCCGCATCCCGCCTTGAGGCATATGCTTTCAAAATACCAACATCAACGCCCGCCAAATGCCCCAGATGGCCAAGGGTCAGGATCGGCGGGCCTGGATTTGCCTGCCGCAACGTGTGTTCAGCTGTCGCAACTGCATTTTTGAGGATGGATTCATCCACTCCTGCCGCAAGGCCCTCGGCGAAGTAGCGTTGAGAGTTCCACGTTCGCATCTACTATCCACCCTTCAGGGTGAGCTTGATCGGATCGCAAGTCAGCCTACCGCTGCGGCGACCGCAAGGTCGTGCGGTTCGATCAAGTTGAGCATCAAGCGAAAGCTTGACCGTGAGCCCATCGCAATCGACGGCCCAGGCATCACCTCCTGCGGGCAGGACGTGACACCAACGGTGCCGGTCGTTACCCCGGCAACCACTAGACATCGCGTGGCGCTCTCAACGCATTCGGAAAGTACATCGTGTCGTCGCCTTGGGGAAGGGGGCTCTTGCGGTCCTGGCGGATCAGTCGTGACGCAACCATCCGCCCTCGTTCGGTCAGTTGATGCGACGCGTTTATCCAACCCCAACCTTTCAAGCGGTCAAGGATTTCGGACACATCATCGATGTTCATGCCGAGACGACCCGATATCGCTTCGGAATGACGGGGAGATCGGCGCAGTGCAGACAGTATGATCGTTTCCAAGCTCGTCGGGCGCAGAATTGCCCCGGTGTCCGACGCCTTGGCAGACGCTTCAATACGCGCTCTTTCTTTCTTTGGCGTGTGCGGTTCTTGGTAGGGGGAACCAGCTGTACTGGATGATCGCTCCGGTACCAGCGCCGACCATCTTCTTGCATCCTTCCAGAACATCGAAGGTGCATTGTTCGGCATGCCGTGATCAAACGCCAAAAGCGCCCCGACTTCGCCATAGCCCAGGGGTTTGGACCCTGGTGGCGCATAGCGACGACACAGCTCTTCCATCCGCCTGACTTTTCCTCGGGGAAAGACCGATTGAATTGTTGGGCATCGTGTCACCAAGCTGACGGTGGGCGATGAGGCGTGATCCTTTACGCGTTGGACCCCAGCTTCTGTCCCTGCGTAGGCCACCACTTCGAAACAAAGGCCGGAATGACTGCGCCTCGACCACCAGCTGCGCACTGTCCGCAGCCTCCATGCGGCATTGAGATAGTCGATGACGCGATCTCCGCTTCCGATGAAGTCCGTTACCAGAACGAACCGGCGCACGCGCTTCTCGCGAATGATGTCGGCCCCAGGGTTGAGAAGGATCGACTTTCGATGGCGCTTGTGCAACTGGGTCAGGACGTTGGCGACAACCCCTTCACTGCCTATTTCTTCGGCGACCTGTCGCTGACGAGGCACCAGCGGCGGTCCGACGCGGCCATATGCGCGCACAGTCTT
>NZ_JALEGT010000026.1 GCF_022763305.1 Marivita sp. | reverse complement strand
TGGCTGCACAGGGATGGTGCGGATCAGGTTTTGCAGGGGTTCGGCGCAGGCGAACGATGCAGGATTTCACACCGACGCGTGACGGGATGCACGGAAATCGGCATGTCCCATGACGTATCAAGAAAACGTGACGGCCAAGAAAAGCGCCATTGTTTCAACGGGATCACCGGGTCGCGACGGTGTGCGACGGCTCTGTTAGCACTGCGCGGGGATGTTGTTGCGAGTCTACCGCCCGCGGCGACATGCCTGACAGGACGAGGTAGGCGTCCCGAACAGAGCGCGAGGGCAGGGTTGGCCAAGAAGAGCGCCGGGCCCAGGTCTGGCCGGGTGCCCTACGCTTGGCATCGCGCGGACGATCCGGGAAGAGATGCGGCGCTTTGCGTCCCGACCGGATATATCGCGGGTCGGATTTTTTGTCGAAGCTTTGGTGTTCTGGCCCTTGATTTCGCTCAGACCTTGGAATACGCGTCTTCTCGGCCTTAGGGGTATAGCTCAGCTGGTAGAGCGACGGTCTCCAAAACCGTAGGTCGCGGGTTCGAACCCTGCTGCCCCTGCCATCCTTCCGACAGTCAGGCAAACGTACCGTCAGGCTATCCTGCGCGACGTGCAACCGCGCATGAAAAAGGCCGCCCCTTTCGGGACGGCCCTGACTGCACGTGGTGCGGCCTTTAGTTCAGCAGTGTCTGAATGCGATCGGCTGTTTCAGTCCGTGTCATGTCGCTGTTGATATAGCTCATCGCGATGGCCAGTTCATCCGCCGTCAGACTGGTGAGATCGGCCTCCGGAGCATAGCGGCGCAGAAGGTCTGCAACACTTTCTCCCACGACGATCCGTGTGGTTTCGTCGTTACCGTCAAGAATGCTCTGGACGCGCAGCGAGGTTTCGGAGAACGAGTCACCGCTGTAGCTTGCGGCCAAGGCCATCTCGACCTGTGCCTGGCTTGCGGTACCCAGATCTGCTTCCGGAGCGTAGCGCATCAGACGGTCCATCTCGGCTTCGCTGATCATCGCCATCGACTGATCAACTTCACCCTTGGTCGTCAGGGCGAGCAGTTTTGCGGATTTTTCGCTGACGGAATCGCCGGACGTCACGATGCCATAGGCAATGTCGTATTGCGCATCGGTCAGACCCGACGTGTCGATGCTCTGATCAAAGTTTTGCACCTCACGGATCTGCGCTTCGGTTGCGGCCAGACCGGCGGTGCCGATTGTGGTTGCGAGGGCTGTGGCAATCATCATGCGTTTCATGGTGAAATCCTTTCTCTTCGTTGTACCAATCGTCTTGTTCAGTGCGGGCGGCGTGCTGTGCCGCCGGCTCTGGGGGGACAACAGGTGCGGCCCGTGATCGTTCCGGCAAGCCGTTGGAAATCCTGACACATCTTTGTGAGAGGCGTCTTGGGAACCAATCGGGACGTGCTGCGATACGCGCGTTCCTCTTGAATGGGGCTGAAACCTGCACGCGACGCATGGCCTTAACCGGGCGCGCTTCGCTTGAATTCGTGCAGCGTCTTCGCTAAGTGCACTCAAGCACACAGACAAAGCGAGACATTCGTCATGGCAACGACCAATCCCCTTCAGTTCATTCAGCAGGTTCGGGCTGAGGTGGCGAAGATCGTGTGGCCGACCCGGCGCGAGGTTCTTCTGACCACGGTGATGGTGTTCATCATGGCGGCGTTGACGGCTGTGTTCTTTGCATTGGTGGACCTGTTGATCCGCAGCGGGCTTCAGGGGTTGCTGAACCTCTTCGGGTAAGAACGGGTCTGCTCTTGAAAAGGGCGGGCTAAGGCGGTAACTGACCACCCAAGACGGAATGAGGCGTGCATCGATTCGAGTTGCACGCCGATTTTTTGTTCCGAAGCGGGCGCGCTGGCGCGTCGGCCACAAAACAACAGACGGCGTCTTAGCCGCATGGATAAGAAGGTTTGCGACCAGATGGCGAAGCGGTGGTACTCGGTCAGTGTTCTGTCGAATTTCGAGAAGAAAATCGCAGAGCAGATCCTTCAGGCAGTCGAAGAACAGGGCCTTCAGGACCAGATCGAAGAAGTTCTGGTGCCGACCGAGGAAGTGATCGAAATCCGTCGCGGCAAGAAAGTGACGGCAGAGCGCCGCTTCATGCCGGGCTACGTGCTGGTTCGGATGGAGATGTCGGATCAGGGTTACCACCTGATCAATTCGATCAACCGCGTAACCGGGTTTCTTGGTCCGCAGGGTCGTCCGATGCCGATGCGCGATGCCGAAGTGCAGGCGATCCTGGGCCGTGTGGCCGAAGGTGAGGAAACGCCGCGCACGCTCATCCATTTCGAGGTGGGCGAGAAGGTCAAGGTCAACGACGGTCCGTTCGAGGATTTCGATGGCATGATCGAGGAAGTCGACGACGACAACCAGCGCCTGAAGTTGTCGGTTGTGATCTTTGGCCGGGAGACCCCGGTCGAACTGGAATTCACGCAGGTCACGAAGCAATCGTGATCCGCGTGCAGGCAGGGCGACCTGCCGCAAGAGAGTGGGAGGCGAGGGCGTCGCGATGTCCGGACCTGACCACACAACATGAGTGACCAAGGGGCGCGCCCTGCGGTCGTTGGAAAAGGAGAGGCCAGATGGCCAAGAAACTTGCTGGCAAGATGAAGCTGCAGATCCCTGCAGGCAAAGCCAACCCGAGCCCGCCCGTGGGCCCTGCGCTGGGTCAGCGCGGCATCAACATCATGGAATTCTGCAAGGCGTTCAACGCCAAGACGCAGGACATGGAAGAGGGCGCTCCGTGCCCGACCGAGATCCATTACTACCAGGACAAGTCCTTCACGATGAATATCAAGACGCCGCCCGCGTCTTATTATCTGAAGAAGGCCGCTGGTCTGAAGCCGGTCGGCAAGCGGAACCGTCCGCGCGGTGCCGAGAAGCCCGGCCGCGAGACCATCGCAACCGTGACCGTTGCGCAGGTGCGTGAGATCGCGGAAGCCAAGATGAAAGACCTCAATGCCAACGACATTGAAGGTGCAATGCAGATTATCCTGGGCTCCGCGAAGTCCATGGGCATCGAGGTGAAGTAAGATGGCCAAGCTTGGAAAACGCACCCGTGCCGCCCGTGAGGCCTTTGCCGGCAAGGAAAACCTGTCGGTTGCCGAGGCCGTTGCCCTGATCAAGAGCAATGCAAACGCGAAGTTCGATGAGACACTGGAAATCGCAATGAACCTGGGTGTTGACCCGCGTCACGCCGACCAGATGGTTCGCGGCGTTGTCGGCCTGCCGAACGGCACCGGCAAGACCGTGCGCGTCGCCGTGTTCGCCCGTGGCCCCAAGGCTGACGAAGCCAAAGCGGCCGGTGCGGATATCGTCGGCGCAGAAGACCTGATGGAAACCATCCAAGGCGGAACGATCGACTTCGACCGCTGCATTGCGACCCCGGATATGATGCCGATCGTCGGCCGTCTGGGTAAGGTGCTTGGCCCGCGCAACCTGATGCCGAACCCGAAGGTCGGCACCGTGACCATGGACGTCAAGGAAGCCGTGGAAGCGGCGAAGGGCGGTCAGGTTCAGTTCAAGGCAGAAAAGGCCGGTGTCATTCATGCCGGGATCGGCAAGATCTCGTTTGACGACGCCAAGCTGGTCGAGAACGTCAAGGCATTCGTCGACGCGGTTGCCAAGGCCAAGCCGACCGGGGCCAAGGGCACCTACATGAAGAAGATCGCGCTGTCTTCGACCATGGGTCCGGGCGTGTCGATTTCGGTGGACGACGCCGCCGCTCAGTAAGGCGGACAGAAAGATACTGTGAAAACGGCGCTCTCCGGGGCGCCGTTTTTCGTTTTCGGCTGTTTTCGCGGCAGGCTCTTGTCCGAGAATGGCAGGACGCACCGCTCTGCCCGAAAATATGGCGTTTGCGATGTCTCGCGGCTGTGGTAACTTTGCATGACGAGAAATTCGAAATCCGGCACAGATTTGCAGGCGCGAGGGCTTGGCAAATCCCGCTTGACGTACTATCCCCACTCCTGCCTGAGACCGCGCGATTCGTCCCGCGGTCTTTTGCATTACGTCCGAGACGGTGGGTTGAGGCATATGCCGCAATAAATCCTGCCCGAGGCGGGAACAGACCGACATGCCAAGGCTCACCCGTTGAGCGCTGGGCGGGTTTGGGACCGCACATCAAGCGGACCAAAACCGCCGGAGCGATCCGGTTTTACTGAGCCGGGGGGTCCGCCCCCCAAACTGGAGTACACCTGTGGATAGAGCCCAAAAAGAGAAAGTGGTCGAAGAACTCGGCCAGATCTTCGAAAGCTCTGGCGTCGTTGTGGTAGCCCACTACGAAGGTCTCACAGTTGCCGAGATGCAGGATCTGCGGGGGCGCGCACGCGCCGCTGGCAGCTCCGTACGTGTCGCCAAAAACCGTCTGGCCAAGATTGCCCTTGATGGAAAGCCCTGCGCAAGCATTGCTGACTTCCTGACGGGCATGACGGTTCTCACCTATTCCGAAGACCCTGTGGCAGCCGCCAAAGTGGTCGAGGACTTCGCCAAGGAGAACAAGAAGTTCGAAATCCTTGGCGGCGCCATGGGCGAGACCGCGCTTGACCGGGCCGGCGTTGAAGCCGTGTCGAAAATGCCGTCGCGCGAGGAGCTTATCGCTTCCATCGTGGGCTGCATCGGCGCACCGGCGTCCAACATCGCTGGCGCAATTGGCGCACCTGCATCGAACATCGCGTCCATTCTCTCGACCATCGAAGAGAAAGCGGCGTAAGGCATCTGGGAATCTTCGCGGGGTCGAAACCTCGACGTTGGAACACATTTAGATAGGAAAGTCACAATGGCTGATCTGAAAAAACTGGCAGAAGAGATCGTTGGTCTGACGCTGCTTGAAGCACAAGAACTGAAAACAATCCTCAAGGACGAGTACGGCATCGAGCCCGCAGCCGGTGGCGCGGTCATGATGGCGGGTCCGGTTGGCGGCGACGCCGGCGGCGCGGCTGCTGAAGAGCAGACCGAATTTGACGTCATCCTGAAGTCGGCTGGCGCCTCCAAAATCAACGTGATCAAGGAAGTCCGCGGCATCACCGGTCTGGGCCTGAAAGAAGCCAAGGACCTCGTCGAAGCAGGCGGCAAGGCTGTCAAAGAGCAGGTTTCCAAAGCGGAAGCAGAAGACATCAAAGCCAAGCTGGAAGCAGCTGGCGCCGAAGTCGAGCTCAAGTAATCGCTTATCGGTCCCTGTCGGGCCCTCTTCGCGAGAAGAGCCCGGCAGGGATCGACGAGCACCCAAGCAAGGCTGGGCATGGGGATTTCCATGCCCAGCCGCTCCCGTCTTAGAAAGGCCCTTCCGCACAAAAGGGGTTTTCTTAGGCAGGATCCAAGGATCGGGAGGCGCGCGGTGGGACGTGTGCCGGGAATTGATCAGGATGGTGTCCTCTCTATTGGGCAGACCGCCGGGGCCCGACGGCGCGATGCTCAGCTGAGAATGAAAAGGTGATATCGACCATGGCGCAAAGCTATCTTGGCCAGAAACGTCTTCGTAAATACTACGGAAAAATCCGCGAGGTTCTGGAGATGCCGAACCTCATCGAGGTTCAGAAATCCTCCTACGACCTCTTCCTGAAATCCGGCGACCAGCCGCAGCCGCTTGACGGCGAAGGCATCAAGGGTGTCTTTCAGTCGGTTTTCCCGATCAAGGACTTCAACGAAACCAGCGTGCTGGAATTCGTCAGCTACGAGCTGGAGAAGCCGAAATACGACGTTGAGGAATGCCAGCAGCGCGACATGACCTACAGCGCGCCGCTCAAGGTCAAGCTGCGTCTGATCGTGTTCGATGTCGACGAAGACACCGGGGCCAAGTCGGTCAAGGACATCAAGGAACAGGACGTTTTCATGGGCGACATGCCCCTGATGACACCGAACGGCACCTTCGTGGTCAACGGCACCGAGCGCGTGATCGTGTCCCAGATGCACCGCTCGCCGGGCGTGTTTTTCGACCATGACAAAGGCAAGACGCACAGCTCGGGCAAGCTGCTCTTCGCCTGCCGCATCATTCCCTATCGCGGGTCGTGGCTCGATTTCGAATTCGACGCCAAGGACCTTGTGTTCGCGCGCATCGACCGTCGCCGCAAACTGCCGGTGACGACGCTGCTCTATGCGTTGGGTCTCGATCAGGAAGGCATCATGGATGCCTATTACAACACGGTGACCTATTCCCTGCGCAAGGGCGAAGGCTGGGAGACCAAGTTCTTTCCCGAGCGCGTGCGCGGGACCCGTCCGACCTATGACCTCGTCGATGCCGCCACCGGTGAAGTCTTTGCCGAGGCCGGCAAGAAGATCACGCCCCGCGCGGTCAAGAAGATCATCGACGAAGGCAAGATCACGGACCTTCTGCTGCCGTTCGAGCAGATCGTGGGCAAGTTCGTTGCCAAGGACATCATCAACGAGGAAACCGGCGCGATCTATGTCGAAGCCGGGGACGAGCTGACCTGGACCGTCGACAAGGACGGCGCCGTCAGCGGTGGCAGCCTGAAAGAGCTGCTCGATGCGGGCATCACCGAGATCCCGGTGCTCGACATCGACAACATCACCGTCGGCCCGTACATGCGCAACACCATGGCGAACGACAAGAACATGAACCGCGAAACCGCGCTCATGGACATCTATCGCGTCATGCGCCCGGGTGAGCCGCCGACCGTCGACGCGGCGTCGGCGCTGTTCGACACGCTGTTCTTCGACAGCGAACGCTATGACCTGTCGGCTGTTGGCCGCGTGAAGATGAACATGCGTCTGGCGCTCGACAAGCCGGACAGCCAGCGCACGCTCGACCGCGAGGACATCGTGGCCTGCGTCAAGGCACTGGTAGAGCTGCGTGACGGCAAGGGTGACATCGACGACATCGACCACCTTGGCAACCGCCGGGTGCGCTCGGTCGGCGAATTGATGGAAAACCAGTACCGCGTCGGTCTGCTCCGCATGGAGCGCGCGATCAAGGAACGCATGTCGTCGGTCGAGATCGACACGGTCATGCCGCAGGACCTGATCAACGCGAAACCGGCGGCTGCCGCCGTGCGTGAATTCTTCGGCTCTTCGCAGCTGTCGCAGTTCATGGACCAGACCAACCCGCTGTCCGAAGTGACGCACAAGCGGCGTCTGTCGGCGCTTGGGCCGGGTGGTCTGACCCGCGAACGCGCAGGCTTCGAGGTGCGCGACGTTCACGCCACGCATTACGGCCGGATGTGCCCGATTGAAACGCCGGAAGGTCCGAACATCGGTCTGATCAACAGCCTCGCGACGTTTGCCCGCGTGAACAAGTACGGCTTCATCGAAACGCCCTATCGCAAGGTCAAGGACGGCCATGTGACCGACGACGTGGTCTACATGTCCGCGACCGAGGAACAGCGTCACACCGTGGCCCAGGCCAACGCGACGCTGGACCCGAACGGCAAGTTCGTGAACGAGTTCGTCAACACCCGCCAGTCGGGGGAATATACGCTGGCTCCGAATGAATCCGTCGATCTGATCGACGTGTCGCCGAAGCAGCTTGTGTCGGTTGCGGCCTCGCTCATTCCGTTCCTTGAAAACGACGACGCGAACCGCGCCCTCATGGGTTCGAACATGCAGCGTCAGGCGGTTCCGACCCTCCGGTCCGAAGCGCCGCTTGTTGGTACGGGCATCGAAGGTGTGGTTGCACGCGACTCGGGGGCTGCCATCATGGCCCGCCGCGCCGGTGTGATCGACCAGGTCGATGCAACGCGTATCGTGATCCGGGCGACCGAAGACCTCGAACTGGGCGACGCGGGTGTGGACATCTACCGTCTGCGCAAGTTCCAGCGGTCGAACCAGAACACCTGTATCAACCAGCGTCCGCTGGTGAATGTGGGTGACACCGTGGGCAAGGGCGAGGTTATCGCGGACGGTCCGTCGACCGATCTGGGCGAACTGGCCTTGGGTAAGAACGTGGTCGTCGCCTTCATGCCTTGGAACGGCTACAACTACGAAGACTCGATCCTCATCTCCGAGCGGATCGCACGGGACGACGTTTTCACCTCGATCCATATCGAGGAATTCGAAGTCGCCGCCCGCGACACCAAGCTTGGGCCGGAAGAGATCACCCGCGACATTCCGAACGTCGGTGAAGAAGCGCTGCGCAACCTCGACGAGGCGGGCATCGTGTATATCGGTGCCGATGTGGAGCCGGGCGACATTCTGGTCGGCAAGATCACTCCGAAGGGCGAAAGCCCGATGACGCCGGAAGAGAAACTTCTCCGCGCGATCTTTGGTGAGAAGGCGTCGGACGTGCGGGATACTTCGCTGCGGGTAAAGCCGGGTGATTTCGGCACCGTTGTGGAAGTGCGGGTCTTCAACCGTCACGGCGTCGAGAAAGACGAACGTGCGCTGCAGATCGAGCGTGAGGAAGTCGAACGTCTGGCCCGTGACCGGGACGACGAGCTGGCCATTCTGGATCGCAACATCTACGCGCGTCTTAAGGACCTGATCCTGGGCAAGATGGCCGTCAAAGGCCCGAAAGGCATCAAGTCGAACAGCCAGATCACCGAAGAACTGCTGGACAGCCTGACCCGTGGTCAGTGGTGGCAGTTGGCGCTGGAAGACGAAGACGACGCCAAGATCATGGAAGCCCTGAACGAGCAATACGAGGCGCAGAAGCGTGCCCTGGATGCCCGTTTCGAGGACAAGGTCGAAAAGGTCCGTCGTGGCGACGATCTGCCCCCGGGCGTGATGAAGATGGTCAAGGTGTTCGTCGCGGTGAAGCGCAAGCTGCAGCCGGGCGACAAGATGGCCGGTCGTCACGGCAACAAGGGTGTGATTTCGAAAGTGGTGCCGATCGAGGACATGCCTTTCCTCGCTGATGGGACCCCGGTCGATTTCTGTCTCAACCCGCTGGGCGTGCCGTCGCGTATGAACGTCGGTCAGATTCTTGAAACCCATATGGGCTGGGCCGCGCGCGGTCTGGGCATCAAGATCGACGAAGCGCTGCAGGACTACCGTCGCTCCGGCGACCTGACCCCGGTGCGCGAAGCGATGCGGATCGCCTATGGAGATGATGTCTACGAAGAAGGCATCAAGGACATGGACGAAGCGCAGCTTGTCACCGCCGCCAGCAACGTCACCCATGGTGTGCCGATCGCAACGCCGGTCTTTGACGGCGCGAAAGAGGCCGACGTGAACGACGCGCTCAAGCGGGCCGGGTTCGACACCTCGGGTCAGTCGGTGCTGTTCGACGGTCGCACAGGCGAGCAGTTCGCACGCACCGTGACCGTGGGTGTGAAGTACCTGCTCAAGTTGCACCACCTTGTCGACGACAAGATCCACGCGCGTTCCACAGGGCCGTACAGCCTTGTGACCCAGCAGCCGCTGGGTGGTAAGGCACAGTTCGGTGGTCAGCGCTTCGGGGAGATGGAGGTCTGGGCTCTGGAAGCTTACGGCGCTGCCTACACCCTGCAGGAAATGCTCACCGTGAAGTCGGACGACGTGGCGGGCCGGACCAAGGTCTATGAAAGCATCGTCAAGGGCGAGGACAATTTCGAAGCGGGCATTCCCGAGAGCTTTAACGTTCTCGTCAAGGAAGTGCGCGGCCTCGGCCTGAATATGGAACTCCTGGATGCGGAGGAAGATGAGTAACGCCAACGCTCATCGGTAGGTCGGACAGCCTTGTCCGACCTGCGCCTCCCCCCAATTCAAGGATTTGAAAATGAACCAGGAACTGACCAACAACCCGTTCAACCCCGTCACGCCGCCCAAGGTGTTCGACGAGATCAAGGTCTCGCTCGCGTCGCCCGAACGGATCCTGTCGTGGTCCTTCGGTGAGATCAAGAAGCCCGAAACCATCAACTACCGCACGTTCAAGCCCGAGCGTGACGGCCTGTTCTGCGCGCGTATCTTTGGCCCGATCAAGGACTACGAATGTCTGTGCGGCAAATACAAGCGCATGAAGTATCGCGGCGTTGTCTGCGAAAAATGCGGTGTGGAAGTCACGCTGCAGAAGGTCCGTCGCGAGCGGATGGGCCATATCGAACTGGCCGCGCCCTGCGCCCATATCTGGTTCCTCAAGTCGCTGCCGTCGCGCATCGGCCTGATGCTGGACATGACGCTGCGCGATCTGGAACGCATCCTCTATTTCGAAAACTACGTGGTGATCGAGCCGGGTCTGACCGACCTGACCTACGGCCAGTTGATGACCGAAGAAGAGTTCATGGACGCGCAGGACGTTTACGGCGTTGATGCGTTCACCGCGAATATCGGTGCCGAAGCCATCCGCGAGATGCTGGCCAATATCGACCTCGAAGCCGAGGCAGATCAGTTGCGCGCAGACCTCAAGGAAGCGACCGGCGAACTGAAGCCGAAGAAGATTATCAAGCGCCTCAAGGTGGTTGAGAGCTTCCTTGAATCCGGCAACCGCCCGGAATGGATGGTTTTGACCGTGATCCCCGTGATCCCGCCGGAACTGCGTCCGCTGGTGCCGCTGGATGGTGGCCGTTTCGCCACGTCCGACCTCAACGACCTCTATCGTCGCGTGATCAACCGGAACAACCGTCTGAAGCGTCTGATCGAACTGCGCGCGCCGGACATCATCGTCCGCAACGAAAAGCGGATGCTGCAGGAATCCGTCGATGCTCTGTTCGACAATGGCCGTCGTGGCCGGGTCATCACCGGTGCCAACAAGCGTCCGCTCAAGTCGCTGTCCGATATGCTCAAGGGCAAGCAGGGCCGCTTCCGCCAGAACCTTTTGGGCAAGCGCGTCGACTTCTCGGGTCGTTCGGTTATCGTGACCGGCCCTGAACTCAAGCTGCACCAGTGCGGTCTGCCCAAGAAGATGGCGCTCGAGCTGTTCAAGCCGTTCATCTATTCGCGTCTTGAAGCGAAGGGTCTCTCCTCGACCGTCAAACAGGCGAAGAAGCTGGTCGAGAAAGAGCGTCCCGAGGTTTGGGATATTCTTGACGAGGTCATCCGCGAGCACCCGGTTCTGCTCAACCGAGCGCCGACGCTGCACCGTCTGGGCATTCAGGCGTTCGAGCCCGTGCTGATCGAAGGCAAGGCGATCCAGCTTCACCCGCTGGTCTGTTCGGCCTTCAACGCCGACTTCGACGGCGACCAGATGGCGGTTCACGTGCCGTTGTCGCTGGAAGCCCAGCTTGAAGCCCGTGTACTGATGATGTCGACAAACAACGTTCTGTCGCCCGCCAACGGCGCGCCAATCATCGTTCCGTCGCAGGACATGATCTTGGGTCTCTACTACACCTCGATCATGCGCGCCGGCATGAAGGGCGAGGGCATGAAGTTCGCCTCGATCGAAGAGGTCGAGCACGCGCTCAATGCGGGTGAAGTGCACCTGCATGCCAAGATCGAATGCCGGATCAAGCAGATCGACGACGAAGGCAACGAGATCACCAAGCGGTACGAAACCACGCCGGGTCGCGTGCGTCTGGGCGCATTGCTGCCGCTGAACGCGAAGGCCCCCTTCGATCTGGTCAACACGCTGCTGCGCAAGAAGGACGTGCAGAAGGTCATCGACACCGTCTACCGCTATTGCGGCCAGAAAGAGTCGGTCATCTTCTGTGACCAGATCATGTCGATGGGCTTCAAGGAAGCGTTCAAGGCCGGGATTTCCTTTGGCAAGGACGACATGGTGATCCCGGAGTCAAAGTGGCCGATCGTGGAAGAAACCCGCGAGCAGGTGAAGGATTTCGAACAGCAGTACATGGACGGCCTGATCACCCAGGGCGAAAAGTACAACAAGGTGGTCGATGCCTGGTCGAAGTGTAACGACAAGGTCACCGAGGCCATGATGTCCACCATCTCGGCGGCCAAGACCGACGAGGCCGGTGCCGAAATGGAACCGAACTCGGTCTACATGATGGCCCACTCTGGTGCCCGTGGCTCGGTCACGCAGATGAAGCAGCTTGGCGGGATGCGCGGCCTGATGGCCAAGCCGAACGGCGACATCATCGAGACGCCGATCATCTCGAACTTCAAGGAAGGTCTGACCGTTCTTGAGTACTTCAACTCGACCCACGGCGCCCGCAAGGGTCTGTCGGACACCGCTCTGAAGACAGCGAACTCGGGTTACCTGACCCGTCGTCTGGTGGACGTGGCGCAGGACTGCATCGTGCGGATGCACGATTGCGGCACCGACCGCGCGATCACCGCTCAGGCGGCCGTCAACGATGGTGAGGTCGTCGCATCTCTGGCCGAGCGCATTCTGGGACGTGTGTCCGCCGATGACGTTCTCAAGCCGGGGACAGACGAAATCATCGTCCGCGCCGGTCAGTTGATCGACGAACGCATGTCCGATGCCATTGAAGATGCCGGTGTCGCCTCCATGCGCATCCGGTCGCCGCTGACCTGTGAGGCCGAAGAGGGCGTCTGCGCTATGTGCTATGGTCGTGACCTGGCACGCGGTACGATGGTCAACACGGGCGAAGCCGTGGGTATCATCGCGGCGCAGTCGATTGGTGAACCGGGCACGCAGCTGACGATGCGGACGTTCCACATCGGTGGTGTTGCGCAAGGTGGTCAGCAGTCGTTCCAGGAAGCCAGCCAGGAAGGCAAGGTCGAATTCGACAACGCCTCGACGCTGGAGAACTCGGTTGGCGAAACCCTGGTCATAGGCCGCAACATGAAGCTGCGGATCATGGACGAGCATGGCGTCGAACGGGCCAGCCACAAGCTGGGCTATGGTACCAAGATCTTCGTCAAGGAAGGCACCATGGTCAAGCGCGGCGACAAGCTGTTCGAGTGGGACCCCTATACCCTGCCGATCATCGCCGAGAAGGACGGTATCGCCAAGCACGTGGACCTCACCGCCGGTGTGGCCGTGCGCGACGAGACCGACGATGCGACGGGCATGACCCAGAAGATAGTGATCGACTGGCGGGCCGCCCCGCGCGGCAACGAACTCAAGCCGGAAATCATCCTGATGGGTGAAGACGGTGAGCCGCTGCGCAACGATGCGGGCAACCCGATCACCTATCCGATGTCGGTCGACGCCATTCTGTCGGTCGAAGACGGTCAGGATGTCAAAGCCGGGGACGTGGTTGCACGTATTCCGCGCGAAGGCGCCAAGACCAAGGACATCACCGGTGGTCTGCCGCGTGTGGCCGAACTCTTCGAGGCACGTCGCCCCAAGGACCACGCCATCATCGCGGAAATCGACGGCTATGTCCGCTTCGGCAAGGACTACAAAAACAAGCGTCGCATCACCATCGAACCGGCGGATGATACTCTCGAGCCCGTGGAATACATGGTGCCCAAGGGCAAGCACATCCCCGTCGTCGAAGGCGATTTCGTCCAAAAGGGCGATTACATCATGGACGGCAACCCCGCGCCGCATGACATCCTGTCCATCATGGGTGTCGAAGCGCTGGCGAACTACATGATCGACGAGGTTCAGGACGTCTATCGCCTGCAGGGTGTGAAGATCAACGACAAGCATGTCGAAGTGATCGTGCGCCAGATGCTGCAGAAGTGGGAAATCCTCGACAGTGGGGACACCACGCTTCTCAAGGGTGAGCACGTGGACAAGGCCGAGTTCGACCTTGCCAACGAGAAGGCCGAGAAGAAGGGTGGCCGTCCGGCACAGGGCGAACCGATCCTGCTGGGCATCACCAAGGCGTCGCTGCAGACCCGCAGCTTCATCTCGGCAGCGTCGTTCCAGGAAACCACACGCGTGCTGACCGAAGCGTCGGTTCAGGGCAAGAAGGACAAGCTTGTTGGCCTGAAAGAGAACGTGATCGTGGGTCGTCTGATCCCGGCCGGCACCGGTGGGGCGACGCAGAAGGTCCGTCGCATCGCGCAGGAACGCGACAATGTCGTGATCGAAGCCCGCCGCGAGGAGGCCGAGGCCGCTGCTGCTCTGGCTGCGCCGGACAGCTCGAACGACGTGGTGGGTGGCGACGAGTTCGACACCATCATCGTCGACACGCCGGAAAGCCGCGAATAAATCACGGTTTTTACCAAATGATAAAAAACCCCCGCGCTGGTCGCGGGGGTTTTTGTTTGAACTCCCCGTTAGGACAGGAACGGAAGCTCTGATCGCACGTTGACCCGTCAACAGCGAAAAGGAGAGTTTCATGACCCGTTCAATGACAACGACGACCGCCCTCGTGGCTCTATTGGCGACACCTTTGGCCGCGCAGCAGACCCACGACTGGGGGGACAAGAACGCGAATTTCGAACCTGCATTTGACAATCAGACCCGTGCCGAGCTTGTCTCGTCTGATCTGTCCCTTGATGATCGAAGCCTGACCGACGGTCTGGAGCATCCTTGGGCGGTGGCGGAACTGCCGGATGGCGCGGGCCTCCTCGTGACGGAACGGCCGGGGCGACTGGTGCATGTGACATTGGACGGCGAAGTCTCTGAGCCGATTGCCGGACTGCCGGAGATTTTCAACCAATCCGCGGGAAACAGCACTCAGGCAGGTCTTCTGGATGTGAAAGTCGGACCGGGTTTTGCCGAAGATCGCATGATCTATTTCACCTATTCCAAAGGCATGGGCGACGGGATGTCCGTCACGGCAGCGGCGCGGGGCATTCTGTCGGAAGACCTGACGGAACTGACCGAGGTCGAGGACACCTTTGTCCAGACCCCACCATCGCCTGCCGCAATGCATTATGGCAGCCGGATCGTATTTGACGGGGCTGGACATGCGTTCATCACAACCGGCGAACACTTTACCGATGAAGAACGCGACAAGGCCCAAGGCCTCGACAATACCTATGGCAAGGTTGTGCGCGTGAGGCTTGACGGGTCGATCCCCGAGGACAATCCGTTCGTGGATCAGGACGGTGCGGAGCCCAGCATCTGGTCCTACGGCCATCGCAACGTGCAAGGTGCCGCGATGCGGGGCGATCAACTCTTCACCGTCGAGCACGGCCCTGCAGGTGGTGACGAGATCAATATCCCCCAGCCGGGCCTGAACTATGGCTGGCCGGTCGTGTCCTATGGCGTGCGTTATGACGGCGACGACATCGGGACAGGCAAGGCACAGGCCGAAGGTATGGCGGAACCGGCCTACTACTGGGATCCGGTGATCGCGCCGGGTGACATGGTGTTCTACGAAGGCGCGCTGTTCTCGGAATGGGAGGGTGACAGCCTCGTTGCGGGCCTTGTGGCGCCGGGGATCGTGCGGCTCGAGTGGGACGGCGACCGCGTCATCGCAGAGGAGCGGCTGCTCACCGATTATGGCCGCGTTCGCGACATCGAGGTGTTGAGCGATGGCAGCCTGATCCTTGCCACCGATTACGAGAATGGCGAGCTGATCCACGTCACCTTGAGCAGTTTGGATTCGTAAAGCCGAACCACAGCGGGGCGCAGATCGTGCCCCGCTTTTTCCTAGGCTGCGGCGGGGCGCAAACCGCCCATCGCGGTTTGCGACACCCGGATGGCCACGATCAAGGCCATGACCCAGCCCGTCGAAACGGCGGTCGCGATGCCAAGCCAGACGCCCCAGACGTCGAACCCGAGAAGTGTGATGAACACCCAGATGAAAAACGCGACGCCGAATCCCTGGCGATAGATGCTGATCCAGAGTGTGTAGATCGGTCGTTTGAGCGCCTGGAGCAGCGAGTTGATCGAAAAGAGCATCATGTAGACGGGGAACAGGAACCCGTCGACCAGCAGGTAGCTTGCTCCGATCTCGATCACGTCCGGGTCCGAGGTGAAGGGCCGCATGAAGTAATGACCGCCAAACCACAGCAGTGGCATGGCGATCACGGACAGGCCAAACCCGAGCTTCCAGCAGAAGAACACCGCATCGCGCACGCGGTCATAATCGCGGGCGCCGTAATTCTGCCCGGCAATGGGCAGCAGCGCGCTGGTCATGCCCAGCACCGGCAACAACAGGATCTGTTCCACCCGCAACGCCACGCCATAGGCGGCGATGGCATCTTCTCCGAACCCCTTGAGCGCGAATTGCACGACGAAGCCCGACACGAACATCACCACCAGCGCGGTGGTCGCGGGCAGCATCTGTTCGACAATCGCCTTGAAACACGCCGGGTCAGGCACGAATTCGGCGCGTTTGACGCGCTCCATCAGGCTCAGGTTGAACACGCGGGACAGGATGAACAGCATCACGCCGGTCTGGCTGATCACGGTGGCCGCGGCGATCCCGTTGAACCCCATCCCGCCCCAGATACCGGGAATTCCGTACATCATCAGCGGATTGAGGCCGATATTGGCGAAGAACGCGACCATCATCGCGCGTTGCATCGACCTGGTATCGCCATGCGCCTGAAGGATACCGTTGCCGCCATAGGCCAGCAGAAAGCCGGGCAGGGCGAGGATGAGCAGGCGGAAATACCCTAGGGCGGCATCCCGATAACCGCCCGGTTCCGACACCAGCGCAATCAGGTGCGGACCTGCGAACCAGCCGCCGACCATCAGCAGCGCGGTTGCAATAACACCAAAGCTGAGACCCTGCGCGGCAAGGCTGCGGCTGGCCTTGGTGTTCTTTTCGCCCTTGGCGTTCGAGACCAATGCGCTCAGCGCCGAGCTCAGACCGAACCCTACGGACATCATTATGAAGAATGCCTGATACCCGATGGCCAGCCCGGCCTGTGCCTCGGTTGAAAGCTGACCGGCATAGTAGACATCGACGACGTTGTAGAGTGTCGAGAACAGCATCCCGAGTGCCGCCGGGATGGCCAGGTTCCGGTAATGGGTCAGCATCGGCCCGGTGGTCAGATCGTCATTCGGGACTAGGGCCACGGAAAGTCCTGTCGCTAAGGTCGGGCGCAGAAGGCCCCGGGTCTGCGATACACCGGATGGCGCTGAATGCCAAAGACCTATCGCATGTCGCTTTTGGCATGGAGGCAGTCGAGGCGGCCTGATAATCGACGCGGTATGATGAACCTTTCGGACAATATGCGCGGCGCGCTTCTCATGTGTGTCGCAATGGCGGCGTTCACCTTTGGGGACGCGTCGATCAAGGCGACCGGGGGCGATCTTCCCCTGTCGCAGCTCCTGGTGATCCGGGGTGTTCTTGCGTCGGCGGCGTTGATCGCAATGGCGCTGTATTTCAAGGGCTTGAACCTGCGATTGCCGGCGCAGGACTGGATCCTGATCCTTGCGCGCGGATTGGCCGAGGCGGCGGCGGCGTATTTCTTTCTGACTGCGCTTCTGGCGATGCCTCTGGCGAATGTGACGGCGCTGTTGCAGATGCTGCCATTGACCGTGACCCTCGGAGGCGCCCTGGTGTTCCGCGAGGCAGTGGGCTGGCGGCGCTGGACCGCGATCATCATCGGCTTTGTCGGCATGTTGCTGATCGTGCGGCCGGGCACGGAAGGGTTCACCTCGGCATCGGTCTATGCGCTGTGTGCCGTGGCTGCTGTGACGGTTCGGGATCTTGTGACGCGACGGGTGTCCAAGGCGGTGCCGTCATTGACGGTGACGGTGTTCTCGTCGGTCATCGTGACGGTCTTTGCCGGGCTCTGGTCCATTGAACAGGAGTGGGTCGCGATGACACCGCGCCTGACGATGCTGGTGCTGATGGCGACCAGCTTCATCATCTGCGCCTATCTGTGCAGCGTGATGGTGATGCGCGTGG
The DNA here is from genome assembly GCF_022763305.1 of Marivita sp. GTDB lineage: Bacteria > Pseudomonadota > Alphaproteobacteria > Rhodobacterales > Rhodobacteraceae > Marivita. Next base: position 4,524 of record NZ_JALEGT010000026.1, on the reverse strand, counting down.
GCGAGGTGAGTTTCGTGGCACCGTTCCGCTATACCGGGCTGGTCTGGGCGTTGATCCTTGGCTTTTTGGTGTTCGGCGAATGGCCGGAGCCGCTGACGCTGATCGGGGCGGCGATTATCGTGGCGACGGGGGTGTTCAGCCTGCTGCGCGAGGCACATTTGAAACGGCGGGCGCGAAAGCCGATTCTACCGCGTCAGCCGTAAGGGCAAAGCGCCTGTTCAGCACCTCGATCTCTTCTACTGTGGGGGCGTGGAAGTCCGGTCGGTCCACCTTGGTTTTCTGGCGGGAATCGTTGCTGGCGTGATGCGCGCGCAGATACATCGGCATGTCGGTGAAGGTGACGGTCGGCATGAAGCGATTGATGCGGGAATGGGCGAAGTTCATCAGGCTCTGACGCACGCCACCTTGGACCGCCATTGCCTGTGCGACCCCCAGATAGGGGTTGACGGTCTCGGTGATCTCGAAGGGGTGCAGGTCGGACGGGCAGAGCGTGTAGCCCCGGTTCCAATCGAATCCCACCAGTTTGTTGGCCAAGATCAGCGCTTCGCAATCGGCGGCTGCCTTGCGCAGACGGGCGATGAAATCGACCGCGAGCGCATCGTCGTCATCATGACGCACCTGCAGGCAGGGCTGGTTAATGTGTTTGCGCGCTGCATTCAGCACGGACTGGCAGATCTGGCGATGTGGGGCCGGGTCTCGGGCGATGATGCGCGCCTGTGGGAGACCGGAGAGCAGAGTTTGAAGCCGCGCCAGGTACCGGTCGGGCAGGCACGTGCCCACGAGGACGACAAAGTCGAAATCCGGATCGGTCTGTGCCATCAGGCCAGGCAGGCACAGATGTTCGAAGAGCGCCAAGCGCCGTTCCATGCGGTCGGGCGCATAGAGATAGGTACGCCGTTCGTCGATCGTGGCATGTTCGACCTGAAACCCACCCTCGGCAGGGTAGGAAAACCGACACAAAACGATGGTCTGCATGACGATTGCCCCTGTGTTTCGACTGCTCATCGTGTATGACGACTGTGCCTTGGCAACGTGGCGCACACAAGCGCCGGGGTGCTGTTGACAAGCTATCCGACTCTCCATATACGCGCGTCTAATTCGGCAGGGCGCATGCCCATGTGTCGATTTGCAGAACTGGAGCGGTCAAGATCCGGGCGTATGCCCCGATCCTCTGGAAATCCACCGTATCGCTTCCGAAAAGGGGAGGCGGATGCGGTCTTTTGCGTCGTTCCGTAAGGAAAGACGGGACTTTAATCGGTGTCGCGGACGCGCGGTACTTGAATGCGAAACCCGCACGGGGATGGCCTCGTGCACCACATATGTGAGCTACACGGGGAAAGAACCGGAATGCCAACGATCCAACAGCTGATCCGCAAGCCGCGGCAGCCGAAAATCAAGCGCTCGAAGTCGCAGCACCTCGAGCAGTGCCCGCAGAAGCGGGGCGTCTGCACACGCGTCTACACGACCACTCCGAAGAAGCCGAACTCGGCTATGCGGAAAGTGGCCAAGGTGCGTCTGACCAACGGATATGAAGTCATCAGCTACATTCCGGGCGAAAGCCACAACCTTCAGGAGCACTCGGTGGTTCTGATCCGTGGCGGCCGTGTGAAAGACCTTCCCGGTGTCCGCTATCACATCCTGCGTGGTGTTCTGGATACCCAGGGCGTCAAGGACCGGAAACAGCGCCGTTCGAAATATGGCGCGAAGCGTCCGAAGTAAGAGGAATTACAGATGTCTCGTCGTCACGCCGCAGAAAAGCGCGAAGTCCTTCCCGACGCCAAGTATGGTGATCGGGTTCTGACAAAGTTCATGAACAACCTGATGATCGACGGTAAGAAGTCGGTCGCGGAACGCATCGTCTACAGCGCGCTCGATCGCGTCGAAGGCAAGGTAAAGCGCGCGCCGGTGGAAATCTTCCACGAGGCGTTGGACAACATCAAGCCGTCGGTCGAAGTTCGCTCCCGCCGGGTTGGTGGTGCGACCTACCAGGTGCCCGTCGAAGTGCGTCCCGAGCGCCGTGAAGCGCTGGCGATCCGCTGGTTGATCAACGCAAGCCGCGCCCGCAACGAAAACACCATGGAAGAGCGTCTTGCCGCTGAACTTCTGGATGCCGTGAACTCCCGTGGTTCGGCTGTGAAGAAGCGTGAAGACACTCACAAGATGGCCGACGCGAACAAAGCGTTCAGCCACTACCGCTGGTAATAGGAGCCGCATACAATGGCACGCGAGTATCCTCTTGAGCGCTACCGGAACTTCGGGATCATGGCGCATATCGATGCAGGCAAAACCACCTGCTCCGAGCGCATCCTGTTCTACACCGGTAAATCGCACAACATCGGCGAAGTGCACGACGGTGCTGCAACCATGGACTGGATGGAGCAGGAGCAGGAACGTGGCATCACGATCACGTCCGCTGCAACTACCACGTTCTGGCAGCGTCAGGAAGAGCCGACCGCTGACGGTACGTCGGACACCAAGTTCCGCATGAACATCATCGACACCCCCGGCCACGTGGACTTCACCATCGAAGTCGAGCGTTCGCTGGCGGTTCTCGACGGTGCAGTCTGTGTTCTCGACGCCAACGCAGGTGTTGAACCGCAGACCGAAACCGTGTGGCGTCAGGCTGACCGGTACAAGGTTCCGCGCATCGTGTTCGTCAACAAGATGGACAAGATCGGTGCCGACTTCTTCAACTGTGTTCGCATGATTGAAGACCGCACCGGTGCGCGTGCCGTTCCCGTGGCTCTGCCGATCGGTGCCGAGAACGAGCTGGAAGGCCTGATCGACCTCGTCACGATGGAAGAGTGGGTCTGGAAAGGCGAAGATCTGGGCGCGTCCTGGGTCAAGCAGCCGATCCGCGACAGCCTCAAGGACCAGGCCGACGAATGGCGCGGCAAGATGATCGAAGCGGCCGTCGAAGAAGACGACGACGCGATGATGATGTATCTCGAAGGCGAAGAGCCGGATGCCGACACGCTGCGCAAGCTGCTCCGCAAGGGTACGCTGGCGCTGCACTTCGTGCCGGTTCTGGGCGGTTCCGCGTTCAAGAACAAAGGTGTTCAGCCGCTGCTCAACGCCGTGATCGACTACCTGCCGAGCCCGCTCGACGTTGTTGATTACATGGGCTTCAAGCCGGGTGACGAAACCGAAACGCGCAACATCCCGCGCCGCGCGGATGACAACATGCCGTTTGCCGGTCTCGCGTTCAAAATCATGAACGACCCGTTCGTCGGCTCGCTGACCTTCGTGCGCATCTACTCGGGCAAGCTTGCCAAGGGTGACGCGATGCTCAACTCGACCAAAGGTCATGGTGAGCGCGTTGGCCGTATGATGATGATGCACTCCAACAACCGCGACGAAATCACCGAAGCGTTTGCTGGCGACATCATCGCTCTGGGTGGTCTGAAGAACACCACGACTGGTGACACGCTGTGCGACAAGGCCGATCCGGTGGTTCTGGAAACGATGACGTTCCCGGATCCGGTGATCGAGATCGCGGTCGAGCCGAAGACCAAAGGCGACCAGGAAAAGATGTCCCAGGGCCTCGCACGTCTGGCGGCAGAAGATCCGTCCTTCCGCGTCGAAACCGACCTCGAGTCCGGTCAGACCATCATGAAGGGCATGGGCGAACTTCACCTCGACATCCTCGTCGACCGTCTGAAGCGTGAATTCAAGGTCGAAGCTAACATCGGTGCGCCGCAGGTGGCCTATCGCGAGACCATCGGTCACGAGGTCGAGCATACATACACCCACAAGAAACAGTCGGGTGGTTCCGGTCAGTTCGCCGAAGTGAAGCTGATCATTTCGCCGACCGAGCCGGGTGAAGGCTATTCGTTCGAGAGCCGCATCGTTGGTGGTGCCGTTCCGAAGGAATATGTCCCGGGTGTTGAAAAGGGCATCAAGTCGGTCATGGACTCCGGTCCGCTGGCAGGCTTCCCGGTCATCGACTTCAAGGTCGCCCTGATCGACGGTAAGTTCCACGACGTGGACTCCAGCGTTCTCGCGTTCGAAATCGCGGCACGGATGTGTATGCGTGAAGGCATGCGGAAAGCCGGTGCGAAGCTTCTCGAACCGATCATGAAGGTCGAAGTCGTGACGCCGGAAGATTACACCGGTGGTATCATCGGCGACCTGACATCCCGCCGGGGTCAGGTGACCGGGCAGGAGCCGCGCGGCAACGCCGTTGCGATCAATGCCATGGTGCCGCTGGCCAACATGTTCGGCTACATCAACACGCTGCGCTCCATGTCCTCGGGCCGCGCGCAGTTCACGATGCTGTTCGATCACTACGATCCGGTTCCGCAGAACATCTCTGAAGAGATCCAGTCGAAATACGCATAAACCGCGGTGCGTGGGAAACCACGCACCCTACCAACCACTGTAGGGTGTGTGCTGTGCACGCACCGTGAGAAAAAAGGAGCTTTGCAATGGGCAAGGAAAAGTTTGAGCGCGGCAAGCCGCACTGCAACATTGGCACGATCGGTCACGTTGACCACGGCAAGACGACGCTGACGGCGGCGATCA
>NZ_JALEGT010000025.1 GCF_022763305.1 Marivita sp. | reverse complement strand
TCTTGACCAAATCCTGCCCCCGCAACCAAAGATATCAACGGCTTAGACAATACAGGCTAGGCCGTTTTTTGTTGCCAGGAAGCACTTCGGAAGCTGGTGAGAGGCGACAGTCTTTGCCAAGGTAACTGCCCTTCTCCGACATAGCTGCTCTCCAAGACAGCCCGTGCTACGGCCCGTGGTGCCGCCGATCGACACCACGTAGTGCCGTACTGAGCGGGCGTTTACCAGCTTCGCTGTCTCACCCCGCTATGCGCTGCTCGCTCACGCAACTGGACGGCTCCGCTCTCGGTGCGTTGGCCAGTCCGCAGCGGGCAGAATATCAATCCCAAGGACTCCCCTTATGACAGAGGGACCAAACGGGGCTCAGAACGGGGCTCAGACCATTCAGAGGGCGGATCCCAGGATGGCTGGCCACAGACAGATGAAGGTCTTGGCCGTTGGACATGGGACCGGCCCGCAGCGCGGTTGAATTCCTCCGTCTGCGGGCCGGCCCATGCTCGCGGCTCAGACCGGGCCGGCGTCGCTTACTCGCCCTTCAAGGTGAAGAACGGCGCGGCGGTCAGGATCTTGTTGTTCTGCGAAATCAGATATCCGGCTTCGGCGCTCTTCTGCAGGAAGGCGGCCCATTCCGGATCAGCGGCCATCGCCGCACGCTTGGCGGCACGATCGGCTGCATCCTTGTAGACCCAGATATGGACGTAGGAATTGACGTCGCCCGTCTCCACTGCACCGTAGACCACGGGGTCGCCGAGATGCCGTTTTTGCACCTGCCAGCCGAATTCCTCATAGAGCTTCATATGTAGCTTGATCGTGCCGGGGCGGCAGACATAGGTGCGGTGGTCGAAGATCATGGACTCGTCCTTCTCATTTGGTTGGCGTGAAGAAGCCCCGGAAGAGCCGCACCAACGTGTAGGCGGTCATGATGGCTCCGGATATGGGGATGGCTGCGTAGAACAGCCGCTCGGGTATGCGCAGGATGGGTGTCATGGCATTGGCCCTGTCGAACAGAACGTAGCCGTACCAAGTCATCACCAGGAGAAAGGCGAGGCTGACCAACCCGATCAACGCAGTGTGCGCGACCTTGGCTCCGACCGTCGTGAGGCTCTTCTGCAGCCAATCGACCTGGAAGTGATCGTTCTCGCGCCACAGGGCGGCGGCGCCGATGAAAACCATCCAGGCAAAGCAGCCGCGCACGATCTCGTCGAACCAGGAGAAGCCAGCAAGCTCGAACGTACGGGCAACCACATTGATCAACAGCAACAGGAACAGCGTCCCAAGGCACATCATCGCTATGCCGCGTAGGCATGTCCCGAGAAGCCTGTCGAAAGCCTGCATGGTCATTGCCCCATCACCAGATTGGGCAGCCAGGTCGAAAGGCTCGGGATTGCCGTGATCGCGATCAGGACCAGGAGCAGTCCGGCCAGATAGGGCAGCAATGCGCGCGAAAGGCGCGCGACCGAGATACCGGCGACCGAGGATACCGCAAACAGCACCATGCCGACCGGCGGAGTCAGCAACCCGACCATGGAGCACATGATCATGATGACGCCGAATTGGATGGGGTCGACGCCGATGGCATTCACCACCGGAAGAAACAGCGGAACCGTGAGCACGATCACTGCAATGCCCTCCAGAAACATGCCCAAGACCAGCAGGATCAGCACGATGATGGTCAGAATGACCGCCGGATCCTCGGAAAGGGCGAGCATGGAGGAGACCAAGGCGTTTGGGATGCGTTGCTGGATGAGCAGCCAGCCGAAGAACCCGGCCGAGGCGATCACGAACATGACCCGGATCGTGTGCTTCAGGGTCTCCCATAAGATCGCAGGCAGGTCGGCCAGCTTCACTTCCCGATAGACGAACATGGAGAGGATCAGCGCATAGGCCGAGGCGACGACGCCGGCTTCAGTCGGTGTGAAAACGCCACCGAAGATCCCGGCAATGACGATGACCGGGGTTAGCAGGGAGAGCGCGCTGTCCAAGCCGCTCTTGAACAATTCAATCCAATCGATCCGATCCCGCTTCGGCATGCGGTGAATACGGGCGACCAGATAAACCGCGATCATCAGTGCGACGGCCATGAGAACGCCCGGCACGACGCCAGCCAGGAATAGCTTCGCCACGGAAACGCCGGTGATGGAGGAGTAGAGAACAAATGGAATTGAGGGTGGGAAAACCGGCCCGATGGTCGAAGAGGCGGCGGTAATCGCCGCTGAGAAGTTTCGGTCGTAGCCGCGTTCGTTCATGGCCTTGATCTCGACCTGACCAAGACCGGCCGCGTCCGCCACCGCGGCACCGGACATTCCGGAGAAGAACAGCGAGGCCAGCACGTTCACCTGGCCGAGACCGCCCCTGATATGTCCGACACAAGCATCCGCGAACCGGAAGATGCGGTGCGTGATCCCGCCCGTGTTCATCAGATTGCCGGCGAGAATGAAGAAGGGGATCGCCAGCAAGGTGAAGCCGGTCGTCGCGGAGAACATGCGCTGTGGCACCATCGCCAGAATGCCGAAATCGCCGCGCAGGACATAGAAGCCGATCGCCGTGATGCCGAGGCTGACCGCAACGGGAACACCCACGAGGATCAGCACGAGCAGAGCGCTCAAAATCAACAAGGAAGTCATGAATAGCCTCGACGGGTCGTCGCAGTTCCGCCATCGGGACAGAACCAGACCGACAGAGATGGAGGGAGCCGGGACGCAGGTGCGCCCCGGCCATTCCAAAGCACCTGATACTTACTTCAGGAAACTCAGGAACTTCTCCATGTTCTCCTTGCCGCTGTATTCCGCGACCCGTTCACGGGCGGGCCCCATCTTGGCGGAGAACGGCGCGAGATCCGGAGCGGTAACCTGCATGCCGCGGGCCTTCAGGGCAGCGATCTCCTCCTCTTCCTGAGCCTGCACGGAAGCACGCATCATCGCGCCGGCCTTGGCGCTTTCCTCTCGGATGATGCGCTGCTGGTTCGGTGTCAGCTTGTCCCAGGACGCCTTGCTCACGACATGGATCATGGCGTTGTAGACATGGCGGGTCAGTGCCATGTGGTCCTGAAAGTCGTCGAGCTTGTAGTGATAGATCACGCCGATAGGGTTCTCCTGTCCCTGGACAACGCCCTGGTTCAGCGCGTTCGGCAGTTCCGGAAACGCAATCTGCGTGGTCGCCGCGCCCAGGCCTTCCATCGCCGCAACGATCTGCAGTTCCGGCGGCGTGCGGAGCTTCAGCCCCTTCACGTCGTCCGGCGTGTTGATCGGGTGTTCGGAATTGGTGATGTTGCGGAAGCCGTACTCCCAGTGGGACAGCATCACCAGGCCGTGTGCCTCGATCTTCGGCCCCACCCAGTCGGTGAATGCGCCGTCCAGAACCTTGTGCGCGTGCTCATAACTCGAGAACGCGAAAGGGGTCATGGCAGTGCCGAAGGCTCGCTCGTACTTGTCGAGCCCGCCATGGGTCGGCAGGTTCATGTCGATGGCGCCGAGCACGGTCTGCTCCAGCTGTTCCGGCGGCGAGCCGAGCTGGTTCGCCGGAAACAGTTCCACGGCCACGGCACCACCGGTGCGCGCCTTCACATTTTCGGCGAATTGGACGGCGGCCAAGTGACCCGGATGGGTCTCGGCGGCAAAGTGCGCCATCTTCAAGGTGACATCGGCGGCTTGAGCCGGGATCGACAGGGCCAGCAGGGCGACGCCTGCCAGCATCGTTTTGATGCGCAATTTCTCCTCCCAAGGTTTTCGTTAGCCGCCGATTTAGGCGGTCATTCTCCGTCTTTCAGGACGGCCTGGACGCCGGTCATCTCCTCGTAAGCCTTGATGACGGCCGTGCAGCTTTCGTCGCCGTGCCCCATGATCGAGGCCAGCGCATATGTCTGGTGAACCGACTGCGCCATGAAGCCGGGTAAGCCGGCCTGCTCGAGCCATTCCGCGTAGTAGCGGACATCCTTCTGCGCATTCGCCAGCGACATGTGCGGCGTGAAATCCCGGCGCAGGGTCATCTCGCCATACAGGTCCATCATCCCCGACTTGCCGCCGGCGGCGGAGATGATGCCGATCACCTTGCTCAGATCCAGCCCGTCGCGCGCCGCCAGGGC
>NZ_JALEGT010000024.1 GCF_022763305.1 Marivita sp. | reverse complement strand
TTTTCCATCTCCAAAATTGGGGGGCGGCCCGTTCCGGGGCCCGCGCACGTCGTCCGTTCAGACCCAATCTGTGTTTTCGGCTCTCTGGTCCAGTCGAGAGCTCCCGCAATTGTTCGATTGAAAAATACGCAAACTGCCTGTAACTTGGGCGCATTAAGAAGATTTTTTCAGACTTCCATTCTTGTGTTCATTAATGAGGTTTTCTCATGTCCATTGCTGTATTTGCAGTTATCCTCTCCATAGTCCTTGTCGGTGCGACGCTTGCAATGCAGGCGCCCGCGAATGCCGTTCTGGCGCGTGCTCTTGGCGACCCTGTTGCCGCGGCGGCGCTGTCTTTCGGGATCGGCTTTGTCATCCTGTCGGTGATCGTGCTTCTGCGGGGGGGCGGCCCTGCCAAATTTGCGGCGCTGAACTCGGTTCCGTGGTGGGCCCTGTCCGGAGGGGCGCTTGGCGCACTCTGGGTGCTGGCGGCCATTCTGGCGGTGCCGCGTCTTGGGGTTGTGACGATGTTTTCGGCCATGATCTTTGGCCAGCTCATCGCCGCCCTGCTGATCGACCGGATTGGCGGCTTCGGTTTGCAGCCGCGTGATCTCAACCCGTCGCGTCTGCTGGCGGTGGCGCTGGTCGGGGTGGGCGTGATGCTGTCCCATCGGTAAGCGAAGGCATTTCGTCGACCATCGTCGCGCCGCTCCAGTTGCAAGTCAGTATCAACTTCAAATTCAAGGGCTTGAGCGATGCTCCGCGGGCTTGTAAAGCGCTCCCAGTCAAAGGGGAACGCCATGTCCGCCGCGCTCAAACTCGCTCTGGGAAGCCTGCTTGTGGGCGTCGTTGTGCTGGGCCTCAAAGGGCTTGCGTGGTGGATCACCGGATCGGTGGCGCTGCTGTCGGATGCGCTGGAAAGCACAGTCAATCTGACCACCGCCTTTGCCGCGCTGATCGCGATCCGCGTGGCGCAGCGCCCGGCGGATGCCAATCACCCGTTCGGCCACCACAAGGCGGAATTCTTCAGCGCGGTCCTCGAAGGGGTGATGATCATCATAGCGGCGCTGTTCATCCTGCGCGAAGCCTATGCCGGCCTTCTGGCGCCGGGCGCGCTGGATGCGCCGATCGAAGGCTTGCTGATCAATGGGGCCGCAACCGCGCTCAATGCGATCTGGGCGCTGGTGCTGGTGCGGCAGGGGCGAAAGCTGAAATCGCCCGCGCTTGTCGCCGATGGCAAGCATCTTTGGACCGATGTGCTAACATCGGTGGGCGTCGCGGTCGGGGTTCTGGTCGCGGTCGCGACGGGCTGGTGGCTCTTCGATCCGATCATGGCGGCGCTCGTCGCTGTCAATATCCTGTGGTCGGGATCGCGGGTGGTGAAGGAGTCTCTCAGCGGGTTGATGGACGAAGCCGTGCCGGACAAGACGCTGTCGCGCATCCGCGAGATGATCTCGGAACAGGCCGAAGGTGCGGTCGAGGCGCATGACCTGCGCACGCGACATGCGGGCAAAGTCACCTTTGTCGAGTTTCATCTTGTCGTCCCGGGAGACATGACCGTGTTCGATGCCCACGAGATCTGTGACCGGATCGAAGCGGCCATCGGCAAGGCGGTTCCCGACAGTCGCGTGACGATCCATGTAGAGCCCGAGCACAAGCAGAAACACTCCGGGATCGTGGTCCTCGACTGACGCGCCTATCGGGCGTGCGCCTGCCAGCTTGCCTTTACGTCAACGTCACCGAATGCCACGAAATGGCTTAAATCCCGTCATTTTCGGTCGTTAGCACCAATAAGTACGACGCTGCGTTCGTGACCACACCCGATCCGCAACCAAGGCGCTGCCTATGGCGACCATCTATGATCTCATCGAGGTCACAGGAATCTTTCCTGATACGACCTATTCCGCACTTCAGGGCAACTACCTTGGCGTGGTCGATGGCTTGGTGGGCACATCGCTTGACGATGGCGAATTCGACCAGGGCGATCTCGTCACGATTGGCGGCGTCGACTACACGATCACGCTGATCCAGGAACCGTTGAGCAGCGGACGGTTCACCCTCACCGATGGCACCAACCTGAGTTTTGATCCGCAAGGCGAATCCAACCTCTCGGCCACATTCCTGACTCTGTCGAACGGGACGGAAACCAGATATTTCATCCTTCCCAACGACAGCTATGGCGATATGTCGATCAGCGAAATCCGGACGGGCAGTCTGGAAGATGTTGCCGGGAACGACTCGGCCATCCAGTCGACCACCAACAACAGCGTCTCCGTGGTGTGTTTTGCCAATGGCACCCTGATCCGTCGTGCCGATGGTGGGGTAAGCAGGGTTGAGGACCTGCATGTCGGTGATCTGATCGCAACACTGGATCGGGGCGCGCAGCAGATTGTCTGGACCGGGTTCCGGTCGATTGGCACCGCGCAATTGATGGGCCAACCGCATCTGAGACCGGTGCGCATCGCACAGGGCGCGCTGGGCGAAGGCCTTCCCGAACGCGACCTGTTCCTGTCCCAGCAGCATCGACTCCTCGTACGGTCGCGCATCGCGGATCGGATGTTCGGATCACGGGAAGTGCTGGTTGCGGCCAAGCAGCTGGTCGGTCTTGAGGGGATCACCGTCAGCAACACCTTTGCGCCGTTGACCTATCATCACGTGATGTTGGACCAACACGAAATCGTCTTCGCAAACGGGGCACTCTGCGAAAGCCTGTATCCCGGCCCGGAGGCGCTCAGGATCCTGCGGAAAATCGCGATGTCCCCCGACCTGCCGCTCGACGCCGATCCCGAGGCGCCCGGTGCCCGCGTCTTTGCGACGGGCGCGAAGGCACGCAATCTCGCGCGGCGGCACGACAAGAACAACAGGAACCTGCTGGACTCACCCACAGCGCAAAAGGGCACGAGGCGCCGCTAGCCGCAAGCCGTCTCAGGACCCAACAGCCGACATGCGATAGAGGGCACCATTGCCCACGCTGAGGAACCACAGCGCACCATCAGGCCCTTGACGCACATCGCGGACGCGTTGCGTGCTGTCCCCTCGGATCTGTTCGACCTCGCGCAGCGGCGTGCCGTCAAGCCGGGAGATGTAGTCGAACTTGAGAGACCCCGCGAACAGGTCCCCGGACCAGGTGCCGCCGCTGAACACCGTGAGCCCCGAGGGCGCGATGGACGGGTCCCAATAGGTTTCCGGCTGCTCCATCCCGGGTTTGGATGTACCTTCGCCGATGCTGCGGCCCGAATAATGCGTTCCGTACGAGATCACCGGCCAGCCGTAATTGGCGCCTTTCTGTATGCGGTTGACCTCGTCCCCGCCTCGCGCGCCGTGTTCCGTGATCCAAAGCTGCCCAGAGCCATCCAGCGCCGCTCCTTGCGGGTTGCGGTGGCCGTAAGACCAGATTTCGGGCTGCACACCCTGGGTGTTCAAAAAGGGATTGTCGTCGGGCACCGCGCCGGTCTTGGTGATCCGCAGGACGGATCCGTTGTGCAGGCTGCGATCCTGTGCCGTATCGTCCGATCCCCGGTCGCCCATCGTGATGAACAAGGTGCCGTCCCGCCCCTCGACGATCCGCGAGCCGAAGTGCCGCCCGCCGCTGCCGCCCGGCGCGCTTTCGAAAATGGTTTCGTGATTGAAAAGCGCCGTGCCATCGGCACTGAGCACGGCCTTGGTCACGGCGGTTCCGCTGCCCCGCCCCTGCCGCTTGGCATGGGTGAAGAAGAGTGTTCGGCTCTGGGCAAAATCGCGGGGCACCAGCACATCCAGCAGACCACCCTGCCCATCCGCATGGACCTCGGGCGGCGTGCGCAGGCTGACCGCGGCGTCGCCGGGGGTCACGAGCAGCACGCGGCCATCACGTTCCGTCACCACGATTTTACCATCTGGTAAAAAACCGAACGCCCAAGGTTCATCCAGCCCTGTCACGACGGCAGACACCTGCATCGCGCCGGCGCTGGTCTGAATGGTTTCCGACGTGACCTGCGCCGTGACAGGCGCAGCCATGGTCGTGGACAGCAGAACGGACAGCGATACAGCCAGTGGGCGCAGCATGGGCATGAGGGGCTCCTGTAGCTTGTGACATCTCGAAATATGGTCGGACCTGCCCTTGCGGCAACCGGGCTTACAAAGACGTGAGCGCGGATCTGCGCGCGCAAAAAACTCCCACGCGCACCAATCAGGACGGATAACCCCTTGAAATTCTGGAAAACTGACGACACCTGCAGCGCGCCGTGGGGTCTTTTCTTTTTCCCGGCATCTGAATATCGTCTTTGCCAGAACACAGCGATGTTCCAACATGGGAGTGAACCAATGAAAAAGTTTCTGACAGCCACAGCGGCTGCAGCCTTGATGGCGGGGTCTGCATTTGCAGCCAGCCATTCGAACGAGATCAAGATGGGCATCATCCTGGGCTTCACCGGCCCGATTGAATCCCTGACACCGGCCATGGCAGCAGGCGCTGAGATGGCGATCAAGGAAGTGTCCGACAGCGGCAAGCTTCTGGGTGGGGCAACCGTGTCCGCCGTGCGTGCGGACTCGACCTGTGTGGACAGCGCCGCAGCCACCGCAGCCGCCGAGCGTCTGATCACATCGGATGGCATCAGCGCGATGATGGGCCCTGACTGTTCCGGTGTGACCGGGGCGGTTCTGGCCAACGTGTCCGTTCCGAACGGCATGGTCATGATTTCGCCCTCCGCCACCTCGCCCGCGCTGTCGGCTGCCGAGGACAATGGCCTCTTCTTCCGCACAGCACCGTCCGATGCGCGTCAGGGCGAGGTGCTGGCCAGCATCATGATCGAAAAAGGCATCACCAGTGCGGCCGTGACCTACACCAACAACGACTACGGCAAGGGCTTTGCCGATGCGTTCCAGGCGGCTTACGAAGCGGCGGGTGGGTCCGTGACGCTGTCCGCACCGCATGAAGACGGCAAGGCGGATTACTCGGCCGAAGTCGGCGCTCTGGCATCTGCCGGCGGCGATGCGCTGGTCGTTCTGGGTTATGTCGATCAGGGTGGTGCAGGCGTCATTCAAGGCGCGCTCGACACCGGGGCGTTCGACATGTTCGCCATGGGCGACGGCATGATCGGCGACTCTCTGGCAGAGCGCTTTGGCAGCGACATCGAAGGCATGATCGGCACCGCTCCGGGCTCGGACAACGCGGGTGCGGCCATGTTCGCCGAAATGGCGACCGCAGCAGGCATTGACGGCACGTCGGTCTATGCAGGTGAATCCTATGACGCGGCAGCACTGATGCTGCTGGCCATGGCGGCGGCCGGGTCGAAAGAGCCGGGGGATTACCAGTCCAAGATCTTCGACATCGCAAACGCTCCGGGTGAGCCGATCCTGCCGGGTGAACTGGGCAAGGCCATCGACATCCTCGCTGCGGGCGGCGACGTCGACTACCAGGGGGCAACCGGCGTCGAGCTGGTCGAGCCGGGTGAAGCGGCTGGCTCCTACGCAGAGTTCACCGTCGAAGGTGGTGCGCTGAAAGTTGTCGGCTACCGCTGAGCCGCGTACAGCACTCGACACCAAGCGGCGCGAGAGATTTCTCGCGCCGTTTCACTATCAAAGGCGGGCCGGACAACACCGCCACAGGGATACGCGATGATCGAGGTGAAAAACCTTCACCGCCATTTCGGCGGTTTTCGAGCCGTTGATGGTGCCACTCTCGAAATCGAGACCGGATCCATCACCGGGCTGGTCGGCCCCAATGGTGCGGGAAAAACAACGCTTTTCAACGTGGTGGCAGGCGTTCTTCCACCAACATCAGGACAGGTTCTGATGGCCGGGGAAGATATCACCGGGCTGCCGCCGCACACGCTGTTTCACAAGGGGCTGCTGCGGACGTTCCAGATCGCGCATGAGTTCAGCTCCATGTCCTGCCGCGAGAACCTGATGATGGTGCCGGGCGGGCAGACGGGTGAAACGCTCTGGAACACGTGGTTCGGACGCAAGCGCATCGCCAACGAGGAGCGCGCGCTCAGGGCCAAGGCGGATGAGGTTCTGGAATTTCTGACCATCGAACATCTGGCCGATCACAAGGCGGGACAAGTCTCGGGCGGGCAGAAGAAACTACTGGAATTGGGCCGCACCATGATGGTGGACGCGCGGATCGTCTTTCTGGACGAGGTCGGCGCCGGGGTGAACCGCACCCTGCTCAACACCATCGGCGATGCGATTATCCGTCTCAACAAGGAACGCGGCTACACGTTCTGCATGATCGAACATGACATGGATTTCATCGGACGGCTCTGTGATCCGGTGATCGTGATGGCCGAGGGCAAGGTGCTGTCGAAAGGCACCATCGACGAGATCAAGGCCGATGAGCGTGTGATCGAGGCCTATCTGGGCACCGGTCTGAAGAACAAGGATGCGGTGTCATGAGCGGCAACCCCTATCAGGACGACCGCGGCAACAAGGACGCTTCGATCACCAACCCGCACGGGGCGGGCACGCTGACCGCATCTGGCACACAGGTGCGCGCGATGCCGGGCGGTGACGGACCTTTCCTGATTGGCGAGAATATGACCGGCGGGTACGGCAAGGCCGGGCCGGACATTCTGCACGGCTGCACGATTGCCGTGGAGAAAGGCGAGATCGCGGTGATCGTCGGCCCCAACGGTGCGGGCAAGTCGACGGCGATGAAGGCGGTCTTCGGCATGCTCGACCTGCGCGAGGGGCGTGTGCTGCTGGATGGCGAGGACATCACCCAACTCACCCCACAGGCGCGGGTGCGCTATGGCATGGGGTTCGTGCCTCAGACATCCAACATCTTCACGTCGATGACGGTGGAAGAAAACCTCGAAATGGGCGCGTTCATCCGCGAGGATGATTTCCGCAGCACGATGGAGCAGGTCTACGAGCTGTTCCCGATCCTGCGCGAGAAGCGGTATCAGGCGGCGGGTGAGCTGTCGGGAGGTCAGCGTCAGCAGGTGGCCGTGGGCCGGGCGCTGATGACACAGCCCAAGGTGCTGATGCTTGACGAGCCGACGGCGGGTGTGTCGCCCATCGTCATGGACGAACTCTTTGACCGGATCATCGAGGTGGCGCGGACGGGCATTTCCATTCTGATGGTGGAGCAGAACGCGCGGCAGGCGCTGGAGATTGCGGACAAAGGTTATGTGCTGGTGCAGGGGGCGAACGGCTATTCGGGGACGGGCAAGGATTTGCTGGCCGATCCGGATGTGCGCCGGTCGTTCCTGGGTGGGTGACGGAGCGCGCTTGGAGATGTCAGATATGCGTATTTGGAAAGAGAAGAAAATGGGACGGTCTTTGCTGGCGGCGATGTCAGGCGTATGTCTGGCCACAGCAGCGGCCGCGCAATCGACGGATGCCGCGCCAACATGTCGGTCTGACAGCTGGACGGTTTCCCTTTCTTCGCTGACAGGAACCGGACAGGCCGTCTTGCGCATGGAAGGCGTGGACGTGGACCTTGTGGCCCAGATCCAGCAGGCGCTCGGCGATCATGCCCTTGTGGCCGTTTCGACAGAGGCCGGACTTGTTCTGAACGTCGTCCTGCGCGCCAGCGGGGATGAGTTGATCAGAGTGCAGCCGCTTGGTGAGGCAAGCGCAGAAGAGGCCGCGACATGTAACGACGCGTTTATCGAAGCGGTGACGGGAGGCGCGTCGCAATGATGCCGGAACAGACAATGCTGAGGTGCGACACGTTCAAGGAGGTCGGCTCATGGACCTGTTGAACGGCTTTGTCGCGCTGGCCAATTTCGTCCTGATCCCGGCGATTGCCTATGGCAGTCAGCTCGCGCTGGGCGCGCTTGGGGTGACGCTGATCTATGGCATCCTGCGGTTTTCGAACTTTGCCCATGGCGACACGATGGCCGTGGGCACGATGGTTACGGTGCTGGCCACGTGGGGCTTGCAGGCGATGGGTGTCAGCTTTGGCCCCCTGCCAACAGCGCTTCTGGCGATCCCGATCGGCATTCTCGGGGCGACGGCACTGGTGCTTTTGACGGACAAGTACGTTTACAAATTCTACCGGGCGCAGAAGGCGAACCCCGTGATCCTCGTGATCGTGTCGATGGGGGTGATGTTCATCTACAATGGTCTGACGCGGATCATCATCGGACCGGATGATTACCGCTTTGCCGATGGCGAACGCTTCGTAATCTCGGCGCGCACATTCCGCGACATGACGGGGCTTGAGGAAGGCCTTGCGCTGCGCACGACTCAGGTGATCACGGTGATCACTGCGATTTTGGTGGTGGCGGCACTGTTCTGGTTTCTGAACAAGACGCGCACGGGCAAATCCATGCGGGCGTTTTCCGACAACGAGGATCTGGCGCTGCTGTCGGGCATCAACCCCGAACGCGTGGTGCTGGTGACGTGGCTGATCGTGGCATCGCTGGCGACGGTGGCGGGGGTGCTTTACGGCCTCGACAAGTCGTTCAAGGCCTTCACCTATTTCCAGCTTCTGCTGCCGATCTTTGCCGCCGCCATCGTCGGCGGCTTGGGCAATCCGCTGGGCGCGATCGCGGGCGGGTTCGTCATCGCGTTTTCCGAGGTCGGGATCACCTATGCATGGAAGAAGGTGCTGACCTTTATGCTGCCCCCTGCCCTTGAGCCTGAGGGCCTCGTGCAGATCCTGAGCACCGAATACAAGTTCGCGGTCAGCTTCGTGATCCTCGTGATCGTGCTGCTCTTCCGACCGACCGGTCTTTTCCGGGGGAAATCGCTATGAGAACCGTTCTGCTTTTCGCGGCTGTGGCCGGTCTGATCCTGGGGACCGGGTTTCTGCAAAGCTGGAACTCGGCGCTGCTGATCCTGAACATGGGGTTGATCAGCGCGGTGATGGCGCTGGGCGTCAACCTGCAATGGGGTCTGGCGGGGCTGTTCAACGTGGGTGTCATGGGCTTTGTGGCACTTGGAGGATTGGCGGTTGTGCTGATCTCCATGCCGCCGGTGAGTGCCGCGTGGCAGGCCGGAGGCGGTGGTATCCTGCTGGGTCTGGTGCTGGGTGCTGCCACCATCGTGGCGGCGGTGCTGGTCTGGTCACGTACCTCCGGCAAGATGCGCGGATGGGGCACGGCGGCCGTGCTGCTGGTGGGTCTCGTGATCTACCGCATGGTGCTGGATCCGTCGGTCGAGGCGGTCGAAGCGGTTGATCCGGCGCTGGCGGGCTATCTGGGCGGGCTTGGCCTGCCAGTCCTGCTGGCCTGGCCTGTGGGTGGATTGCTGGCGGCGGGTGCGGCCTATGTGATCGGCAAGACGGCGCTGGGCCTGCGGTCGGACTATCTTGCCATTGCGACGCTGGGGATTGCCGAAATCATCATTGCGATCCTCAAGAACGAGGACTGGCTGGCGCGGGGCGTGAAGAACGTGATCGGCCTGCCCCGTCCGGTGCCCTACGAGGTGGATCTGCAGAACGATCCCGCTTTCGTTGAACGCGCCGCCGGGTTCGGCATGGATGCGACCACTGCGTCGACCGTGTATGTGAAGGTGGAATACGGGCTGCTTTTTGCGGCCGTTCTGATCGTGCTGCTGGTGCTCGCGCAGCTTGCGCTTAACAGCCCGTGGGGCCGGATGATGCGGGCGATCCGCGACAACGAAACCGCCGCCCGCGCCATGGGCAAGGATGTGACCGCGCGGCATCTGCAGGTGTTCATCCTTGGCTCGGCCATCTGTGGCATCGCGGGCGCGATGATGACGACGCTGGACGGACAGCTCACGCCGGGCAGCTATCAGCCGCTGCGCTATACCTTCCTGATCTGGGTGATGGTGATCGTCGGCGGGTCCGGAAACAATCTGGGGGCCGTTCTGGGCGGGTTCCTGATCTGGTTCCTTTGGGTGCAGGTGGAACCGATGGGACATCTGCTCATGTCGCTGATTACGGCTGGCATGGCGGATGGGTCCTGGCTCAAGGATCATTTGCTCGACAGCGTGCAGCATATGCGCCTTCTGACCATGGGGATCATCCTGCTTCTGGTTCTGCGTCTCAATCCTCGGGGATTGTTGCCGGAACGCTGACAGTGCTCTGCGCCGTATGAGACCTTTCGGCAAGTGACGGCGCGGGCATAAATCCATAATCTGGAGGGACTGGCAGACCATCGCCGCGCCTGCCGAACGGACGACAAAAGAGAGCAGAACAATGCGAGACATTCCGACAGCCGAGCTGACCGCATTGGTGGTGGATGACCATCCGCTGTTCTGTGATGCGCTCATGCTCACGCTGCGCTCCATCGCCGACTTCGCCGAGATCCAGACCGCCGGGACGATGGATGCCGCATTGGACAAGGTTGGGACGGATACCGATTTCGACCTGATCCTGCTCGATCTGAACCTGCCTGATGTGAACGGACTGGACGGGCTGGTCCGCTTGCGCACGGCGGCACCGAAATCGACAATTCTGATCGTGTCCTCGATGGCGGACAACCGCATGATCAGTCATGCGCTCAAGGCCGGGGCCAACGGTTTCGTGCCCAAGCATTCGCAGCGGGCCGTGTTCCGGCGGGCCTTTGACGCGGTGCGCGAGGGACAGTCCTTCGTGCCCGATGGCTATGTCGACCCGCAGGGTCAGGACAGCCACCGCGACGCCCCGGAAGAGGCCCTGTCGCGCCTCGCCTCTCTGACCAACCAGCAGGCGCGCATCCTGCACCTGATCTGCGAAGGCAAGCTGAATAAGCAGATCGCTTTCGATCTGTCGATCGCCGAAACCACGGTCAAGGCGCATGTGACGGCGATCATGCGCAAACTGGGGGTGCACAGCCGAACGCAGGCGGTGCTGATCGCGCAGGAGGCGCGCTTCAACCGAGTCTTGCCAAGCGACGGGTGATCCCCCTATCATCTTGGACAGCCAACACTTGGGAACCAACGCGTGGAAGGAAGCCGGGTATTTCCTGAGACCGACCGTCCTGAGATCGACCACGAGGTCATCGCCGTTGCACAGGTGCGTTTCGATGACCCCGACCCCGCGGACCAGATAGCCGGACAGCTTGGACCGGGACCTTTCGAGCTCGTCTGTCTGTTTGTGTCCCCGGAGGCCGATTTCAAGGCGCTGGTCGCTGCAACGTCGCACCGGTTCGGGGGCGCGGATGTGCTTGCCTGCACCACCGCCGGCGAAATCGGTCGTGCGGGGTATGAGGAAGACCAGATCATTGCCGTGGCCTTCCGCAGAGATCACTTCAAGGCGCTCACATATGCCATTGAAAATCTTGATACAATCGAGGAGGAAACCGTCGCTGGCGCGCTGATCGAAGCGCGTCTGTCACTGACGCAGAAGACGCCGGATTGGACGTCCGAATTCGCCTTCCTGATGATCGACGGGCTGAGCTTGCGCGAGGAACAGCTGACCGCCTTCCTGTCGGCCGGTCTTGGGCCGACGCCTTTGTTCGGCGGGTCTTCCGGGGACGGCACCCGGTTTGGCCAGACCTGGCTGGCCCGCAACGGCACTGTCATGCAGAACGCGGCCATCGTTGTCGTGGTACGCTGTGACCGCCCGGTGCGTGTGTTCAGCCTCGATCACCTCATCCCGACGGAAAAACGGATGGTCGTCACCTCGGCCTCGCCCGAAGACCGGATCGTGCACGAAATCAACGCCGAACCAGCCGCGCTCGAATATGCGCGGCTGCTGGGGCTGGATCCCAACCAGTTGGACCAGTTCACGTTCGCCGAACATCCGGTGGTCGTGCGGCTGGGGGACGTGCATCACGTGCGAGCCATTCAGCAGGTCAAGGAGAACCATGACCTCGTGTTCTTCTCTGCCATCAACGAAGGCATGGTTCTGACGCTGGCCACCCATGACGACATCGTGGCCCATCTCGATCGCGGCCTCGGTGATCTGGCCAAACATGACAAACCGGAATTCATTCTGGGCTGCGACTGCATCCTGCGACGGATCGAGGCGGGCCGTCTGCAAAAGACCCGCGCGGTGTCCGAGGTTCTGAGCGCGCACAACGTCGTTGGTTTTTCCACCTATGGCGAACAGATCGGCGGGCTGCACGTCAACCAGACCCTGACGGGCGTGGCGATCTACCCGCCTGCAAACGATGAGGCGACCCGTGTCCCTGATTGATCCCAGCGACAGTCTCGAACGTCAGAACGAAAAACTTCTCAAGATCGCAGACAGCCTGATGCGGCGCGTGGAATATGGCGTGGCCCATTCCGGAGCGGCCTATGCCCAGTTCGAACGGGCTGCACTGCTGGAAAAGCGGGTGCGCGAGCGGACTTTGGAGCTTGAACGCACGCTTGACCTGCTGCACGACGCGAATGCACAACTGGCCCGGGCCAATCAGGAAACCGAAGCGGCCCGGCGCAACCTTGCCGATGCCATCGAGACCATCTCGGAAGGCTTTGCCCTCTTCGATCCGAATGACGACCTTGTCATGTGCAATTCGCGATTCTGCCGGGATTTCCGTGACACGGCGGATGATCTCAAGCCGGGTCTGGCCTTCGACAGCTATGTCGACCGGGTCAGCCGGTCGGCCTATCTGCATCTGCCCGACCATCAGGACCGCGCCACCTGGGCCAAGCTGCGCCGCCAGCGGCACAAGGATCGCCGCGTGATGTTCAATGTGCAACTGACCCATGACCGCTGGTTGCAGGTGTCAGAGCACCGCACCGCCAATGGTGGAACGGTCGTGCTGCAAACCGACATCACCGACATCATGCGGGTCGAGCGGCAGGAACAGGCCAAGCTTCGGGACAAGCAGGCGCGGATGATCCGGGCCACGCTGGACCATCTCAACCAGGGCGTCTGTATTTTCGATGAGAACGCACAGCTTGTCGGCTGGAACCAGAAGCTCGGAAGCCTGTTGTCGATCCCGGCCCGGAGATTGCGGATCGGCGCATCCTTTATCGGATTGCTGGACGATCTAGACGACACGTTCCATTTCACGCGCGGGATCGACCGCGCGTCGTTCCGGCGGTGGGCGACGTCGGACGGCTTGCGTCAGCCGGTCTCGTTCGAGGTACAGCGCGGCGACAGCACTGTTCTGCACATCTTCGGTCGTGCCATGCCGGACCGGGGTTTCGTGATCTCCTGCACCGATGTGACGGCAGAACGGGAAGCGGCACAGAAACTCTACGAGTTGAACGAAATCCTTGAGCAAAGAGTCATGGAACGCACGCTCGAACTTGAAGACGCGCTGAGCGCCGCGGAGCGGGCGAACGCCTCCAAGTCGCGTTTTGTTGCGGCCGCAAGCCATGACCTGCTTCAACCGCTTTCGGCAGCAAAACTGTTCATGGCGTCCCTGTCGGACAAGATCGAAACACCGAACGAACAGGCGGTTCTGGCCAAGGCCGAAACCGCTCTGGGCGCGGCGGAACAGATCATCGACGCGTTGCTCAATATCTCGAAGCTGGAATCCGACGGGTTGAGTTTCGACATCCGCCCGGTCGCCCTGCGCGAGATTTTCGATCCGCTGCGTGACGAGATGGAGATGCTGGCAGCACAAAAGGGGTTGGTGCTGCGGATCGTCGACAGCTCGCATATCGTGGAGTCCGATCCGTCCTACCTGCGAAGGATCGTTCAGAACCTGCTGACAAACGCCATCCGCTATACCGAAACGGGCCGTGTTGTCGTCGGTGCCCGGCGCAACGGCGACTCGGTCCGGATCGAGGTGTGGGATACAGGGCCGGGAATTGCCGAAGAGGATCAGAATTCGATTTTCGAGGAATTCCGGCGGCTCGACACCAAGGCCAGCAACAATGACGGGCTGGGTCTTGGCTTGGCCATCGTGGAACGGGCTTGTGCGCGGTTGGGTCATCCGCTGGGGCTTTGGTCAGAGCCGGGGCGCGGGTCCTGTTTCATGCTGAACGTGCCGCTGGCGCGACAGGCGCATCTGCATATGCCGGTGAAATCGCGCAACGCGTCGGCCATGACCCTGCTGAAATCGGGGCTGATCGTTCTGCTGGTGGAAAACGATCCGCAGCTGCGGCGGGCGATGTCGATCCTGATCGAAAGCTGGGGCGTCAGCGTGATCGAAAGCGAAGACGCGGAAAGCGCGCTCGATCTCATGGAGGACCTGCAGATCACACCCGATGCCCTGCTGCTGGACTTCCAACTGGGCGATGGTGCGTCGGGCACCGAGCTTTACGAAGAACTGACCCGGAGGCTGGGCCGCCTGCCCTGTGCAATCGTGTCTGCGGAACGCTCTGCGCATCTGCGGCAGGAGACCAAGCGGCTGGGCATCGAATTGCTGCTGAAACCGCTTGATCGGACCAAGCTGATCGAGTTCCTGCATGCCGCCGCACGCGAGATCGCCGTCTGAGGTTTATTCGGCAACCTTCTTGCCGGACTTCGACTCGGTGGACACAAGGAAATCCTTGACCCGTTCGGCGATGGTGTCCGGCCAGCGGCGCGTGCGCAAGGCAATCGCTTCGGTCAGAACGAGCGTGCCGGTGACGGTCACACGGATTTCGGCCCCTGTGGTTGCGGTCAGTTCGATCCACATGCTGCTGCGCCGCAATTCACGCACCGAAAGGCGCCAGGTCAGGCGGTCGCCCAGACGGCTGGGCGCCGGGAACTCGGCCGAGATATTGACGAACGGCACCGATAACCCATCGCTGCCCTGAATCTGGCTCATCGGCCAATCCAGCGCCTCGTCCAGCCAGTTCTCGATAACGGTGTGCACCATATCGAAATAACGGGGAAGGAAAACGATGCCAGAGGGTTCGCAATCGCGAAGCATGACATCATGAACATATTGGTAAGCCGGCATTCCGGATCGTCCTGTGTGCGTCTTTTGCCCCCCTGAACACCGTCAGGAGCTATTGTATTCCACTGTATTCCAGAACAATGGCGAAGTTTTCAACG
This sequence comes from Marivita sp., assembly GCF_022763305.1. Lineage (GTDB taxonomy): Bacteria > Pseudomonadota > Alphaproteobacteria > Rhodobacterales > Rhodobacteraceae > Marivita. The sequence continues at coordinate 2,515 of NZ_JALEGT010000024.1, read as the reverse complement.
TTTTTCGACGATCATGCCCAATTTGAGAGCGCGACCAAAGTCGTAGATGAAGGTGTGCCAAAGGTCCTCAGCGCGCGATGACGATGTCGGCGCGCAAGCCGCCCAACGATTCGCTTTCGCCAAGGCGCAGCACGCCGCCATGCGCCCGCGCAATGTCGGCTGCAATGGCAAGGCCCAGCCCGACACCTGAGCCCTTGTCCTGATTGCGGGCAGGGTCAAGACGCACAAAGGGGCGCACGGCAACGTCGCGCTGGTCGATGGCGATGCCGGGACCGTCATCCTCGATCCGGATGCGCAGAGACTTGTCGGTCAGCGCGACGGACACTTCACAGCGGGAGGCGTATCGCTCGGCATTCCCGATCAGGTTCTCGAGGGCGCGGCGCATGGCCATCTGGCGGAGCATGACCCGACCCGTGCCCGACGCCTCGACCAGACGCACGGGCGTGCCGCTGCGGACGCAATCGTCGACAACCTGTTGAACGAAATCGGGAATCTCGGTGGGTTCGGGCTGAATGTTATCGGCATTGCCACGCGCGAAGTCCAGAAACGCGTCGATCAGCTTTTGCATGTCGTCGATATCCCGCTCGAGCGGTTCTCGATCCGCGTCGTCCAGCATTGACACGGCCAGCCGCAACCGAGTGAGCGGTGTGCGCAGATCATGGCTGATCCCCGAAAGCATCATGGTGCGCTGTTCGATCTGACGCTCGATGCGCGCGCGCATGTCGAGAAACGCATGGCCCGCCGCCCGCACTTCGACGGCCCCGGATGGAGAATAAGGCACGTGCCGACCGCGCCCGAAGGCTTCGGAGGCCTGCGCCAGTCGGGTGATCGGGCGCAGCTGGTTGCGCAGATAGAGATAGGCGATCACCGTCAGCAGCGCGCCGAACACCACCATGTTGACAAGGAGCTGGTGCGGGTTCGATGCGGATGCCCGGCCGCGGTCAAACTCGATCAGCGTCAGGGGACCATCCTCGCGTTCGACCCAGACCAGAACGGTCCAGTCATCGACCAGATGCGCGCGTTCAAAGCCGATGACGTAGGCGCGCAGGGTCCGGATCACCACGATTCCCGAAAAGTCGTACCAGCGACGCAGGTCGGTCTCCGGTATGTCCGCGCGGGTCGTTGGCAGAAAATCGAGGCTCAATGCGTCTGCAATCCCGGGATCTTCGCCCAGACCGGGATCAAGGGCCGTGTTGATCTGCCGCGCGATCTCGCGGCTCATCTGCTCCGTGACACCTTCGAAATGGCGCTGGACGAAAACCACCGACACGACCAGCTGCAACGTCACCACAGGCAGCAGCAGGATCAGCGCGGCGCGGCCGTAAAGACCACGGGGCATGTAGCGTTTGAGCCAATCGAATGTCATGGCGTGACGCTACTGCAGGCCGGTGCAAAACGGAATGTCCTGCGCGACGGGGATTGCATTTCCGGGCGCGGGCTGCTGCTCTGCCGGCATGATGCAGGACCCGCAGCCCGATTTCCGCCCCCTGCCCGGCCATGCCGAGCCGCTTGCCCCCGGTCTGCGCCGCGTGCTGGCGCCGAACCCGTCGCCGATGACGTTTCGTGGCACGAATACCTATCTGTTGGGCGAAGACGATCTGGCCATCATTGACCCGGGCCCGAATACGGACTCCCACCTGAACGCGTTGCTCGCGGCCATTGGCACTGCAAAGGTGTCCGCGATCCTTGTCACCCATGCGCATGTCGATCATTCGCCTCTTGCCCGGCCTCTGGCCGACCGCGTCGGCGCGCCGGTCTACGCGTTTTCCGATGCGTCGGGCGGGCGCAGCCCGGTGATGCAACAGCTGGCGCAAAGCGGGCTCGTCGGTGGCGGCGAAGGGGTGGATGCAGCCTTTGTGCCCGATCTTCGCCTCGCTGATGGTGATAGGGTCTCCGGCAATGGCTGGAGCCTGCGCGCCCTGCACACCCCCGGACATTTCGGCAATCATCTGAGCTTTGCCTGGGGTGACATGCTTTTCTGTGGTGATCTCGTCATGGGATGGGCCAGTTCTCTTGTGTCGCCCCCGGATGGCGATCTGACCGACTTCATGGCCTCCTGTCGGCGCTTGCAGGGACAGGACTGGTCGGTCTTCCACTCAGGTCACGGTGCGCCCATCACGGACCCGATGGTGCGGCTTGACTGGCTGATCACACACCGCCTTGCGCGCGAGGCGGCAGTGCTCGACGCCCTCGCAGACGGCCCCGCCACCAGTGCTGCACTCGCCGCGCGCATCTACACCGAGACCCCACCCGCGCTTCTGCCAGCCGCCGCCCGCAACGTCTTGGCCCATCTGATTGATCTGCATGGAAAAAACGTCGTTTTTCCGGAAGGGCCGCTCAGCGCCGAGGCGGCTTTTCGACTGACATGACAGGCTTTGCATTTTTTTCACAAAACCCTCTGGACGCCGCCCGACACTGTTGCTAAACCCCGCCTCGTGTTCCGGCGTAGCTCAGCGGTAGAGCAGTTGACTGTTAATCAATTGGTCGTAGGTTCGATCCCTACCGCCGGAGCCAA
>NZ_JALEGT010000023.1 GCF_022763305.1 Marivita sp. | reverse complement strand
TTGGAAACTGCATTTTCTGGCTTCGACAACCGAAAAATACAGTCTTTCAAAAGGTTACGCTACCCTCACCAACCCATCATGAATAATTCGGGTTAAATGTGTTGAACAAAGCGGACCGAAAAACAAGGCATTGGTGCGATTAACTTCAGCCGCGCAGACCGTTTGCGTGGGGTATGCGTAAATTTTACCACTTGGTAAAATCTGGGTCAGGCCCGCTGAATGCTCAGCCGTGCCTGCAAGCCACTGGCCGAATTCTCAAATGTCAGCGCGCCGTTATGCAGCGCTGCGATGGTGGCAACGATCGACAGGCCCAAGCCGTGACCGTCGATGAACCGTGTGTTGTCGCCACGTTCGAAGGGCCCGATCAAAGCTTCGACATCCCGAGCCAGCGTTTCGGCACCTTCATCCTCGACGACGATTGTGGCGGTGCGTGCATCAGTCTCGATGGCGATACTGGCGCTGCGACCGTATTTCAGCGCGTTGTCGATCAGGTTGGTGATCGCCCGCTCCAGCGCCACAGGGCGTCCGCTGATGATCACTTGCCGACCGGTCGTGACCACGCTCTGCCCCCGGCGCGACATGAAGAGCGACTGCCCGCCCTGAACCACCACGTCGCGTGGGGGAACAAGGCTCACCGGTTCGCCTACATCCTGATAGTCGGACACGATGGTTTCCACGAGCGATGTCAGGGACAACTGTCGGGGCGCTTCGGCGTTCATTTCCGCGCGGGTGTAAGTCAGCGCGCTTTCGATGATCCCGGTCATGGAGTCGATGTCCGAGTCCAGCTTGCGGCGAAGCTCCTCGTCCTGGATCAGAGCGGTGCGCAATCGCAATCGGGTGGCGGGCGTTCCGAGATCGTGGCTCACGCTGGACAGGACGGCGGCGCGGTTGGCCAGTTGCCGACGCTCGGCTTCGAGAAACGCGTTGAGCGCATCGACGATATCGCGCAATTCGCTGGGGCCATTGGTCTCGTAGCTGTCCGGCCCACCGAAACGCCGGTTGCGGAAGGCCTGCGCGAAGGCATCGAAGGCCTGTGTCGTGTTGCCGATCAGGGTGACAAGCGCCGCCACAGCCACCAGCCCGACAAGCACGGCAAGCAGGCGCAGGTCCCGAGGGGCCGCGGCACAGCCCCAGATCGCCCGGCCATCCACCTGTTGCCATGTCCCGTTGCCGTAGCGCGCAAACAGAATGGGATCGCTGCAATAGGTTGCAAAAAGCCGTGTCAAAGCCGCCAGTTGCGCCGAAGCAGTGGAGGCGGCATCGGTCTGGAGATCGGCGACGGGGTAGCGCAGAACATCCGAGACCGCCCCGATCTGCAGCCCGCCCTCCGCGTTCTGGAGCGACAGCACGGTGACGTAGGCGGGCTGAGGTGTGCCGGCGATCCGTTCGAACTTGCCCGTTTCGGCAAGCATCGCATCCGCGTCGGACAGGGGTGTGACATGCAGGTCGGGATGCGTGTTCTGCCCGGTCCGGAGTGCCTCGTAGGTCAGAAGGCCCGTCGCATAGGCCGTGGCAAGGTGATCCGACCATGCGTGTGTCGACCGCAACCAGAGCGCGGTCGCCGCCGAGGCCGCGACCATAGCAAGGACAACCCACAGAAGCGCAAGGCTGCGCAGTCGAAACGCCCGGGTCATTCCGTGGACTCGGCGCGCACGTCCACGGAAAAGACATAGCCGATCCCGCGCTCCGTGCGGATCATGTCCGGCGCCTTGGGATCGGCCTCGATCTTGGACCGCAGCCGCCCGACCAGCACGTCGATGGCGCGGCCCGTAGCCTCGGGCTGATCCTGATCGCCGGTCACATCCAGCGCCGTTGCGATTTCCTGACGTGTGAGCGGGATATGCGGGTTGGCCAGAAGCACCTTCAGCAGCGCAGTCTCGCGCCGCGAGAGCGACACCTGGTATCCGTCGGGCGAGCGCACCTCGTCCTGTTTGCCGTCATAGACCCACCCGCCAAAGCGGAAGGTCTGGATGCGACGCCGGTAGATCAGCGAGGACGACCGCCGTGCCCGCGACAGGACCGCGCGCACCCGCGCCAGCAGCAGTTCGGGGTTGAACGGCTTGGCGATGTAGTCGTCCGCGCCGGTCTCGTACCCCGCCATGCGCTGGTGATCGGCGGACAGGGCCGAGACCATGATGATCGGCACGTCATGATCACGCCGCAGGCTCTGGCAAATCTCAAGACCGCTTTCGTCGCCCAGCATGACATCCAGAAGGATCAGGTCGATCCGCCCGTCCTCGAGGTGGCGGTGAACGTCCGCTTCGGTGGCTGCGGGCAAGGCGATGCACCCGTTCTGCCGAAGATACTGGCACATCATCTGACGCATGTCCGGATCATCATCGACGACAAGAAGTCTTGGAATCGCCACCTGTTTCTCTCCTCCGGTCACGGTGCCGCTGTGCCGCGCTTGCCGCAGCTTATGTAACAACAGGAAACGAAATCTCGTCCAGTGTAACAGCGTGTAACGAGAGGTCGAAAAATCTGCACGCGGTTTCCGGAAACCCGCCATGACGAGATTGCAATGCTGGCCCCGATTTCGCCAAGAAAGGACACCTGATGCCTGCATCGGCACAGATTTTGGGAGGACTACACACATGAAATCCGTATTTTTCGGCGCCGTCTCCGCCACCGCTCTGATCGCATCCGCAGTCCATGCCGAACCTCAGGCCGAGGTTCTGCATTGGTGGACATCGGGCGGTGAAGCCAAGTCGGTCGCCGTGCTGCAGGAAGAATTCGCAGCCAAGGGCGGCACATGGACGGACATGCCGGTCGCGGGCGGCGGCGGTGATGCCGCAATGACTGCGCTGCGCGCGCGTGTCCTTTCCGGCAACGCGCCCACAGCCGTTCAGCTCAAGGGTCCGGCGATCCAGGAATGGTACGAAGAAGGTGTTCTGGCGGACATTTCGGCTGTGGCTGAAGCACAGGGCTGGGCAGACGTTCTGCCGGCATCCATCGCAGGCCACATGAAGTGCGAAGGCAACTGGTGCGCGGCACCGGTCAACGTGCACCGCGTCGACTGGATCTGGGCGAATGCCGACGTTCTGGAAGCCAACGGCATTGACATGCCGACCACATGGGACGAATTCAACGCAGCGGCTGAAAAGCTGCAGGCGGCTGGTGTCATCCCGCTCGCCCATGGTGGTCAGGCGTGGCAGGACGCAACCGTGTTCGAAGCGGTGGCGCTGGGCATCCTTGGGCCGGACGGTTTCCGCAAGGCGTTTGTCGATCTCGACATGGACACTCTGAAGTCCGACGAGATGAAGGCTGTCTTCGACCAGATGCGCACCATGCGCGGCTATGTCGACGAGAACTTCTCGGGTCGTGACTGGAACCTTGCCACAGCGATGGTCATGAACGGCGAAGCGGCGTTCCAGATCATGGGTGACTGGGCCAAGGGCGAATTCATGGCGGCTGGCAAAGTGCCGGGCGAAGACTTCCTCTGCGCGTCGGTGCCGGGTGACGGCTTCCTCTACAACGTGGACAGCTTTGCCATGTTCGACGTCGACGGCGACGACAAGAAAGCCGGTCAGGACCTACTGGCAGAGCTGATCGTTGGTCAGAACTTCCAAAAAGTGTTCAACCTGAACAAAGGCTCGATCCCGGCGCGCACCGACGTATCGCTGGAAGAGTTCGACAGCTGCGCGCACCTGTCCGCCAAGGACATGAGCGAAAGCTCGGACAATGGCTCGCTCCTGCCGAGCTATGCCCACGGCATGGCGCTGCGCGGCGCGCAGTCCGGCGCGATCACCGACGTCGTGACTGCACACTTCAACTCCGATATGTCCTCGGATGAAGCTGTGAACATGCTGGCCGACGCGGTCGCCAACAGCATGTAACTCCATTCTCCCGCCCCAAAGCACCCGCTTGGGGCGGGACTTTCAGGGACAGATCCAATGACCAAGTGGCTTGAAGAAAACACGCCCAAATTGGTACTGGCGCCCTCGTTCATCGCAGTTCTGATCTTCGTCTACGGCTTCATTGCCTGGACCGCCTGGGTCTCGTTCACGCGATCGCGCCTGCTTCCAAGATATGACATCGAAGGGCTTATCCAGTACGAGCGCCTGTTTGCGTCGCCGCGCTGGGACACCGCGCTGAACAACCTGTTTGTGTTCGGTATCCTGTTCATCGTGATCGCGATGGTGCTTGGTCTGATCCTTGCGATCCTGCTCGATCAGAACATCCGCACCGAAGGCGCGATCCGCACGATCTACCTTTATCCGATGGCGCTTTCGATGATCGTCACCGGGACCGCGTGGAAGTGGATTCTGAACCCCGGGCTGGGGGTCGAGGCCATGGTCCGCGGCTGGGGTTTCGAGACTTTCAGTTTCGACTGGCTGGTGAACCCCGACATGGCGATCTACACCGTTGTGATCGCCGCGATCTGGCAAAGCTCGGGCTTTGTGATGGCGTTGTTCCTGGCCGGTCTGCGGTCGGTGGATGGCGAGATCATCAAGGCCGCGCAAGTCGATGGAATCCCGACCTGGCGCATCTATACCGCCATCATCATCCCGTCGATGGCCCCGATCTTTCTGTCGGCCTTCATCGTGCTGTCGCACCTCGCCATCAAGAGCTTTGACCTTGTCATCGCACTTACCGGTGGTGGCCCCGGCTACGCGACCGACCTTCCGGCAACCTACATGTACGCGATGGCGTTCTCACGCGGTGACATCGGTCAGGCGGCAAGCTCTGCCATGATCATGATGATGGTCGTCTTCGCGATCGTGGTGCCGTACCTCTATTCGGAATTGAGGTCCAAAGATGACTGATATTTCAATGACATCCGCGCAAAGCCAAAGTCAGACGGGCAAGATTGTCCTGCGGTGGCTGCTTTACATCGCGCTGGGCCTCTTTGCCCTGTTCTACCTTATGCCGCTTTTCGTGATGATCACCACATCGCTGAAAAGCCTTGACGAAATCCGCACGGGCGACCTGATCGCCCTGCCGCGGGACGTCACCTTCGATGCGTGGCGCACCGCATGGTCCGGAGCCTGTACCGGCATCCAGTGTGAAGGCGTCCGTCCGTATTTCTGGAACTCCATCCTGATCGCCATCCCGGCGGTGGCCATCTCGACCCTTCTGGGGGCGATGAACGGCTATGTCGTGGCCCAGTGGCGGTTCCGGGGGGCGAACATCATCTTCTCGCTGATGCTCTTCGGCTGCTTCATCCCGTTCCAGGTGGTTCTTCTGCCGATGGCACGGACACTTGGGATCATGGGCATTGCGGGCACCATTCCGGGGCTGATCTTTGTCCACGTGATCTAGGGGCTTGGCTTCACCACGCTGTTCTTCCGCAACTACTATGTCACGATCCCGGCTGAATTGACTAAAGCGGCCAAGGTGGATGGGGCAGGGTTCTTCCGCATCTTCTGGTCGATCTTCCTGCCGCTGTCGCTGCCGATCATTGTCGTGACCGTCATCTGGCAGTTCACGCAGATCTGGAACGATTTCCTGTTCGGCGTGTCCTTCAGTCAGGCTGGAACGCAGCCCGTGACAGTCGCGCTTAACAACATCGTCAACTCGACCACAGGCGTGAAGGAATACAACGTCGACATGGCCGCCGCGATCATTGCCGCGCTGCCGACGCTGTTCGTCTACGTCGTCGCTGGCAAGTATTTCATCCGGGGTCTGACCGCCGGTTCCGTGAAAGGATAATCCCATGTCTCCGATCCTGGACATCAAGAACCTCTATAAAAGCTACGGCACAACGGAGATCCTCAAGGACATCAACGTGTCGATCGAACCGGGCGATTTCCTTGTGCTGGTCGGCCCCTCGGGCTGTGGCAAGTCCACGCTGCTGAACTGCATCGCGGGGCTTGAGCCGATCACCGGCGGGTCGATCAGCATCGGTGGCAAGGACATGACCCATGTCAGCCCCAAGGACCGCGACATCGCGATGGTGTTCCAGTCCTACGCGCTCTACCCGACGATGACCGTCGCCAAGAACATCACCTTCGGCATGAAGGTGCGCGGCGTCGATCAGGCCACGCAGGACAAGAAGCTGGCGCAGGTGGCAGCGCAATTGCAGATCGAACCGCTGCTGAACCGCCGTCCGGGGCAATTGTCCGGTGGTCAGCGTCAGCGCGTGGCGATGGGCAGGGCGCTGGTGCGCGATCCAAAGCTGTTCCTCTTCGACGAACCTCTGTCCAACCTCGATGCCAAACTACGGGTCGAGATGCGGACCGAGATCAAGGCGCTGCACCAGAACCTTGGCGCGTCGATGGTCTATGTGACCCACGACCAGATCGAGGCGATGACACTGGCGACCAAGATCGTGGTCATGAAAGGTGGCGTGATCCAGCAGATCGGATCCCCGGCGGAAATCTACAACCGCCCGGCCAATCTGTTTGTGGCCGACTTCATGGGCAGCCCGGCGATGAACCTGATCCCCGCCAAGGCGCATCGTGCGGACGACGGCACGCGGATCGAAATCACCCGCAAGTCTGGTGAGCCGATTGTCCTGACCGACACCAAGAACCGCGATTTGCCCGAAGACGTGATCCTTGGCGTGCGGCCCGAAGACATCGCCGACCCCGATCTGCGCGGGTCGGATTCGACGCAGGCGGCGGAATGCCTGATCGACATTGTCGAACCGGCAGGGGCCGACACGTACGCGGTGATGCAACTGGGTGGCAAGCACGTCACGGCGCGTCTTCACGCGGAAACGACGGCCAAGCCGGGTCAGCCCAAGCGGCTGTCCTTCGATCTGGGCAAGGTGTCGTATTTCGCGCCGGAAACCGGGCTGCGGCTGAACTGAGAAAAGACCGGGTGGTCAGTCTTTGAAGGACCACCCGGATGTTTTCACTTGATCGGTATGCGCGCCCAATGTGGGCGCGGTCCGGTCCAGCGCAAGGGTCGACGTGCTGAAGGTGATCGGTGTACGAACACCCGGCACATCCTCGGGCATGATCTTCATCCCACGGTGAATGATCTGCGGATCGTCGAACACTTCGCCAACGGTGTTGATCGGGGACGAGGCAACCTGTTTGGCTTTCAGCGCCTCAAGCAAATCCGCCTTGGTCATCTTCGCCGTTTCCGCCTTGAGCATGGCGATCAGTTCGTCGCGATGCTGCACGCGCTGGGCGTTGGTCCGGTAGTCCGGGTTCTCGGCAAGGTCCTTGCGGCCCACGATCTCGCACAGACCCTGAAACTGGCGGTCATTGCCCGACGCGATGATGATGTCGCCATCGGAGGCCGGGAAGACCTCGTAAGGCACGATATTCGGGTGTTGGTTCCCCATGCGGTTGGGGGACTCGCCCGTTACAAGGAAGTTCATCGCCTGATTGACAAGACAGCCTGTACCCGCGTCCAGCAGGCTCATGTCGATATGCTGGCCCTGTCCTGTCTTGTCCCGCTCGCGCAGCGCGGCCTGAATGCCGATCACGGCGTAAAGCCCGGTGTAGATGTCGGTGACCGCAACGCCGACTTTTTGCGGCTCGCCTGCAGGGTCGCCGGTGATCGACATCAACCCGGACAGCCCTTGCACAAGGTAGTCATAGCCCGCGCGTTCGGCATAGGGGCCGGTCTGCCCGAAGCCGGTGATCGAACAGTAGACAAGGCCCGGATTGGCCTTTGACAGGCTGGCATAGTCCAGCCCGTACTTGGTCAGCCCGCCCACCTTGAAGTTCTCGATCAGCACATCCGCCTCGCGCGCGAGGTCTTGCACGAAGGCGCGGCCTTCCTCTGTCGTCAGGTCCGCCGTGACCGAGTATTTGCCGCGGTTGCAACTGTAGAAATAGGCGGCTGACGGTGTGTCTTCGCCTTCGCGCTCGATGAAGGGCGGGCCCCATGTACGGGTGTCGTCGCCCTTGGGGCTTTCCACCTTGATCACGGTTGCGCCAAGGTCAGCCAGCGTCTGACCGACAATTGGCCCGGCAAGGATGCGGGCCAATTCTAGAACTTTCAAACCTTCCAGCGGTGCTGACATCAGAAGAACGCCTGCAACCCTGTCTGTGCCCGGCCAAGGATGAGGGCGTGCACGTCATGCGTGCCCTCGTAGGTGTTGACCGTCTCAAGGTTCTGCGCGTGACGCATGACGTGGTACTCCGCCATGATCCCGTTACCGCCATGCATGTCGCGGGCATTGCGCGCGATATCCAACGCCTTGCCGCAATTGTTGCGCTTGATCAGGCTGATCGCCTCGGGCGCGGCTGTCCCTGCATCAAGCATCCGGCCCACTTGGAGAGCGGCGTGCAGGCCCAGAGTGATCTCGGTCTGCATGTCGGCGAGTTTCTTCTGGAAAAGCTGCGTCTGCGCGAGCGGGCGGCCGAATTGCGTGCGGTCCAGACCGTACTGACGGGCGCGGTGCCAGCTGTCCTCAGCCGCGCCCATCACTCCCCACGCGATGCCATAGCGTGCGCGGTTCAGACAGCCGAACGGACCTTTCAGGCCTTCGACACCCGGCAGCAACGCGTCTTCACCAACCTCGACATCCTTCATCACGATCTCGCCGGTGATCGACGCGCGCAGCGACAGCTTGCCGTTGATCTTGGGCGCGCTCAGGCCTTTCATGCCTTTCTCAAGAACAAAGCCCCGGATTTTTCCGCCATGCGCTTCGGACTTGGCCCAGACGACGAACACATCCGCAATCGGGCTGTTCGAAATCCACATCTTGGCCCCGTTCAGCACATAGCCACTGTCGGTTTTCTTCGCGACAGTCTTCATCCCCGCAGGATCGGACCCGGCATCGGGTTCCGTCAGGCCAAAACAGCCGATCAGTGTCCCTGCAGCCAGACCCGGCAGGTATTTCCTGCGCTGCTCATCGCTGCCATAGGCGTGGATCGGGTACATCACCAAGGAGCTTTGCACGCTCATCATCGACCGATACCCGCTGTCCACACGCTCGACTTCGCGTGCGACAAGGCCATAGCTCACATAGCCCGCGCCGAGACCGCCGAACTCTTCGGGGATGGTCACGCCCAACAGGCCCATCTCGCCCATCTCGGCGAAAATCTCGGGCGCGACACCCTCGTTCAGATACATGTCCGACACGCGCGGCAGCAGCTTGTCTTTTGCATAGGCCGCTGCACTGTCCGCGATCATGCGCTCTTCCTCGGACAGAGCCGCGCTCAGGCCCAGAGGGTCCTGCCAGTCGAATTTGGCGAGTGAGGGTCCGTGACCCGCGTGTGACGCATCAAGCATGTCCATGCTCCTCTTTCATGTCATTGGCGGCAGCCGATCCGGCGATATGCCCCAGAACCGTCGCTGCCAGCAGCCCATTGCCGGATAGATACCCGCTATCACCGGAACCTGAAACACCCACCGTAGCACCGCCTGCCGCAAAGAGGTTTTTCAAGACGCCTCCGTCGGTTCTGCAGACGCGTGCGTCTTGATCGACGCGCAAACCGCCCTGCGTGTGGAACAAGGCTCCGGTCACCTTCACCGCACAGTATGGCGGTTTGAGCGGTTCGCCAAGGAAGCTGCGTCCAAAACCGTCAGTCGCATGGATCGGGATTTCGGACAGCGTTGTCGTCAGGTTGGCTTCGGGCAGGCCAGTAACTTCTGCCAGTTCTGCCACCAAATCGGCGGTGCGGATCGCGCCGATGGCCTCGGCATCCTTGAAGTCCTGAAACTGCCGCGCGATGGCGGCGATGCGGCTGTCGAATATCGTCCAGGCGATGCCCTCGGGCTGGGCCAGCACCGCACGGGCGGCCTCGGAATAGCCCTGGCTTTCGTCCCAGAAACGGTCTCCGTTCAGGTTCACCTGCACGCCACCTTGGGTGATCACCGCCCAGGTGATCAGGATGCCCTGCGGATGCGCGACATTCCCGTGGCCCTGATACGCACCCAGATGCAACGTTTCCGCCCCAAGCGCCTCGCCCCATGTCACGGCGTCGCCCTGATTGTAGTCATGCCCGAACCAGACCGCGTTTTCGATTTCGGGCATGAACTGGCGGACCATGGCGCGATTGCCGCCATAGCCGTTGCAGGCAAGGATCAACGCATCGCAGCCCACATCTTCCGTACCGTTCGGCCCCTCCAACCGTACGCCTTTGACGATGTCACCCTCCGCAAAGAGAGATGTCGCGCGGCGGTTGCAGATGATGTCGATCCCCTGCGCCTCGCAGGCGGTGCGCAGCCGGTCGATCAATTCACGCCCCGCGCGGGTAGGAAGCCCGTGCATCCGGCGGCGCGAATGGCCGGGATAGTCGAAATCGGTGACGACCGAGAAGGGCAGGTCGAACTTGTCCGCCAGCCATTCGATCACTTTGCCCGAATGGCCCGCCAGCAGATCGACAAGATCCTGCGGGTTCTCGCCCTTGGCCTTCTGTTGAATATCCTGCGCAAAGAGGTCGGCGCTGTCCTCGATCCCCGCATCCCGTTGAAACCGCGTACCCGCTGCCGGGATCAGCCCTGCGGACAGGGCGGTGGACCCGGACGGCGCTGAATCCGCCTCTACCACCAGAACCTCGGCCCCGGCATGATGGGCGGTCAGGGCCGCGACCAGACCACAAGCGCCTGCGCCGACGATCAGGATCGGCACCTCCAGATCGAACCCGGGGTCGGGGGGCGGCAGGATCGACATGGCTCAGTCGCGCCCGCCGGATTCGTAGCGTTTGCCCAAAGCCAGCATCTCATTCGTGCCAAGGCGGTCGTTCAACCCGCCGAAATCGAACATCCGGTCGGCAAAAGCACGGTTGCTGCCGGTGGCCATCAGGCTTTGGTAATAGCTTTCAGCCGTATGCGCCAAGGCGCGCACGATGCCTCCGGGGAAGATCACGATGGAGAAGCCCAGATCGTTCAGAAACGCCGCGTTCTGGATCGGTGTCGCGCCGCCTTCGACCATGTTCACCAGCAACGGCACACGATCCTTGAACCGCTCTGTCACGGTTTTCATCTCGTCCACCGACCGCAGCGCTTCGATGAACAGCGCGTCTGCGCCTGCCTCGACATATGCCTCAGCCCGGTCGATGGCGGCGTCAAAGCCGTCTACGGCAACAGCATCGGTGCGGGCGATGATCAGTGTCTCATCGCTGGCCCGCGCATCCACCATCGCGGCGATCTTGCCGACCATTTCGGTCGTCGGAATGATCGACTTCTCGGCCAGATGCCCACAGCGTTTCGGATAGGTCTGATCCTCCACCTGCAAGGCATTGGCCCCCGCGCGTTCGTAAAGCCGCATCGTCCGCTGCGCGTTCAGCGCGTTGCCGAACCCTGTGTCGGCGTCGATGATCACCGGAATGTCCACGCGGTCGCGGATCAGGGCCATCGTGTCGGACATCTCGCTGACCGAAGTGAGGCCGATGTCCGGTCGTCCCAGCCGCGTATAGGCCACCGCCGCGCCGCTGAGATACAGCGCCTCGAACCCGGCTTGCGCCGCAAGCGCCGCTGTCAGGGCGTCGTAGACACCCGGAGCGACAAGGATCTCGTCAGAGGCAAGGCGGGTTTTCAGGCTCATGTCAGGGTTTCCAGCAACTCGGCGCAGGTCACGTTCGGGCAGACCGACGCAAGCGACAACAGCGTGGCGTCGTGCACCTCCTGTTTGAAAGCGGCGCATCCATCGGACAGCAGGATCGTGTGCAGGTTTCTCAGATGCGCGTCGCGCACCGTGCTGGCGACCCCGCCATTCGTGACAATCCCGCCGATGATCAGCGTGTCGATGTTGAGCGCCCGAAGGATGTATTCAAGCCGCGTCTGGTAGAGCGCAGAATAGGCGACCTTTTCGATGGTGTAATCCGCAGGCGCCAGAGCATCGACCAACGCATGACCGAACTTGCCGGGGGCGAAATCGCCTTTGCCAAGGAAGGGCCGCAGCTCTTTAAGGTGCGGCGCGATGAGTGGTTCGTCATTCGGCCCCGGCACCAGCGTGAACTGCGCGCTGATATAGGTGCCGCTCTTGGCGCGGAGCGCGTCCACAACGGGTTTGATCCGGGCAGGCAGGGCGGTGATCGCCTCGGCCGTCTGCCCGGCGCGGCCATAGGCACCTTCGGGGTGCAGAAAGTCGTTCTGCAGGTCGATGGTGAGGAGCGCGGTGCGCTTTGGGTCTATGGTGTGCGCCATGTCTCAGTCCTCGTCCCGTATGATGATCGTGTTGCCGCAGGTGTCGACCTTGGCGCTCAGGCCGGGATCGACCAGCACGGTCGTGTCCGGCTGCACAAGGATCGCGGGGCCTTTGACCTCGGCACCGACGGGCAGGGAAAGGCGGCTGTAGATCGCGGTGTCGAACCACGCATCGCCGAAATGCACCTTGCGGCTGCCCGTATGCGCGGCCTCGACCGACCCGCCCTTGGGGGCCAAAGTGGTCAGATCGAACTTGGGCCGCCGCCCGATCACGGCGGTGCGCAGGTTCATCAACCGGCGCGTGCCGTTCTTGAGGAGGCGTCCATAGGTGGCCTGATACGCGGCATCGAAGGCGGCTTCCACCTCGGCGACGGTCGGCGCTGCAACAGTGTTCCCCTTGACCGAGATCGGCAGGGGAACGGCCACCGTATGGGTCTGCCCGACATAGGCCATGTCCAGCTCGACCACGATGTCGCGCGCCTCGAACCGGGATTGCGCGGCGTCCAACAGGGCCATGCCGTCGTCGATATGCTTCTGCATCACCTCGCGCAGCGCGCCCGTGTCCAGCGTCGCGGTCAGCGAGTTGATCGTCTGCACGAAATCCTGCCGCATGTCGGCAATCACGCAACCCATCGCGCTGGTCACACCCGGATAGCGCGGGACGATTGCGCTGCCGATGCCGACCTCTTTCAGGATCGCGCCGGTGTGCAGCGCGCCGCCACCGCCGAAGGGCATGAAGGCAAACCGCTTGGGATCGAACCCGCGTTCGATGCTGACCAGACGGATTGCGCCGGCCATGCGCGAATTGGCGACGCGCAGGATGGCTTCGGCGGCCTCGATGGTCGTCAGGCCCAGTTTCGATCCGACGTGAACGTCGATCGCTTTGGCAGCCGCATCCACATCCAGTCGGTCGAGCTTGCCGCCGATGGGGTTGTCTGGGTCGATCCGGCCAAGGACCACATTCGCATCGGTGACGGTCGGGCGGTCGTTGCCCTGACCATAGGCCACCGGGCCGGGTGTCGATCCGGCGCTTTCCGGGCCGATGTTCAGGAGGCCACCCTTGTCGACCCATGCGATGGAGCCGCCACCGGCACCGATCGTCGTGATCTCGATCATCGGGTTGCGCACCACCATGCCAAAATCGATGGAGGTCTGCGGCGACAGCATGGACTGCCCCTTGGCAATCAGCGCCACGTCAAAGCTGGTGCCGCCCATGTCGCCCGTAATGACGTTCTCGAAACCTGCCGTCGTCGCAATATGCCCGGCAGCAATCACGCCAGCAGCGGGGCCGGACAGGGCTGTGCGGATCGGCAGGCGGCAGGCGGTGTCGGTACCCATGACGCCGCCATTCGACTGTACGATCATGAACTCGCCGCCGAACCCGCCTTTGGTCAGGGCTTGATCCAGTCGGTTGATATAGCCTGAGACTTCGGGTTGCAGATAGGCGTTCAAAGCCGTGGTCGAGAAGCGTTCGAATTCGCGGATCTCCGGCAGGATTTCCGACGAACAGCTCACATGGTCGTTGGGCCACATGGCGCGGACCGCCTCAACAGCCTTGGCCTCGTTCTCGGCATTGGCATAGGCGTTGGCGAAAAGGATCGCGACGGCCAAACAGCCTTCGTCGATCAACTGCTGGGCGGCTGTCCTGACCGCGTCCAGATCGACGGGCGTGCGGATCGTGCCATCGGCCAGCGTACGCTCCGGCACCTCCAACCGTAAGTTTCGCGGCACAACCGGCTCGAAATCGCCGCGCAGGCCCCAGGTCCGGGGCCTGTCGCGGCGGCGCATTTCAAGAACGTCGCGGAGTCCGTGAGTGGTGATCACGCCGATCTTTGCGCCTTTGCGCTCGAGCAGAGCATTGGTTCCGGCGGTGGTGCCATGCACAACCGCCGCGACGGTGGAGAGGTCCTCGACCTGCTGGCTGATCCCGTCGAGAAAGCCACCCGACTGGTCGGGCCGGGTTGTGGGCACCTTGGCCACGTCTGCAGTTCCGGTGGCCTCGTCCAGCACGAACACGTCGGTGAAGGTGCCGCCGACATCGACGCCGATCATCTTGCTCATGCCGCGACCTCTTTCCATGCGGGGCCGTAAAGTTCGGTCGCTTTGTCCGGTGTCAGGTATCCAAGCGCCACGTCGCGGGCGACCGCGCTTGCATCGCGGTCCGACGCTGTGCCGTAACCACCCCCACCGGGGGTGTCGAGGCGCACAGCCTGTCCCTTGGTCAGCTTGATCCCCAGCATTTTCGACGCCAGCGGCGGGGATTTCCACCCATCCGCCTGTTCGTAGTGAAACACGTTCATCGCACCCGTGCCGCCGCCCTGCACACCCTGCGGTGCGAACCGACCGCGTTCGCCAAAGAGGAACGCCTCGGCGTTTTCCTCCAGTACTTCGATCTCGTAGGTCGCACCCAGCCCGCCGCGATGCGCACCCGCGCCCGCACTGTCGGGACGGAGCGCCCATTGGCGGAACATCACCGGATAGGCGGCTTCGAGGATCTCCATCGGCGGGATCGTCGCGGTCGAGATTGGCGCGTTGCCGTGGTTGAGGCCGTCCGATTCACTGCTGCCGCCATGCCCGCCGCCATAGAAGCTGAACATCACCCAGCGTTGTCCGTTGGCCCGCTTGCCCGCAATCGACAGCGCATTGATCGTGCCATAGGCATTGGCGACGACGCGGTCGGGCGCTGCTTGTGACGCAGCACTGAAGATCACGTCGATCATGCGCAGGATGGTTTCTGTATAGCCGCCGACCGGGGCCGGGAATTCGGCAGACAGAAGCGACCCATCTGGCACGCGCACATCAATCGGCCGCATGACGCCCGCATTGGCGGGCAGTTCCGGGAAGATGTGCTTGATCGCGACATAAGCGGTGGCGACGGCAGTCGGGTAGGCGATGTTGACCGGGCCAGCGGTCACGGGCGCGGTGCCTTCGAAATCAAGCACCATCCGGTCGCCCGTGATCTCGAGCGCAACCTTGATCGGCAGGGCCTTGTCGGTGATCCCGTCATTGTCGAGGTAGTCCACCGCCTCCCAGCGCCCGTCCGGCAGACCGGACAGTTCCGACCGCATCAGCGTTTCGGCGCGGTCGCCCAGGGCGTCGAGGGCCGCCGACACGGTCTTGGCCCCGTATTCGTCCAGCAATTCGTCGAGCCGCTTCACGCCAAGGTCCAACGCGCCGAGCTGGCCGTTCAGATCGCCCATCGCTGATTGCGGCAGGCGGGTGTTGCGCAGGAGGATGTCGATGATGTCCTGCTGGATGACGCCTGCGCGGACCAGCTTGACCGGCGGCAGGACAAACGCCTCCTGAAACGCCTCGGTAGCAGAGGGGTTGTAGTTGCCCGGCACCGCGCCGCCCACATCGTGCCAGTGACCTACGCTGGCGAGGTAGCAAAACAGCTTGCCATCGCGGAAATAGGGGCGCACCAGCCGCATGTCGGACAGGTGCGTGCCGCCCATATGCGCGTCGTTGAAGATGTAGATGTCGCCATCCGCCAGATCACCGGCCTCGGCGGCCTTGTCGATCACCGCCTTCACGGCAAAGGCCATGACCCCGACAAAGATCGGCAGGCCGGATTTGCCCTGCACCAGCGTGTCGCCGGACATGGCGTGGTAAAACCCGTGCGAGGCGTCGTGTGCTTCGGCGATGATCGGGTTGAACGCGGCGCGGAAGAGCGTCGCGTCCATCTCGTCGGCGATCTGTTCCATGCGGCCAGCCAGAACGGCGAGGGTGATCGGATCGATGGCGGCACTCATTTCGCGCGCACCTCTGCCATGTCGTTCCACACGTCCTGACGCAAGATCTTGCCTCCGGCGATTTCGAAGCGGTCGATAAAGCGGATGCCCTCGAACGGGGTGCCGTCCATCCATTCGCCGTAGAGAGTTCCGCGCGCGTAGACGACCGAAACACCGCCGCTGTGCATCGCATCGAACCCGTCATAGGTTTTCTTGACGAACCTGTAGCGCCCCTTGGACCAGTCGATCAGTTCTGAAAGCTGCGTCATCGGCTGGGTCGCGGGGAACACCATCTGGAACCCGTCGCCCAGCATCGCTTGCGCGGTCTCCAGATCGCGGGCTTCCATCGCGGCGAGATAGTCGCGCACGATCTGTGCGGGATCGGGCAGGGCTGGGGCCGGTTGGCGGTGCTGGCCGCCACGGGCATAGGCCTCGGACGGGTATTCGTGCAGCATCACGGTGATGGCCTCATCAGGTGCCGGAACGACAAATCGAATCGCGTCTGTGAGGGCCGAGGTAAGACGGGATTTCTCTGTGGGGCTGTATCCTTGAAGGATGTGCGCTTCCACGATTGGCATATGACCCTCCCCAAAATCTGCACTTTTCATATAACAGGTTTTGGTATATTGAAAGACCAACAAACGAAGAATCTTCGCCGGATCATCCACTGGCCGCGAGGATCGCCAACCAACAGGGGCCGCGCTGCCGTGACATTGACCGCGCATTCCGGACTTCCAGAAGGCGGTAAGGCCCGCAGGGTTTACCTGTTGCTGCGCGACGAAATTTCAAACGGTGTTTTCAGGGACGGATCGCGCCTGCCCGGTGAGCATAAGCTGGCCGAGCAGTTCGACGTGTCCCGCATCACCATCCGCCGCGCGCTCGAGGCGCTGGCCGCCGATGGCTGGATCGAGAAAAAGACAGGTGCCGGGTCTGTTGTGCGGGCGCAGGAGCAGGCGGGGCAAAGGCTGTCCGCCGATTTCGCGACGCTGATCCCGCATCTGGTCGAGATGGACCGCAAGACAACCGCGCGGCTGTTGTCCTTTTCCTATGATAACGCGCCTGCGGCGGTGGCCGAGGCGCTGGGCATCCCCGAAGGTGCCGATGTGCAAAAGGCGGTGCGTGTGCGGTCCTCGGGTGGTCAGCCCTTTTCGCACCTCACCACCTACGTGCCGAAAGACATCGCCGTCAGCTATGACGAGGCCGACCTTGCCACGCAGCCACTGTTCCGTCTGCTCGAACGCAGCGGTGTGAGCGTTGCCAGCGCGCATCAGACCGTGACCGCAGCCCTTGCCACACCTGATGTGGCCGAGGCGCTGGAGGTGTCGGTCGGGTCTCCGCTTCTCTTTGTTCAGCGGATCGTGCGGGATGCAAACGGGCAGGGGGTCGAACACCTGTCCGCGCTCTACCGGCCCGATCTGTTCCGGCTCGAAATGAGCCTTGCGCGGGTCGGCGCAGGCGAAGCGCGGCACTGGGAACCGGTGATCGGAGGGGGCTCCAAATGACCGGTCGCCGTCTTCTCGACAAGCTGTGGGAGAGCCACGAAATCCTGCGCCGCGAAGACGGGACAAGTCTGCTTTGGGTCGACCGGCATCTGGTCCACGAAGGCTCGCACCACGCCTTTGCCAAGATCGCAGAGCGGCGTGTGCCGGTGGCCGAGTCGGGCCTGACCTTTGGTGTGGCCGATCACTATGCGCCCACGCGCGGTGCGCCTGCGACGGACGCGATTGCGCGGATGATCGCGACGCTGGCGGAAAACACCGAGAAGCATGGGGTCACCTGTTTCGGCCTCGACGATCCGCGTCAGGGCATCGTGCATGTGATCGGGCCGGAACAGGGGCTGACCCTGCCGGGTCTGCTGATCAATTGCGGCGACAGTCATACGTCCACCCATGGTGCCTTCGGGGCGTTGGCCTTTGGCATTGGCGCAACCGAAGTGGCGCATGTGCTGGCGACGCAAACGGTCTGGCAGAAGAAACCCAAGGCGATGCGGATCGACGTGACCGGGCGGCTTGGGCCGGGTGTCGGTGCCAAGGATCTGGCGCTTGCGTGGATTGCCAGGCTGGGCGCCGACGGCGCGCGGGGGCATGCCATCGAATATACCGGGTCCGCCGTGCGGTCCCTGTCGATGGAAGGGCGGATGACGCTGTGCAACCTCTCGATCGAAGGCGGCGCCCGCTTCGGAATGATCGCGCCGGATGAGACCACGTTTGCCTATGTCAAAGGGCGTCCCTTCGCGCCCAGCGGAGACGATTGGGATCGCGCAGTCGACCTTTGGTCCGAACTGCCATCGGACGCGGATGCGAAGTTCGAAACCGAAGTGACGATGGACGCGTCAGAGATCGCGCCCATCGTGACTTGGGGCACGACGCCGGAAGACGCCTTGCCGGTGACAGCAACAATTCCCGACCCCGCGCGTATGCAAGGCAGCGCCGCAGAGCGCGCGCGCAATGCGCTGGACTACATGGGGCTGACGCCGGGGCGCAAGCTGACCGAGATCGCTGTCGATCAGGTGTTCATCGGCTCCTGCACCAATGCCCGCATCGAAGACCTGCGTGCAGCGGCGGTGGTGCTGGCAGGGCGAAGGGCCAAGGTGCCGGGGATCGTGTCCCCCGGTTCGCAACAGGTCAAAGCGCAGGCCGAGGCAGAGGGGCTGGACCGTATCTTCATCGATGCAGGGCTCGACTGGGTCGGCTCGGGCTGTTCGATGTGCGTGGCGATGAACGGCGACCATGTGGAGCCGGGCAAGCGCTGTGCTTCCACCACCAACCGCAATTTCCGGGGGCGTCAAGGGCGTGGGTCGCGGACGCATCTCATGTCGCCCGCGATGGTGGCGGCGGCGGCGGTGACCGGGCATCTCACGGATGTGCGCGAACTTCTGAAAGAGCGGGAGGTCGCATGAGCGGGTGGAGCACACATAGCGGCCTTGCCGTGGCCCTGGACCGCGAGAACGTGGACACCGACCAATTGATCCCGGCGCGGTTCATGTCGACACCTAGGTCCGAAGGCTATGGTGATTTCCTGCTCTACGATTTCCGTAACGATATGTACGGAAATCCTGTTCCGGACTTCCCGCTGAATGCCGTCCCCAACGCCAGCATCCTGATCTCACGCCGAAATTTCGGAAGCGGCTCGTCGCGCGAGGCGGCAGTTTATGCGCTCGTGGATTTCGGCATCCGCGTCGTGATCGCCCCCAGCTTTGGCGACATCTTCGCGAGCAACTCGGTGAACAACGGCCTTCTGCCCGCCCGCGTGACAGAGACAGAGGCCGACGCGGCCATTGCAGCCTTGGCGGGCGGCGCAAAAGAGGTGACGGTTGACCTGACCGACAGGACAATCCGGTTCGGCAACACCACACTCGAGTTCGCTCTGGACGATGTCTGGCAGCAGAAACTCATCAACGGGTGGGACGACATCGACCTGACCCGGAACCATAAACAGGCCATCGCGGCATTCCGTGCGCAGCATGCGCAGGCCATGCCGTGGGCCGTCCAAGTCCAACAGACCAACTTCAGGAGCGCGGGGCGGGACACCGTTTCGCAGTAACATCGGCCAGGATGGCCGAAGGGTGTAGGAGGAACTAACCATGACGATGAATTTGCTCAAAGGCTGCGTTGCCGGTGGCGTGTTGCTTGGGTCCGTGGCCCATGCGGAAGAAACCATCACGGCGGTGCATGCTTTCCCTGAAACGCTGATCTACACGCAAAGCTTCCTGTCTTTCGTGGAAAAGGTGAACGCGGCGGGCGAAGGTGTGATCCAGATCGAAGTGCGCGGCGGGCCCGAGGCCATCGGCATGTTCCAGCAGCCCGATGCGGTGCGCGACGGGATCGTGGACATGGTCTATACGCCGGGGTCGTTCTACGGCGGCGCTCTGCCCGAGAAAGACGCGCTTGTGGCGTCCAACCTGACTGCCATCGAAACCCGAGAAAACGGCGGGATCGAGTTGATCGACCGGATCCACCAGGAACGCATGGGCCTCAAGTATCTCGGCTGGTTCGACAGCGGTGTGTGCTACAACCTCTGGACCCGCAACGAGCCGTCTTTTGATGCCGACGGCAATCTTGAAGTCGATGGACTGCGACTGCGTGGTAACGCAGTCTATAACGCCTTCTTCACCAACTACCTGCAGGCTCAGGTGATCGACCTGCCCACGGGCGAGGTTTATTCCGCGCTTCAGAATGGCGTTGTGGACGCAACCGGCTGGACCCAGATCGGCCTGATCGACCTCAAGTGGAACGAGTTCCTGAACTACCGGATCGAACCGTGCTTCTTCTCGACCGACCTTGGCGTGATCGTAAACCTCGACACATGGGAAGGGCTGAGCGACGAGGCCAAGACCATCCTTCAGGACACCGCGATCCAGCACGAGATCGACAGTGTGAACGCGCTGCGCACCAAGCGCGACGAAGACTTTGCCGCTCTTGAAGAGGCGGGCATGAACGTGGTGTCGCTCGAAGGTGAGGCGAAGGCCAACTACCTTGCTGCCGCGCGTGAAACCACTTGGGCGCGGATGAAAGAGCTGATGGAAGCCGAGCCGCAGTCGGTGGCGAGCTATGACGATCTGATCGTGAAGTTCTACGATCCGGCCGCAGACAACTAAGACCATCGGGCCGGGGCAATTGTCCCGGCCCACCCTTCTTAAACGGATGACCCCATGCGCGCCGTGACCCGCGTCTATGACGCTCTGCTTTACACGATGGCTTTCATCGCAGCCGTGACCCTTGTCTGGCTGATGGTGTCGGTGGTGGTGTCCGTCCTGATGCGCAATCTGGGGCTTCAGCCCTTTGCATGGCTGTTCACGTCAGCCGAATACGGCATCCTGTACATGACCATGCTTGGCGCGCCCTGGCTCGTGCGCGAGAAGGGGCATGTGCATATCGAGCTGGTGACAGCCGCTCTGCCGGGGCCGCTGCGAAGGTTCGTGAGCCGTCTGGTTGCCGCGCTTTGCGTTCTCGTCTGTGTGATCCTTGCGTGGTACGGGCTGCAGCTTTTCCTCACGAATATCGAGCGCAACAACTACGATGTGCGCGCCTATTACTACCCCCGTTGGCTGCTAACCGTGACCTTCCCAATCGCCTTTTCGGTGATGGCGATAGAATTCTCGCGGTTCGTGTTCGGGTCTGACCTCATGCACTCGGGTGAAGCGGGGATTCACGAATAATGGAATGGTTCGAAGCCCTTGGTCTGCTGGTCGGCAGCATCATGCTCCTCATGGCGATCGGCATGCCGGTTGCTCTGGCTTTCCTTGCGGCAAACATCATCGGCGCATGGGTATTCATGGGGGGCGACCGTGGAGTGGTCGCGCTGCTGAACAACGGGTGGGGCGCGCTGACGATCTTTGCGCTGGTGCCGATCCCGCTTTTCCTGCTCATGGGCGAGATCTTTTTCCAGACGGGCTTGGGCAGTCGCATGTTCTCGGCCATCGACAAGCTGCTGGGGCGGCTTCCGGGGCGGCTGAGCTATGTCACCGTTCTGGGCGGTACCGGGTTTTCCACGCTGTCAGGGTCGTCGATGGGATCAACTGCGCTGCTTGGATCATTGATGGTGCCCGAGATGAACCGGCGCGGCTACAAAAGCCACATGTCCATCGGTCCGATCCTTGGTACCGGCGGTCTCGCCATCATCATCCCGCCGTCGGCTTTGGCCGTGCTGCTGGCGACACTCGCCAAGATCGACGTGGGCGCTCTGCTGATCGCAGGTGTGATCCCGGGGCTGATCCTCGCCAGCTTCTATGTCGCGACGATCTATCTGCAAACCAAGATCGACCCGGACGCGGCGCCGGCCTATGACGTCGAAGAGATGACTGGGGCCGAAAAGCTGGGCATTCTGATGCGGGACGTCGTGCCGATGATTGGCTTGATGGTGGTCATCGTGATCATGATGATCAATGGCATCGTCACCCCCTCCGAAGCCGCCGCCTTTGGTGCGCTGGGTGTGTTGATCCTTGCCGCCTTTTATCGGTGCCTAACATGGGACGCGGTCAAGAAATCCGTGCGCGGCGCGCTGCGCGTGACATTGATGGCCTATCTGATTGTCTTTGGGTCGGCCACCTTCAGCCAGCTTCTGGCCTTTTCCGGCGCATCGAAGGGGCTGATCAACTGGGCGACGGGGTTCGATCTCGACCCGACACTGATGCTTCTGGTGATGTTCGGTGTGCTGCTCCTTCTGGGCATGTTCATGGAGCAGATCTCGATCATGCTGCTCACCGTGCCGATCTTCTTCCCGTTGGCGCAGACCCTTGGGTTCGATCCGATCTGGTTCGGTCTCATCATGCTGTTGTCATTGGAAATCAGCTTTACGACACCACCGTTCGGGCTGTTGCTTTTCGTGATGAAAGGGGTGGCTCCACCGAACACAACCATGCGCGAGATCTACCGGGCGGCGATCCCGTTCATCCTGTGCTCCTTGCTGGTGGTGGCGTTGCTGATCCTCTTTCCACCTTTGGCGACGTGGTTGCCGGGGCTGGGATGATGGGCTCTCCCTTGGGGTGAGTGGATGGCGGAAACTGTCGGCGCCGTAATCCACACGGTCAGCTTGCGCCTTATTTTTGTGCATTTAGCAAGATTTTTGGGCGACATCGCGCCTTGAACGCAGCGCTGCCTTGCACTCCGCCCTGCGCTGAGCAAGCGTTTAATCATGTCTGAACACTCTGTCTTCGATGAAATGTGGGGTCGTGATGCGCAGCTTCGCGCGCCCTACCAGAATTTTTTCGATTGGTTCGATCAGGAAGATCCCAAACGATTGCGCGCAAAAAACCGCGAGGCGGAAGACCTGTTCCGCCTGACGGGCATCACCTTCAACGTCTATGGCCGGTCCGAAGCCGAAGAGCGGTTGATCCCCTTCGACATCATCCCCCGCATCATATCGGGTTCTGAATGGGCCAAGCTGTCCCGCGGGATCGAACAGCGTGTGCGCGCGATCAACGCGTTCCTGCACGACATCTATCACACGCAGGAAATCGTGAAGGCGGGCCGCATCCCGCGCGAGATGATTTCCCAGAACGAGGCCTTCCAGCCCAAGATGATCGGCGTCGATGTGCCGGGCGGCGTCTATACACACATCGTCGGCATCGACCTTGTCTGCACCGGGCCGGGGGAATTCTATGTTCTCGAAGACAACGCCCGCACGCCCTCGGGGGTGAGCTATATGCTCGAGAACCGGGAAACGATGCTGCAGATGTTCCCCGAGCTGTTCTCGAAGAACCGCGTTCAACCCGTCCAGCAATACCCGATCGACCTGCGCCGCTCTCTGGCGGCCTGTGCGCCGGCCATGGCGGATGGCGATCCGACCGTCGCGGTGCTGACGCCGGGGATCTACAATTCGGCCTATTTCGAGCATGCCTTCCTTGCCGACCAGATGGGGGTCGAGCTTGTCGAAGGGCATGACCTGCGGGTGATTGACGGGCGCGTGGCGATGCGCACCACGCATGGCTACAAACCCATCGACGTGCTTTACCGTCGGGTAGACGACGACTTCCTCGATCCGCTGAACTTCAATCCCGAAAGCCAACTCGGTGTGCCGGGGATCATGGATGTGTATCGGGCCGGTGGGATCACCATCGCAAACGCGCCGGGGACGGGCATTTCCGATGACAAGGCGATCTATTCCTACATGCCGGAAATCGTCGAGTTCTACACCGGCGAACGGCCCTTGCTGCAGAACGTCCCGACATGGCGCTGTTCGGAACCCGATGCGCTGGCGCATGTGCTCGACAATCTTGAAGACCTCGTCGTCAAGGAGGTGCACGGGTCGGGTGGCTACGGCATGCTGATCGGTCCGACGGCGACGAAAAAAGAAATCGCGGCCTTCCGCAAGAAGCTCAAGGCGCGGCCCAAGAACTATATCGCGCAGCCGACGCTCAGCCTGTCCACGGTGCCGATCTTTGCAAAGTCGGGCCTCACCCCGCGCCATGTGGACCTTCGGCCCTATGTGCTTGTCAGCCCCGATGGCATCAAGATTACGCCGGGTGGCCTGACGCGTGTGGCGCTCAAGAAGGGATCGCTGGTGGTGAACTCGTCGCAGGGCGGCGGGACAAAAGACACCTGGGTTCTGGAGGAATAGCGCCATGTTGGGAAAAACCGCCAATGGCCTCTTCTGGATGTATCGTTACATGGAGAGGGCCGAGAACACCGCGCGCCTTATCGAAACCGGGCAACGCATTGCCCTGACCCGGCTCAACCAGAGCGACGACGAATGGGCGTCCGTTCTGCAATCCGCCGATTGCCTGTACGGGTTCAAGGCGGCACATGACGAGATGTCGCGCGATCTGGCGGTCGACTGGATGCTGCGCAGCAAGGACAATCCGTCCTCGATCCTGTCGAGCGTGAACGCCGCGCGCCAGAATGCGCGGCTTGTCCGGACGGCGATCACCGGCGAAGTCTGGGAAGCCGTCAACTCGGCTTATATGGAGCTGAAATCGGCGCTGGCCCGCAAGGTGTCAGAGCGGGATTTGCCCAGTGTCCTGCGCCTGATCCGCCATCACGCTGCCCTTGTGCGCGGTGTGACCCACGGCACGATGCTGCGCAACGACATCTACGACTTTGCGCGTCTGGGCACATTCCTGGAACGTGCAGACAACACGGCGCGTATTCTCGATGTGAAATACTACGTCCTGCTGCCATCGGCGCGGGCCGTGGGCACTTCGCTTGACAATGTGCAGTGGGAATCGATCCTGCGGTCCGTCTCGGCCAAGGGCGGATTTCGAATGGAATATGGCGCAGGAGGCGGCCCGCGCGAAATTGCGGCCTTTCTGATCCTCGACAGACGGATGCCCCGGTCATTTGCCTTCTGCGCGGGCAAGCTGCGCGATAACCTTGGGTATCTCGGCGGCGAAGACGATGCCGGTGCCTTATCGCGGGAGAAGGTGGCGGCGCTGGAATCCGGACTTCGGTCCAGAAGCATTGACGATATCTTCGAATTTGGGTTGCATGAGTTTCTCCAAACCACGCTCGAGGACCTGTCCGGCATCTCGCGCCAGATCGAACAGGATTTCCGTTTCTATGCCTAGACCCAGACACACCCGCCCTGCATGAGAATTAAGATCGAACACAGCACGGTGTATCGGTTTGATACGCCGGTGATCTACGGCCTGCAGCAACTGCGCAAGACGCCCAAGACGTCGTACAACCAGTCCGTTGTTGCATGGGAGACCCGTATCACCGGCGGGCGCAAGGAAGTCGTGTTTGACGATCACCATCACAACGTCACCGAGTTGATCAGCTTCGATCCGAACGTGACAGAACTGAGCGTCGTCAGTTTGGGGGAGGTCGAGATCACCGACAATGCGGGCATTCTGGGGCCGCATCATGGACTGACCCCGTTGTGGCTCTATACGATGGGAACCCCGCGCACCGAGATCGGACAAGGCACCAAGGCCCTGATAAAGGGGATGGATGCCGAACCGGGCATTCCCGAACTGCACGCACTGTCTGACCGTATCCGCACGCAGGTGCCCTATACCCTTGGCGCGTCTGCCCCGGACTGGAGCGCAGAAGACGCAATCGCGGCAGGGCAGGGCGTGTGTCAGGACCACACCCACATCATGATCGCCTGTGCCCGAGCGCTGAAACTGCCCGCACGCTATGCCAGCGGATACCTGATGCTCAACGACACCACAGCGCAGGATGCAATGCACGCCTGGGCCGAAGTGCATGTCGACGGGCTGGGCTGGGTCGGGTTCGACGTGTCGAACGGTGTCTCTCCGGACACACGCTATGTGCGCGTTGCGACGGGGCTGGACTATTCCGATGCAGCGCCGATATCTGGTACGCGGATCGGCGGAGTGAACGAGGAATTGCACGTCAGCATCCACGTGATTCAGCAGTAAAGGCACACCCAGGTGACATATTGCGTTGGAATGATGCTGCGCAGCGGTCTGGTCTTCATGTCGGACACCCGCACCAATGCCGGGTTGGACAACATCTCGACGTTCAAGAAGATGACCATCTGGGAACAGCCGGGGGACCGCGTGCTGACGCTGATGTCGGCTGGCAACCTTGCCACCACTCAGGCGGTGGTCAGCCTGCTTGACGAACGCAGCAAGCAACCCGAGGACAGGACGCCATCCCTGATGAAAGCGCCGTCGATGTTTCAGGCCGCCTGCATGGTGGGCGACACGCTGCGCGAGGTCATCAAGGGTCTGCGCGATGGCGGGCAACGCGCGGATACCTCTTTTGAGGCCACGCTGATTCTCGGCGGTCAGATCGCCGGTAGCCCGCCGCGTCTGTTCCTGATCTATCCGCAGGGCAATTTCATCGAAGCCGGGGAAGACACACCGTTTTTCCAGATCGGCGAAATCAAGTACGGTCGCCCCATCCTTGTCAGGGCCTATGATCCCGATCTCAGCTTTGCCGATGCCCTCAAGCTGCTGCTGGTCAGTTTCGATTCGACGCTCAAGGCAAACCTGTCCGTGGGCGCGCCGCTGGATTACTTCTGCTACAGGACGGACAGTCTCGAGAAAAAGCATGTCGGACGGGTCGAAGCCGACAATCCGGAATTTCAGGCGATCTCGACTCAATGGGG
The DNA here is from genome assembly GCF_022763305.1 of Marivita sp. Lineage (GTDB taxonomy): Bacteria > Pseudomonadota > Alphaproteobacteria > Rhodobacterales > Rhodobacteraceae > Marivita. Next base: position 30,573 of record NZ_JALEGT010000023.1, on the reverse strand, counting down.
CAATGCGCTTAAGCAGGCGCTGGATACGTTGCCCGACGTCAACCTGAACACCAACTGAAGCCACAAGCCGGAAGTCCTGTCATGTCTGCAAGCCCCGTAATCTGCGTCGGCGGTGAAAACCTCATTGATCATGTGACCCGAGACGGAGAGGTCTCGGCCCTTGCCGGTGGATCGCCCTTCAATGTGGCGATGGCTCTGGGGCGCCAGCAGGCCGATGTGCATTACCTCACGCCGATCTCGACCGATACGTGGGGGGATCGTCTGGCGGATACGCTGACGTCCTCCGGCGTGACCCTTGCGGGAGGTCGCGTCGACGCCCCCACGACGATCGCCCGTGTGACCGTAACCCAGGGCATCCCGTCCTACGTGTTCGAACGCGATGGCACCGCCGAGCGCAGCGTGACGGCCGCGTCCCTTGCCGCCGCAATGCCTGACGGCACGACCGCGCTGCACACAGGATCGCTTGCGCTGACCGATGGCGCGGACGCCGACGCGTGGGAGGACACCTGCAAGACCGCCCATGCGGCCGGCACGCTCGTGTCGCTCGATCCCAACGTGCGCCTGTCGATCATCAGCGATATCGACGCCTATCGCGCGCGGATCTTCCGCATGATGAAAGCGGCGCATGTCCTGAAACTCAGCGATGAAGACCTCGAAGGTCTGTGCCCCGACATGCCGCAGGATGTGGCCCTCGCGCATGTGCGCAGCGAGACATCCGCAGCGCTTCTGGTCATGACCAAGGGGCCTGAAGGCGCAACTGCGATGCGCGGCGACATCTCCATCGATATCCCTGCACCCCCTGTGCCGGGCCTTGTGGATACCGTTGGGGCCGGCGACACGTTCATGGCCACGCTACTGGCTGGTCTCGCCCGCATCGACGCTTTGGCTCCGGCCGCGCTCGATGCGCTCGATGCTGCACAGGTCGAGGCGCTCATCCGCCGCGCCGGCATGGCCGCCGCCATCAATTGCAGCCGTGCGGGCTGCAACCCGCCCACCCTTGCGGAGCTTGACGCGGCGATGGCTGCGGTCAGCTGACGCAGTGGACCTCTATCTCGACACGGCGGATCGGGAGGCCTGGGCCGATCTTATGCCATTGGGCCTGTTTCGGGGCATCACCACCAACCCGCTCTTGGCCCAGCGGGCAGGTCTCGACTATCCGACCATCGACTGGACAGATCTCGCCCGTCGCGCCCATGACCTTGGCGCGCAAGAGCTGCATGGGCAGGTTTTCGGTCCGGTCGAAACCTATCGCGATTGGGCCGCACGGCTCTACGATGCAGGCGCTGTGGCCGGTCTGCGCACGGTCGTGAAAATCCCGATGACACCCGGTGCCTTGCGCGCCCTGCCGTCGATCACGGCTTTGGGCGGTCCGATCCTGCTCACCGCCGTTTACAACCCGAAACAGGTGATCGTGGCCAAGGCGCTGGGTGCCGACTTCGTGGCCCCCTATTTCGGGCGGATGGACGAGGCGGGGCTGCCCGCGCTTGAGCACCTCCTGCAGATGCAGACCATCGCCGCAGGAACCCCTCGCGTGCTCGTGGCCTCGCTGCGCACATCCGACCAGCTGGTGGCTCTTGCGGCCCGCGGGCTCGATTGCTTCACGCTTGCGCCGGACCTCGTTCGATCGCTCCTGTCCGACCCCATGACCGAGGACGCTGCCGCCGCTTTCGAGGCCGCCGCTCAGCCGCTATAGCGACAGCCGTCGCTCCCTCGCACCGCCCCTGCGCCTTGGTTTCGGCAACGCCAGATCAAGTGGCGAGAGCGGCGCATCCAGAGACGCCTTCAGGAGCTTGCAGAATTCGGCAACCGCCGGATCGGTGTCCCGGAACGGCGCTGCAGCCATATAGGCGCAGGTGGCCTCGGTTAGGTAACAGGACTGCGCCGGCAATCCGCCCAGCCATTGCATATAGCCCAACTGGCCGATTTCCCGTGCGCGTTCCGGCGTTCGGGGATTGACCTGCAGCTGGGTCAGGGTTCGTTCTATCGACATCTCAGCGCCCTCCGCGCAGGAACGGGACACAGGAAGGCCGCAGGCATGAATCGCACCCGGATGGGGGCAAGGCATCTGGACCTCCGGTGCACCCCGCCCGGGTTCAGTTCTCATGCGATGGCAGGTCTCCTGACTTGCGGGTCATCGTGTGGTTCGCACCTTCCCAGGCCATCTGGCCCAGTGGCGTTGCGCGAAGCACTCACCGCTTACAGTTGCGGGGGCAGTCACGGATTTTCACCGTATTCCCTATTCGGACGGCGCATCACACGCCGCCCACCATCACCGACACTTTCGTGCATGGCGCGATTCCAATCAATCCGAATTCCGCAGATGCGTCGAATGCGACAGATCTCCGGGTGATGGACACCGATTGTTAAGGGATCGGTGCGATGACGGGGCAGGAATTGGGCGCAATGGTGCAAATCCCGCCCCGTCTTGCAAAAGGTCCAGCTGATGTCCTGCCGTCCGATTGTCCTCGCAATATGGCGCGCATTGGCGCGGATCCTGTGCTGGCCGGTTTCACATGATGAAGGCCGTGTCCGACACGCCGACAATCTGCATCAGGAATCCATCCCGCGATCCGTCCATGATCGCGGAATGAAGGCTGTCACTCCGCTCCACCGCATTCCGAAGGCTGTCTGGCGATCCATCGAACTGCGCCATCAGCTGCCGCGCGTCATCAAGGTCGGACATGCCGTGCGTCACGGCAAAATGCCCGCCCAGCAACACCTTGCCGGCCAGATAAGCGGCATCTGCCGGGCTGCCCGTTGCCGCCTTGGCCCCGGCGAGGATCTCCATGATGAAACGCGCAGGGGCGCCCGCATCGGCGGCTTCCAGATGATCCAACCAGAAAGACAGGCCTCCGGCATCCGGCCTGCGCCCCAGCACACTCTGGTAAACGGCTGCGACGAAGTCCGACGGGTCCGCGATGTCCCCATAAAGCGCGCGGGTTTCCGGCTGATCAAAAAAGTGGGACGCAATATCGCCCATGCTCATCCCATCGGCCAACTGGTTGCCCCAGAAGTAAAGCCCGATCGCATCGGGGGCACGGTTGAAATACGCGATGTAAAGCTCGGTAAGCAAGGACATCGCAGACGGGTCAAGTTGTGCCATCCCGTCAAACTGATCGAGGTCGAGGCCCGATCCGTCAAAGGGATGTGTCTCGCGGTCAAAAGCAATCCGTTCGACATTTCTGATCTGCAGCCCGTCGCCATCCGGACCATGGGGGTCGATCCAGATGTCTGCTCCATCGAACCGCAACGTGTAGGCCGTCTGGTCGCCAGTGATATTCACCGTGTCGAACCCCGCCCCTCCATCGACGAACCGCGCGCCGTCCTCCGGCCGGATCACGTCGTCCCCGTCCATGGCCCCCGTAGCGATCTCGACGGACCGTTCCGCAAACGGCCCGACCAGCCGATCGGGCGGCGCCACGCCCTGGGCGTCAGTGATCCATTGGAGGATGTCGGAATAGTTTTGTGCGACGGCGGAGTGGATGGAGGTTGGGAGCTGGAGGGTTTGAGGGGGCTGTTGTCCTGTGAGGGTTGTGTAATGGATGAGGGAGGCGAGGAAGGCGAGGGTTGGGGCGGCGTGGCCTTCGTCGTCGAGGAAGAGGTCGCGGGCGGTGAGGCCGGAGAGGCCGAGCGCGGGTGCGTCGAGCATCTGGGCGATCTGGGGGCCGACGCTGATGAGGCGGATGTCGAGCTCGGGCCGGGCCTGCTGGAGCATCTGAGTGAGGTCGACCCACCAGTCGTGCCAGTCGCCGGTCATGCGGTCGAGCCAGGCGTCGAAGGCCGCCGGGCTGGCGGGGAAGCCGTCCATCTCGGGCCAGGTTTCGTAGAGGTTGATGGCGGCGCCGGGGGCCTGCGCCTGGGTCCAGTCGATGATGCGCAGCGCCGATTCCAGCGGCGAGGTTGCGGGCTCGTGCCAATAGGGGCTGTCGGGGGACTGGTCCTGCACGAAGTTGACCGCCGAGAGGGTGATCTGGGTGAAGCCCGCCTCGGCAAAGCTCTGGCCGCTTTCCGGGTCCCAGGAGGACGGGACGTCCTCGACCCAGAGATGCGGGTTGGGGGGCAGGTCGTCATGCCGGGTGAGCATGCCGGTCTGGATGTCGGTGGCGTAGGAGGTGCCGGCGGCCTCGGCGAGCCGGTGGGTCCAATAGGGGACGGAGGCTTCGGGATCGCCATTGCCCCAGGCGAAGAGATCGTTGCCGAAGACATATTCGCGCACCGCGTCCACCGGCTGCGGCGCCGGACCGGGTTCGGGCTGGGGTTCCGGCTCGGGTTCGGGCTGCGGCTGGGGTTGCGGCTGGGGTTGCGGCTGCGGCTCGGGACGGGGCTGGGGCGTGACGACCGGGGTATCGTCCCCGTCATCCCCGGGTGTCGGCTCCGGGATCGGGCCGAAGTCGAACTCGCCATTGTCCCAGGTGCCGTCCTTCATCGTGGCCGGAGCCGGGTGGCTGTCCATGAACCGGACCACGGCGTCATGGCGGGCGGTGCTGTCCTGCAGGTGGCGCAGCGAGCCCCAGCTGCCCCACTGGGTGGGTTCGGAGACATCGACGAAGATGTTGAAGAGCGTGCCGCCCGCAGCCTCCCAGCCCGCGAGCAGCTCGGTATAGAGCTGGCCCATGCCGGCGGAATAGTTGAGATGGGTGAAGAACTCGGTGAGCAGGTCATTGTTGACCCAGGACCCGACACCGACGACATGGGTGCCACCCTCGTACATCACGAGGTCGAGCCCGTGGGCATCGGCCACCGCCTTGTGATAGCGGAAGAGCTCGAACATGCCCTGCAGGGAATCCTCGGCATTGCCGGTGACGGAGCCGTCGCGCAGTTCGCGCACGGCCAGATCCACGGCCAGGTCGAAACGGTGCTGGGCGATATAGGCCTGGGCGGCAGACCCGCTGAGCCCCTGGGCGGATGCCTCCTGGCGGGCCTGGGCCTCGCTCCGGGCGATCCAGTCGAGCACGGCGGGGGCTTTCTCGTCGGTGCCGAGGCTGTTGCCGAAATAGCCGGTGATCGCATAGGTGTCGAAGGAGAGGTAGGGCGCGTCATTGGCCGGGCTGAGCGCCTGCCAGGCCGGGGCGTCCAGAATCGACTCCTCGAGGCCGGGCCAGTAGGTGTGGGTCGAGATGACCTTGACCAGCCGGTCCTCGTTGCCGGCATAGACGCTGTCGAGCACGCGGGCCATCTCGGCGGAGCGGGCGCCGTATTCCTGTACCCAGCCATCGCCGAGGTCCTGGCCGAAGCGCGCCTCTGCGGCGGCGGCGGACTCGCGGGCCTGCTCGAACATCCAGTTCCAGACCTCGTTGGACATCTCGATATGGGCGCGCAGATCGGGGTCGAGATTGTCGCGCACATAGGTGGCGAAGTTGCGGATATAGGTCTCGTCGGCGTTCCAGGGGATGTTGAACCAGGGCTCGGTGCCGGTGATATTGGCAAGCGCCACCATCACCTCGAGCGGCACGCCCTGGGAATAGCTGTAGGTGCCGGGCGTGGGGCGGTCGGCCCAGCTGCGGATGGTGGATTCGTTGGTCTCCTGCCAATCCATGAAGCGCAGGGAATGGGCATCGCTGATGACGTCGAGCCAGAGCGGGTTGAACAGCGCGCCGGCCTCGAAGGCGGGGATGTGCTCCTGTTTGACCACCTCGATATTGCGCAGGTAATTGCCGGTGTTCTGCGGATCGGTGTCGGAGATGGAGATGGTGACCAGGCCGCTGCCGGTGGGGGTGTAGTTGAACCAGATCTCGCCCGCCGATTGCGACACGATCTCGGCGCCAAAGACCGAGATCTCGCCCGCACCGTCATAGCTCAGCCGGTAGGTGCCCGCCGTATAGAGCGCCTCGGCCGGCATCTCGGTCAGGATGTAGGTCTCGATGCGGTCGACCCCGGCCGGCAGATCCCGGATCCAGCCCTCGGCATCGAGCACACCCATCCGATCCAGATCCCCGGCGCTGTACGCCCCCCACTGGCTCGCCGTGTGCCCATGCCAGTCCCGCGCCGTCTTGAACACGTCCAGAAACGGCTGCTGCACACTCCAGTCAACAATCCCGCGCAACCCAAACGACAATCCCGCAGCAGACGTCTGCGTCCCGAATACATCGGTCAAGGGCTCCATACCCCTCTCCCCTCATCCAAAACGCCCCCGCGTCGGGTGATGGCGGATGAGAGATGAAGGGGGAGTTAAAGAGTGGATTGTCTGAAAAATGGCCGGTTCGGAGCGGCGCTGGCGGACGCGGGCTCGGCTCAGGTCAAAGCCGTAAAATCAAGTGCTTGAGTGTAGTGATTTCAGAAACTTTGATGGGAGCGGCTGTATTGTTCAAATAGACGGTATTCGAGCGAGTTGGGTGATGGCCGCATCAGCGGGCATGCTGCAATATGGCTGTGGTTTGCTTAGACGAGAGCGACGCGCTGTTCGGCGGCAGGACTTTCGGTCTGGACCGACATGCGGTCAGACTGGCTGATCTAGGGACCGTTTGGATGGTCGAGGCTCGGTGGCTGACGCCCAGCGAACGGGTTACGTGCGACGGAGTTTGATCACCACGTTGACGCTGGAAATTTCGGCACCTTCCGGCGGGCACGGAATCCGTGCAATCTCGAGCTCATCCGCCGGGGCGTCGGTCAGGCGGCCCTCGTCTTCCCAGTAGAAATGCGGATGGTCGTGGGTGTTGGTGTCGAAATAGCTGCGTGCGCCATCGACGGTGACTTCCTGCATCAGCCCTGCCTCGCAGAATGCGCGCAAGGTGTTGTAGACCGTCGCCAGCGACACCTGCTCGCCCGTGTTCTGCGCAGCAGCAAAGAGGCTTTCCGCGGTCACGTGGCGGTTCTTGCCATCACCGACCAGCAAAGACGCCAAAGCCACGCGCTGCCGTGTCGGCCGCACGCCGCCGTGGGACAGCCATTCGGTTCCGCGTTCAATGGATCGTGATGACATGCCAGCAATGCTCCTTCTTCCTGACTATATAGGGTGCGACCCATTCGCAATTCAAATAAATTTCTTGCAACATCTTGTCTCAGCCGATGCCGGGTGGCGGGCTTGCACCGGTTGCGCGCGCAGTGATAGAGGAGGCGGGATTTTGCCAATGACGTCGGGAGCCTTGTCGAACATGACCGAATATCCTCGCAGCTTCGACCGTGATGACCTTCTGAAATGCGCGCGGGGCGAACTTTTTGGTCCGGGCAATGCGCAGCTTCCGGAACCGCCGATGCTGATGATGGATCGGATCACGGACATTTCCGGGGATGGCGGTGCGCATGGGAAGGGCCATGTGGTGGCAGAATTCGACATCACACCGGACCTGTGGTTCTTCGACTGCCATTTTCCCGGCAACCCGATCATGCCGGGTTGTCTGGGCCTTGACGGGCTGTGGCAGTTGACCGGCTTCAACCTGGGCTGGCGCGGCTGGCCGGGGCGGGGGTATGCGTTGGGTGTGGGCGAGGTCAAGCTGACAGGCATGGTGCGCCCCGATCGCAAGATGCTGACCTATTATGTGGATTTCACCAAGGCGATCCAGACCCGCCGACTGACCATGGGTGTCGCCGATGGCCGGGTCGAGGCGGATGGCGAGACCATCTACCAGGTCAAGGACATGAAGGTCGCGCTGTCCGAAAGCTGATCTCTGGCCCGGACGGGGTCAGGTCTTGGGCCCGCGACTGAAGACCATTTTTTGATTGGCGAGTTTGTCCCGCGCGCCGGTCCACGCATAGAACAAGAGAGCCGGGTTCTGATCGGCAACCGTGATGCGGTGGCGCTGTTCGGGCGGGTTGAAGATCAGCGAGCCGGGCGCGTAGACGCCCTGATCGTTCTCGGACACCGCCCCTGACAGGCAGATGTAGCTTTCGGAAATCCCGTCATGGGCGTGGGCGGGATAGGTGCAGCCAGGTGCAAAGAGCACAAGGCCAAGGATCACCTCATCGGTGATCACGGGACCTGTGGGGCCGACCAGTTCCGCATAGGCATAGGTGCGTTCCAGACCGCGCGGCACTTTTTCATAGCCGTATTGCCAGACCAGATGCGCCTGCACGCTTTCCAGCGCCCGGATGAACGGGGCGTGGCGTTCCATCCGGCCATTGTCGAGCGCGCGGCGCCAATGCGCCGTGACGGGTTTCGACACCGCTGCATGTTCTTCGACCGTGGCATTCGCCTTGATCACCCGGCTGATGCTGTCGCGCACGGTTTTCTGATGGCTGCGGATCTTGGAACTGCCGCCGGCCGACAGGCGACGGTACAGCTCGTAACTGTCACGCAGAAGGTACAGCCAGTCGGGGCGGTCTTGCAGGCGGGGGTGGTCGGTCATGGCGCATCCGGGGTCAGGGTCGGTCTTTGTCTGGTGTCTGGTGTCTGCTGTGTCGCGACTCGGGCGTCGGGGTGCAAGGCCGAACGGGTCCCGTTCGCAGATGTGATCACTTGTTTCTACGCCCGTTCGCCGGGGATGTGTCCGATCTGCGCCAAAGCGCCACCATTATGGGCGTTTTTCGGGACGTGCGCAGGTCTCTTGCCGCAGCAATTCGGTCCCAATCTGCTTGCTCCTCCCCCCCGGCTTCCCCTACACACGCATGCAACAATTGTAAGGAGCCGTGATGCGCCGTGTTGTCGTGACAGGATTGGGAATTGTTTCGTCCATCGGGAACAATGCCGAAGAGGTGGCCGCGAGCCTGAAAGCTGGCCGGTCCGGGATCACCGCAAATGCCGATATGGCCGAACATGGGTTCCGGTCACAGGTCGCCGGATCGCTCAAGCTGGACGTGTCGGACCATGTCGACAAGCGCACGCTGCGCTTCATGGGTCCGGGCGCGGCGTATGCGCATATCGCGATGGGTCAGGCGATTGCCGATGCGGGGCTCACGCCAGAAGAGGTGGTGAACCCGATGACCGGCCTCATCGCAGGATCGGGCGGGCCTTCGACCAGCGCCATGTTGACCGCGCATCAGTCGGTGCTGAACACCGGCGGAACCAAGCGGATCGGGCCGTTTGCCGTGCCGAAGACCATGTCCTCGACCGTGAGCGCGAACCTTGCGACGGCCTACCAGATCAAGGGCATGAACTTTTCGATCACCTCGGCCTGTTCGACCTCGTTGCATTGCATCGGCATGGCGGCGCAGCAGGTGGCGCTTGGCATGCAGGATGTGATGTTCGCGGGCGGTGGCGAGGAACTTGACTGGACGCTGTCCTGCCTCTTCGACGCAATGGGCGCGATGTCGTCGAAATACAACGACACACCCGAGAAAGCCTCGCGGGCCTTCGATGCCGGTCGCGACGGGTTCGTGATCTCGGGTGGCGGTGCGATGGTGGTGCTGGAACCTCTGGAGCGGGCACTCGCCCGCGGTGCCACGATTTATGCCGAAGTCACCGGCTTCTCGGCCACCTCGGATGGCGCCGATATGGTCGCACCGTCCGGCGAAGGCGGCGAGCGTGCGATGCGCGGCGCGCTGAAAACGCTGCCGGAAGGGCGCACCGTCAGCTACATCAACGCACATGGCACATCGACGCCCGTCGGTGATGTGGGTGAGATCGAAGCGGTGCGGCGTGTTTTCGGTGAGGGCAGCACACCGCCCGTCAGCTCGACCAAGTCGATGACCGGTCACAGCCAGGGTGCCACCGGCGCGCAGGAGGCGATCTACTGCCTGCTCGCGCTGCGGGACGATTTCATCATCCCTTCGATCAACGTGGAAACGCTCGATCCGGCGCTGAAGCCGGAAGAGATTGCCACCGAACTGGTGGAGAATGCCGGTCTCGATACGGTGATGACCAATTCCTTCGGGTTTGGCGGCACCAACGGGTCGATGTTGTTGTCCAAGTATGTAGGTTGAAGATGTCGGGACTGTTGCAGGGCAAACGCGGCCTGATCATGGGTGTCGCCAATGAACGCTCCATCGCGTGGGGGATTGCCAAGGCGATGGCAGAGGCCGGGGCCGAGCTGGCCTTCACCTATCAGGGTGAAGCCTTCGGCAAACGACTTGAGCCGCTGGCGCAAAGCGTCGGGTCGGATTTCATGGTCGATGTCGACGTGACCGACGATGCCTCGCTTGATGCGGCGTTCGAACAGCTTGCCGCGCGCTGGCCGACGATTGATTTCCTGGTCCACGCCATCGCGTTTTCCGACAAGTCGGAACTGCAGGGCCGCATCCTCAATACGAGCCGTGCCAACTTCAAGAACTCGCTCGACATCTCGGCCTACAGCTTCATCGACGTGGCGCGCCGGGCGCATCCTCTGATGGTGGAGAATGGCGGCACTCTTCTGACGCTGACCTATATGGGGTCCACCCGTGTGACGCCGAACTACAACGTGATGGGCGTGGCCAAGGCCGCGCTGGAAGCGTCGGTGCGCTATCTGGCGAACGATCTTGGCCCCGAGGGCATCCGTGTGAACGCCATCAGTCCCGGTCCGATGAAGACGCTGGCCGGCGCGGCCATCGGTGGCGCGCGCAAGACCTACAAGCACACCGACATGAACGCGCCGCTGCGGTCGAACGCGACGCTCGACGCGGTGGGCGGGACGGCGGTGTATCTTGCCTCGGACGCCGGAGCCTGCACCACTGGCGAGATCATCCGTGTCGATGGCGGGTTCCATGTGCTGGGCATGCCGCAATACGAGCATCTTTGACCCCAGAGGGAACTCCGCCTTGGGTTGATCGTTGTCTTCCGTAAAGGAGACACGTCAAATGACATATACGCTGACGCTGCAAAGCATCGAGCCCGTCACCCATGACACCCACCACCTGGTGTTCAACAAACCCGACGGGTATGAATACACGCCCGGTCAGGCCTGTGATTTCGCGCTGGCCAAGGATGGCTGGCGCGACGCGCAGCGGCCCTTCACCTTCACAGGTTTGCCCACCGATGCCACGCTGGAGTTCGTGATCAAATCCTATCCCGACCATGACGGCGTGACCGACCAGATTGCGAAGATGCAAATGACTGATCAGGTCGAAATCAGCGACGCCTGGGGCGCCATCGAGGACAAGGGGCCGGGTGTGTTCATTGCCGGTGGGGCAGGGGTGACGCCCTTCATCGCGGTCTTGAAGCGCCGTCTGCAGACATACGGCACGCTGGAGGATTGCCATCTGGTGTTCTCGAACAAGACCGAGGAGGACATCATCCTTCGCGATACATTCAATTCGATGCGCGGGCTGAATTGTCACTTCGTGGTGACCGACGAGCCGGACAGCGAATTCGCCCGTGGAAAGGTCGACAAGGACTATCTGGCGCCGATCATTAGTGACACCGATGGCCCGATCTACATTTGCGGGCCGGAGCCGATGATCGACGATGTCGCAAAGGCCGTCAGGGACCTTGGCGTTTCGGACGACCGGATCGTGACCGAGGATCTGGACTGAGCCGATCAAAGGCGGGGCGATCCTGTCCCTGCGTCGCACGGCGCGCACGGATCGTGCGGGCCGTTTCGGGTTTCACAGCAATCAGTGCGGCGCGGGTCAGTTCCGCGCGTTTAAAGAGGTACGTTACGATGGACAGAGATGTGTCGTTCCAACCCGGCGACATCAGCGAACAGGACGCAACCGCGATTTTCAGCGCGTCCACTGTCGCGATGGTGCTGACCAACCCCCGCTTGCCTGACAATCCCATCGTCTACGTCAACCGCGCTTTCGAGCGGTTGACCGGTTATACCTCCGACATGGCGCTGGGGCGGAACTGTCGCTTTCTTCAAGGCGCACAGACCTCGGATTCGGCGGTGCGCGACGTGCGTCTGGCCATCGAACATCGCGCAGAAATCTCGACCGTCCTCACGAATGTTCGCTCGAATGGGGAGCCCTTTCTGAACGCCTTGCTGATCTCTCCGGTGATCGATGACAATGGCGAGCTCGTGTATTTCGTCGGCCTGCAAAGCGAGGTCGAGAATGACAAGCAGGCAGAGCGGCTCAAGCAGTTCGAAACGGTCATGGCCGAGATCCAGCATCGCGTGAAGAACCACCTGTCGATGATCCTTGGCTTGATCCGCATGAAGGCCCGCAAGAGCAAGGCGCCCGAGGAATACAAAGACTTGTCACGCCGGATCGAAAGCCTGCAGTTGCTGTACGAGGAAATGTCGGCCGCAACGCTTGAGCGCAATGACGGCAAGATCAAGCTGGGCGCGTATCTGGGTCGCGTGGCGAATGCCATCGCCTATCTCGACAGCCGTCCCGGCGTCCGCATGAACATCCATGTCGAGCCGCTCATGGTGGACACGGAAACCGCGGTACGGATCGGGCTGATCCTGTCCGAAGTGCTGACGAACGCGATGCAACATGCGTTTCGCGATCAAAAGTCCGGTCTGGTCGAATTGCGCGTCATGCGCACCGACAACGGGAGCATGCGCGCGATGGTCACGGATGATGGTGTTGGTCTGCCTGCGGATGTAACCTGGCCCAATGCCGACGGTCTGGGCGGCCGGATCGTTCAGGGCTTGTGCGACGGGCTTCAGGCGACCTTGCAGGTCACGCGAGGGGCGGTCGGCACGATTGTCACGCTGGACGTGCCGGCCGCCGACTGACCTGCGTCAGAACCACTGACCGGATTCGATCAGGCCAAGGTCCAGCAATTGTCGGGAGTGCCATTCAAACGGCACCGAATTGTGCCACCGGAACGTTTCGATCTCGTAGGCTGACCCGGGATTGCGCTTGAGCGCTTTTGCCGTGCGGAATGTGGCCACCGCCGCCGTCAGATTGTTGTGCCATGGGCACGCGTAGGTGTTGTATTCCTCGTCGTTGAACGTGTGGTCGGCGCGCAGCGCCAGCCCGGGCTTGGCGCGGAACAAGGCGATGCGGTCGATCTTGCGCCGCTCGGGCGGCACGTGTTCCTCGTAACGCCAGCGCAAGCCGCCGAAAAAATCCAGTTGCCGTTCCTTGGGATAGTTTGTCGCCGGATCGTTGCGCCCCAGCGCATAGTAGCCTGACCGGTCGATATAGGCGTCGTCGATGTTCACCGCGTTTGGATGTGCGTCAAGATCGCCCGCATAGAGGTCGATGGCATAGCATAGCATCGCGTCCCGCCGCTCTTCCGTGTGAAAGGCCAGCATTTCGCCGATTGTCCGTGTCTCGCAGAAGGGAAAGAACAGATATTCCGCGTTGTAGCAGACATAGACCCACAGGCCCTGAGCCTTGGGAATGATCGCATTCACGATCTCTTCGCGGTTGCCCTTGCGCGTGATTTCGGCATCGACGCGCACCACCTTGTCGGCGATATCCTCGGCCAGATCGAAGGCTTCGGGCATGAAGACGATGTTGGATTTGAAGCCCAGATGCAGGTTGTGCCGCAGGGTCGTGTCGACTTCGACGTCGTCTTCTACGAACACCAAAGCGAGAGGTCCCTTGGCGAGTGCCGCGGACCCTTGTGACAGAAGCTGATCAAGACCTGTATAACGCATGAGGCATCCTCTGCGGGAGTTTTGCGCAGAGTCGGTGAAAAAACCGTGCATTGCAAGACAGGGGTGACATGCGGTATCGGCACGCCCTGAACCCCGCCCCGGAGGATTGGCCCATGTCCGAACCGAAGAAGCTTTATATCAAGACCTATGGCTGTCAGATGAACGTCTATGACAGCGAACGCATGGCCGAGGCGCTGGGCGGGCAGGGCTATGTCGAAACGCAGTCGCCCGATGATGCGGACATGATCCTGCTCAACACCTGCCATATCCGGGAAAAAGCGGCGGAAAAGGTCTATTCCGAACTGGGCCGGTACAAGGGTCTGAAGGCGGCCAAGCCCGATCTGAAGATCGGTGTTGCTGGATGTGTGGCACAGGCCGAGGGCGAAGAGATCATGCGCCGTCAGCCGATGGTCGATCTGGTCGTCGGCCCGCAAAGCTACCACCGCCTGCCCGAGTTGGAGGCGAAGGCGCGGAAAGGTGAAAAGGCGCTCGACACCGATTTCCCCGAAGAGGACAAGTTCGAGGTTCTCAAGACCCGCCCCAAGGCGAAACGTGGCCCGACCGCTTTTCTCACCGTGCAGGAAGGCTGCGACAAGTTCTGCGCCTTCTGCGTCGTGCCCTACACGCGCGGCGCCGAGGTCAGCCGCCCCGCCGACCGGATCCTGACCGAGGCGCGCGATCTGGTCGAACGCGGCGTGCGCGAGATCACGCTGCTCGGTCAGAACGTCAACGCCTATCATGGTTCGGCCCCGAAGGGGACGAACGGGGAGGGCGGAGACTGGTCGCTTGCCCGTCTGATCTGGGCGCTCAACGACATCGACGGGCTGGAGCGCATCCGCTTCACCACCAGCCATCCCAACGACATGACCGACGACCTGATCGAAGCGCATGGCACCTGCCCGAAACTGATGCCCTACCTGCACCTGCCCGTGCAGTCCGGCTCGGATCGCATCCTCAAGCGGATGAACCGCCAGCACACGGCGGAAAGCTATCTTGCCATCATCGAGAAACTGCGCGCCGCGCGTCCTGACCTGCTGCTGTCCGGTGATTTCATCGTCGGGTTCCCGGAAGAGACCGAAGAGGATTTCCAGGCCACTTTGGACATCATCCGCGCGTCCAACTACGGCTATGCCTACAGCTTCAAGTACTCCACCCGCCCCGGCACCCCGGCGGCCGAGCGTGACCAGCTTCCCGAGGATGTGAAGGACGACCGCCTGCAGCGTCTGCAGGCCCTGATCACCGAACAGCAGCAAGCGGCGCAGGACGCGATGGTGGGCAAAGAGGTCGGCGTCCTTTTCGAAAAGCCGGGTCGCCTGACGGGTCAGATGGTGGGCAAGTCCGACCATCTGCATGCGGTCCACGTTCAGGCCGATGGTCTGGCCCCCGGCGATCTGCGACGGGTCCGAATCATCGAATCGGGTCGCAACTCGCTCAAGGGTGCGTTGATCGAATGACACATCATCTAAGGGTCATCCGCGATATATAGAGGTTTGGTCTTCCCTGACCCGCAGTCTTTGGTAGTATTAGCTTGAGTCGGACACCGTTGCCACCGGCAGGGCGTCGTCACAACCGAAGGAAGCGGAAATGATGGGGCGCTTGTCCGCAATTGTGTTGAGTGTCGCACTCGCGGTGCCTGCGTCCGCGCAGCAGGGCGAACGCTACGTGCCCGGTATCTGGATCGACCCTGATGGATGCGAGCACTGGGTGATGGATGATGGCGCCGAAGGCTTCATGAGTCCGCATCTGCGCCGCAACGGTACCCCTGTCTGCCACAAGGTCAGCCGTTGCGCGATTGTGCCCACGGACACGATGTTCGCCACCGGCAGCGCCACGATAGCACCGGGTGGCGTAAACAGCCTGCGCTCCTTCTTCGCGTCCAATCCGGCGAACGGCTTTGTCATCGAAGGTCACACCGACAGCCGCGCATCCGACGCCTCCAATCAGGCGCTGAGCGAACGGCGGGCCCGCGCGGTAGCGCAGGTGGCCCAGCAGGCCGGCGCGCGCGTCTATTCGGTGCGGGGTTTCGGTGAAAGCCGCCCGATTGCCAGCAATTCGAATACCGCCGGAATGGCGCAAAACCGCCGGGTGGAAATCCTGTGCCTGCGCTGAGGAAATCCGCCATGACCCGTCTTGTCATTCTGTCTGCGGTCTGTGCCGCGCTGACCGCTTGCGAAAACGTTGGTGAAGACAAGAGCTTTGATCGAGGCATCGACAGAAAGCCGCTGAGCCAACTTCAGGCCGGTATCTGGATCGATCCCAATGGCTGTGATCACTGGATCATCGACGATGGTATCGAAGGCTACCTGTCGCCGAGGCTCGATCCGACAGGCAAGCCGGTCTGCTCGGGCAACAGCTCCGAACGGAACACCGCCATAGGCGACTTCAAGGGCGGTTCGGCATTCGGAGACGCATTGTGACGGAAGGGGTGTCCGCTTGCACTGTGTGAAGGAAGTTGACACCCTGTTCCCGACACCCTTGCACCGGAGACCCGCGTGACCACAGACACCTTGTCACAAGCGCTTGTAGAATTTCCAGATAACCGTTTGCTCATCGACCTTTGCGGCGAATACGACCGCAATCTCACCGAAATCGAAACCCGCCTTGGGGTGCAGATCCTGCGCCGCGGGAATCAGTTGGCGATCCATGGCGAGCCCGACGCACAGAGCGAAGCGCGCGATGTTCTGAATTCTCTTTACCAGCGGCTTGAACAGGGACGCAGTGTCTCGCCCGGCGATATCGACCGCCAGTTCCGCATGGCGCCTGACGATGTCGGACCCGATGCGCAGATCGAAATGTTCGAAGGTGGCCCGGTCGAAATCAAGACCCGCAAGAAACTGGTCGAGCCGCGCACCGATGCGCAGAAGGCCTATGTGCGGGCGCTTTTCGAAAACGAACTTGCCTTTGGCATCGGCCCGGCAGGCACCGGCAAGACCTATCTGGCCGTTGCCGTCGGCGTGAACATGTTCATCACCGGGCAAGTCGACAAGATCATCCTCAGCCGTCCTGCGGTCGAAGCGGGCGAAAAGCTGGGCTACCTGCCCGGCGACATGAAGGACAAGGTCGATCCCTACATGCAGCCGCTCTATGATGCACTGAACGATTTTCTGCCGGGCAAGCAGCTGGCCAAGATGATCGAGGAAAAGACCGTCGAAATCGCGCCGCTCGCCTTCATGCGGGGGCGGACATTGTCGAATGCCTTCGTGGTTCTCGACGAGGCGCAGAACGCCACGTCCATGCAGATGAAAATGTTTCTGACCCGTCTCGGCGAAGGTTCGCGCATGGTGATCACGGGCGACCGTACCCAGATCGACCTGCCACGCGGTGTGGCGTCGGGGCTGGCGGACGCGGAGCGCCTGCTGAAATCCATCCCGAAGATCAGCTTCAACTACTTCACCTCCAAGGACGTGGTGCGCCACCCGCTTGTGGCGGCGATCATCGAGGCCTACGAAAAAGACGCGGAAACGCCCTGATCTTCATCTTGCCGAATAAACTCCGGGGGTTCGGGGGCAGAGCCCCCGATCAATAAGCATTGACCACACTGACCGACATCGTGATCGAAGACCCCCGCTGGGACGCGGCCGGACTTGAGGATATTGCCGAGGCGGCAGCCATCAAGGCTCTGGAATACTTGGGTTTTCCGATTTCCGGATATGAGATTGCCGTGCTGGCCTGTGATGATGAGCGCATCGCCGAACTGAACGCCGAATTCCGCGGCAAACCCACACCGACCAATGTCCTGAGTTGGCCGACCTTCGACCTTGCCGCGGAAGATGACGGCGCTGCGCCGACCCCTCCGCCGCCACCTGATCCGCTGATGGGCGAAAGCCTTGGCGATATCGCCATCGCTTATGACACCTGCCTGCGCGAGGCGGAGGATGCGGGCAAATCCCTGCACGACCATGCCACACACCTGATTGTTCACGGAGTGTTACATCTCTTGGGCTATGATCACATTCGTGACCGCGATGCCACGCTGATGGAAGGGTTGGAGACCCGGATACTTGGCAAAATGGGTGTTGCGGACCCATATATGGGGTAGTACGGGCCAATTGGCCTTCTCTGGAACAGGAAAAAATGGGCGATACCGACGACTCGTCTAACGCAGCGCAACGCGCGCTCAAGACGAACGACACTCAACCGGGACGTGGGTTCTTTGCACGTCTGCGCAACTGGATGGGCGGCTCAACTCAGGTGGCCGACACGACTCCGACGCCGGAAATCTCTCGGTCGATGTCTCCGATAGACGGTATGATGAACCTGCGTCGCATGCGGGTCTATGATGTGGCGGTTCCGCGTGCCGACATCGTCTCCGTCCCCGATACCATCACCAAGGCCGAACTGGTCAATGTCTTCCGCGAAAGCGGTCTGACGCGGCTGCCGGTTTATACCGGCACGCTGGATACACCGATCGGGATGGCGCACCTCAAGGACCTCGCGCTCAAGCACGGGTTCAACGGCCGCAGCAGCGATTTCGATCTGAAACAGATGCTGCGCCCCCTGCTTTTCGTGCCACCTTCCATGCCCATCGGCGTGCTCTTGGCCAAAATGCAGACCGAGCGGCGGCACATGGCGCTGGTGATCGACGAATATGGCGGTGTGGATGGCCTCGTGACCATCGAGGACCTGATCGAACAGGTGATCGGGGAAATCGAGGATGAACACGATCTGGACGAAGGCACCAATTTCTCGCGCGAGAAGCCCGGAGTCTATCTCGCCTTTGCCCGCACGCCGCTCGAGGAATTCGAGGCCGAGATCGGTCTGAACCTGACGGACCACGACGACATCGACGGCGAGGAAATCGACACATTGGGCGGTCTGGTTTTCATGCTGGCGGGTCACGTGCCCGCACGTGGCGAAGTCGTTCCTCACCCCGAAGGCCCGGAGTTCGAGGTGATCGACGCCGATCCGCGCCGCATCAAACGGATGCGCGTCAGGCTCAAGGCGACAGCGGCTGGTGATGCCGCCCGCGCCCGCGAAGCCTCGGACGTTGCAAGAGCCACCGCACAGTCCGCCTGAACCGATGCACGTACTCCGCCGCCTTGGCGCAATCTGTCTGGGGGGCGTCTTTGCATTGGGCCAGGCGCCATTTGATCTGTGGTGGATCGCGGCACCAGCCTTGGTCGCCATCCTCGTTCTGGTCCTGCGCGATACACGCGCAGGCTCTGCGGCGTGGACCGGCTGGCTTTTCGGTGTGGGCTATTTCGCCCTGTCGATGCACTGGATCGTCGAGCCGTTCGCCGTGGATGCTGCCGCAACCGGGTGGATGGCCCCTTTTGCGCTTGTGGGATTGGCCTCGGGACTGGCGCTGCTCTGGGCGTCCGCCTTCTGGGCCGGACGCCGGATGTCGCCCGGTCCCTTCGGCATCGCAC
The DNA here is from genome assembly GCF_022763305.1 of Marivita sp. Classification (GTDB taxonomy): domain Bacteria; phylum Pseudomonadota; class Alphaproteobacteria; order Rhodobacterales; family Rhodobacteraceae; genus Marivita. Next base: position 11,858 of record NZ_JALEGT010000023.1, on the reverse strand, counting down.
TCTGCTGGGCGGCCATTGAACTGGCTCGCGCCTATATCCTGACAGGCTTCCCCTGGGGACTGGTGGGCTATGTCTGGGCCCAAACTCCGGTCGCGCAATGGCATGCGATCATCGGGCCGCACGGTGTGACGCTGGTGACATTGCTGCTGGCGGCAAGTGCCGCCTGGGCAATCTCCGCCCGCTCGTTTCCCGTTTTGTTCGTCACGGGTCTGGTCAGCTTCAACGGATTTATCGGGGGGATGTTCCTGTACCCCGGGTCTTTGGACCGAACCGGATTCACCGTCCGTCTGATCCAACCCAACGCGCCGCAGCATCAGAAATGGGATCGCGACTACATCCCGCTGTTTTTCAACCGGCAGGTGGATTTCACCGCGCAACTGCCCAAACCCGATCTTATCGTCTGGCCGGAAACGGCAGTGCCAAACCTTCTCGAAAATGCAGGCCCGGCGCTCGACGTCATTGCAGAGGCCGCCGCAGGCACACCGGTGGTGCTGGGCATCCAGCGCGAAGAAGACGGACGGTATTACAATTCGCTCATCACGCTCGACAGCGCGGGGCAGGTATCCGATCTCTACGACAAGCACCATCTCGTGCCGTTCGGGGAATACATGCCCGCCGCTTCGTTCTTTGCTCGCTTCAACATCCTCGGCCTCGCCGCGCGCGCCGAGTCGGGCTATTCCTCAGGGCCGGGGCCTGCGCTCATCGACCTTGGTCCGTTGGGCACCGCGTTGCCGCTGATCTGCTACGAGGCGGTCTTCCCGCAGGATGTCAATGGTGCGCCGCAGCGCCCGGCCATGCTGCTCCAGATCACCAACGATGCATGGTTCGGTGTCAATGCCGGCCCGCAACAGCACCTGACGCAGGCCCGGCTGCGCGCCATCGAACAACGTCTGCCGATGGTCCGCGTGGCGAATACCGGCATTTCGGCCATGATCGACCCGGCAGGCACAATCGTGGAGGCCCTACCGCTGGGCCGCGCCGGGTTTCTTGACGTACCGCTGCCGCCTCCGTTGAAGCCGTTGCTCTACAGCCGCACCGGCGATTGGCTCGCGCTTTGTGCATTGATCGTGGCATTTGCGACCCTGTTCTTGTGGAAACGGCGCAAGCCCATTGACCCGGACCCCGGCGCGGCGTAACGCGGATCATCATTCCCGTCACAACGGCTTCCTGACGTGACGGCAGACCCTAATGGAGCACTCATGTCCCGACAGAATTATATCTTCACCTCGGAATCCGTGTCCGAGGGCCACCCGGATAAGGTCTGCGACCGTATCTCGGACGCTATCCTTGACGCCTTTCTTTCCGAAGAACCCGAAGCGCGGGTCGCCTGCGAAACCTTTGCCACGACCAACCGCGTCGTGATCGGTGGAGAGGTTGGGCTGTCGGACCAGGCTCGGCTTGCCACCTATATGGCACGTATCCCGGACATCGCCCGCGCCTGTATCAAGGATATCGGCTACGAGCAGGACGAATTCCATCACGCCACCTGCGAGATCACCAACCTGCTGCACCAGCAGTCGGCCCATATCGCGCAGGGCGTGAACGCCAGCGGTGACAAGGACGAAGGTGCAGGCGATCAGGGCATCATGTTCGGCTATGCCACGAACGAGACCGACGCGCTGATGCCGGCGCCGATCCAATTCAGCCACGCGATCCTGCGCCGTCTGGCCGAAGTGCGCAAATCAGGACAGGAACCGTTGTTGCGCCCCGATGCGAAATCGCAGATCTCCGTGCGCTACGAAAACGGCAAGCCGGTGGGTGTGACCTCGATCGTTCTCTCGACGCAGCATGCCGACGAAAGCCAAAGCTCCGCCGACATCCGCGCGATTGTGGAGCCGTATATCCGCGAAACCCTGCCCGATGGCTGGATCACCGATGCCACCGAATGGTGGGTCAATCCGACCGGCACCTTCGTGATCGGCGGCCCTGACGGCGACGCTGGCCTCACCGGGCGCAAGATCATCGTCGACACCTATGGTGGGGCCGCCCCCCACGGTGGTGGTGCCTTCTCGGGCAAGGATCCGACCAAGGTGGACCGCTCCGCTGCCTATGCCGCGCGCTATCTGGCCAAGAACGTCGTTGCGGCGGGCATGGCCGAACGCTGCACGATCCAGCTGTCCTATGCGATTGGTGTCTCCAAACCGCTGTCGATCTATGCCGACACGCATGGCACCGGCGATGTCGATGCCTCCGCCATCGAAGCGGCGATCCCCAAGGTCATGGACCTCACCCCGCGCGGCATCCGCACGCATCTTCAGTTGAACAAGCCGATTTATGAGCGCACGGCGGCTTATGGCCATTTCGGCCGCGCGCCGGAGGCGGATGGCGGGTTCAGCTGGGAACGCACCGATCTGGTGGACGCGCTCAAGGCGTCCGTCTGAGAAATGACCGGGCCGGGCGCTCAAGCCCGGCCCGCGCTCCGAGCAAGGAGCCTTTTCTTTTTCCCGTCGGCGCTATGCTTTTAGGCACCCGACAGGAAAAGGAGACCGAGATGTTCCGAGCAAGTCTGGCCGCACTGGCCTTGACCGCCACCGCCGCGCAGGCCGAGATTTCCGCAGAGTATCACCGCTATACCGTCGGCGACCGCGAGTATGAAGGCTACGTCGCGACCAACACCGCGATCGAGCCGAAAGGCACTGTTCTGATCGTTCACGATTGGGATGGCATGACTGCTTACGAAGAGCGCCGCGCCGAAATGCTCGCGGCGTTGGGTTATACCGCCTTTGCCATCGACGTTTACGGCGCGGACGAAAACCCGCAGAGCATCGACGAAAACCGTGCGCTGTCCGGTGCGATGTATGCGGATCGCGACGAATTCCGCATGCGCCTCATGGGATCCATCGAAGAGGCCGCGAACATCACCGGTGCCACCGACACCCATGTGCTGATGGGCTACTGCTTTGGCGGCGCGGCCGTTCTCGAAGCTGCCCGTGCGGGGGCCGATCTGAACGGTTTTGTCAGCTTCCACGGCGGGCTGGGCACACCCGAAGGTCAGGATTACTCGGCCACCAGTGCGCCCGTGATGCTGTTCCATGGCTCTGCCGATCCGGTGTCGGGCATGGCCGATCTGGCATCCCTGCTGGATCAGTTGCAGGCCGCAGGCGTCACTCACGGTGCCGAGATCTTCGGCGGCGCGCGTCACAGCTTCACGGTCTTTGGGTCGAGCGACTACGATCTGGCCGCCGATCAAGGCAGCTGGGAAGGTCTGCTCGAGTTTCTCGACGACGCGCTATGATCCGGCGGATCTTGCTCATCCTCGGCCTGCTCTGGCCGGGGATGCTCTTTGCCAATGACTGGGAGGCGCTCGACACACCCGGTGCATTTGCCATCATGCGCCACGCCTTGGCCCCCGGCACTGGCGATCCGGCCAATCTGACGGTGGGCGATTGCAGCACCCAGCGCAATCTCAGCCAGCAGGGCAGGGATCAGGCCACCCGCATTGGTCAGGCGTTCCGGGATCGCGGCCATGCCTTTGATATCGTTCTGACCAGCCAATGGTGTCGGTGCCGCGACACTGCCGAATTGCTGGCGCTTGGCCCGGTGGAAGAGGTTCCAGCTTTCAATTCCTTCTTTCAGGACTTTTCCACACGTGAAACTCAGACCACCGAGGCGCTAAAACTCTTGGCGGATCGGTCGGACCGCCCGTTCATCGTCACCCATCAGGTCAACATTCGCGCCCTGACCGGTCAATCCACACGATCCGGAGAGGTCCTCGTCGTGCGCCACTCAGGCGACGGGCTCGAGGTGCTGGGCTCCATCCTGATCGACCCGTGACGCCGACAAAAACCAAAGACCTCCGTTGCGGGATCCCGGTGCAATCGCTAAACCGCGCGCCATGAATGACAGCAAACACCCTTCGGGCGCGCCATGGCGCAACTTTTATGGCCGGTTCAAGGGCAAGACCCTGCGCCCGAACCAGAAAGACTATCTCGAACATGATCTCGATGCGCTCAGCCCCGGCGCCGTGTCCTGGGAAGAAAACCCGGAACGCACCCCGCTTGACGTTGACGCGATTTTCGACGGCAAGCCGATCTGGCTCGAAATCGGCTTCGGCGCTGGTGAACACCTTGTACATCAGGCTCAGACCTATCCCGATGTTGGCATCATCGGGTGTGAGCCTTTCATCAATGGTGTGGCGATGCTCTTGGGCAAGATCCGCGACTCGGGTGTGGCCAACCTGCGGGTCCATCCCGGTGATGCGCGCGACCTGTTTGATGTCCTGCCCGTCGGATCAGTCGACAAGGCATTCCTGCTCTATCCCGACCCGTGGCCCAAGAAACGCCACCACCGCCGGCGCTTTGTCACGCAGGAGCATCTTGCACCACTTTTCGACGTGCTGACGCCCGGGGCTGAATTCCGCGTCGCGACAGATATTCCAGACTACGTGCGTCAGACTCTGATCGAGGTCCCAAAGGCCGGGTTCGAATGGCTAGCCGAAGGCCCGGGCGACTGGCGTCATCCGTGGGCGGATTGGTATTCCACCCGCTACGAGATGAAGGCTCTGCGTGAAAAACGAATGCCGCATTACATGACCTTCCGGAAGCCGGCATGATGGCGCCCTTCACAGTGGCCATAGATGGCCCCGCTGCGGCGGGAAAGGGCACGATCAGCAAGGCGGTCGCCGCGCATTTCGACCTCGCGCATCTTGACACCGGGCTGCTCTACCGTGCTGTGGGGGCACGCATGCTGCAGGGGGAAGAGCCGATTGCGGCGGCACAAAGCCTGGTTGCCGGAGACCTTGAAAACCCCGACCTGCGCACCGCCGATGTCGCGCAGGCTGCCTCCAAGGTTGCAGTGATCCCGGAAGTACGCGCAGCCCTTCTGGACTTTCAGCGCGCCTTTGCCCGGCGCTCCGGCGGGGCTGTGCTCGATGGCCGCGACATCGGAACGGTGATCTGCCCGCAGGCCGAGGTTAAGCTCTTTGTGACCGCAAGCGCCGAGGTGCGCGCGCAACGGCGTCTGGCGGAACTCGGCGAACGCGGGTTCCAGACCGATTTCGACGCGGTGCTGGCTGATGTCAAAGCCCGCGACGACCGCGACATGAACCGCGCCGATGCGCCGTTGCGTCCAGCCGAGGATGCGGTGACCATCGACACGTCGGATCTGAGTATCAAGGATGCCGTGGCCTGCGCCGTCAGGGTGGTGGCCGCAGCAAGAGACACCTGACAATCGGCATCCAGCTGCGCAAAGCGGGGCCGTGCCGCATGGGCTCTTGCCATATCGATGTCGCTCTGCTACCCCGCGCGCGTCGCAACAAGGCAAACAATGCCGCAGGACGAAGATCGAGCAGGGGTCGGCAATCACCGGCCCTCTTTGTTTTGCGAATGCCGTGACCAATCCCGTTCGCCGCAAGTGCGGACATCACCCCAGACCGGCGGAGACAACCGCTCGGCCAGAAAAACGATACGTAAAGGAAACAGACGCCACATGGCTCAGAACGCATCTATGGAAGAATTCGAGGCACTGCTGAACGAAAGCCTCGAAATGGACACACCGGACGAAGGGTCCGTTGTCAAAGGCAAGGTCATCGCTATCGAAGCGGGCCAGGCCATCATCGACGTCGGCTACAAGATGGAAGGCCGCGTTGATCTCAAGGAATTCGCAAACCCCGGCGAAGCGCCCGACCTGTCTGTCGGCGACGAAGTCGAGGTGTTTCTGCGCTCTGCAGAAAACGCACGCGGCGAAGCGGTCATCTCGCGCGAGATGGCGCGCCGTGAAGAAGCATGGGATCGGCTCGAAAAGGCCTATGCAGACGACGCCCGCGTCGAAGGCGCGATCTTCGGCCGTGTCAAAGGCGGCTTCACCGTCGATCTCGGCGGTGCTGTGGCCTTCCTGCCCGGCTCGCAGGTTGACGTGCGCCCGGTGCGCGACGCTGGCCCGCTCATGGGTCTCAAGCAGCCGTTCCAGATCCTCAAGATGGACCGTCGCCGGGGCAACATCGTTGTGTCGCGCCGCGCAATCCTCGAAGAGAGCCGCGCCGAACAGCGCGCCGAAGTCATCGGCAACCTCACCGAAGGTCAGGCCGTTGACGGCGTGGTCAAGAACATCACCGAATACGGTGCGTTCGTGGACCTGGGTGGCGTGGACGGTCTGCTGCACGTGACCGACATGGCATGGCGCCGCGTCAATCATCCGTCCGAGATCCTGTCGATCGGCGAAACCGTCAAGGTTCAGGTCATCAAGATCAACAAGGACACCCACCGCATCAGCCTCGGCATGAAGCAGCTGCAGGAAGATCCGTGGGATCTGGTCGCCGCCAAGTACCCGCTCGAGTCCGTTCACATGGGCCGCGTCACCAACATCACCGATTACGGTGCGTTTGTTGAGCTGGAGCCGGGTGTCGAGGGTCTCGTGCACGTCTCCGAGATGTCCTGGACCAAGAAGAACGTCCACCCGGGCAAGATCGTGTCGACCTCTCAGGAAGTGGAAGTCATGGTTCTGGAAATCGACGGTGCCAAGCGCCGCGTGTCCCTGGGCCTCAAGCAGACCATGCGCAACCCGTGGGAAGTGTTTGCAGAAACACACCCCGAGGGCACCGAGGTCGAAGGCGAAGTCAAGAACATCACCGAATTCGGTCTGTTCGTTGGCCTCGACGGCGACATCGACGGCATGGTGCACCTCTCGGACCTGTCGTGGGACGAGCGTGGCGAAGATGCGATCCAGAACTACCGCAAGGGCGACATGGTTCAGGCCGTCGTCACCGAAGTGGATGTCGAGAAAGAGCGCATCTCGCTCTCCATCAAGGCACTCGGCGGCGACAAGTTCGCGGATGCCGTGGGCGGCGTGAAGCGTGGCTCGATCATCACCGTTCAGGTCACGGCCATCGAAGATGGTGGCATCGAAGTGGAATACGAAGGCATGAAGTCCTTCATCCGCCGCTCCGACCTGTCGCGTGACCGTGCCGAACAGCGCCCCGAGCGTTTTTCGGTCGGTGACAAGGTCGACGTCCGCGTGACCAACGTGGACAGCAAGACCCGTCGTCTGGGCCTGTCGATCAAGGCACGCGAGATCGCCGAAGAGAAGGAAGCGGTCGAGCAGTATGGCTCGTCGGATTCCGGCGCATCGCTGGGCGACATCCTTGGCGCGGCTCTGAAATCGGGCGATAACTGACCCAAGTGGTCGGTTGACTGAATCGAACCCCCGCATCCCGGATGCGGGGGTTTTTCGTTTCTTGGCTCCGCGCTATCCGCGCAACCTGGACTTTCCAATATTTGTCTTAACCTGAGAAGGCCCGCTCCCTGTCAGGCCACCTCGCGAAGGCCCAGCATCTCGCGCGCCTGCTGCCACGTGGCGACAGGGCGTTCGTACTTTTCGCAGAGCTCTACCGCACGTTTGACCAGAGCCGCGTTTGACGGTGCCAACGTGTTGCGATCCAGACGGATATTGTCCTCCAGCCCAGTCCGCGCATGCCCCCCCGAGGAAATGGCCCATTCGTTCAGCACGATCTGGTTCGGCCCGATCCCCGCCGCACACCAAGGCGCATCCTCTCCAAAGAGGCGCTTGACCGTGTGGATGTAGAAATCGAATACCTCGCGGTCCACCGGCATCGCGTTCTTCACGCCCATGACGAATTGCACATACGGCGTTTCGGCGATTTCTCCCGCCTCGTACATCGCGGCGGCGCGGAAGATGTGCGACAGGTCGAAGGCCTCGATCTCGGGCTTGATGTCGTAGGTCTTCATCTCGGATGCGAGCCACGCCACAAGATCCGGCGGGTTCTCGTAAACCCGCGTCGGAAAGTTGTTCGACCCGACCGACAGCGACGCCATATCCGGGCGCAGCGGCAGCATCCCGCCCCGCGTCTTGCCCGCACCGGACCGCCCCCCGGTCGAAAGCTGAATGATCATGCCCGGACAGTGCTTTTCCACACCCTCTTTGAGCAGGGCGAACTTGTCCGGATCTGAACTGGGGGTTTCATCGTCGTTGCGCACATGGGCGTGCATGATCGTGGCCCCCGCCTCGAACGCTTCGTGGGTGCTTTCGATCTGTTCGGACACAGCGGTCGGAACTGCGGGGTTGTCCGCCTTGGTCGGCAAAGACCCGGTGATGGCGACGCAGATGATGCAGGGGGTGGTCATGGGATCGTTGAGTCCTCTGGTGTTCGTTGCGCGCACTCTGGCAGGAAACGCAAGCGTGTCAAATGTCTCCGCCAAGGTCGTCCCAGATCTCCTGCACCCAGCCCTTGATCACTTGCGCTTCGTCCCAGCGGTTCGACATCTCGCGCCCGTCCGGCCCGGTCATGGCGTATTCCGGCGGGCCCAGTTCACAGACGAAGATGCAATCGCCCGACGCGTTGCGCGTCCGCCAATCGGCCATGCCCTCGCGCCACCAGCCTTTGAAGAGCTCTACCCACTTCTGGTGCTGCGGGAAATCCAGTTGCAACTGAATCTGCTGGCGACTGGCCACACGGCCCTGAAAACTGTCCGAGCGTTTCAGGATGCGGCTGATCAGGCCAAGGTCGTGCTCCGACAGGGGAAACCAGAATTCCCGGTCCACCACGTAATGCGACAGGTCCGCGCAAATCCGCATCTCGGGGATGCGGTCGAGCAGTTGCAGCGTCGTATAGAGATCGTTGGTGATACAGTTGCGGTGGGTTTCGAATTGGATCGGCATGCCGATACGGTCCGACATGGCCATCCACGTCTCGATCACCGGGATCATATCGTCGAGTGCGATCGGCATCACCTGACCGATCACGTCTACAAAGGGCGCGCCGAAATCGGCGGCCATGTGCAGCGTGTCTTCGAGGCTTTCGATCGTCTTGGGGAAAGCCACGATCAGCGGCGTCAGCCCGTTGGCCTCCATATGCGGGCGCACCGCATGGGCGACCTCCACATCCGACGCGCCCAGATCGATGGCCATCCCGTCGAATCCGGCCCCGGCGACCATATCGCAGACCTGATCGTAAGGCAGCTTGACCCCGGTCTGGTCATGCGGTTGCATCGCCCAGAGGGATGTGTAGACCTGAAGCCGCCTCACTCGGCAGGCACCCGGCGGGTGCGGCCACCCGACATGGGGACAATCCAGACCTCGTTCATCGGGTATTGGCTTTCGTCCTTCGCCATCAGCTTCCTGATCACTTCGATCTGGAACTCGATCCAGCCCATGCGGTGCACGTCTCCCGCTTTGTCCTCGATCTTGTCGTTCAACTCCCGCAGCTTCCAGAACGGCACGGCTGGGAATGTATGATGCGCGGTGTGATAAGGCATCTGCCAGCAGAGCCAGCGGAAGAAGGCGTTGGTCCGTGTCGAGCGGGTGTTTTCCAGAATGTCGTTCTCGTGGGACAGACCCAGATGTTCGATGGTGTTCTGCAACTGGTGCACCGGTTTGGTCAGGACCATCGGGATCAGCCAAAAGGTCAGCGCGGCCCAGCTTCCCGTCACAAGCGACACCAGCGCGATCACCGCATAAAGCCCAAGGTGAATGCGGCTTTCGCGGATCACCTTGGCTTCTTCCTCGGGCCGGATGAACGGCTCCATGATCACTCCGCGCGCCCGGCGCACCACGCCGAAGATCCGGTTGCGCCAATAGGTGATGCCCGACAGCCAGAGCAGGTAGGTGGTCAGCGTGTAGGGCTCGCGCACCAGCTCGCCGTCGCGTTCCCAATCCTGCGTGTATTGGTGATGCGCGAAATGCATGATCTGGTCATAGTCGCGCGGGAAGATCTGGAGGAACCCGATGATCCGGCCGAAGACCTCGTTCAACGCCCGCGTCTTGAACACGGTGGCATGGCTCAATTCGTGCTGCGCGGCATAGAGGAAGTTGATCAGCACCCCAAGCGCGAATCCCGTCACCCAGACCCACCCGGTGCCCATTGCCTGCGCGTGCAGAACGCCCACCACAAGGATCGCCCCCACATGGCTTGCCATCTGCGCGGCACCCATCAGGTCCGAGCGCTCTGTCAGGCTGCGCAGCTCGGCAGGTGTGAGCAGCTTGCGGCGCGAGAAACTGGCTTCCATCTGTCCCTCCGTTTCTGATGTCGCGCCAGACTGGCCGGGATCAGGTCAAAAGAAAAGTCCCATGCGCCGCTGAAATCGACCCGATCTGGGCAGTGCCGGATTTGCGGGCATCCGCGCAAAACCTTCTGTTGCGTCGCGCCCCATTGTGCAGGGGGCGACTTGGCCTCACAATGGCCGAAAAACGCATCACAGAGGTGAGCAGACCGATGCAGATCAATCGACGCCTTTTCGGGTTGGGGCTTTTGGGCCTTGGCCTGTCCGCCTGTTCACGTGCCGTACCGGGCAGCGTGAGCACTAGCACACCCACGGGCCTGCCCGCCGATCTGAGGCCGGTGCCCAACGCCGCCTATGACGCATGGGTCGCGGCGTTCCGGGGCCGTGCGGCGGCGCAGGGGATTTCGCAATCCACGCTGGACGCCGCCTTTCGCGGCACGGGATACCTGCCCGGAGTCGTCACGCGCGACCGCAACCAGACTGAGTTCAGCCGTAGTCTCGAGGACTATCTCGCCATCGCGGCGTCCGAGGAACGCGTTGCAAAGGGCCGGGCGGCCTTTGCCCGGCATCGCGGAACACTCACTGAACTCGAAAGCCGTTATGGCGTCGATGCAAAGATCATCTGTGCGATCTGGGGATTGGAAAGCTTTTACGGCGAACGGCGCGGCGAGGTGCAGGTGATCTCGGCCACCTCGACGCTGGCCTTTGACGGGCGGCGTGGGCGGTTCTTTGAACAGCAGTTGATCGCGGCGCTGCGAATCCTCCAGAACGGAGACATTCCCGCCTCGCGCATGACTGGAAGCTGGGCGGGGGCCATGGGGCACACACAGTTCATCCCGACCTCCTTTCTGCAATTTGCCGTGGATCACGATGGCGACGGTCGGCGCGACATCTGGTCGGACGATCCGACCGACGCGCTGGCCTCTGCCGCTGCCTACCTGCAGCGCAATGGCTGGCAGCGCGGTGTGTCTTGGGGGCGCGAATCTCCCGACGGATCGCTCCAGCCTCAACCGGGTGGGCCGCGCTTTGCGACGACCGCGAATTTCCGGGTGATCAAGCGCTACAACAATTCCGACGCCTACGCGATTGGCGTGGGGCACCTGTCCGATCGGATCAGTGGGGCAGGGCCGCTGCGCACGCCGTTCCCGCCCGATGCCAATGGGCTGACCAAAGCGGATCGGATCTCGCTGCAGCAACGCCTGACCGCGCGTGGGTTTGATGCGCAGGGCGCCGATGGGGTGATCGGGTCGAACACCGAAGCCGCGATCCGGGCTTACCAAGCAAGCCGGGGTCTGCCGGTCACGGGCACGCCGTCGCAGGCGCTGCTGCAAAGCCTGCGCTAGCCCGGTGCGTCGCGTGCTCGGGTGGCTGCGCAACACGGTTGTGCTGATGTGGCTCTGCGCGGCCCTTCTGTTCAGCACGGTGGCCCTCGCGGTGCAGGCGGTGACGCTGACAGCGCAGGTGGCCACCGTCACCGCAAGCGCCTCTGCCGCTGCACTGAGCCATCGCAAAGATCTCGCCAAGGCCGTCGCACGCACCAAAGCAAAGGCCCGTCTGCGCCGGATGCTGGTTGCGGTTCCTGTGGTCGGCGCAGGGGCCGCCGTTGCGTTCGAGGCGCAGGATTTCCGCGACTGGCAGGTCGACAATCCCGACGGCACATTTGCCGACTATTCCTGCGAGGTGGCTTCGCTGAGTGCCGAAGTGGTGGACGAGGTGCTGCAAGACCTGCCGGACGGGTTGCGCCCCTCCCGCGACACGGTGCTGAACCAACTGCCCGAATGTGCGCCAGAGTCCTGATTTCAGCGATTCATTTATACCCGTCCTCCTGAATTGACCTGACTTTTTGTTAGGCCGATTCACTCTGCCACATGTTGAACAGGGCAGCGGCTGGTACTGTTTGATTAT
>NZ_JALEGT010000022.1 GCF_022763305.1 Marivita sp. | reverse complement strand
CACTCAAAACCTTCCGCGGGGATCCGTCGTTCGCTGTCCAGAACCCCAGATCGGAAGTTAGGCTGTTCTGCCTCGCCGCAATCGCCGCCGCTCGATCCCATCCCTTGGCTAAGGCAGCCATCGTCAGCAAAAGCATCGACGACTATGCAAGGGTTGCTCTCTTGCGCGCCTTCGAGAAGGAACAGCGCCTGCTTGCTTCGGTTGATCACATCGCGCAAAGGCGCGCGAGAAGCAAAGGCCCCATGACAGCCGCATCTCACAATTAAGGGCAAAAATTTTCGCCACACGCGCCCCGTCTCAGATTAAAGGGCAACGCGACAGGAGGGGTCATGGGGGGCTCCTATCGGCTGGATGTATGCTGCGTGGGGGGTTACGAATGGCGTCTTTTCCGCTTCCGGCCGCCTCGACCGGTCCGGCCTTAACCGTTCAGCCAGACCGATGGCAGAACCAAGGGTCCAATATCGGCTGCCATGAGCCTGGCGGCGGCCTGTTCGACACCGGCCCGGCGCATCACCGGCCAGTCGCGTGCCGGCCCGCGCACACCATGATGCTGAAAGGCGTTCAGGCGCAGCCTGATGCCGGGGCCAAGCGATCTGGCAAAGTCGCGCAGGGCATCGATCTCGTCCGTGTTGTCGGTCTGACCCGGCACCAGCAGGAACCGCAATTCGGCCAGCTTCCCGGCCTTGGCCAGCAACCTGGCCGAGGCCAGAACGCGCTCATTTCCCTGGCCCGTCAGATTCCGGTGCCGATCAGGGTCGAAGGCCTTGATATCCAGCATGACGCCGTCGGTCACATCCAGAAGTTTCGCCCATCCCTGCGGGCCGAGATGGCCGTTGGAATCGACGAAACAGGTCAGATGCGCCAGATCCGGCGCTGCCTTGACCGCGGCGAACAGCGCCCGCACGAATTTGAGCTGCATCGTGGCTTCGCCGCCGGAAACGGTCAGCCCGTTCAGGAATGCAACGTCACGCCGCAGGAGCACCAGCACATCCTCGACCGACATCCGCCGCACCATCGGGTTGGCGCTGATCGGGCAGGCCCGCAGGCATTCGTCGCAATCGGTGCACAGCGTCGGGTCGAAGGCGATGCGCCCGTCCACCAATGTCAGCGCATCGGTGGGGCAGGCGGGAATGCAGTCGCCGCAATCGTTGCAAACGCCGATGGTATGCGGATTGTGGCAGCCCGGACAGTTGAAATTGCAGCCCTGTAGAAACAGGACGAGCCGGTTTCCCGGCCCGTCCACAACCGACCAGCGCAGAACTCTGGATATGGTTCCGATCGGATCAGGCATTGGCCATGGCGGTCTCGCCCGCCTGCATCTCGACTGCGACAACACGCGGCCGGCGCGTCAGAATCTTCGCGCTTTCCGCCGCCTCGGCCCCAAGCAGCGATGAGCCGTGGCGCAGTTCCTTGTCCTGCTTATGGCGTTCCAGATCCGACAGTCGGATCATGTATCCGGTCACGCGGACAAGATCGTTGCCCGCCACATTGGCGGTGAATTCGCGGAACCCCAAGGCCAGCGCCCCCTTGGCGAGCTGAAACACTGCCGCCGGATTGGCGCGAACGGTCTCATCCAGTGTCAGTATATCGGACACGCCCGAGGTGTAGAAGGCATGATGCCCGCGCAGGGCCTGGACATGTGCGACCGGATCGGGCTCGGAGCCATAGGGGATGCGAACGCCGGGCGTGTAGCCGATATCGGTCGAGATGCCCGATTGCGAATGCAGCATTGCCCGGCCCGTCCAGATGCCTGCGATCGGCGTCGCGGCGACCAGTTCTGACAGCGCCTGCGAAATTCTCACGCCAAGCGCATTGGCACCTTCATCATGGCCATAGCGGCCCTTGCGTCCCTCGAGATCCTGAAGCCTGTTCACCGCCTCGGCCATGGCATAGATGCCGAACATCGCGCCAAAACGCTCGCGCGAGATCCAGCCTTCTTCGACCAGGAAGCTGTCATAGAAACCGGAAGCGTCCAGCCGTTCAACGCGCGCCTCGATCAGGCGGGCAAGTTGCGCCACATAGCGCGGCAGTTCGACGCTGAAGAACGCGGCCTCGCTGTCCGAGCGCGTCGCGACCTCCGCCAGGTTCATCCGGCACAAGGTCGCGGAACCACCGCCAAGGGGCAGCGCGTTGTAGCAGCTGACGATCCCGTATCCCGGGTCGTCGAACACTGCCGCGTGAATCGGATGGTTGGCGATATGGGGCTTGGAGCAGGAGAGGATGTTATCGGTGCAGATGCGCAGGATCTCGTCGCTGCTGACGGCTGGGTCGTAGCGGAAGGTCAGGTTCGGTGCGACCTGGTTCAGTTCGGCGTCAACGGCCAATACGGCCCGCGCAACGCGGTTGTCCGAGGGGCCGATATTGGCATGCATGAAGGCATCGGGCAGGGTCCGGTCGAGGAACCTCCAGAACAAACGCATCTTGGCATGGAGGTCCTCGTCGCTGACCCCGTCGCAGAACGGCAGCAGCAGATCATCGAGTTGGCCGATATAGACCGGCATCCCGGTGACCGAGGGGATGTGGTGATAGGCGATCATCAGCGTGTTTATGGCCTCGTCCAGCGTCCGCGGGGCGGGCAGTTCGAGGTATTCCGAACCGTCCCGCAGCACCACGGCATAATCCGGCAGCACGTAGCGCGGCTTGTAGGGGGCGTTGCCCTCATACATGTCACAGATCACGCGATCATTAAGCGCGGCTTGGACGTCGGCGTCGAGCGGTGCGTATTCCAGGCTGTTTTCGGCCGTGCGCGCAAGGAAATAGGTCTTCTGTCGCGGCGACAAAGTCGCGTTATTGATGATTGTTGCAAACTGCTCTGCAAGGGGCGTTTCGATCTGGCCGGTTTTCATGTCTGACATGGCTGGCTCCCTTCTGGTAAAGACGATAGGCCGCGCTTCAGGGTCAAAAATACATCACCGCCTGCCGCTTTCACATGGACAGAGGCCGCAAAGAGCATGGATAATACTCGCATGGTTTCTACATGGTGCGATCAAAGCTGAGGTCAGGCGCGATGTCGAATACGACGATATGGTTTCACACACCCGGACCGGTCGAGGATGTATTCCCCTACCAGGTGGTGGCCGGCGGCGAGGGCGTGGCCGAGCGTGGCGAGCCGCCGGTCAGCCGCCGGTTTCATCAGCATGTGCTGATCCTGACGGTCGAGGGTACCGGCCTCGTGCGCCAGGCGCAGCGGCGGCGGCGTGCCGATCCGGGCGCGATGGTCTGGCTCGATACGAAACGCGGCTACGCGCATGGGTGCCATGTATCTTCGGAATTCTGGCGCTATCTCTGGATCGGCGTGCAGGGTTTCGGGCTGGACCGGCTGTTCGAACAGGCGGTGGCAGGCACCAACCCGGTCACCGGCCTGTCCGATCCTGCCGCGGCGGCGCGGCGGCTAGAGACGGTACATTGGGCGATGCGCGATCGTGATCCGCATCTGGCAGCGGCCAATTCCGCCGCCGTCGGCGCGCTGCTGGCACAGATACTTGCCGATCGCCGCCGGCCGCTGATCGAGGCAGAACCTGACAGCCGCCTGCCGCTTGAACGGGTTATGCGGCAACTGCGGCGCGCGATCCGGCGACCATGGCGTATCGCCGACATGGCCGAGATTGCCGCCCTGTCGCCATCACAACTGCATCGGGTGTTCCGCGATGAAACCGGGCTCAGCCCGATGGTCTGGCTCAGGCGTGAACGCATCAACGCCGCCAAACCCCTGCTACTAGACCGGTCGCTGACGGTCAGGAAGGTGGCCGAAAGCGTCGGCTACCCGGACCCGTTTCATTTCAGCCGGGATTTCAAGAAGTTGACCGGGCGCGCGCCCATCGAATTTCGCGCCGCGGGCGGGGCCTGACCCGCCAAGTGGAAACCGGTTGGGCAGACGCCCGAAGAAGCGCAATGGACCGATGAGCGAATGCCATACTACTCGTCGGTCCGGCTGTCTTGCAGAAGGTCATCCACTTCCGGGCGGTAGGGAATCCCGGACGCCGACCCTTCGCGCTGCACTTTCAGCGCCGCCGCCGCATTGGCGAGATTCAGGGCTTCGGGATATGTCATGCCACTGTCCAGACCGACCATCAGGTAGCCAAAGAAGGTATCGCCTGCCCCGGTGGTATTCGTCGCCGATACGCGCATCGAAGGGACCTGCCAGACCTTGCCGTCCGCGCGGTACTCGGCCCGATCCGCGCCGAAGGTGATGGCGAAATGGGTGTCGGCATATCGCGCCGGATCGGCGGTGATGAACGGCGCGATCTGGGCGTATTCGACTTCGTTTGCGGAAACGAGGTCGACCTTGTCGATCAACGGGATCAGCGCGTTCGCGTCGAAAGGCGCGGCGACCAGGGCGATCTTCATGCCTTTCGCCCTTGCGGTGTCGATGGCCGTTTCATGCCCGTTCGTTTCATTCTGAAGGATCAGCCAGTCACCCGCAGTGGCCTCGTCGAGACAGGAGCGGATATGCGATGATGCCATCTTACGATTTGCCCCGGGTTCGAGAACGATGCAGTTTCCACCGTCGCTGGCGACGTAAATGATCGCCTCGCCGGTCGGCGCGCTTCCGTGTTTCAGAATGCAATTGCATGATACACCCTGTTCCGCGATCCTGTGCAATGTGCCTGTGTCGCTGGCTCCTATCGCGCCGATATGGGTCACGATGCCACCGGCCCGAGTGATCGCAACGGAAATGTTGAAACCCTTGCCTCCAAGGTCGACTGATCGCGCATGGGCAGACATTGTATCGCCTTCGCGAGGAAGGCGGCTGAGATTATAGAACCGGTCCAGATTTATTGAGCCAAGGTTGAAGATCGGCATTGTTTTCAATCCCTCGATTGGTGCACACGGTAACTGTCGTGATACGTTGAGATTGCTACTTCAAAGCAGCGCGGCATCCGTGTGAATACACAGTTTTTCCAGTTCAGATTCAACTTGCTGCTTCGCCATTCCGCAGATGGCTGTTTGCACGAGGATGATAGTCCCCGAATTTCGGACACTGGCCTAAGCTACGATTTGCCGTCTGCTGATCTTCGACAAAGAGGAGATCAGAGATGTCGAAACGGAAGAACTTTTCGCCTGAGTTCAAGGCTAAAGTGGCGCTGGAAGCCCTAACGGGTGAACAGACGGCGGCCGAGTTGGCGAGCCGGTTTGGTGTTCGCCCGACGATGATCCACAGCTGGAAGCGGGCGCTACTGGAGGGGGCATCCGGTGTGTTCGAGTGTGGCAGCAAGAAAGGCCCGGAGATCGGCAAGTGAGGCGCAAGATGGTCGAACCTGCTAATTCTGAGCGTCTATCGGCAAGCAATGCAGGCTGCTGTCGATCCTGCGATCGTCGTTCTATTACACGCCCAAGGGTGAAACGGCTCTGAACCTGATGCTGATGCGGCAGATCGATGAGCAGATCCTGGAAACACTGTCCTTCGGTGTTCGCCAAATGATCTGGCACCTGCGCAACGACGGCCATTTGGTGAACGAGAAACGCATCCGCCGTTTGATGCGGCTCATGGGCCTGATGCCGATCTATCAGAAGCCCAACACCAGCAAGGCGGCAAAAGGACACAAGATATACCCCTATCTGTTGCGCGGTCAGCGCATTACCCGCCCAAACCAGGTCTGGGCGGCCGACATTACCTACCTGCCGATGCGCAAGGGGTTCCTGTATTTGGTGGCGGTCATTGACTGGCACACGCGCAAGGTGCCGGCCTGGCGCGTCTCGAATAAGCTGGAAGCCGGCTTCTGCGTCGAGGCGGTGAACGAGGCAATCCACCGCTTCGGCCCGCCCGACATCACGAACACTGATCAGGGCTCGCAATTCACCTCCTTCGCCTGGACGGACAGACTGACGCCTGGGACGCGACGATTATTATCAAAGAACGGGAGCCAGTGTCGCCTAGGCCACCCCGAGCGATGATCCCTATCGTAGATTGCTAACATCCTTCGCGCCACCCCGGGTAGCGGTATTGTTCGATTCTCTGGCATCATGCAATTGCATTGGGCGCTTTGCCGAGCCGCTCACATCCATGAGGAGTTCCATTTTGTTCGACATCAGATATTCCAGAGAAGTCCAAGCGGCGCGAGACGCCGGGTCCGCGATCGTCGCGCTTGAAAGCACGATCATTACGCATGGCATGCCCTACCCGCAAAACGTCGAGGTCGCCGCACAAGTCGAGCAGGATATCCGCGACGCCGGGGCAACGCCGGCCACGGTCGCGGTATTGAGCGGCGTTCTCCACATCGGACTGGAGGCAGACCAGCTGGCCGATCTCGGAACCGCACAAGGCGTGGCCAAGGTCTCTCGCGCGGACATGCCGGTTTGTATCGCAAACGGCACCTCGGGTTCGACGACGGTTGCGGCAACCATGATCGCGGCGCGCATCGCGGGCATCGATGTCTTCGCCACCGGTGGGATCGGGGGTGTTCACAGGGGGGCCGAATCCACTTTCGACATTTCCGCCGACCTGCTGGAACTTGCACAAACTCCGGTCACCGTGGTTGCGGCGGGAGCCAAGGCCATTCTCGATATTCCCAAAACGCTGGAAATGCTCGAAACGCACGGGGTCCCGGTGATCGCATACGGGCAGAACAGCTTTCCCGCCTTCTGGTCATCGCAGTCCGAATTGGTGGCACCGCTTCGCCTGGACCGGGCCGACCAGATTGCGCGCACCCATGCGATGCGTGGGGCCATGGGGCTGCCGGGCGGCCAGTTGGTCGCCAATCCTATTCCCGTGGCAGATCAAATCGCCGCGGCCGAACTGGCACCGATTATCGCGCAGGCCCAGACCGAAGCTGAGGAGAATGGCATAGCCGGTAAAGAGGTGACGCCTTTTCTGCTGTCCAGGATCTTCGAACTTACGGAAGGACGCTCGCTGACCGCCAATATCGCACTGGTACGCAACAACGCTCGTTTGGCTGCGGAGATCGCGCGGGAGTTACGCATGCTGGTCAGGTAGCCCGTCTCGACGCCGCCCCACCATCTATCGCGGGGCGTTGCGGCCGCGCTCCGCTCGGGGCTGACGGAACGGCCTCTGATCTCGACTCCTTTGGTCGAAAATCTGGCCGACATCAGCCGTACCGACGTTCTGCGCAATCAGAATTGGATGGAAGCACATGCGCTTGTTCGCGAGGCAGCGGCGCATGGGCATACCGAATGTGGCGGATCGATTGAGCTGCATGGTTCGTGCGACATCATTAGATTGCATTTGCGGCGGTTCCCCGGCCGGGCATGAAGTCCATGCGGGCTTGTTTCCGCCTATTGCATTGATATGTCGACAGACCCCGCCTATCTGAGGCTTTCCAACCATTTCACAGGACACGACGTAATGATCCGTTCGATTGCTGCACTTGCCATGATCTCGCCTTTCTTGTTGGCCGCTTGCAATCTGGAAAAGGCAGACCGGCCATCGGCCGAAGACGCGGCCAGTACACAGCTACAGGTCGAAGAATGGGTTGTCGCAAGTATCGGCGGCGAAGCGGTCATCGCGAACTCTCGAGCAAAGTTGCTGTTCGGTGCGGATGGTCAATTATCGGGCAATGCAAGTTGCAACCGTCTGATTGCAAGCTATACCGTCGATGGCGAGGGCATGACGATCACCCCGAGCGGTGCAACCATGATGGCCTGTGAACCTGAAGCGATGGATCAAGAACGCCGATTGCTCGGCCTGCTGGAGACGGTTGATACGTACCACATCGACGAGTTCGGCACGCTTGTACTTGCCAGCGCCTCCGGCGGGCAGATCACCGCGCGGCGCTGAGGCAGCGAGTTTCAGCAGCACTCTGATCGCTGATGAATTTTGTTCTGGTCCGCGCGATCCGGAGCACTTTTGACAGTATGAACAAGAAGGTGACGAACCATGTACAAGAAACTTGCCGTTGCACTCGTCGTGGTGTTCGTTCCCGCGGCGGTCTCCGCCGATGTGGCATTTTCGATCGGCCTGGACGTGGAAGATGCGGAAGTCACGACGCTGACCTACGAATGCGGTGATGCGGACCCGTTCCCGGTACATTACATGAATTCGGACTCGGATGTTCTGGCCCTTGTGCCGGTGGACGGAGATCACAGGGTTTTTGTCAATGTGGTGTCCGGTTCCGGTGCGCGCTACGTCGCCGGTCAGTATGAATGGTGGACGCAAGGCGAGAACGCGACTTTGACAAATGTGATTGAGGATACGAGATTTCGCGAGTGTGTGATCAGCAGCCGATAGTCTCTCCTGCCGTCGGAGAAGCGGAATTGAACGTATAGGCGAACGTCAGGCAGATCAAATGCACCACCTGGGGAAATGGCTGCGTGATAGAACGGCGCGCTGGGTTTTGGGTTTTGCGCCTTTTGGCATTGAATATGAATCCGGGCGTCCCTCACCCGGGTCGCTGCCGCACATTCAACCAAGAGTGTTCGTGCACCCAGGCTTGCCATGTCAGACGATTGGGCTGAGCTTGAAGCGTCCGACTAAAATGTCAGCGGTGTGCGCGCGCTGACGATCAGAACCGCTGATCCTGTTTGACGAGGGGTTGTCCATACGCCACGTTCTGCGGCTCTTTCGCGACCTTGATCTGTCGCCCACCGTCGCGCATCGGGTATGATCGCGCGAGTTCATGCGAAGTCTTGCCGCGAACGGCGAGCGTGTCGGGATCAGTTATACCCTCTCGCCCGGTGACCTATCCTATGACGGTGCGCAGGTTGCTGCGGTTTCGATCAGCGATCCGGTCGCGCTGCAACCCGTCATCCTCGCCAGAACAGGCGGCATGGCCGAAACACCGGTCGTCGCGGTGGCATCTGCGGCGATTTTGGAAATGTTCGGGCACGCAAGTAATCCGGCGGACCGTGCACGAAGGACTCGGCAGACCGCTCGTCTCCGGGATCTTGATTGTCCCAATCCGCTGCGCCCCGATGCAAGGGCGCGTGCATTTTTGATGACTAATCAAAGTTGCATGGATCCTCCATCATCGATGGTGTTTGGTGGTTCTGGATCGTATGCGCGCATCTTTTATCCTCGTGGGTTCTGGCAGAGCATGAACCCATCAACCCAAAGACCTAACAAAGAAAATGAGCACCATTGTGAGACCGATGGACACGATGAACCCGCGCAAGACTGCCGTATTTTGAATGCGTCGTGCGAGAGCAGCGCCGAGGTGGCCACCGATAGCGCAAGAAACACCGACGATGATGAGGCCGCTCCAGTCGATCAGGCCGGCGATTGTATAGGTGAGAACCGCAACCACCGATAGAATGCCCGACATCAGATTTTTCAGCCCGTTCATACGGTGCAGATTGTTCATTCCGACGACGCCGAAGGCGGCCAGCAGCATGATCCCCAACCCACCGTTGAAGTAGCCGCCATAGACGGACACCGTGAAAATCAGGCCAAGCGCCCCACTTTCGGACATGTGCTGCCCGGATCGGGCCGCCAGCCGCGCCAACCACGGTCCGGCCGCAAAGGCCACCGTCGCGATCAGCAACAGCCAGGGCACCACTCCCGAGAACAGATCTTCCGGCGTGACCAGCAGCAGACCTGCCCCAATCAAACCACCTGCGATCGAGGTGAGGATCAGCCGCCGCAAGGAAGGTCTGCCGTCAGTCTCAATGTCTTCGCGATAGGCCCAGGCGCTTCCGGCATAGCCCGGAAGCGCGGCAAAGGTCGCTGTCGCATTCGCCATGATGGGGGGGATACCTGCCCAAACCAGGGCAGGGAAAGTCAGGAACGTACCGCCTCCGGCAATTGCATTGAGTGCGCCGGCACCCAGACCGGCCAAAGTGAGTATGATTGGCGTCAACATGTTTTCTATCCTCAGTATGGTGCACGCCTTGCATCGAAGCAGATTGGTCTGCAAATTGGTCTGGAAAAGAGGAAGACATGGCGACGAAACGGACTCGGCAGATCATTTCGGAATTACGCATTTACATCGTAGAAAAAGCCATCGCCCCGGGCGACCAACTGCCGTCTGAGCGTGATTTGTCTCGACAACTCGCCTGCAGCCGGGAAACCCTCCGCAAAGCCCTGGACGAGCTGGAGCGCGCCGGCGACATTTGGCGGCATGTCGGGCAGGGCACATTCTATGGCATGCGCCCGCTGGGCCATCCCATTCGGGATACCATTCTGGTGCAACGCGCCTCACCCCATCAACTGATGCAGGCTCGCCTGAACATTGAACCGTCGGTCGCGGCCGAAGCAGCAAAATTCGCCACCCCTGCCGAGGTTGCTCATCTCTCCAGCGTGGCCGAAAGGGGCCGCCATGCGGCTACGCGATCCGAATGCGAACAACTGGATGCCGCGTTTCACCGAAGCCTTGCGGAAGTCACTGGGAACCCCATCCTGCTTGGCTTACTCGACTATCTCGCCGGCGTCCGGCGGCATGCCACTTGGCAGCGCGAATGGGAACTGACCTATCGCAGGCTCGGCGTTGCCGAATTCACGGAACATCACAGCTTGCAGCATCAAGCCGTTGTCGAGAGTATTGCCAAGGGTTCCGCGAACGAAACCGCCGCCGCGATGCGGCACCATCTTGAGACTGTTTTCGAGTCAATGCGTCGGGCAGAGAGGCCGTCGTGAAGCAGCAGAAAGGATCGGCCATACGCCTGGACCGTTCGCCTCAGCATTCGGGCACGGACATCTCGCCCGTCTCGAGAAAACGTTCGAGCGTATCGCACCAGGGCGCGATGTCGAACCCCTGCGAGGCCAGCCACTCGTCGGAGTAGTAGGTATCGCTGTAGCGCGCGCCGCTGTCGCAGATGACCGAAACCAACGCGCCGGCTTTCCCCGCAGCCATCATGCGGGAGGCGACCCAGCACAGCCCGAAGAAATTGGTGCCGGTCGATCCGCCGACCCGCCTGAAGATGCGGTCGGACAGGATGCGCATCGCGGCGATGGAGGCCGCGTCGGGGACGCGGAACATATGATCGATGACCTCCGGCAGAAACGATGGTTCAACGCGCGGCCGCCCGATCCCTTCGATCCGCGATGACCGGTCGCAGGTCGCGTTTCGATCGCCGCTGCAATAGCAATCGTGGAACGCGGAATGCTCCACATCGACGACGCAGAGCCTCGTCGGCAGGCTGCGATAGCGAATGTAGCGCCCGATGGTGGCCGACGTGCCGCCGGTGCCCGCGCTCATCACAACCCATTCGGGCACGGGATCTTCTTCGCCCTGCATCTGGTCGAATATGCTTTCGGCGATGTTGTTGTTGCCGCGCCAGTCCGTTGCCCGTTCGGCATTGGTGAACTGGTCGAGATAATGTCCGCCAGTCTCGCGGGCGATCGCTTCGGCGGCATCATAAACCATCGCCGTGCTGTCAACGAAGTGACACCGACCGCCGAAGCGCTCGATCTCGGCCACTTTCTGCCGCGAGGTCGAATGTGGCATGACGGCAACGAACGGCAGGCCGAGCAAGTTGGCGAAATAGGCCTCGGAGACGGCGGTCGAGCCCGACGAAGCCTCGACCAGGGTGGTGCCTTCGCCAATCCGGCCATTGCAGATCCCATAGAGCACCAGGGACCGTGCCAGCCGGTGTTTCAGGCTGCCGGTCGGATGGGTGCTTTCGTCCTTGAGATAGATCGAGATACCGTTCAGCCCGGCAAAGCTGGGTTTGATCAAATGCGTGTCGGCGGAGCGGCGGGCGTCGCCTTGCAGGATGGCGATGGCCTTTCGTTCCCATCCGCCTTCAACCCTGTCCGGCAGATCGGGAAATGTCGTGCGTGTAGTTTGAGGTTCTTCGGACATGATCGTGATGCTTCCTGACGGCTGCCGGTCAAAATTTCTTCGGATTATTCATTACTTACAGTGGCACAGGTTCCCGGTCCTGTCGATGTGGAGACACCGTGCCACTGGGCACTCGAGAATGCTGGCTTGATTTTATTTAGGACTCCTATATAGTTTTCTGAAAGAGGTGCCATATGTCCGGCGATACAGAACTGATTATGACGGCCTTTCAGAAACTTGTCGTGTTCTGGCGGGCAAGCCAGTGGCAAACGGCTGGAGAGGCTGGCCTCAATCCGACGCAGGGCGAGGTCTTGCAGCACATTTCCCGACGCTCGGCGCGTCTCGGTGAGCTTGCGGAACAACTAGGTGTTTCCCAGGCCAGTCTGAGCGATACCGTCTCGTCGCTGGAAGCCAGAGGGTTGGCGCGGCGACGGCCCGATCCGGATGACGGACGCGCCCGCCGGATTGAGTCAACGGCGGACGGGCAACGTGCGGTGGCGGAGTTATCAATGGCGCCCGTGGAACTGGAGCGGGCCATCGAACACCTGGGCGAGGAGGAACGCGGAGCGTTCGCACGGGCGCTGGTCCGGATCATTCGCATGCTGCAAGAGGCCGATGCGATTCCGGTTCAACGGATGTGCGTAACCTGTCGTCACTTCCGCCCCTTTGCCCATGCCGATGTCGCGCGACCGCATCACTGCGCATTTGTGGACGCCGCATTCGGGGACGCGCGCCTGCGCCTCGACTGTGACGATCACGAAGCGGCTCCTGCCAAGGAGGCTGCCGCCACCTGGCGGCGGTTCGAAATGGCCTGAGCCCCAAAGCCGGACGCCACGCTCGCGGCAACGGGCGCGGCGTCCTTGATGTCAACTACCTCTGAGAAAAGACAGGAGACAGACCCACAATGTCACAGAAAACCACAATTCACCATGCCCCTTGCCGCAGCCTCGGCCGGCAGATGGACCACGCGGCAGTGCCTTCCGGCGTACGGTCCTCCCATAAAGTTCTGCGGCTCAGGTGCCAAAAAACCAAGAGAAGCTTGATGCGGACTCTGCTTCTGGCATTCACTCTCCCAATCGCCTTGCCGGTTACAGCCTTCGCCGATGATGGCCACGACCATGTAGGCGGTATCAGCTCCGAGGCCGGAACCGCCGAGATTGCCGCGTTTGATATCGTGCACACCAGGATCAAAACCGACGGCAATGTCGCCATCTTTCACATGGCGGTTTCGGGAGCGGCGGGCGAGGCGCGTCCGACGCCGAGCGGGGCGCTGGCCGGGGCGGAGGTCTTTGCCTATGTCTGGCCGACGAGCCTCGACGCCGGGGCGGTTGGGTTCGATCCCGGCGCAGGCATCCTCGCCATGACCGCGACGGCGCATCCCGATTTCGACGACACGCCATTGTTCGACGAGAACGGTGACGGCGACCGGGGCAATGACGGAGATCTCTGGCACAGCCACTGGGTCGTTCTCGGGCCTGACGAGGCCTGCGGGCCGGGGGCGTTGAAGGTGATCGACATCCCCGAAGGCGCAACCCCGCAACTGCCGGCGACCTGGCCGGGCCTGCCGCTGCTGATCGACAGTCCCGGATGGCAGCCGGTTCTGACCGCGGAGACGATCGAGGTGCATGTGCCCTTCGTCGAGATCGGCGCGGTCGAAGCCATGTCCTTCGACGGGGTCACGGCCGGGTTGCGGGTCAATGCCAATGTGCATGCACCCTTGCTTTGCGTGACCGACGTGTTCGACATCGCCTCGGGCGATCTGAGCCTGCCAGGCAAGGTCGGAGAATGACAGCTTGGGGCGCGGGCCGATACCCGCGCCCTCCACAACATAGGCCGCATCGCATGGACGACATTCCCTTCCACACCGCCCACTGGCTCAACACGGACCGCCCGCTGACATTGGAAGAATTCCATGGCCGGGTGCTTGCCGTCGAGGTGTTCCAGATGCTTTGTCCGGGCTGCGTGCTAAACGGCCTGCCGCAGGCGCAACGCCTCGCGCAGACCTTCGACGCAAAAGACCTGGCCGTGATCGGCCTGCACAGCGTCTTCGAGCACCATGCGGCCAACAGCATCGAAAGCCTGGCGGCCTTCTTGCACGAATGGCGCATCCGTTTTCCGGTTGCGATCGACGCGGCGGGCGAGGGACCGATGCCACGCACGATGGAAGCCTGGGGCTTGCAGGGCACACCGAGCCTTGTGCTCTTTGACAGGGACGGGACCCTACGGGCACGGCACTTCGGACAGATCCCCGACCTCGCGCTCGGGGCCGAGATCATGGGGTTGATCGGTGAAGAGGTCCCGGCATGACAGGGTTTACCGTGGCCGAAATCCGGATCGGCCGGCTCGCCTCGCTCGGAGCCGCTGACGTCCTGTCCGGCATCGACAAGCAACGGCAGTTTGGCCCGGTCATGGCCCGGCTTAATGGGCTGGACGGGGACGAACAGGGCGATTCCCTGCGCCATGGCGGGCCCGACAAGGCGCTGCACGCCTACCCGATGGCGCATTATCCGGTCTGGGCAAGGGGCTTGCCCGAGCGGGAGCAGAGGTTCTATCCCGGCGGTTTCGGCGAGAACCTGGTGATTGAGGGCGCGACCGAGGCCGACATCTGCCTTTTCGACAGGTTCCGGTTGGGCGATGCGGTGATCGAGGTCAGCCAGACCCGTCAGCCGTGCTGGAAGCTGAACCTGCGTTTCAATGTGCCGGACATGGCGCGCCGGGTTCAGGACAGCGGTCGCACCGGGTGGTATTTCCGCGTTGTGACCGATGGCGAAATTGCACCCGGGGACACAGCATCACTGATCTCCCGCCCCCAGCCCGGCTGGCCATTGGACCGAGTCTGGGACCTGCTTTACAGGAACATGCTTGATCGCGACGCCCTGGCGGAATTCGCGGCCCTTCCCGGCCTTCCGGCCGGCTGGCAGAGGACGGTCCAGGCCAGACTCGCGCGGAATGCGGTCGAGGACTGGCAGCCGCGGCTGGAGACACCTCCTGATCACCGCTCGGAGCGTGGGCAAACCAACGCACGGCCGTAGATCATCGCAAAACCGGCGTATCCTGCGCACCAGGTCACGCCCGAAATCGCATAGAGTGTGGACGCCTGCTCTGGTAAGAGGCCCGCCGCGAAACGTGCAGCGACGGCGGTCACAAGGGCTGCATAGAGCGCGACGGTGCCGCGCCCCGCATGGAGGGCCTGCCCGGAGTGTCCGAGCGTCGCGCGGGTCATCACGGCCATGGTCATCAGCCCGATCGCCCCGGCCATCCAGAGATGCAGCGCCGCCGCTGAAGCGAGAAGGCCCGGTAAAAGAATGCCCGCGGCGATCATGAGCGCACCGAGGGGAAGAAACAGGTATCCCAGATGCAGGATCCACAGTAGCGGCTCGGCCAATGCCCGGTCACCGGCCCAACGGGCGAGGCGCACCAGATGTAGGGCCCCCGCGGCCAGGAGCAGCGCCGCCGTCACGCGTGTTGACGGAGCCGCGATCCAGGCGACAAGCGCGGCAAGAAGCGCCAGGAGCGCGATCTTGTCGAAGCGTTGCATCGGGGGTACCGGCAAGCGCCCCGGATTCTGCCGTACCAGCCAGTTGCGGGTGAAGGAGGGCACGATCCGTCCGCCGATGACCGCGATCATCATCAGGGCCACACCAAGGCCGGTGCGCAGCCCGTAGCCCTGCGCGGCGTAGACGCTCTGTGCCGCTTCGATGTGGAAGACCGCATTGGAGAGCGTGAAGACGCCGAGCAAGGCGAGGACAATCAGGTTGCGCCAGTTTTTCCCGGCAACGATCTCGCGCGCGAGAAACCCGGTCAGCGCCACCGGCATGGCGAGATCGGCGAGGGCCACGGCAAGGGGCGGCAGACCGGTCGAAAAGAGGACCGCTGCGCGCCCGCCAAGCCAGAGCGCGAACAGTCCGCCAAGCGGCCAGCCGACGATCGGCAATTGCCCTGTCCAGTTGGGGACCGCAGTCAGGAGGAAACCGGCGATGACCGCCGACAGATAGCCGAACAGAAACTCATGCGCATGCCAGCTTGCCGCGTCGAACCGGGTCGGCAGGTCGAGGGCTCCGGTGAGGGCCGGAATCCAGAGCGCCATGGCAACCGCGGCCCAGATAGCGGCCCCGAGGAAGAAGGGACGGAACCCGAAGCTGAGGATCGCCGGGCCGCGCCACGCGCGCATCCGCTCCGCCGTGGTGCTCATGTCGCTTCCTCATCCGCTTGCACCCCGTTCTCGGTCAGGATGAGATCGAGTGGGATATCGTGGGGTTGCGGGTAAATGGTTTTGAGCTGTGCCGACTGGAAACCGATGCCGATGACAAAAGGTTTCGGGGTCAGCGCCGCCAGCGTCCGGTCGAAATAGCCCCCGCCATAGCCGAGGCGATAGCCATCCGTCGTCCAGCCGACGAGCGGGGCAAGTGCGATGTCGGGTGTGACGACGTGTGCGTCCGGGGGCGGGACGGGAATATTCCAGTCGCCGCGCTGCATGCGTGTCTCGGGCGTCCAATGGCGGAAGATGAGCGGGGCCGCCCTTGTTTCGACCAGGGGCAGGACGACGGTCACGCCGGCCTGGTGCAGTTCGGCCATCAGCGGGCGCAGGTCGGGCTCGCCCTTGATCGGCCAGTAGGCGGAAAAGACCTTGCCCTGCGCCCCGCCGAAGCGGTCTTGCAACACCTGTCGCAGATGCCTGGCCAGCGCCTCGCCGATCTCCTCGCGCTCGGCGACCGACAGTGCCAGGCGCGCATCGCGCAGACGGCTGCGTTCGGCCTTGCGCCAGCGGGCCACGTCGCGTGCCTGTTCGGGATCGACCGCCAGCGGATCGAAATACTCCGGTGCGACCTCGGCGGCATAGCAGGGCGGTGAGGAAAAGCCGCTTTGGCAGCGGAAGCTCTTGAATTCGTCGCTCATGACATCGCCTCGAAACCGTTACGCACCGGGCCCTTCAGGATATGCCGGGCCTGCGCGACCATGGCGTTCAGACGTGCGGCCGCAGGGACGATATCGGGGATATTTCCCGCGCCCTGACCGGCATAGAGCGCCATCGCTTCGAGATCGCCGGTTGTGGTGCGCAAGGGCGAATCCGTGCTGAAGCGCAGGCGGGGCTGATCGTCGTCATGGGCGATGGTCTCGCGCGGCAGGCTGTCCGGGTCGTGGCCCAGGTAATGCCCCTTGAGACCCTCCGTCACGCTGTTGCCGATCACCCGCACCGCGGCGCCCTTGGGCCAGTTCAGAACGAACACATCGGTCAGCACCGTATCCTCGCCCGTGGCCTCGACGATGCGGGACTTGTGATAGGAATGCGCAAAGGATTCTTCGGTCGCCAGAAAGGCGGTGCCGCATTGCACGCCGCTGGCCCCGACCGCCATGGCGGCGGCAAGCCCTTCGCCCGTCGCGATCCCGCCCGAGACGACGACCGGCAGGCCGGTCCCGGCCAGTATCCGTTCCGCCAGTCCGAAGGCGGGACTTCGTCCGTGCACATGGCCGCCCGCCTCGATCCCCTGTGCGATGATCACATCCGCCCCGGCCTTTTCGGCCAGTCGCGCGGCGGCCTCCGTTCCGACCTGATGCAATACGAGACATCCCGCGTCTTTCACCCGCGCCACCACATCCGGCATCACATCCCAGAAAAAGCAGAAGGCCGGCACCCCAAGATCGAGGCAACAGGCGATCTGCGCCTCAAGCAACTGCGGGTCGGTCGCCGCCGGGATCAGGTTGACGGCGAAGGGCCGGTCCGTGGCCGCCCGCATCGCGGTGACTTCCCGTGTGATCAGGTCGATGGGTTCGCGCACCATCCCCAACATCCCGTAGCCCCCCGCATCGGCCACCGCCGCAGCCAGTTCCCACCGGGACACGCCGCCCATGCCCGCCAGCAGGATGGGCACCTCGCATCCAAGCAGATCGCAAAGCGGCGTTCGCAGAGGCTCGTCATTGGGCCGGTCCGTCATTTTTCCCTCCCTTTCCAACCATTGGCGCAGGCAGTCCCGCAGCACGATGGCGTTGTTGTGTTCCTCGTCCTTCGAGGCATAGAGCAGCGTGACGATATCGCCCTGCGCGTATCCGGCAAGCTCGCGCACCAAATCTTCGCGCGTGGCGAGTTCCGCCCGGTAGCGCGTGACGAAGTCCTGCCACTGATCGGGATTGGCATGAAACCAGTGCCGCAACGTATCGCTCGGCGCGATGTCCTTGCACCAGTCGAACAGCCGGGCGCGGTCCTTCGCCACGCCCCGTGGCCAAAGACGGTCGACCAGAATCCGCTTGCCGTCCGAGACCCGCGCCGCGCGATAAATCCGCTTGATACGGATGCGCCCGGCGGGGGAGTCAGAGACGAACGGTCTGGCCGGCATCAGCTGTCCCTTTGGCCCGCGTCGTCGATCAGATCTACCGCCTTGAGCGCATGTGCCCAGGCCGCCCCGGCGCGCATTTCGGATGCAACCCAGATGGCTTCCATGATCTGTTCGCCCGAGGCCCCCTCGCGCTTGGCCGCCTTGACATGGCCTTCGATGCACCACGGGCATTGGGTCACATGCGCCACGGCCACCGCGATGAGCTGCTTGGTGCGTGTATCGAGCGCCCCTTCGGCGAACACCGCTTTCGAGAACGCGCGGAATGCGTCTTCGGTATCGGGTGCCAGGTCATGACGCCGGTCGACAAGGTCCCTGGTGGGTTTTGGGAGGTGTAGCTCAGACATGGCCCGTCTCCCGCGTTTCGAATTGCGGAAACAGCACGTCGTTTTCCAGCCGGATATGCTCTTCGAGGTCGTCAAGGAATTCACCGACCCCGTAATAAAGCCGCGTCCAGCTTCGACAGGCGCCGTCCGGCAATGTCAGGTTGTTGGTCAGGTGCCGTATTTGGCCGGCTTCGGCTTCGTGGTCGTCATGATCCGCGCGCATCGCCGCAATCGGCGCATCCAGCCCCGCCGCCGCGTTGCGAATGGCGGGGAACAGGATCAGTTCCTCTTTCTTCATGTGAACTTCGAGGTCACCGATCATCCGGCGCAGCAGGTCGGCCAATCCCGCGGGAACATGCGTTTGCCCGGCATGGACCGCTTCGACCTTTTCCGACAAGGCCGCCAGTTCGGGAAGCCGGGCACGGTGTTTCGCGTGATACTCGGTCTCGATGAAACTGGTCAGGTCGCTCGGGTCCTGCGGGGGCAGTGGTCTTGTCATGTCCGTATCCTCGGGTCAGAACAGTGATGGAATTGTCCGGGGCTTCGCATCCTCGACCGCATATGCAGCGAGCGCGCGATCCGCTCGGCGCGTTCGATGACATGCGCAGCACCTTCGGGCGGGCAGGTTTCGGTCGCGGTTTCGCGAAACAGCACCAGCCAGCGGTCGAAATGATCCCAGTCCACGGGCAGGCCGATATGGGACGGGACCGGGGCCCCGTGATACCGGCCCGTCATCAAGGCGACCGACGACCAGAAGGCCACCATCCGGTCCAGATGCGGGGCCCAATCCGAAATCCGCTCCGCGAAGATCGGGCCAAGCGCCGGATCCGCGCGCACCTTGCCATAGAAGCAATGCACCAGTTCGGTCAGCTTTTCTTCGTCCAGCCCGGTCCGCGCCATGATCTCGGCGGTCATTTGCGGGCGGGCGGAATTGATCTGTGAGACGGCAGTCGACATGGGGCCCTCTGGAAATTGATCTTGAGTCTCATGCTATCTCTGCTAAATAGGTATTGTAAATACCGATTTGAAAATCTGCGGGACGCCATGAACCTTACCTCCTTCACCGACTACGGACTTCGAATGCTGATGCGGATGGCCAGCGCGCCCGACCGGGCGTTCTCAACGGCAGATTTGGCAGAGGAGTTCAAACTATCGCGCAACCACCTGGCGAAGATCATGCAACGGCTCGCGCAGGCAGACATCGTCGAGACCCGACGCGGGGTGAATGGGGGCGCCGTCTTGCGATCCAGCCCGGCCGACATCCGGCTTGGCGACGTCGTGCGGCTGCTCGAACAGGGACAGTCGCTCGTCGAGTGTTTCGGGCCGGATGGCGGAGATTGTTCGATCGACGGATGTTGCCGCCTGAAATCCCGGCTTCGACAGGCGGAGCGTCAGTTCATCGCCGATCTGAACAGATCCACGCTCGCCGATATCGCCCTTCCCGAACGGGCGGCCGCATGACGAAGAAAGGCAGATCAAGATGACAGCATTGTTGTCGGTTTCTGAGCGCCGGATTGGCATGGCCCTGTCGGTCCTGCTGGCCCTGATGGGCCTTGCCATGGCTGCATCGGCGCGTCACGGGGTCATGTCGGCCCACGGGTTCATGGCGCTCGGGCTCGGGATCGCGCTCGCATTTGTGCTCGGCGGCGCGCTTTATGATCCCGTGCCACCGGCCAATCGGTTGCAGCGCTACTACGACGCGCCGACCCGGTTCGGGATCGTCATGACACTGATCTGGGCGATGATCGGCATGGGCATCGGTGTCTGGGTTGCAGCGCTCTTGTACTGGCCCGAGGGGACACCCCCCTGGCCCGCAACAAGCTTTGGCCGGCTGCGCCCCGTGCATACGACGGGTATCATCTTCGGCTTTGGCGGCAACGCGCTGATCGCCACGTCTTTCCACGTCCTGCAACGCACCTCGCGCGCGCGGCTCGCCGACAATCTGAGCCCCTGGGTCGTGCTCATCGGCTACAACCTGTTTTGCGCCTGGGCCGTCACCGGCTATCTGATGGGGTCAACCCAATCCAAGGAATATGCCGAGGCCGAATGGTATGCGGATCTTTGGCTGGTGGTGATCTGGGTGACGTATTTCGTCTTGTATATCCGCACGCTTGCCCGCCGGAACGAGCCGCATATCTATGTCGCCAACTGGTATTACCTGGCCTTCATCCTCGTCGTGGCGATGCTGCACATCGTCAACAACCTCGCGCTTCCCGTGCGCTGGACAACGGCAGAGAGCTTCCCCATCTGGTCGGGCGTGCAGGATGCCATGGTGCAATGGTGGTATGGCCACAATGCGGTTGCCTTCTTCCTGACCGCGGGGTTTCTCGGGATGCTCTATTATTTCCTCCCGGTGCGGTCCGGGCGACCGATCTGGTCCTACCGTCTTTCGATCGTCAGCTTCTGGGGCATCACCTTCTTCTATATCTGGGTGGGCTCGCACCATCTACATTACACCGCGCTGCCTTACTGGGCGCAGACGCTCGGCATGACATTTTCGGTAATGTTGCTGGTGCCGAGTTGGGCCTCGGCGGGCAATGCCATCGCGACGCTGAACGGCGCCTGGCACAAGGTCCGCGATGACGCCACGCTGCGCTTCATGTTCGTGGCCGCGGTGTTCTATGGGCTGTCGACCTTCGAAGGGTCGTTCCTCGCCATTCGCCCGGTCAATTCGCTGTCGCATTATACCGACTGGACCGTGGGCCACGTCCATTCCGGTACGCTCGGATGGGTGGCGATGATCGTCTTTGGTGCGATCTATACGCTGGTGCCGCAACTCAGTGGCAAGACGGAGATGGCGTCGCCACGGGCCGTCGAATGGCACTTCTGGCTCGCCGTCACAGGCACACTCGTCTACGTCGTATCGATGTGGAATGCCGGTATTACGCAGGGGCTGATGTGGCGGGCCTATGACGAGAACGGCGCGCTGTCCTACAGTTTTGTCCAGTCGGTCGAGGCGATGGCCCCCTACTACTTGCTTCGAACCATCGGTGGCGGGTTGTTCCTGACCGGGGCCGTGATCTGCGCCTGGAATTGTCGCGCAACGATGCACGGGTCCACGGGGGATGCCACCGACCGGCCCCTTTTCGCGCAGCCGGCGGAGTGATCCCATGCTGAAACTGCACTATAATCTCGAGAAGGTCTCCATGGGGCTGGTGGCGGCAATCATCGTGGCCGCTTCGATCGGCGGGATTGTGGAAATCGCACCGCTGTTCACCATCGACGAAACGGTTGAGCTTCCCGATGACCTGCGCCCTCATACGCCATTGGAACTGGCGGGGCGCGAGATTTACATCCGCGAGGGTTGCTATGCCTGCCACAGCCAGATGGTGCGCAGCCTGGCCGACGAACTGGACCGCTACGGCCCCTATTCGCTGGCCTCCGAAAGTGCCTACGATCACCCGATGCTCTGGGGATCGAAGCGCACCGGCCCGGATCTGGCGCGACTGGGCGGCAAGTATTCGGACGACTGGCATGTGGCGCACCTGATCGACCCGCGCAGCGTGGTGCCGGCCTCGATCATGCCGTCCTACCCCTGGCTGACGCGTCCCCTTGATACCGATCTGTT
>NZ_JALEGT010000021.1 GCF_022763305.1 Marivita sp. | reverse complement strand
CAGCTCACCCCAAACAAGCGCAAACCCAATATCCGGCGACGCGGATATGCGGAAAACTTCGCAGTTGATCGCAAGGGCGCTTGGACGCACTGATTTTTGTAAATCGGGGCAAAGTTAGCACGGAATCGGGCAAAGATTTCGCGAAGACGACGGTTCGAGCTAGATATGGGGCGCCCAAGGGGCGCCTTTTCTATATTTAGATTCCGGTCTGGAGTTGCGGCACAGGAGGACGGCAATGGCGGGAAAAGCTCTGAACAAGGCGAACTTGCTGACCCTGGGCGCAGATGTTTTGGCCGACCTGCTCTTGGAAAGCGTCAAAGGCGACGCGGCCCGCCAGCGGCGCGTGCGCATGGCGCTTGCGGCGGAACAGGGCACCGAGACCATCGCCACCGATGTGCGCAAGCGGTTTGCGCAGGTTCGGCGGGGCCGCAGCTTCATCTCCCGCAAGGCGCAGAAGACGCTGGCCAAGGAACTGTCCGACCTCACGCAGCTGATCGAAACAGGCATCGCGCCTGACGCGCCGGACCTGGCGTTCGACTTGCTTTGGGCGCAGCTACATCTGGCGGCCGGTATTCATGAGCGCACGGACGACAGCTGGGGCACGATCGGCGACGTGATGCGCGACGCGATGGACGCGATCTCGCGTGTTGCGCCATCCCTGACCAAAGACCCCAAGGCTCTCGCGGAAGACGTTTTCGAGGCGGTTTCAGTCGATGGCTACGGCGCGTTCGATCATGCCGTCCATGCCTTGGCAGAGGCTTTGGGTGACACCGGTCTGGCGCATCTCAAGGTACTGTCAGAGGCTGCGCGATCTGCGCCGCTGACCGAGGCCGATCTGGTTCTCTACGAATTCATCACAGACCCCGCACAGCGCGAAGACCGCGCGCGTGTCGCCCGCGACCGGACTGTCGAGATGATCCTGCAGGATGTCGCCGATCTGCAAGGGGACGTCGACGCTTGGCTGGCCCGGTACACAGCCGAACAACTGACCTTCCACACCATCGCCCCCGAGGCCGCGACACGCCTGCTGGCCGCTGGCCGCGCCGAAGAGGCGCTGCAGCTTGTCGACCGTGCCCTGCCGACCGACCACTGGTTTGACACCGCCGACCTTGATGAGGCGCATTTCGCCTGCCTCGAGGCGCTGGGCCGTAAGGATGACCTCCGCAATGCCCTGTGGGCGCGGTTCGAAAAGCGCCTGTGTCCAGATGCGCTGCGCCGGCACCTCAAGCTCTTGCCGGATTTCGAGGACATCGAAGCCGAAGACGCCGCCCGCCAGCATGTGCTCGCCTTTCCGGTCATCGACGCGGCCTTGGCCTACTGCCTGCAAGTTCAGGACATGTCCCTCGCGTCCCAGTTGGTCCTGTCCCGCCACACCGAGATCGATGGCGATGCCTATGACATCCTGACCCCGCTTGCCGATGCGCTGACGCCCACGCACCCCCTGGCCGCCGTCCTGCTGTGGCGCTCAATGATCGACTTCGCCCTGACCAAGTCCCGCTCAGGCCGCTACGGCCACGCCGCCCGCCACCTCGCGTCCTGCGCGTCAGCGGACATGGCGATACCGGACTATGCGGGGCACCCGTCGCACGAGGAATATCTCGACGGACTGAAGGCAAATCACGCCCGCAAAGCGTCGTTCTGGGAGCGCGTCGCGGATTCTGGGTGAGCAAGCTGCAGGCCTTGGTCATGGAGTTCTGGCTGGATTGTTTGGGCGTGTTTCGTTGAAAAACTCGTGCTTGATCGAAGGGCTATCGACTGATTCAACTCCTGCAAGGTATGGGAGGATTGGCGATGATGGGACGGCGGCAGGAGTCGCAACCGGCTCTGTTCCATGAGTTCGCGCTGGAGGATCATGTCCCTCAACGGACTCACTCCTTGCGAATACATCTGCAAGATTTGGACATCAGAGTCGGACAGATTCAATTCAGACCCGATCCACCAAATGCCGGGACTGAACACCTAACCCTAGAGTGTGCAATTGATGCGTCCGGGGGCGTTCACATCATCAAAGCCGATCAGAACTGTAAAATCGTTGGCACCTCCGGGACCCCGTCGAAAGCGTACTCCAGATCCGTCGGACGGCGGATTGCCGCATCTGCGCGAGAATTCAACGGCCCGCAGATTGCGCCTCTTGACCGGAAAGAAGACCTGAGCGCATATGGGTTTGCTTTCGGTCCCGGTGCGGTTGTGCTGGGTGAAAAGGGAACGCGGTGCTTCGGCCTTTGGTCGGAAATTCCGTGACTGCCCCCGCAACTGTAAGCGGTGAGCGATGCTGCAGATGCCACTGACGCCGCAGGCGTTGGGAAGGCCAGCAAAGCGACGACCCGCAAGTCAGGAGACCTGCCGCGAGCCAACACCCAGTCCGGACGCGGGGTGCGTCAGGGCGGCGGCACGTCCGCAGTGGTGTCCATCACCGTCTGCGGGCATGTGACATGTCCCAGATTTTTGAAACACGCGATGCCTTTGCATCGGATAATGGCTGGGACCAGAGCTATGAAGCGCCTCACCACCAAACTACTTCTTTGCACGACGCTTGTCGCGCCGTCCGTCGTTGCGGCTCAAGACGCAGGCAGCGACATCATCGACCTTGGCGAAATCGTCGTCTTCGGCGGGCTGCTGCCAACGAACCTCGACACGACAGGGGCCACGATCGACATCGCCGACTCGGAGGACCTGACGGTCAAAGGGCTGAACACGGCCGCCGCACTGTCAGCTTTGCCGGGCGTGTCCG
This sequence comes from Marivita sp., assembly GCF_022763305.1. GTDB lineage: Bacteria > Pseudomonadota > Alphaproteobacteria > Rhodobacterales > Rhodobacteraceae > Marivita. The sequence continues at coordinate 44,509 of NZ_JALEGT010000021.1, read as the reverse complement.
TCACCTCGAATGGTGGCTTGGGCACGCAAGCGGCGCTGCGGATTCGCGGTCTTGGGGATGCCTATGTCGGTGTTCGCATCGACGGGATCGACGTAACCGATCCGTCCATCACCCAAACCCGCTTCAATTTCGGCACGCTGACCACCGGGACGATCAATCGCGTGGCCGTTGTCAAAGGTACGCAATCCGCGATTTACGGCTCTGATGCCATCGCCGGTGTCGTCGAGATCGAAAGCTGGCGGCCGGACGTCGATGGCGTTTCGGGCCGTGCAACCGTCGAGGCAGGCAGTTTCGAAACCTATGCCGGGTCTTTGAGTCTTGGCTACCGTGATGACCGTGCCGAACTTGCGTTCAGTTTTGGTCGCGTCACGTCGGAAGGGTTCTCGGCCCGCCCGACCGACACGGAAAACGACGGATTCGCACAGAGTACGGCGAACGTCTTTGCAGCGTATGAGGTCAGCGATGCGATCCGCGTGGGCGTCAACGCGCTTTGGGCCGAAAGCACGTCGGAATTTGACCGCTCCACCACGGACGCGTCCGGAGAGCTCGACGTGGTGCGGCGGGGCGCGCGCGTTTTTGGCGAATATCTGGTGGGCGGCTGGTCGCACGAACTGTCGTTCAGCCGGTTCGAAACGGACCGCTTTGATGCCGGTGGTTTCACACGAGAGTTCATCGGAGAGCGGGACGCAGTCTCGTATCTTGCAACCGGCGAAATCTCTCCGACGCTTGACGTGGCATTCGGAGCCGACTGGACCGAAGAGCGCTCTTCGCTGGATGGCGTGGACTACGAAGCGGCGAACTCGGCGGTCTTTGGCGAGGTCAAGCTGCGGCCCAGCAGTGACATCGAACTGTCGCTGACCCTGCGCTATGACGATTACTCTGATTTCGATGGCCAGTTGTCTGGCCGCGCGGCGCTCTCCTATGCGCTCAGCGATGCCACGACGCTGCGCACGTCCATCGCAACCGGTTATCGCGCACCGTCCCTCTACGAGCGCTTTGGCCCCTATGCTGGCGGCACGACGCTGAATCCGGAAACCAGCCGCAGCATAGACCTCGGGCTGGAACACGCTTACGGCGACCGTGGATCGGTTCGCGCCACTCTGTTCTATACCGAGATCGAAGACCTCATCGGCTTCGGGACCTCGTCGAACTGCCTGCCGTCGCAGTCTTTCGGATGTTATACACAGCTGGACGGAAAAACGACGACCAAAGGTCTGGAGTTGAGCGGTTCCTACGCGGTCTTGGACTGGCTGCGCCTGTCTGGCAGCTATACGCTGACCGAAGCAGAGACAGATGGCGAGCGTCTGGTGCGTGTGCCGCGTCATGACCTGTCGCTTGCGCTTGAAGCGGATGTCACGGATCGGCTTCAGCTTGGCATGAATGTCTCGCGCGTTGCGGATATTCTTGATGGCTTTGGCACGCCGACACGGCTTGACGATTACACTGTCGTTGACCTGTCGGCGCGCTACGACATCACGAATTCGACCGCGGCCTATGCTGCCATCGATAACGTGGCCGATGTCGACTATGAAACAGTCACAGGCTTCAATGCTCCGGAGCGTACAATTCGTTTCGGCATCGAAACCTCGTTTTGAACGATGAAGCGTCTTCTGACGCTTTTGCTCGTGGCGCTGGCCCCGATGCGGGCCGGCGCTGATGATCTGCCGCGCGTGGTCTCTGTCAATCTGTGCACCGACCAGCTTGTGATGCTCGTGGCGGACCCGGCGCAGATTGTGTCTTTAAGCGAGCTGTCCGATGACCCGCGCTCATCCGCGATGGCGGCGGATGCTGCAAACTTTGCCAAGAACAGTGCCCAAGCCGAGGAAATCGCGGTCGCCACGCCTGACATTGTCGTCGCTGGAACCTTCACGGATCCGTCGCTGATCGGCATGCTGCGCACCATTGGGATTGACGTCGTCCAGTTTCCGCTGACGACGTCGCTCGATGAAATCCCCGATCACATTCGGCAGATGGGCCGTGTTCTCAATCGCGGAGATGTCGCGGAAAACCTTGCCATGGAGGTCGAGGACCGGCTTGCGCAGTTCACGACACTCGATGAGGACGCTCCTTCGGCGGCGTTCTTTTACCCCAACGGATTTGCCTTGGGGGAAGGCACTCTGAGCCACAGCATCCTGACGGCAGGCGGAGCCCGCAACCTGTCTGACGATTTGGGCTTTGTCGGAAACGGGCGGATTTCGCTGGAAGAGATCGTTTTGCGCAAGCCCGATTTCCTGATCAGTTCACCCAGCTACGCGGGGTCGTCCCAGGCCGAAGCCATAACGACGCATCCCGTGCTTGCCGGGTTTCCTGTTCTGCACAGCACCTCTGACTGGGTTTGCGGCACGCCATCCGCATTACGCGCGGTCGAACAGGTCAAGGCGATGGTGCAACGCCTTTCGACTCCTCGGGTGGATAAGCCGTGACATCGCCTTCGATTTGAAAACAATCAGTCCGCCAGCCAGTGCCCGGTCCTGATCTGCCTCAGTCCCGGGCCGCGATACAGGTCTGGTGCTGTTCGCCAAGACCTTCGACCGTGACGACCATCGTATCGCCCGCCGACAGATAGACCTGGGGTGACTGCCCCATGCCGACGCCCGGCGGGGTGCCGGTTGCGATCACGTCGCCGGGTTCCAGCGTCATGAACTGCGACAGGTGGGAAATCACGGTCGCTACTGAGAAATGCATCGTGCGCGTGCTGCCGTTCTGCATCGTCCTGCCGTTGACAGACAGCGACATGGCAAGGTTCTGCGGATCGGGAACGTCATCTGCCGTGACAAGCCAAGGGCCGATGGGCGCGAACGTGTCATGGGACTTCCCCTTGACCCACTGACCCGAGCGGTGAAGCTGGAAGTCGCGCTCGCTGACATCGTTGACGATGCAGTAGCCTGCCACATGCGAGAGCGCCTCGGCTTCGGAGACGTATTTCGCGCGGCTGCCGATCACCACACCCAGTTCGACCTCCCAATCGGTCTTGGTGGACCCGCGGGGGATTTCAACAGGGTCATTCGGCCCCGAGATCGAGGAGGTCGCCTTGAAGAAGACGATGGGTTCCTGAGGCAGCGCCATGTTCGCCTCGGCGGCATGATCGGCGTAGTTGAGCCCGATGGCGATCAGCTTGCCGACATTGCCGACGCAGGCGCCGATGCGCGGAGTGCCATCCACCACCGGGAGGCTGGTCGGATCAACGGCACGCAATTGGTCCAACGCGTGCTTCGACAGCGCGGCTCCGTCGATGTCGTTCACATGGGCGGACAGGTCGCGGATCCGCCCTTCGCCATCGAGCAGTCCCGGTTTCTCGGCCCCCATCTCTCCGAAGCGCAGCAATTTCATCGGTTTTCCTCCCCGTGTCCGTTTGGCAGCAATGAGCCAGTAGAGGCACGGGATGTCCAGAGCCAAGCGTCGGGAACGTGGTCAGGGCACGGGGTTTGACATGCGAATCGTAATGTAACTTCAACACGGCCAAGACGCGCGGACGATGTCGCAATTTGCGGAAATTGGCAGTCCGGGTGGCTTTGAACCGCTTAATTTGGCTGAACTTTCTGCCAAACCCGCACACGCCGCGGTTTCCGTTCTGGAATGTCCTGCGTATACTCACCTGAAATAACAGCACGAAACGGGCGTGCGGCGAGAGGGATGTTAGACGATGATACGGTCTGAGTTGATCCAGAAGATTGCCGATGACAATCCGCATCTGTACCAGCGCGATGTCGAGCGGATCGTGAACACGATCTTCGAAGAGATCATCGATGCCATGGCGCGCGGCGACCGGGTGGAGTTGCGCGGCTTCGGAGCGTTTTCGGTCAAGAAGCGCGATGCCCGCACCGGACGCAATCCGCGCACCGGCGAAGCGGTCGAGGTTGAGGAAAAGCATGTGCCGTTTTTCAAGACCGGCAAACTGCTTCGGGACAGGTTGAACGGGAAAACGAACTGATGCGATATATCCGCTATGCATTTCTTGCGGCGCTGGCCATTGTGCTGGTCTCCGTGGCTCTGGCAAATCGCGGCACGGTGATGCTGCAGCTTTTGCCCTCTGGCCTGTCCGACCTTGCCGGGATGAACCGGTCGATCGAACTGCCGCTCTTCATTGTGATCTTCGGCGGTATCGTCGCCGGTTTGCTGATCGGTTTTGTCTGGGAATGGCTGCGCGAGCACAAACATCGGGCGGCGGCTGCCCAGCGTCAGGCCGAGGTCAAGCGTCTGGAGCGTGAGCTGCGCCGCACCAAGGCAGAGCGTGACAAGGACAAGGACGAGGTTCTGGCACTTCTTGACGAGGCGAGCTGAGCCGCTCCATGACTCCTGGCATTCGGACAAAGATTTGCGGGCTGACCCGGCCCGAGGACGTGCATGCCTGCGCCGAAGCGGGTGCGGCCTATATCGGCCTGAACTTCTTTCCCAAAAGCCCGCGTTTCGTGTCCTTTGACGTGGCACGCGACCTGGCGGTCGAAGCCCCGATCGGTCTGGCCAAGGTCGGGTTGGTGGTGAACGCCGATGACGCCTTTCTGGACGACCTGATGGCGCAGGTGCCCCTCGATTTCATCCAGTTGCATGGCAGCGAAACCCCGGAACGGGTAAGCGACGTGCGCGCGCGCTGCGGACTGCCGGTGATCAAGGCGGTCGGTGTGGCCGATCAGGAGGATGTTGCGGCGCTCGATCTCTATTCCGAGGTGGCCGATCAGATTCTCGTCGATGCAAAGCCGCCGAAAAACGCGGTGCTGCCGGGGGGCAACGGCGTGTCCTTCGACTGGCGGCTGATTTCGGCGCGGCGGTGGCCAAAACCATGGCTGCTGGCTGGAGGGCTGACGCCCGACAACGTGGCAGAGGCGATTGCCCTGACCGGAGCGAAACAGGTGGATGTGTCCTCGGGTGTCGAATCCGCGCCCGGCGTCAAGGATGCGGGGTTGATCCGGGAGTTCATTACGGCAACCCGCGTCCCTGTGAGGCTTTAGCAGGCCGGAAGCAGGGATTTTCCGAACAACGGAAAATCTGGGGCTCTGCCCCAGACCCCGAAGTATTTTTGAACCAGAGAAGACAAGAGGTCAGGCTGCGGTCCCGACCGCTTCGGAGACGGACTTGAAGCCATTGCTTTTGAGCAGATCGTCAAGGCCCTGGGCGATCCTTGGCACGAGGTTCAGCCCTTCGTAGGTGAGGGCAGAGTACAGCTGTACGGCCGACGCGCCGGCCTTGATCTTGGCATAGGCGTCTTCGGCAGAGGCGATGCCGCCCACCCCAATGATCGGCAGCTTTCCTTCGGTGGCGCGGTAGAGCTGCGCGAGTACGCGGGTTGATTTCTCGAAAAGCGGGCGGCCCGACAGCCCGCCTTTTTCATCACGATGGGCTGAGCTCAGCCCGTCGCGGTCAAGCGTGGTGTTGGTGGCGATCAGCCCGTCGATGCCGGAACTCAGCGCGACCTCGGCCACGTCTGCGATTTCGGTGTCGGTCAGGTCGGGCGCGATCTTGAGGAAGATCGGAATGGGACGGTCGAGGGCGTTTCGCGTCTCCATGACACCCGCCAGCAGGGCAGAAAGGGCCTCTTTTCCTTGAAGATCGCGCAGTTTCTCGGTGTTCGGGGAACTGACATTCACCGTGGCGAAATCAAGATGCGCGGCGCATGTGGCCAGAACGGTCGCGAAATCGCCCGCGCGGTTGTCGCTGTCCTTGTTTGCGCCGAGGTTCAAGCCGATCACCGCATCCCGGGGACGCTCGGCAAGCCGGGCCGCGATCGCCGTCATGCCGTCATTGTTGAAGCCAAAGCGGTTGATGACTGCGCGGTCCTCGGTCAGGCGGAAGAGGCGCGGTTTCGGGTTGCCGGGTTGCGGGCGCGGGGTGGCGGCGCCCACCTCGATGAAGCCGAACCCGGCACGGGAGAGCGGGCGCAGGGCGGTGGCGTTCTTGTCGAAGCCGGCAGCGAGGCCGACCGGGTTGGCCAGCGTCATCCCGGCCAGCGTCGTGCGCAGCCGGGTGCTGGTGACCGTTCCAATGGTTGGTGCAAGGCCGAACCGCAGCGCGGTGAGCGCCATGCCATGGGCGATTTCGGGGTCGAACCGATGCAGAAGGCGCAGCCCGGCCTGTTCCAGCAGGCTCATGCAAGATCGTCCGGGAATTCGTGCCACTCGCCATTGCAGGGCAGGGGCTTGGCCCAGACCACATCGGCCAGCCGCAACGGGCTGTAGAGATGCGGAAAGAGTGCGCCGCCACGGGACGGTTCCCAGCGCAGGTCGCCCGCCATTGCGGTTTCGTCATAGGCCAGAAGCATCAGACCGTCCGCGCCGGCAAAATGCTTGGCCGCTGTTTCGCGCACCTGCTCGGCGGTCGAGAAATGCACATAGCCATCGGCGACATCAATCGGCGCACCAGCGGTTTCGCCATCGGTCTGGAGCGCGGCCCATTCGTCGGAGCGGAGGATTTTGTAGATCATGCGAAGGGATGTGCCGCGTGCCGGGCGTCGCGTCAAGCGCTGTCATCTGCCTGTTGGTTTTGCGTCCTATGGCCAAATAGGCAAACGTCCCTTGCGTAAGTTTTGACTCCCCCCGCGCAGCAAGGCACGATTGCCGCATAATAATCCGACAGAGAGGACTCACATGTCTTACCGACTTCTTTCAAGTGCCGCAGCCTTGGCGCTGACCGCCGGCATGGCGCAGGCCGAGTACACATTGCACGTGATTCACATCAACGATTTGCACAGCCGTATTGAACCGATCAACCGCTTCGATTCGACCTGTTCCGCCGAAGACAATGCCGAGGGCAAGTGTTTTGGCGGCGTTGCGCGGGTCAAGACCATGATCGACCAGCTGCGCGCCGAACTGGACGGTCAGAACGTGATCGTCGTCGATGCGGGTGACCAGTATCAGGGGTCGCTCATGTACACGACCTACAAGGGCGATGTCGAAGCCGAGATGATGGAGAAGATCGGATTCGACGTCATGGCCGTGGGCAACCACGAGTTCGACGATGGAGATGAAGGTCTGCTGAAGCTGATCGACAATGTGTCCTTCCCGGTGATTTCTGGCAACCTCGATGTCAGCCAGTCGAACATTCTTGCCGAGAAGGTACAGAACCATGTCGTGCTTGAGGTGGGTGGTGAACGGATCGGCATCGTGTCGGCACTGGCCACCGACACCGTGGAAACCTCGTCGCCCTCGGAGGCAGTGATCTTTCAGGATGAGATCGACAGCATCGCGGCCGATGTCGCCGCATTGACGGAAGAGGGGGTCACCAAGATCATCGCGCTGACCCATGTGGGGCTTCCACGGGATCTCGAGATCGCGGCGGCTGTGTCCGGACTTGATGCCGTGGTCGGCGGTCACAGCCACACCTACCTTTCGGCAACCGATCCGGATCGTCAGGGCGCTTACCCGACATTTGCCAGCCAGGAAGACGGCACGCTCGTGCCGGTGGTGCAGGCCTATGCCTATTCGAAATATGTGGGCCATCTGGTTCTCAACTTCGATGACGCGGGCAACCTGACCTATGCCGAAGGTGACACGATCCTTCTGGATGCATCGGTCGAAGAGGACCCGGACATCGTTGCCCGCGTGGCCGAACTGGCTGGCCCCATCGAAGAAATGAAGACCCGCGTCGTCGCCGAAACTGCCGAGGCCATTGAAGGCAGCCGCGATGTCTGCCGCGCGATGGAATGCCCGATGGGCAACCTTGTGGCCGATGCGATGCTCGACCGCGTTAAAGATCAGGGCGTTCAGATCGCCATCCAGAACGGCGGTGGTCTGCGTGCGTCGATCGACGCGGGCGAAGTCACGATGGGGGAGGTTCTCACGGTGCTGCCGTTCCAGAACACGCTGTCGACCTTTGAGGTCACGGGCGCGCAGATCCTTGCCGCGCTCGAAAACGGCGTGAGCCAGGTCGAAGAGGGCGCTGGCCGGTTCCCGCAGGTGGCGGGCATGAGCTTTACCGTCGATCTGACGCAGGCGCCGGGCAGCCGGGTGTCCAACGTGATGGTCGGCGACGCGCCGCTTGATCCGGACGCGACCTATGGCGCGGTGTCCAACAACTATGTCCGCAATGGCGGCGACGGGTACCGGATGTTCCGGGACGCGATGAATGCCTATGACTACGGTCCCGATCTGGCCGATGTCACGGCAGAATACCTTGCCAAGGTGGGGCCGTATCAGCCCTACACGGATGGTCGGATCACCGTGAACAAGTAAGACTGGGAGGGGCCGGGCCTTTGTGTCCGGCCCACACCGACCATGTGTGGACGTTTCGCCCTGACCCTGCCGCATGATGCGATGGCACAGCTCTTCGATGCGGTGCCGGCAAATGCCTTGCCTGATCTTCCGAATTACAACATCTGTCCGACCAACCTCGTGCATGCAGTGCATACGGTGGAGGGGCAACGACGGCTGGTGGCAATGCGTTGGGGATTTCTGCCGCATTGGTACAAGGCTGAAAACGGCGGACCGCTGCTGATCAACGCGCGGGCCGAGACGATTGCCGAAAAACCCGCCTTCAAGGCAGCCTGCCGGGAGCGGCGCTGCCTGATCCCGGCGACGGGGTTTTTTGAATGGACCAAGGACGAAGAGGGCAACCGCCTGCCATGGTACATCCATCCGGCAGATGCAGAGCTGCTGGTTTTTGCCGGGGTCTGGCAGGATTGGGAGCGGGACGGGGTTGCGCATCGGACCTGCGCCATTGTCACAACGGCGGCCAATGATCGGATGTCGGCCATTCACCACCGCCAGCCAGTGACGCTGCACGCCAAGGATTGGGCGCTCTGGCTCGGGGAGGCCGGGCACGGGGCGGCGACCCTGATGCAGGCCGCGCCCGAGGACGCCATGGATTTTCACCGGGTCGACCGGCGTGTCAATTCGAACCGCGCCTCGGGGCCGGAATTGATCGAACCGATTGACGCCTGATCGGGGTTTTCCCTGCCCGCGCTTGGCAGTAGCGTGGCGCCGAAAAGGGAGGCCCGCATGTCCAATACCCATATCGAAGCGACGATCGTCGCGCTGCGCGAGATCCTTGGCGACCGGCTGTCCACCGGGCCGTCGATCCTGGATCAGCACAGCCATGACGAAGCCTACACGACGCCGGTTCTGCCCGATGCGGTGGCTTTTCCCGAAACGACGCAAGAGGTGTCGCAGATCCTGAAGGTCTGTTCGCAGCATGGCTGCCCGGTGGTGCCCTATGGTGTCGGGTCGTCCCTGGAGGGGCATATCGTGCCGGTGCAGGGGGGCATCACCGTCGATACGAGCCGCATGAACAAGGTGTTGCAGATCAACGAAAGTGACCTCGACGCGGTGGTCGAACCGGGTGTGACGCGGGTGCAACTGAATGAAGAGTTGCGGGCAACCGGGTTGATGTTCACCGTCGATCCGGGGGCAGACGCCACGCTTGGTGGAATGGCTGCGACGCGGGCCTCGGGCACGAATACCGTGCGCTACGGGACGATGGCGGACAATGTGCTGGCGCTGGAAGTGGTGCTGCCGGATGGGCAGATCATCGAAACCGGAAGCCGGGCGCGGAAATCCTCGACCGGGTATGACCTGACGCATCTCTTTGTCGGATCGGAGGGGACGCTGGGGATCATCACCAAGCTGACTGTCAAACTGCGTGGCCAGCCCGAGCATGTGGCAGCGGCGACCTGCGCCTTTCCCGACATCGCCAGCGCCGTCGACACGGTGATCCTTGCAATCCAGATGGGGTTGCCGATGGCCCGGATCGAGCTGCTGGACGAGGTGCAGATGAAAGGTATGAACATCTACAATCCCGATATGGGACTGCCGGAAGTGCCGCATCTGTTCCTCGAATTCCACGGATCGGAAGCCGGTGTGGCCGAGCAGGTCGAGAGCTTTGCCGCGCTGGTCGAAGATCATGGCGGGTCGGATTTCAAATGGGCGACCCGGACGGAAGATCGGAACCGCCTCTGGCAGGCACGGCACAACGCCTATTACGCGGGCAAGGCGCTGCGACCGGGATGCGACGGCTTGGTGACCGATTGCTGCGTGCCGATTTCGGCACTGGCGGATTGTATCGCACGGACCAAGGACGTCATTGCTCAGTCAGGTCTGGTGGCGCCTCTGGTGGGCCATGTCGGGGACGGTAATTTCCATCTGCTGATCCTTGTCGATCCCAAGGTGCCTGACGAAATGGAGCGTGCGAAAGTCTTGGCCAATCAGGTCAACAAACTGGCGCTGGAGTTCGGCGGTACGGTCAGCGGGGAGCACGGTGTGGGGCTGGGCAAGCGCAAATACCTCGCCGAGGAACACGGCGCGGCCTATGCGCTGATGGCGACGCTGAAAAAGGCGATTGATCCGGGCAATATCATGAACCCCGGCAAGCTGGTGACGCTGAACTGAGGGCGGGGAGGATGCGTTGACGCATCCTCGCTTTCCGTTGACGGAAAGCGGGGGCTCTGTCCCCGTCGCCTTTTGGGCGACTCCCCCGAAGTATTTCCGAACCAGAGAAGACGGGAGGTCAGCCCTTTACCGCTCCGGCCGTGAGGCCGGAGACGATCTGGCGCTGAAAGAACATGATCAGCAGGAACAGCGGCGCAGTGGTCGACACCACGGCGGCGACGGCAAACATCACGTTGCCCTTGGTCTGAGTGGTGCCGAGGAAAGACGCGATCTTGGGGACCATGGTCTGGTTCTGCTTGTCGAGGATCATCGCGGTCACGGCGAAGTCGTTGTAAGCGAGCAGGAAGCTGAACAGGCCGGTGGTGATCACGCCGGGCCACATGACCGGGATGATCACGTGGCGGAAGGCCTGAAAGCGGGTGCAGCCGTCCACCATGGCGGATTCGTCGAGATCCTGCGGGATGTTCTTGAAGAAGGAATGCAGCATCCAGAGCGTGAAGGGCTGGTTGATCGCCACCAGCACGATGATGGCGGTGGGCAGATAGCCCCAGATGTTCCACTGAAAGAAGACTGGCAGATACCCCGAGACCAGCGTGATCGGCGGCATCGCGCGGAAGATGAGCGCGATCAGCAGGAACCAGAACGCATAGCGATAGGTCGAGCGGGCCAGTGCGTATCCGCCCAGTGTTCCGAGGGTCAGAGAGATCGTCACGACGAAGAGACAGACCAGCGTGGAATTCCATGCAGCGCGCCAGAACTCTTCCTGTATCCACGCGCCGGAATAGCCTTGGGTGGTGAAGGCATCTCCGGTTTCGCGGGTGGTCATCTCTCCGGTCAGGACATTGGTCCAGTCGGCCAGCGAGAAGAAATCGCCTTCGACCTTGAACGAGCCCCAGAGTGTCCAGAAGAACGGGAAGGCGGCGGCGATCATCCAGGTGATGAGGATGCCAACAAGAACAACCTGCAGCACAATGGGGCGTTTTTGAACCGGGTTTGCCATGCGCGTCGTCCTCTCAGGCCGTCTTGCCGTAGTCGCGCCACGTGCGCACCAGCACCGGTGACAGCAGGATCGCCACACCGATGATGGTCAGCACCGAGGTCGCGGCGGCGGAACTGAGCTGCTGCGTTTCACCGCCCAGATCATTGTAGATCGCCCAGCTGAGCGATGTGGCATGGGCGCTGGCGTTGAAGCTCACGATGGGCTCGAACACCCGGAAATTGTCCATCAACTGCATGAGTGCGATGAAGGTGGTCAGCGGCAGAAGATGCGGGATCACCACATGGCGGATCTGTTGCCAGCGGCTCGCCCCGTCGATGCGGGCGGCTTCCAGCGTGTCGGTGTTCACGGTCTGCAGGCCCGCATAATAGACGATGAAGGCGAACGGTGCAGAATGCCAGACGCCATAGACCATCAGCATGGCCCACATCAGCCCGGTGTCTGCCTTGACCGACAGGCCCGGATCGTCGGCCAGCCAGCGGAGTGCGGTGCCGAGGATGCCGCGTGCGTCCACCATCCAGAACAGGATGAGTGAGCCGATCAGCGGCGTCACCATCATCGGCAGCAAGGAGAAAAAGATCAGAGGGCCCCGGATCGCGCGGGCCGCGCTGTTGACGGCGACGGCAATGATAAAGCCGAAGATGATCGTGAGTGGCGTGACGACGAAGGTGAAGGTCAGGGTAAATCCGATGGCCTTGTAGAAGGGCAGGTTCATCAGCTTGCCGATGAAATCGCCGATCCCGGTGCTTTGCGCCCAGAGATGTCCGACTTCGGTCACGGCAAGATGGTTGCGGTCCTTGTAGATCTCCAGCCCGGCGAACCGTCCCAGCGGTTGCTCCGCGCGCAGGGCGGCCGTGGCCTCCTGATCGATGGCAGTGGCAGTGGTGCAGCCGAAGGGGCCACAGTTTTCGACTTCGATGATCACCTGTTCATGCGCGGTGTGCAGCGACTGGACCACCACGGAGATGATGGGAAAGAAGATGAACAGCAGCATGGCGACCGCCGAAGGCAGAACGAACCAGAAAAAGGCGCTGTGTTTCATCAGAGCGTTCCCGCACACTTGGACCGATCAGAAGGACAGGGGAGCGGCGAACCCGCTCCCCTGAAGGGGGCTTGCGTCAGTTGACGAAACCTTTTTCGCGCGCGGCGGTCATGTAGGCCGCTTCGATATCCGCAAGCGCCTGCTCTGCGCTTTCCTTGCCCTGAAGGAAATCGGCGATGTTGTCGCCCAATGCGGTGTGCAGCAGCCCGTGATGCGGCAGCATCGGGTAAGGGGTTGTCTGCATCGCGATGGCCGAGAACACGCCTTCATTGACCGGTGCTGGCTGGTAGCCTTCGATCATCCAGACCGCCTGACCCATGGTCTCGTCATTCAGGATCGCCGGGCTGATTCCGTGCTTCAGCGCCTTGAAGGTGGCTTCGGCGTCTGCATCGCTGATGTTCTTGGCGACAGTCCAGCCGTCCCACCAGAGCGTCGATGCGGGGCGGTCGCCACCCGCCACGGTCATCGGGGCGCCGACCATGGTGTTCTCATAGACCTCGGGGGTGGAGCCTTCGGCATCCATCAGCACACCTGTGCGGGAGCCCCACATGTTCATCATGGCGACATTGCCCGCTTCCCATTCCGCGCTTGTGGCGTTGGAATCATGGGTGAGGTAGTCGGGGTTCATGTAGGCGCTCAGCGATTTGAGCATCTCGAGCGTGGCGACACCGGCTTCGTTGTTGATCGACACCTGCGCCGAGCCCGGTTCATAGAACTCGCCGCCATGGCCGATATACATGTTCACGAATTCCTGCGCGAGGTTCCAGCCCGCCATGTACGCGCCGCCCAGCGGGTATTCGAGAATGCCCTCGGCGCGGATTTTCTCGGCGGCGGCCAGCATGTCTTCGTAGGTCTTGGGCGGCTCGACCCCGATCTGGTCTAGGATGTCCTTGCGATAGACAAGGTGCTGCGCGTTGGCCATGAAAGCCACCGCCATCACCTGTCCATTCACCGTGATGAGCTGGTTTTTGGGAATGTCCTGTCCAAAAGCTGCAACAAGATCATCCAGCGGGCGGATCACGTCTTCGTTGATGAGCGCCACGATCGACGAGTTCGCCACGATGGCAGAGGTGTATTCCGCCGGGTTCCCCTGCATGCCGGCGAGGTTGATCTTCTGGTGATCGGCGGTCAGGTTTGCCTTGGCTTCGGTCAGGCCATCACATGCCTGGGCGTTGCGCGCGACCGTCTGGATCGCCGGGAATTCATTGCCGATGATGCTCAGCCGACCCTCGGTGATGCCGCAATCGGCGGCAAGGCCTGCGGTTGTGCTGGCCATGACAAGGAACGAGCCTGTCATCAGTATATGTCTAAGGTTCATTCTGGTCTCCCTGTGTGTCCGGATGCGCGATTGTCGCATCGCGATTTCCCGGTTGAGCCGGGACTCTCTGGTTGGTCAGCCGTCGATCCTTTGGCCGGTCTCCGTTGAAAAGAGGTGGCAGATCTCGGGCGGAACGTGGATCGAAACCGGATCGCCGATTTCGGCCCGGAAGGATTTGTCGGCTTTGACCGCGACAAGCGAGGGGCCGATACGCACCGAAATCATCGTTGCGTCGCCCAGAAGTTCGAGCGTGTAGATCGAGGCAGTAATCTGACCGTCGCCTTCCGGCGCGAGTGCCGCATCTTCTGCCCGAAAGCCGAGCGTCACCTTCCCGGACCCGGCGGTCAGCCCGGTGATGTGCGTGTCGCGCGCGGTAAAGGTGCCGTCCGCGACATCGCCATCAATCAGGTTCATGGCCGGATTGCCGATGAAGCTCGCGACAAAGACATTGGCGGGGCGGTCATAGATTTCCGTCGGACTGCCGACCTGCTGGACCACTCCCTTCTCCATGACCACCACGCGGTCGGCGAGGGTCATCGCCTCGATCTGGTCGTGGGTGACGTAGATTGTGGTGACGGCGAGTTCATGGCTCAGGTTCTTGATCTGCGCGCGGGTCGAGACGCGCAGTTTGGCGTCGAGGTTCGACAGCGGTTCATCCATCAGGAACACGTTGGGTTCGCGAACGATGGCCCGCGCGAGAGCGACGCGCTGACGCTGACCGCCGGACAGTTCCGCCGGTTTGCGGTGCAGGAAATCGTCCAATTCCACCATCGCGCTGGCGCGGCGCACCCGCGCATCATGGGTCGACGCATCAACTCCCCTTACGCGGAGCGGAAAGCGGATGTTCTCGTAGACGTTCATGTTCGGATAGAGCGCGTAGGACTGAAACACCATCGCCACGTCGCGATCCTTGGGGTCAAGCTTGTTCACCACGCGCCCGTCGATGGCGATCTCACCTTCGGTGATGTCCTCAAGACCTGCAATCATCCGCATCGTCGTCGTCTTGCCGCAGCCCGAGGGGCCGAGCAGGACGAGGAATTCCTTGTCGGCGATCGTCAGGTTGAAATTGTCGACGCCGACGAAGCTGCCCCAGCGTTTGTTGACGTTCCTGAGCTGGATTTCCGCCATGCTTCCCCCTGCGCAACACTGAAATCTGCGGTCGACCACCCCACCAAGCCATAGGGTCGGCGGTTTGGCAAGACTTCTTTGCAAACGTGTGCAAAAAATCAAAACCGATCAGAAACCCGGCCAAATGCCATCGCGTTTTCTGTTCGACGGCACGGTGGATCATGTATGGATCAGCTTTGAACGCAGCGTCATGTGCAATCTGTCGTAGCGTCGGGCTGTCTTGTCCGGGCAAAATATCCGCTAAACGGGCTTGCCAGCGAGCGTGCTTGCTGGCGCGTGACACAAGGGAGGGGACGCCATGACGTTTGCGAGTTTCGAGGACCGCAACGCGATCGAGAATGAAATGCCGTGGGCCGAACGGGATCTGCCAGCGACGCTGTTCGCACAGTTGAGCAAGACCGCGGCCGCCTTTCCCGACCGACCGGCGACCAGTTTCCAACTGCTTTCGGGCCCTCAGGACAAGGCCGAAACGCTGAGCTGGTCGCAGCTGCTCGAACGCACCGTTCAGGCCGCAAACCTTTTCCGCAAACTGGGGATCGGCGAAAACGACGTGGTCGCCTATGTGCTGCCAAACAGCAGCGAAACCATCCTGACGCTTTTGGG
The DNA here is from genome assembly GCF_022763305.1 of Marivita sp. GTDB lineage: Bacteria > Pseudomonadota > Alphaproteobacteria > Rhodobacterales > Rhodobacteraceae > Marivita. The sequence continues at coordinate 29,108 of NZ_JALEGT010000021.1, read as the reverse complement.
TGGTGCGATTGCAGGCATTGCGAACCCGATCAATCCGCTGCTCGAACCGGAACAGATCGCGGCGATCCTGCGCGAGACCGGCGCAAAGGTGGTGGTCACGCTCAGAGCCTTCCCGAAAACCGATGTGCCACAGAAGGTCGCCGAGGCCTGCCGCCACGCGCCCAATGTGCACACGGTCCTGGAAGTGGACCTGAACCGCTATCTCACACCGCCGAAATCGTGGATCGTACCGCTCATCCGGCCCAAGAACCCCGGCGGGCACCATGCCGATGTGCTGAACTTCACGACCGAGTTGAAGAAGCAGAACACAACACTCGACTTTGCCGACAGTGCAGGCGACCGGGTCGCAGCCTACTTCCACACCGGCGGCACGACCGGCATGCCCAAGGTTGCCCAGCACCGGTATTCCGGGATGATCTACAACGGTTGGCTTGGGCACAAACTTCTCTTCACCGAACAGGACAGCATCATGTGTCCGCTGCCCCTGTTCCATGTCTTTGCCTGCCACGTGATCCTCATGGCCTCGGTCGTGTCTGGCGCGCACACGGTTTTCCCGACGCCACAGGGCTACCGAGGGGAGGGTGTCTTCGACAATTTCTGGAAGCTCTGCGAGCGTTGGAAAACCACCTTTGTCATCACCGTTCCAACCGCCATGTCTGCGCTGATGCAGCGCCCGGTGGATGCGGATCTTTCGACGATCAAAACGGCGTTTTCCGGCTCTTCGCCCCTGCCGCTCGAACTGTTCAACCGGTTTGAGAAGGCCTGTGGTGTCCGCGTGGTCGAAGGCTATGGTCTGACCGAGGCGACATGCCTTGTGTCCTGCAACCCGCCCGACGGGCTGAAGAAGGTCGGATCGGTCGGCATTCCTTTCCCGCATACGGATGTGAAGATCCTCAGCCAGAAAAACGGCGAGGTCGTGACCTGCGGCGTGGACGAAATCGGCGAGATCTGCATTTCGAACCCGGGCGTCTATGCCGGGCACACCTATACCGAGGCGGCCAAGAACGCGGACCTGTTCCATTTCGGCACCCATCTGCGCACAGGAGACCTGGGTCGCATCGATGCGGATGGCTATCTCTGGATCACGGGACGGGCGAAGGACCTGATCATTCGAGGCGGGCACAATATCGACCCAGCCGAGATCGAAGAGGCGCTTCTGGCGCATCCCGCGGTGGCCTTTGCCGGGGCGATTGGTCAACCCGATGCCCATGCCGGCGAGCTGCCCTGTGCCTTCGTGGAACTGGTCGAGGGAGCCATTGTGACCGAGCAGGATCTTCTGGATCATTGCGCCGTGCATGTGCACGAACGCGCGGCTGTGCCCAAACACATGACCATTCTCGACGAATTGCCCAAGACGGCGGTGGGCAAGGTGTTCAAGCCAGATCTGCGCAAACACGCGATCACCCGCGTGTTCAATGCCGCGCTCGACAAGGCCGGATCACCGGCGCGGGTGGTTTCGGTTGTCGATGACAAAACCCTTGGTCTGGTGGCGCAGGTGACGCTGAATGGCGCCTCGCACGCGGATGTGGGCCACGTTCTGGGTAATTTTGCCAATCGCTGGGAAGAAGCAGCCTGACGATGATGTCCGGTCAGGGGAAGGTTGTACCGACCCCAACCCGTGTGCGATTGTGCGCCTTCCGGAGAAAAAGCGGGGTATGTGTCTGCCCGGTTCACGTGGCGCGCCCTTGACGGGTCAGGACCGGCCCTGTCTTCTGGGAACATGGTCAATCCCCCGCCCATTCCCGCGCAGGTGCAGGAGGCGCTCGACAGGTTCGATGCGCCTCGGAAATCGCTTTTGGAGCAACTGCGCGCCCTGATCTTCGATGTGGCTGCAGGCGCACCAGAAGCGGGTCCGGTGACGGAAACGCTGAAATGGGGCCAGCCATCCTATGCATCTGCCAGGGGCACGCCGCTGCGCCTCGGGCTTACCGCTGATGGCAATCCGGCGGTGTTTGCCCATTGCCAGAGCCGTGTCATCCCCGAAGCGCGAAGCCTTTTTGCCGAGGACCTGCAATTCGAGGGCAACCGCGCGATTGTCCTTCGCGTCGATGCGCCGATCCCGGAGGATGCCTTGCGGCAGGTGATCCATGCCGCTTTGACCTATCGACTGAATCGTTAGCGCACGATCGGGTCGATCAGCGTCACCGGTAGGTTCAACGCCTGTTCCAGCGTATGGGCGACCTGCAGCAGACGGGCTTCCCCCCGTGGGGGGCCGATGAGCTGCAGACCGACGGGCATCCCCGAGCGCGTAAAGCCGACGGGCAGCGACAGGGCAGGAAGCCCCGCGACCGTGGCCAGAAAGGCAAATTGCAGCCAGTCGATATAGTCGCGCATCGGTCGGCCCGCGACCTCGGTCGGAAATTCGATCTCGACCGGCAATGGGGCAAGGCCATTGACCGGGCAGGCCAGCACGTCATGCGTTTTGAAGAACATGGCCATGGAGTTGTAGATCGTCGCACGGTCGCGCTCGGCCTGAACATAATCGTCAAAGCTCATCGCGTGGGCATCCGCGAGGTTGCCCTTGATCGTGTCCTTGTAGTGCATGCTGATGCTGTCCGGCGTGACCTGATAGCTGCCCAAGAAGGACAGGCAGCGCAAGGCGCGGAAGGTTTCGTCCAGCCGTGGCAGGTGCGGGCAGTGTTCCTCGACCGTGACCGAGGGCAGACGCAAGCGTTCGAGCGCGCCGCGCAGGACATCGTCGATCTCGGTGGTGACAGCGGCAAACCCGTTGAAATCAGGGGTATAGGCAATGCGGATCGAACCGGCATCGCGCTTGGCGGTCTCGAGATACGGGGTGTCTGGCGCGGGAAACGAAATCGGCCAGATCGGATCGAAGCCCGCCATCGCATCGAGAAAGAGCGCGCAGTCAAGAACATCGCGCGCCATCGGGCCTTCGACACCACCGGTGGTGAAGCCAAGATGGGCTGAGCTGCCTCCGGCAATACCCGGAGAAGGGCGCAGGCCCACAATGCCGCAGTAATTTGCCGGGCTGCGCAGGCTGCCGCCGAAATCAGACCCGTGGCTGAGCCAAAGCTCTCCAGTGGCCAGCGACACCGCAGCGCCGCCGGAAGAACCCGCAGCGTTCATCCGTATGTCCCAGGGATTGCGCGTGGCACCGAAGACTGCGTTGAACGTGTTGGCCCCAGCCCCCAGTTCGGGTGTATTGGTTTTGCCCAGCACCACGCCGCCGCGCTCTTCCAGGCGTGCGACCAGCGGGTCCGAAACCGACGGAACATGATCGGCCATGCCCCGGGTGCCCAGCGTTGTGCGCACACCTTCCACGGCGGTCAGGTCCTTGATCCCGATGGGCAGACCGGCAAGCAGGTTGTCATGCGCCGCAGGCATCGCGCGGGCCCGGTCCGGGCAGCGGGTGACCACGGCATTCACGTGCGGTTCGACCTGATCCATGCGCTGAAGGCTGGCGTCGATCAGATCAGCAGTCGTCACCTCTCCATCGCGGAGAAGGGAGATCACCTCTCGCGCGGTTTTCGCGCAAAGTTCGGGGCCGGAAAAGGCAGTGTCAGGGCGCGTCACGATCCGCAGAACATCCCATGAAGATGCGCGATCAGCCGCGCGGTATTGTCGTCGTTAAGGCTGTAATAGATGGTCTTGCCATCCCGCCGCGTCTTGACCAGCTGCTCGTCCCGCAGACGGGCCAGCATCTGGCTGACCGCAGCCTGACGGATGTTCAGAAGGGCCTCCAGCTCGCCCACGGATTTTTCACCCACGCCGAGGTGACACAGGATCATCAGTCGACCCTCATGCGCCAGCGTCTTGAGATAGGCGGCAGCCTTCTCGGCACTTTGGGCCATGTCCTGCGCAGCATCCGGCGCAAAACTCGTATCGGTCATTGGAGAACCCCCGGTAACTCCCGTGGTATTAACACCGATACATCGGCGGTTTCAAAGTTTTATCACGCGTCGGCGGACGGAGGGGCCGACGGTGCGCCGCCGGTGAAGGCATTGCCGTTCTTGTAGTCACAGGGCGCTTCCTGCATCTGCAGGTGCAGACCGGTTCCGGTAAACGGATGGGCACGGGCCAGATCCTCGTCCACATCGATACCAAGGCCGGGCGTGTCAGGAGCCGTGATGAACCCGTCCTCGACAGTGATGCTGTTCCGGATAAGGGCTGCGTGGAACGGTGTCTCGATGGTTTCGGCCAAGAGCACGTTCGGGATCGAGGTGCACAGATGCACATTCGCCGCCCATTCGATGGGGCCCGCATAAAGATGCGGTGCCATTTCGGCGTTGAACGCTTCGGCCATGCCCGACAGCTTCTTCATTTCCCAGATGCCCCCAGCGCGCCCCAAGGCCGGTTGAAGGATCTTGGCCCCGCCGGTGCGCAGCAGTGTGGCGAACTCGGCCTTCGTGGTCAGCCGTTCACCCGTGGCGATGGGGATGCGCACGGCGCGGGCGACCTCGGCGAATTCGAGCAGGTTGTCGGGCGGGATCGGCTCTTCGTACCAGAGCGGTAGATAGGGTTCGATCGCCTGACCCAGCCGGATCGCGCCGGAGGTGGTGAACTGGCCATGGGTGCCGAACAGAAGGTCCGCCTTGTCGCCCACCGCAGAACGGATCGCCTTGCACATCTCGACAGACAGCGAAATGTCCGTCAGCGCGGGCTGGTGACCGCCCCGGATCGTGTAGGGGCCGGCGGGATCGAATTTCAGCGCGGTAAAGCCCCGTTTCAGGTAATGCGCCGCAGCCTCGGCCTGTGCGTCCGGGTTGGTCCAGAAGCCGTCGATGTCATGATGGGGCAGGGGATAAAGATAGGTGTAGGCGCGGACCTTGGGCGTCATCTGCCCGCCCAGCAGTGCCCAGACAGGGCGGCCCCGCGCCTTTCCAAGGATGTCCCAGCTGGCGATCTCAAGACCCGAGAACGCGCCCATGACGGTCAGGTCAGGGCGCTGGGTGAAGCCCGAGGAATAGGCGCGACGGAACATCAGTTCGATGTTCTCGGGGGACTCGCCGCGCATGTGGCGGTCGAACACGTCTTCGATCACCGCTTTCATCGCGTCAGGTCCAACGCTGGAGGCATAGCATTCGCCCCAACCGGTGATGCCGCTGTCGGTGGTCACCTTGACCAGCGTCCAGTAGCGCCCACCCCACCCCGGAGTGGGCGGCGCAGTGGTGATGACATCGAGCGCGTGCAGTTTCATCGGCTGTCCCTTTCCTGTGGGCAGAGGATGCGTCGACGCATCCTCGCGTTTCCGTCGACGGAAACGCGCTGGTTGCGGAGGGTCGTCAAAAAAGGATCACGTTGCGCTTGGCCCCGCCGGCCTTGGTGTCGGCGATGGCCTCGTTGATCTGGTCCAAAGACCAGCGGCCGGACACCAGCTCGTCCAGCTTCAGACGGCCCTGACGGTAAAGGTCGGCCAGCCACGGGATGTCGCGGCGGATCACCACGTCGCCCATCTTGGATCCGATCATGCCCTGACCCATGAAGGCCATCACGACGGGTTCGTACTCGGCCATCGCGCCCGAATGCGGCATTCCGATCATCACCATGCGTCCACCCCACCCCATGTAACGCGGCGCGTCGTCATAGGCCGGGATCGCGCCCACTGTGACGGCGACGAGATTCGCGCCGCGGCCAAGAATTTTGTGAACCGCTTTCCATGGTGCTTTCTGTGTCGCCAGAACGCCGTCCGTGGCACCAAAGGCTTTGGCGGTCTCCAGTTTCTCTTCGGTCATGTCCACGGCCACGATGCGCCGAGCCCCGGCGATCCGTGCGCCCTGAATGGCGTTGAGCCCTACGCCGCCCGCGCCGATCACCACCACGTCTTCACCAGTGCGCAGCTTACCGGCGTTCACGATGGCCCCGACCCCGGTGATCACCCCGCAGGCCATGAGCGCCACCGCTTCTGGGGGCATATCATCGGGCAAGGGGACGACCTGACTGTGATGTACAACGACCCGTTCGGCAAAGGCCCCGCAGTCCATCGCTTTCTTGACGGGGGTTCCATCTGGGCGGGTGATCGGGGACGCGCCGGTATCGGGAGCCTCGCAGATTGTTGGCTTCCCGCTGGCGCAATTCGCGCAGGCGCCACAGGAGCGGATCAGCGTGACCACGACGCGCTGCCCGACTGTCAGGTCACTGACCGATGCGCCCACGGCTGAAATCCGACCGGCGGCCTCGTGCCCGTAGACCGCAGGCAGATCGCCGCCCCACGCGCCCTCGGCATAGTGAATGTCGGAATGGCAGATAGCTACGGCTTCGAGCGTGACCTCGATCTCTCCGGCCTCCGGAGCGCGCAACTCCACCTCTTCCAACTGGAGTGGTTTGCCGAATTCGGTACAGACGGCGGCAGTGATGCGGGTCATGCGGTCTCCCTTGTTTGGGCACAACCTGAGGGCCGCGCGATCCAAGCGCAAGCGGGAAGTCGACCTGCGCCGGTCAGGCTGCGACAGGGCTGCGGCGTGGGGCCAGAAAGACCACGAGGGCCACGACGATCAGCGCCAGCGACAGAAGGAAGGGTGCGCCGGGGAAATAGACGCCCGTGTCCACCCGTGTGTAGTGCGCGAAGACTCCGGTCATCACCAAAGGGGCGATGATCATCGCAATCGCCCCGACCGAGGTCAGCGCGCCCTGCAATTCGCCCTGCCGTTTGTCGCCGACCGTTTCCGACATGATGCCTTGCAGGGCTGGTGTGATGACAGCCCCCAAGGCGGCAAGGGGTGTGAGGATCAGAGCGATGGTGCCCGAAGTGACAAAGGCCAATGCGGCGAAGGCAAACACATCGAAGACAAGGCCATAGATCACCGTGCCGCGCTTGCCCAGCCGCACAAGGATGAGGCGGATCAACCCGCCCTGAACGACCGCCATCATGATGCCGAACAGGCCCAGAGACAGCCCGATCATGCCCGCGTTCCAGCCGAACCGGGCCTGACCGAAATACGCCCAGACCGCCGGGTAGACGAAGAACGCCACCTGATAGAGGAAGAACACCGCAAAGAGCCGTCCCAGCCCCGGCAACTCTCCTAGCGCTTTGAAAGCCCCAAACGGATTGGCGCGGCGCCATTCGAAGGGGCGACGGATCGCGTCGGTCACGGTTTCCCGCAGCACGACATAGCCCAGCACGGCGTTTGCACCCGCCAGAGCTGCGGCGGCAAGGAACGGGGCGCGCGTGCCCCATTCGCCCAGCAGGCCGCCCATCAACGGTCCGATCACAAAGCCCAACCCGAAGGCCGCCCCGACCAATCCGAAATTCTGCGCTTTTTTCCCGGGGTCCGAGATGTCGGCCATATAGGCGGACGCGGTTGCCTGCGTGGCCGAGGTGATGCCACCGATGATGCGGCCCAGCAGAAGCAGCCAGATGCTGCCCGCAACGGCCATCACCACGTAGTCGGCCGCCATGACCACCAGCGAGATCAGCAGAACAGGCCGCCTGCCGAACCGGTCCGAGAGGTTGCCGATGACTGGACCGAAGAGGAATTGCATGATCGCGAAGACCGTGGTCAGAACCCCGCCCCAGAGCGCGGCATTCGCCAGATCGCCGCCTGTGACCTCGCGGATCAGATCGGGCATCACCGGGATGATCAGCCCGACGCCCATGGCGTCGATCATCACGGTGATCAGGATAAAGACAACGGGCAGGCGCATGAGCAGTGCTTTCGGAGACAGGCAGATGCGCCTCTACCTGTAAACTACACTTGACAGTTCGGCAGTCAATGCGCCTGTGCGGCAATAAACTCCGATAGCACCCGGGCGTATTCGTCCGGCGCTTCGACACAGGGCAGGTGGCCTGCCTTGCGGATCAGGTGAAATTGCGATCCCGGCACAAGGTCGGTGGTTTCCCGAACCAGGTCGGGTGGGGTCGATCCGTCCTCGCTGCCGGCGATGCCCAGCGTCGGCAAGCGCAGCGCAGCGGTAGTGGTGTAAAAGTCCGTCCCGGCGATAGCGTGTGAGCATCCGACATAGCCGTCGACCGATGTCCGGACCATCATGTTGCGCCAGATGCGGAACTCGTCCGTGGCGCGGAAGGCAGGGGTGAACCAGCGGATCATGGTGGCATCCGCCAAGGCCTCGACCCCACCCGTTTCGACATCAGCGATGCGCTGGGCCCAGATCTCGCGCGTGGCGATCCGGGCGGCGGTGTTCGACAGGACCAGTGCGCGCACCAGATCAAGCCGCTTGGCGGCCAGTCCCTGCGCCGTCATGCCCCCGATGGAGAGGCCGACGAACACCGCATCCCTGACACCGAGATGATCCATCAGCCGTTCGGCATCGCGCACAAGCGTGCCCATGCCATAAGGCGGCGGTGTCCCGTCCGAAAGCCCATGCCCGCGTGTGTCGTAGCGGATGTATTTCAACCCGGTCTTCGGCATCCGCGCGATCACCTTGTCCCAAAGGCGCAGATCGGTGCCGAGCGAGTTGCAGAATACCACGGGCGCACCGTCGGGATCCCCGTCGATGCGGTAATGCAGTCGGATGTCGTCCAGATCAGCGGTCAGCATGGTTGCGGCCTTACCCTTCGCCGAACCGTTCAAGCGCGCGCAGGAACACGGCGCGGTCCACATTGCCGCCGGAGATCGTGCAGACCACGGTGTCGCCTTCGATCTGGTCTCCGTGATAGAGCGCTGCCGCCAGAGCAACCGCACCGCCGGGTTCGGCAACCAGTTTGAGCCGTGCAAAGGCTTGCGCCATGGCCATTTGTGCCTCGTCATCCGAGACAACGATGCCGGGGCCACAAAGCCGGTGCATGATCGGGAAGGTGAGGTTCCCCGGTTGGGGTGTCACGATCGCATCGCACAGCCCGCTGGCGCTGCCGCTGTTCCGTTCGATCTGACCCGAGGCGAGAGACCGTGTCACATCGTCAAACTCCTTGGGTTCCGCAGGGCGGACCCGCATGCCCGGAGCATGGGCTTCAAGCGCCAGCGCGATCCCGGAAGTCAGACCGCCGCCACCACAACACACGATCACGTCCGCTTCGGTCACACCCAGGTCCGCCGCTTGCGCCGCGATTTCAAGACCGCAGGTTCCCTGACCGGCGATCACCTCGGGTTCGTCAAAGGGGCGCACCAAAGTCAGGCCGCGCTCTTCGGACAGTTTGGTGCCAATGGCGTCCCGGTCCTCGGTCGCACGGTCATAGAGCACGACCTCGGCACCAAGGGCGCGGGTGTTGTCGATCTTCATCTTTGGCGCGTCCAACGGCATGATGATCACGGCGCTTGCCCCGAATTGCTTGGCCGCCAAGGCCACGCCCTGCGCATGGTTGCCCGAGGAATAGGCGATCACGCCGTTCTTGCGCTGCGCGTCCGAGAGGGCGGACACCGCCGACCGCGCGCCGCGATATTTGAAGCTGCCGGTATGTTGCAGGCATTCCGCCTTGACCAAGACGCGCCGTCCCGCAATCTCGTCCAGGAACGGCGAAGACAAAAGCGGCGTCACCCGCGCGTGACCTTTCAGGCGGCCGGCCGCCGCCTCGATGCGGTGAATGTCCATGAATTACCTCAGCATATCCAGCCAGCGCTTCAATGCGCTCAGGCTTTCGGGTTCGTCAAGAAAGGGAATGTGTCCGCGATCCGCCACCTCGACCGCGATCATGTCAGGGCGACGGCGCTTCATCTCGGCAAAGGTCTCGGGCGACAGCAGGTCGGAATTGGCACCCCGCAGGCAGGCAAGGGGCAGGCCGGACAAGGCGTCGAAGAGCGGCCAGAGATCAGGCATCGGCTGGGCGCCCCCGTCCAGCACAGCGTCACGCAGGCGGGGATCATAGGTCAGGTCCAGCCCGTCTTCGGTTTCGTTGAAGAGGATCTGCGCTTCGCGCAGCCACCGCTCGGGGGGCACATTGGCAAAGCCCGTCAGCATTTTGGCGCGCGCCGCCGCGACCTCTTCATGGGTCTTCAAGGTGGGTTTGCGGCCAAGATAGCCTTTGATCACCTCAAGCCCCTCGGGTGCGATTTCAGGTCCGATGTCATTGAGCGCCACACCCCTGAGCCGATCCTTGACCGTCGCGGCCAGAACCATCGCGATCAGCCCGCCGCGCGACGTGCCCAGAACGGCAGACTTGGCGATGCCCAGATGGTCGAGCAGTTCGATGGCATCGCGACCCTCGACCGGGATCTGATAGGTGGCCGGATCGCCCCAATCGGACTGACCGCGCCCGCGATAATCCAGCCGGATCAGGCGCACGCCGTCCAAGTGCGGCGCGACAAAGTCGAAATCCCGCCCGTCGCGGGTGAGCCCGGCAAGGCAGAGAAGCGGCAGCCCGTCGCCCTCGTCCGAATAGTGCAGGGCCAGACCGTCGGATGTGGTAAAACGGGGCATCAGGCCAACTCCGGGATTGTGGTCAGATCGGTCAGGGTATGGGCAGGGCCGTGGGGCAGCCTGTCGATCGGATCCCCGGCGCGATTGACCCAGACTGTTTCAAATCCGTACCCGGATGCGCCGGCAATGTCCCAGCCGTTCGACGACACGAAAAGCACGTCTGATGTGTCGTACCCGAACCGCGCGCCCACCATGTCATACACGGTCGAGGACGGTTTGAAGATCGCCACGTCCTCGACCGACAGAACCGCATCAAGAAACGGCCCGATCCCCGCGCTGTCCACTGCGCCGTCCAGCATGTCCTTGCTGCCATTGGACAGGATCGCACAGGTCTTGCCCGCCGCCTTGAGTTGCGCGAGCATCAGCGGCACTTCTCGATAGGCCGCGAGCTCCCAGTACAGCGCCAGAAGACGTTCTCGAAGCTCCGGATCGTCGGTCAGCCCAACCTTTTCCATGGCCCAGTCGAGCCCGTCTTTGGTCACGTTCCAGAACGGCGTGTAATTCCCTGTGATCGTGCGCAACCACGTATATTGCAACTGTTTCAGGCGCCAATGCTCGGCCAGTTGCGGCCAGACCGCCTTGAGCGCGTCGCGTCCCGGCTCCTCTGCGGCCACGCGCGCTGCAGAGGCGACATCGAACAGCGTGCCATAGGCATCAAACACGCAGACCTGTGCCATGATCGCGACCTCCCCTTGCTTGACGCGTGCAAGGTGTCAGATCGGAGCTGGGGAGGAAAGCGCTGTTTCGGGTGTAGATTTGTCTCGGACCTCCCGGAGGCGCTCGCCGCCGTGTGTGTCGCCCTTGGCTGCCTCGTCGAGATGCGCAGCCCCGGGCGTATTGGTGGTGGACCAGTCCTTGGGCAAAAAAGGTGCGTGATATGTGGCGGGCGGGCCAAAATCGGACGCATCGATCGAGGTCTTGCGATCAATAAAGCAAGGTTAGAGAATCGCAAAACTGTGGATGGGGGCGCAGGCACTGGTTCAGTGCGGTGCCGAAAGCGCCTGCTGCAGCGCCAAGACGATCCGGAAATTTATGGGCAGGGCAAAGAATCTTCGTACGAAGATTCTCTCGTGCGAAGGTTGAGAAAGTCTTTATGGGGCAGGAAAAATCGATCACCCGACAAAAACAAACCCCCGAAAGCGGATCGCCTCGGGGGTTCGGAAAGTTAAGCGTGCCCGAAAGAGCTGCTTAGAGCATACCTTCGCGCTGCGCCTTCTTGCGCGCCAGTTTGCGCGCACGGCGGATCGCTTCGGCTTTCTCGCGTGCCTTTTTCTCGGACGGCTTTTCGAAATGTTGCTTGAGCTTCATTTCACGAAAAACGCCTTCACGCTGCAGCTTTTTCTTCAGAGCGCGGAGCGCCTGATCGACGTTGTTGTCACGAACACTAACCTGCATGTGGTTTTCACCACCTTTCTAAGTTGGATTTGCAAGGAATTGCAGGAGCGCGCCGTATAGCAAGGCTCTCGTCCTTTGTCCAGTCTTCAGAGCGCGGTTCGAGGCGGCACCGGATATCGAAGCGGGGCATGCTAAAAAAAGGTCCCGCCCTCCCGGGGTCTCGTGTCGCACTGGCCGATCCGCGCCATTCGGCCTAGGTTTCTTCGTGCACTCAGCACCCGCACCGGAGGCCAGACCATGACCGACACAGATCGCGACATTGCAACGGAACTGCTCGACGCTGCATTGATGCACGTGCCCTTTGACGGATGGTCCGACACCGCCTTCCGCGCCGCGATCTCGGATGTGGATGTCGCCCCGGCCGTGGCGCGCGGCCTGTTCCCGCGCGGCGCGCTCGATCTTGCTGCTGCGTATCACCGGCGCGGAGACGATGCGATGGTGGCAGCCCTTGAGGCCAGAGACCTGTCGGACATGCGCTTTCGCGACCGTGTGGCGCTGGCCGTGCGCCTTCGGCTCGAACTGGTCGAGGACAAGGAGGCGGTGCGCCGCGGGGCCACGCTTTTTGCCCTGCCCATGCACGCCGCGGAAGGCGCGAGGCTGATCTGGGGCACGGCGGACCGGATCTGGACGGCGCTGGGCGACACGTCGGCCGACATCAACTGGTACACAAAGCGCGCGACACTGTCGGGGGTCTATTCGTCGGCCGTGCTGTACTGGCTCGGCGATGATTCGCTGGACAATCAGGCCACCTGGGCCTTTCTCGACCGTCGCATCGACGACGTCATGCAGATCGAGAAGGTCAAGGCGCAGATGCGCAAGGCGCCGGGCTTTGGCCGATTGGTCAAAGGTGCGGAATCGGTTTTGTCCCGGGTCAAACCGGCCCGCCCGCGCCGCACCGATCTGCCCGGTGGCTGGACTGTGCCGCGCTGAACTAACGGATTGGATCGAACAACGCATCTGTTGCGGTGCAATCCCGGACCACATCCTGTCCGCAAGGCACCGGCTCCAGCGATTTCGACAGGCAGATTCGGGCTTCCTGAATGCGACCCTGTCTGCAGGTGATGGTGATCATGTCCGGTTCAAGCTGCGGGTTGTCCTTCAGGAACGCCTCTTCCACGACCGAAGCGGGCAGGCGCACCACCGTGTCCAGGCGTCGAAAGACATCCGGGCCAACGATTGTGCCGTAAGCGTCGCGCGCAAGGGCATAGTATTCCGAGGCCGACAAGCCCGAGCAGACGCCATGTTTGTTCCACTGATACCAGGCCAGACCCGACGTGCCCATGATGTCTGCCATTTCGGCCGTCATGGATCGGGACGGGTTACGTTCCGACGTCGGGCAGAACGATGGCCAGCCGCGATGGTACTGCGGCCAGAGACCATGCAGCACCCAGCCGAAATCCGCATCCGCAGCGCATTGCGGTGATTGCCGCGCATCCCCTTCCAGCGCGCACCATGTCGGCGACCAGCTGAGCGCCATCACGTAATAATCGAACTCACCCGCGCGTTCGCCCTCGGCCCATGCAACGGGTGCGGCCATCACGCAGGCCAACGCCCAACCCAAAACCCGCATTTGCTCTTTCCTCTTTGCCCTTGCGCGACTATAAGGCCGCCAAGTTCCCTGACAATGGAAACCCGTCCCGGCCGATCCGGGACCTCCCGGAACCCTCCGGGAGAGGGAAGAAGCTTTGCGTAAGGAGACGCGAGATGGGCAAACCGATCATGGCAAAGGCCACCGCCGTCTGGCTGGTGGACAACACGACACTGACCTTCAAGCAGATCGCCGATTTCACCGGCATGCACGAACTCGAGGTTCAGGGCATCGCCGATGGCGACGTGGCGGCCGGGGTCAAAGGGTTTGATCCCATCGCCAACAACCAGCTCGAGCCCGAAGAGATCAAGAAGGGCGAAGCGAACCCGATGCACAAGCTCAAGCTCAAGGTCTATGCCGCGGCTCAGGGCGAGGAAAAGCGCCGTGGCCCGCGTTACACGCCGCTCTCCAAGCGTCAGGACCGTCCAGCGTCGATCCTCTGGCTGGTCAAATTCCATCCCGAGCTGAGCGATGGCCAGATTTCCAAGCTGGTGGGCACCACCAAGCCGACGATTCAGGCGATCCGCGAGCGCACGCACTGGAACATCAACAACATCCAGCCGATCGACCCGGTGGCACTGGGCCTCTGCAAGCAGTCCGAACTGGACGCGGCCGTCGCCAAAGCCGCGAAGAAGCAGGAAGCGGTGATGACCGATGACGAGCGTCGCAAGCTTGTCTCGACCGAGCAGAGCCTTGAGATGGACACGGAACCGCGCTTGCCGACGGCTATCGAAGGGCTCGAAACCTTCAGCCTGTCCGGATCGTCGCAGGACAGCGAAACCGAGCGCCGTGACGACGATTACGCGGATGCGGACAGTTTCTTCAACCTGCCGGACGGCACCCACGATGACGATGACGACGAGGACGACGACGATTACCGTCGCTGATCACGCGCGTCATCCTGACCGAAAAGAACCCGGCCCCACCAGCGGTGCCGGGTTTTTTCATGCGCTTACGCCGTTTTCTGCATTTCCTTGGGCGCACCTGTCGCCATGTCTGTGCCCATATAGGCCAGTCCGGCCTCTTTCCACGCCGCAAAACCACCGGCCATATGGGTAATGCGCTTTTCTCCCGCCGCAAGGCAGAGCTTTGCCACTCGCGCCGACCGGACACCCGATCCGCAGTGAAAGACGATCTGTTTCTTTGATTGGTCCGGCATGTGGTTGGGCTGGAATGCCTGCATCGGGGCAAGAAGCGCGCCGTTGATCCTTTCGAGCGCGAATTCCTGCGGCGTGCGGACGTCGATCAGGACGATCCTGTCCTCGGCAAACGCGGCCGCGACCTCGTCTGGCGTCCAGTGTTCAAGCGTGCCGGTCTCGGTGGTTTCGATATCCATGACGTCTCCTAAAACTTGTTCATCGGAAGTTTCAAATAGCTGTGCCCGTCGCGTTCGGGCTCCGGAGCGCGCCCGGCCCGGAGATTCATCTGCAGAACGTGCAGCATGCGGTCGGGCAGGGACAGCGTTTTGTCACGCGCGTCGCGTCGCGCGATGTAATCGTCCCGCGAGACACCGCCGCCAATATGGACGTTGTGCCGACGCTGCTGGGCGACGGTAGAAACCCAGGCAGGGTCGGTCCGGTATCTTGTCCCGTAATCATGTCCGACAAACAACCGTGTATGGTCGGGCAGGGCGAGAATGGCCTGCAACGACTCCCACAGATCGGCCGCCGTGCCGCCCGGGAAATCCGCGCGGGACGTGCCGGCATCTGGCTGCATGAACGTGTCGTGCACAAACGCCGCATCATCACCGACCAAATATGTGATCGACCCCAGCGTGTGGCCGGGCGACAGCATCACACGGACCGGCAGGTCCCCGATCTGAAACGTATCGCCATCGGCAAACAGATGGTCGAAATCCCGGGCCGGATCGAACGCGTCTGGCAGATGATAGATGTCGCGCCACAGATCGGCGATCTCCTTCACCTTCTCGCCAATCGCGTTTGGCTGGCCCAACCTGTCTTTCAGATAGGATGATGCCATGAGGTGATCAGCATGTGGATGCGTGTCGAGGATCCACACGATCTCGACGCCCTCTGCCTCGGCAAATCGCAGGATCGCGTCGACACTGCCCGTATGCGTCGAGGCGCTTTGTGGATCGAAGGTCAGCACCGTGTCGATCAGCGCGGCCTTCCGCGTCTCCGGGTCGACGGCAAGATATTGGATACTGCCGGTGTCGGCATCATAGAAGCCCGTTACCTCCGGGGAGGCGTGGCCGTTCGATTTGCTTGTTCCTGAAACTGTCATGACGCTCCTTCTCTCCTTTGGGAGATCAACAGACAGGTGTCAAAACATGTTCCAATTTTTATATATGTTGTTCAGAGAGGTTTGCGCGCGTTCATGGCTGCGGTGATCGTCCCCTCGTCAAGGTAATCCAGCTCACCGCCGATGGGCACGCCCTGCGCAAGCGACGTGAGCGCCACGCGTCCCTCTAGTTGATCCGCGATGTAGTGGGCCGTGGTCTGCCCGTCGATCGTGGCATTGAGCGCGAGGATCACCTCGGTGATCTCTTCGCTGTCCACGCGGGCCGAAAGCTTGGGAATGCGCAGCTCGTCCGGACCTACCTGATCCAGCGCCGACAGTGTGCCGCCCAAGACATGATAGCGCCCTTTGAAGACGCCCGACCGCTCCATCGCCCAAAGATCGGACACGTCTTCAACCACACAGAGCAACCCGTTGTTGCGCTGATTGTCCTGACAGATGTCGCAGATGTCCTGCGTGCCGATATTGCCGCAGTTCAGACATTCGCGCGCATCCCGGGCCACGCGGGTCATCAACTCGGCCAGTGGCCCCAGCAACAACCCGCGCTTGCGGATCATGTGCAACACGGCACGGCGGGCCGACCGGGGGCCCAGCCCCGGCAGCCGCGCCATCATCGCGATGAGCGCCTCGATGTCGCCGCCGTCCCGCATGTGTCAGACCCAACCGATCGATTTGAGTACGCTGCGCGTCCGGGACCCTCAGAACGGAAGCTTCATCCCCGGCGGCAGGCCCAGACCTTCGGTCAGCTTGCCCATCTCTTCCTGCGCCTTGTCCTGCGCCTTCTGCTGCGCATCCTTGATCGCGGCCAGGATCAGGTCTTCGACAACTTCCTTGTCATCCCCGTTGAAGATCGACGGGTCGATGTCGAGCCCGGTCAGCTCACCCTTGGCGGTGGCCGTGGCCTTGACCAGACCCGCGCCGCTTTCGCCGGTCACGGTCATGGTGGCCAGATCTTCCTGCATCTGGGCCATCTTGCCCTGCATTTCCTGCGCGGCCTTCATCATCTTGGCCATGTCGCCCATCTGGCCCAAACCCTTGAACATGTTTCTCTCCGTAGGTCAGCGCCCCTTCAGCGGAGGCGCGGTGTAAAAGATCATCCCGACACATATTGCAGCGATCACGCCAATGAACAAGGCAGGCGACCCCACGCAGCCTTCCGCCATCGCGGCTTTACGCGACGCGGGGGCCAACATGGTCAGGAAGGTGACAAAGGCTGTCCAGCCCAGAACCACCGCAAGGGACCCCCACTGGCTCTTGAACCGGATTGCGATTGCGGTGCCCAAGAGCAGAACCAAAGCCGCAGGCGACGACGCCAGAAACACCGCTTCCTGCACGGCACTCACCGGTGCGCCATCCCAGCCGGGGCGTTGCACCGCGCAGTCCTGCGCCATGGCAGCCCCGGGCAGGAGCGACAGGATCACTCCTCCTCGAATGGGTCCCATTCGTCTTCCACTTCGGGCAAGGCTTCCGCTTCGGCCACGGCGGCCAGTTGATCCGGTGTGCGCACCTCTTCGATCACAGCGCCGGGAAAGGCGTCGAGCACGGCCTTGACCAGAGGGTGAGCCGCGGCTTCCTCCTTGATTGCGATTTCGGCGGCGTCGCGCGTCTCGACAATGGTGGGTGCCTCTGATCCGTTGACCAAAGTCACCGCCCAGCGATTACCTGTCCAGCGCTGCAAGGCACCACCAAGGCGCTGCGCCAGATCGGCGGGGGCATTGTCGGTCGGCGTGAATTCGATCCGCCCGGGCTGATAGGCGGCGAGGCGCACGCAGCCTTCGACTTCGACCAGCAGTTTGACATCGCGATTGGCGCGGATCAGTTCGATCACATGCTCGAAGGTCGGATACCGCGCCAGCGCCTGATCCGCCGCAAGCGCAACCGCCGCACCACCGTATGAGGCATGTGGGCCGTTAGACGACGTATGGGTTGGGGCATGGCCGCCCATCGCCTGCGTCCGCGTGGCCCCCCCAACCGACATTCCATTTCCAGATGGCGGTGGTGGGGGCGGCGTATCCTGCAACCTTTTCACAAGGTCCTCAGGGCTGGGCAATTCCGACACATGAGTCATGCGGATGATCGCCATTTCGGCGGCCATCATCGCGTTCGGCGCCTGCGCCACCTCGTCCAGCGCCTTGAGCAGCATCTGCCACAGCCGCGTCAGCGGGCGCATGCCAAGCGCGTTCGCGAAGTCCTGCCCGCGCTGGCGTTCGTCCGGGCTGATCGTGGGGTCTTCGGCGGCTTCGGGGGTAATCTTGACCACGGAAATCCAATGCGTGATTTCCGCGAGATCGCGCAGCACTGCCATCGGGTCGGCCCCATCGGCGTATTGCGCGCTCAACTCCGTCAGCGCGCCCGCCGCGTCGCCTTTCATCACCAGATCGAAGAGGTCGAGCACGCGGCCCCGGTCAGCCAGACCCAACATCGCGCGCACCTGCTCGGCGGTGGTTTCCCCCGCACCATGGCTGATCGCCTGATCCAGAAGTGAGGTCGCATCCCGGGCAGAGCCCTCGGCGGCGCGTGTGATCAAAGCCAGCGCATCATCCGTGATCTCGGCATTTTCGCGCGTCGCGATCTTGCGCAGAAGCGTGATCATCATCTCCGGCTCGATCCGCCGCAGATCGAACCGCTGGCAGCGCGACAGCACCGTGACGGGAACCTTGCGGATCTCGGTGGTGGCAAAGATGAACTTCACATGCGCGGGTGGTTCTTCCAGCGTCTTCAAGAGCGCGTTGAACGCACTGGTCGACAGCATGTGGACTTCGTCGATGATGTAGATCTTGTAACGGGCTGATGCCGCCCGGTAATGCACGGAATCGATGATCTCGCGGATGTCGCCCACACCCGTCCGCGAGGCGGCGTCCATCTCCATCACGTCGACATGGCGGCCTTCCATGATCGCCACGCAATGTTCGCACTGGCCGCAGGGTTCGGTTGTCGGTCCGCCGGTGCCATCCGGTCCGATACAGTTCAGCCCTTTCGCGATGATCCGCGCGGTGGTGGTTTTGCCGATCCCGCGAATCCCGGTCATGACGAAAGCCTGCGCGATCCGGTCCGCGGCAAAGGCATTCTTCAGCGTGCGCACCATGGCCTCTTGCCCGACGAGGTGGGCAAAGGTTTCGGGGCGATACTTGCGGGCAAGCACCTGATAGGGGGTTGCGTCAGTCATTCCGGTATCCTTGGTTCATCGCCGAACCTAAGCCGGGCGCACCGCAGCGTCCACCATATGTCGCGTGAATTTCGCGCTAACCGTTCCAGCGGACGGTTCCAGCATCCGAGATATCGTATCCTTTGAGCCCCGCCGCGTGATCCGCAAAAGCCGGGCTGCGCAGGAAGGCCAGAAAGCGCTGCATCGGAGGATCGAAATAGGCGCGGCGGTCGACCACGATATCAAAGCTTTCCTCGATCTGAGCAACAAAACCGAGATGGTGCTGTTCGGCGAGCGCCTCGAGGCCGAAAGTCGCATCAGACGCGCCGGTCGCAACGTCCAGAACCGCATCCGCTTCGCTGCGGGCCACCGGACGCATGCGAATGGTCT
Organism: Marivita sp.; assembly: GCF_022763305.1. Taxonomy (GTDB): domain Bacteria; phylum Pseudomonadota; class Alphaproteobacteria; order Rhodobacterales; family Rhodobacteraceae; genus Marivita. The sequence continues at coordinate 10,062 of NZ_JALEGT010000021.1, read as the reverse complement.
CAGGCGGAATGGCCGCTTCGCGCAAAAGATGGTCGAACAGGCTCCGCGATCCTGCGCCCACCTGCCGGGGGGTGATCGTGCGTCCAACCAGATCGCCAAGTCCGGTGATCTCATTGACCAGTTCGGGTCGGACCACCAGCCCACGCCGACGTTTGGCAAACCCAAGAAGCACGCTCGGCGTGCCGCGAAGCAGCGCATCCACCGCCTCGATGTTCCATGTTCCGGAGGCTGCGTCGAACATGTGCAGCCCGGCCCCAAGACCATCGCGGGCGACAAACCGGTCCAATCCGTCCTGGGACCCGTCAAAGAACGTCGCAATGCCGCATTCGGATTGGCGCAACGCCCAGTCGAGCAGGGGATCATGGCTGCCCAGGAACACCACCGGACGTGCGGAGTCGACCTGCGCCGTTCCGGTCTGGCCGCGCTCCAGCCAGCGCCGCACGGCCTGTTCGGGAAACAGCAGCTTTCCGGTGACCTTCGAACAGGGAACGGCACCGGTGGCGGCAAGATCGTAGACCTTGCGCTCCTTGATGCGCAGCAGCGCCGCAAGCTCCGGCACGGTGAGGTAGCGTTCTGCAGTGGATGTGTCAGCGTTCGTCATAGCGGGCCGACTATGTCCCAGAGACCGACGCGCGGCAAGATGCACATCACTGCAGAGCATCGTCGCGCCACGTGTCCATTGGCCCGTCGCGCCGATCTTGGCTAGGTGGTGTCCGGGGCCTGTGTGGGAGAAGAGCATGACATCGACATTACCAACCGACCTCCGCGAGGGCGAAATCGCAACCGACGCGCCGCCCCCTGACAATGCGCGGCTGCAGTTCATCGGGACGATCCGCACACCCTTCGTCACGCGCGACCTCTGCCCGCGTCAGGGGCGGTTGGAAGGGCCGGAGTGCCGGCTGGAACTGCTGCCCCACTGGGAACCCGCGCTTGAAGGGCCCGACTGCATCGACGAAACGCCGCTGCTCGACATCAAGCCGGAACGCTGTTCCTGCACGCCACAGGCCCCGGACAATTCGGCCGATCACGACTGACAGTGGCAAAATGCCTCGGATGGCCCGTGGACTGCGAAGAAGCGTAGGCGGATTGCCTCTCATCGGATAGAACGCTGCAACCGATACAACAAAAGCAGGCTTATGTCCGAGCAGTTCACGATTACCGGGCAGACGCCCGTGCCGACCTCCGCCAAAGACTGGGTTCAAATTCTCGCCAAATATCGCGAACCTGACGCGATGCGCAGCTCGTTCGAGCTGGCCGTCACGCTGGGGCCGTTCGTGGCGCTATGGGCCGCCGCATGGTGGGCCATGGGCGTCAGCTACCGGTTGACCTTTGCGCTCTCCTGCGTGAATGCGGCTTTCCTCTTGCGGCTCTTCATCATCCAGCATGATTGCGGGCATGGCGCGTTCTACAACAACCGCACGCTCAGCGACTGGCTGGGCCGTGTGCTGGGTGTGCTGACGCTCACGCCCTATGATGTCTGGCGACGGACCCATTCGATCCACCATAGCACCCATGGCAATCTCGACCGTCGCGGCATCGGCGACGTGCACACCATGACCGTGGCCGAATACAAGGCGCTGTCGGGCTGGAGCAAGCTGATGTACCGGCTTTACCGGCATCCGATCATCCTGTTCGGCTTGGGGCCGGGATATCTCTTCCTGCTGCAGAATCGCATCCCGCTGGGGCTGATGTCCAGCGTCCGCTACTGGGCCAGCGCGATGGGAACGAATGCCGCGATCCTGTCAGGCCTGCTCGTGATGCTTTATTTCGGGGGCCTGATGCCGATCCTGCTGATCTTCCTGCCATCGACGTTGCTTGCAGCAACGGCGGGGGTCTGGCTCTTCTACGTCCAGCACCAGTTCGAAACCACGTTCTGGGATCAGGGCGAGGGCTGGCAATTGCACGATGCGGCCCTGCATGGCAGTTCGTATTACGTGCTGCCCAAGCTGCTGCAATGGCTCAGCGGGAATATCGGCATCCACCACGTCCACCATCTTTACAGCCGCATCCCCTTCTACCGGCTGCCCGAAGTGGTCCGTGATCACGCCAGCCTTGCCGATCACAACCGCATGACCATCCGCGAAAGCTTTGCCAATGCGCGGCTGCATCTCTGGGACGAAGGCTCGCGCCGCCTGCTCTCGTTCCGCGACGCCCGGTCTCTCTGATCCCGCCACTTGCGCCGGCCGGGCATCCGCGCGGCCCATCCGGAAACATCCCAAACAAAAAGGCCGCCCCGAAAGGCGGCCTTTTCGATTGTCTGAAAGCGTCCATCGCGCTATCCGAACCTGATCAGTTCAGGTCGGCTTCGTACTCCGCCGCCAGATCGGCCTCGGCTTCGGCCACGGCCTTGGTCAGTGCTTCGAAGATTTCCGGACCGCCATCGACGTTCTCCTGGAACCAGTCAAAGACCGGGGCTGCCGCTTCGCGGAAGGCTTCCTTTTCTTCCGGCGTCGGCACGTAGAGATCACCGCCACCCGCGACGAATTCCTCGTAGGCCTGGATCGATTTGCGCTTGGGCGAGGCGAAGGTCGCCTGCTGGAGTGCTGCAAAGCCGTCGACGACGACGCGGCGCAGGTCTTCGGGCATGGACATGAATTTTTCGTTGTTCATGACCCAGATCGCCCCCATGTAGGCGTGGCCGTCGAGCGTCAGGTATTGCAGACCCGCATCCGGGAATTTCATGCCCATGATGTCGGTGATGCCGTTCTTGGAGCCGTCCACCACACCGGTCTGGATCGAGGTGAAGAGTTCCGGCCAGCTGATCGGGGTCGGGGCAGCACCAAGCACCTTGACCAGTTCCTGCGGCAGGTCGGCGACGACGGTGCGGATCTTGAGACCGGCGAGATCTTCCGGCTTGGTCACGCGGCGCTGCGTGTTGGCGAAATTGCGCCAGCCGCCGGTGTTGCCGATGGTCATGATGCGGATCGTGTCGCCGGAATCCTCAAGCGCCATGGTGCGCATGGTGCGGGTGAAATCGCCCGACAGCACGTGTTCGGCTACGCGGTCGTCGGACATCAGATAGGGCAGGTCGAGCACCTGCACATAGGGGAAGATGCCAGCCGCGCCGCCCGAGGTTGTCACGAACACGTCGATGGAGCCGTCGGACACACCCTGCAGACATTCCGCACCGCCCGAGCACAGCTGCGTGCCGATGAAGAGCTCCACCGCGATGCGGCCGTTCGAGGCGTTCTCGACATGGTTCTTGAACACCACGAGACCGTCATAGTCTTCGTCGTTCTCGTTCGAGTTGGCCGTGGCGCGGATGGTGAAATCCTGTGCCGCCGCTGTCATCGCGCTTCCGGCGAGCAAGGCCGCCGTCAGTGCCACTTTTGTAAGACCTTTGAGCATGGTGTACTCCCTGTTGCTTTCTCGTGGTCGGTTACACGGGCCGTGTGACCCGCAGATGTCAGTCCGCAAACCCGGTGAGGCGCGGAATGGTCATGGAGATTTCCGGGATGAAGGTGATCAGGAAGATCACCACGATTTCGATGAAAAGGAACGGCAGGATCGCCTTGGAAATGGTCTCGACCCGTTCGCCGGACACGCTTGAGGCGACGAAGAGAACGAGTCCCATCGGCGGTGTGGCCAGCCCCACGGTCAGGTTGACGGACATGATGATCGCGAAATGGATCGGATCGACACCCAGATCGACGAAAATCGGCCCGAGGATCGGCCCGAGGATGATGATCGCCGGACCTGCATCGAGGAACATGCCGACGACGAACAGAAGCAGGTTGATCAGGAAGAGCAGGATTAACGGGTTCTGGCTCAGGCCCAGCACGAATTCGGCCAAGATCTCGGGGGTGTGTGACAGCGACACCACCGTTTTGAACGCCATCGCGGCCCCCACGAGCAGCAGCACGGTGGCCGATGTCATGGCAGCGCGCATGAACACATCCGGCAGATCGCGGACCGACAGGGTGCGCAGGATGAACATGCCGACGATGATCGCATAGCCCACAGCCACGGCGGCGGCCTCGGTCGGGGTGAAGACACCGCCCAGGATGCCGCCGAGGATGATCACCGGGGTCATCAGCGGGAAGAACGCCTTGAGCGAGGCATTGCCCCTCTCGCCCCAGCTTGCCTTCTGGCGCGAAGCCGGGAAGTCGTATTTGTCGGCCATGAACTTGACCATGATCATCAGGCCGACACCGACGAGGATGCCGGGGATGATGCCCGCAAGGAACAGGGCCGCGACGGATTCGCCCATCACGTAGGCGTAGATGATCATGATGCCCGATGGCGGGATGATCGGGCCGATGACGGAACTCGCGGCGGTGATCGCAGCGGCGAATTTGCGGGTATAGCCCTCTTTCTCCATCGCCGGGATCAGCATCGATCCAAGCGCCGAGGTGTCCGCTACGGCAGAACCGGACAGGCCCGCGAACAGCATGGAACTGAGCACGTTCACATGCGCCAGACCGCCGCGGAAATGGCCCATCATGGCCTGGCTGAACTCGACCAGCCGCATGGTGATGCCGCCGCGGTTCATCAACTCGCCCGCAAGCATGAAGAAGGGGATCGCCATCAGCGGAAAGGACGCCATGCCGTTATAGACGTTGCGATAGAGCAGGATCAGATCGCGGTCCTGACCATTGAGCCAGAGCAGAATGCCGGGGGCCGCGAGCATGCCGAAGAACACCGGCAAGCCGATCATCAGGAACAGCAGAAAGAGGGGCAGGAACCAGACCAGCATCGCGTTACTCCGCCGTCAGTTCGGCATCAAAGGCGGGCCGCAAGCGGTCCTCTCCTCCGGCCAGGGTGATGAGGTTGCGCAGGATCAACTCGATATTGACCACGAAAAGCAGCCAGAGACCCGTCACAAGAGACGCGATCTGCCAGGAATTGGGCATCTTTTCCCACCCGTCCGGGGTGGGGTACTTGAGCGACGCGCTTTTGAACTTGCCCGCAAGGCTGGTCATTTCCCCCAAGCCCATCTGGGCGCCGATATAGAGCACGAGGCCCGAAATCAGCAGAAGCACCAGCGCGAGAACCGCCGCGCCTCGCTTGGGCAGGGCTGAGGACAGAATTTCCAGCGCCACAAAGCCCCCGCGCCGATAGGCCGAGGGCGCGATGACGGCGGTCATCCAGAGCATGAGGAAAATGGCGGCTTCTTCCGGCCAGGGCAGGGCATTGCCAAGGACGTAGCGGCAAAAGACCTGAAGCAGGATTGCACAGACCATCAGGCCAATGGCCACGATCGCGATCCAGCGTCCGAGCCGCAGCACTATGTCGAGCACAGCTTCCAATGGCTTCAAGAGCCAGAGCAATATGGCCATGCGGCCTCCTCCCAATCCCTCACCGGTCTCCCGCCGGCGGCCCCGCTTTTTCTTGTCTGTCGGGGCGGTTTATGTCGCCTCGGTAAATCCTCCGTAGCGTCCGCTGAAAAACAGAAGCGGGTCCCCAGCGCGAGTGGTGACCCGACGCACGCGCGCGACCACGATCGAATGATCCCCGCCGTCATGCTCGGCCACCTTGGTACATTCGAACCGGCTCAGACATCCGTTGAGCAATGGCACGCCTTCATCGCCGGTTTCCCAATCGAATTGGTCGAACGGGTTGCCATTGCGGGCAAAGGCCGTGCAGAGCGCAGCCTGGTCCGCGCCGACAACATGAATGGCGAAATGATCGGCCGCCATGAAAAAGGGATAGCGGCTTGACGACTTGGCCGGCGACCAGAGCACCAGCGGCGGGTCGAGCGATACGCTGGCAAAGCTGTTGGCGGTGATGCCCAGTGGGCCGTCACCTGCATCGCAGGTGATGATGGTGACCCCGGTTCCGAAACGGCCAAGGGCATCGCGAAACTCGCGGGCATTGTCCTGTGCGGGATCGAAACTATGCGTCAAGGCGTTCATCGCGTGTCTCAGGCCACTTCGTGTCCAAGGGCGTGGGTGTAAAGGTCAAACCATGTCTCCCGGTCGATCTGTATCTTTGCAGCATCGCCGATGCGGGCAATGCGGTCCAGATTGTTGGTGCCGAGGACAGGTAGAATGCGCGCCGGATGCGCCAAGAGCCAGGCGACTGCGACTGCCGCTTCATCGACGCCGTGATCATCGCCGATTGTCTTGAGCGCGGTGCGCAGCGCTGCGTTGTGCTGTTCGAAGAGCGCACCGCCCCCCAGCGGCGACCAGGCCATGAGAGGCTGGCCGTTCTTCTGGTGGAACGCGATATCGCCATTGGTGAAGGGGGCGTGGTGCAGCAGGCTGATCTCGATCTGATTGGTGACCAGCGGCGTGTTCATCGACGCCTGCAGCAGCTCCCAATCCCAGGGACGGAAGTTCGAAACACCAACCGCGCGGACCTTGCCGCTTGCCACAACCTCGTCCAGCGCCGCTCCGGTTTCGCAGGCATCCATCAGCGGGTCGGGGCGGTGGATTAGCAGAAGGTCAATATGGTCGATCTTCATCAGCCGCAGGGAATGGTCGACCGAAGACAGGATATGCGCGCGCGACGTGTCGTAGTATTTGACACGCGCGTTGGCATAGCGCCCCACAGGGGCCACGATATCGCATTTGGTGACGATCTCGATCCGGTTGCGCAGCTCGGGTGTGAGTGCGGTGCCAAGGATTTCCTCGGCCTCGTAGCCGCCATAGATGTCGGCCTGATCCATCGTCGTGATGCCCTGATCGAGGCAGGCGCTGATCTTGTTGCGGATGTGGTCCACGCTGGTGTCGGCATCGTCACCCAGCCGCCACATGCCATAGACAAGGCGGCTCATTTCGAGGGCGTCGTTCAGTCTTACGCGGTCCATGGTCATCCTTGTGCGTTCGTAGATTTCGGTTTGTGGAGCCGAGACATGCCGCGCGCCATTGCTTGGGAAGCATGTGCTCTGCGGTTTGGTTTGCGGCGTGTGACTAGATTCTTCGTAGAAGAATCTAAGCGCGCTCCATAAAATTCTGGTAAACCGTTCAGGGGCATCAGCGACGCTCCCCGGCGCCCAATGGCGTCATCGGCGTGCCCGCGGGCACTCGGCCATAGGCATGGTTCAGTTGCACGGTCTTGAGCTGCGGCAAGACCCGGCTGCCGAAATGGCGGCATTCGTCCAGATGCGGATAGCCCGACAGGATGAACGCGCGGATGCCCATCTTTTGGTACTGCTCCAGCTCGCTCAGCACCTGATCGGTGGATCCCACCAGCGCCGCGCCACAGCCCGAGCGCGCCCGGCCCACACCGGTCCAGAGATGCGGCTCCACAAAGCCTTCCATATCCGCCAGTTCGCGGTTCTTGGCCTGATGCGATACACCAAGCGAGGTCGCGTCCAGTGCCCGTTCGCGGATCGTCCTGCCCTGTTCGTCGTCCAGCTTGCTGACGATGTGCTGCGCGTATTCGCGGGCCTCGGCCTCGGTGTCGCGGACGATGACATGAACACGCAGGCCGTAATCAAGTGTACGGCCATAGCGTTCTGCCACCGCGTTCACGTCTTTCATCCGCTGCGCCAGCGCCTCTTTCGGCTCGGGCCACATGAGGTAGACATCGCAATGCTGCCCACAGAGTTCCAGCGCGTCGGGGGAATAGCCGCCGAAATAGAGTAGCGGGCCACCTGTCTGATACGGCACCGCCGGATCGGTGGTCAGCCCTTCGAAAGTGTAGACCTCGCCCTTGTAGGTGATCTCGCCCTGTGTCCACGCTTGCTTGAGGATCTCCACCACCTCGCGGGAGCGCTGGTAGCGCAGTTTGCTGTCTTCCTTTTCGCCCGGGAAATCCGAGGAGATGATGTTCACCGTCAGCCGCCCTTCGAGCATGTGGTCGAGTGTTGCAATCGTGCGGGCCAGCATGATTGGCTGCATTTCCCCGCAACGCACAGCGGCCAGCATATTGATCTTGTCGGTGATCGGCGCGCAGCCGGCGACGAAGCTGAGCGTGTCCTGTCCAACCTGATAAGACGACGGGCACAGGATGTTGCGGAACCCCTGCGCCTCGGCCTCTTTCACGATGGACGAGCAATGCGCAAAGCTGGAACGCAGGTTTCCGTCAGGCACGCCGAGGAATTCATAGTCGTCGGAACACAGCGCCGCGAACCACGAAACCTCCACCGCGTCGAGGTCAGGTGAGGTGATCGGCACGATGGTCATAAGGTGTCTCCGGGGCGCATGATTTCCCCTTGCGTAGCATCGCCAAAAATGTAGATCAATAGTGTATCAATTTTTGGTGCGAGAAATGTCCGACACGCATGCCCTGCCGAAATATGTGCAGATCAGCGAATTGCTGATCCGCGACATTCAGGCTGGTCGCCTCGTCGATGGCGAACGCCTGCCTCCGGAACGCGAGATGGCATCGAAACTCGGCATTTCGGTGGGCACCCTGCGCAAGTCACTGAATGAACTGACGGCGCTGGGCCTGCTGGAGCGTGTGCAGGGGTCGGGCAACTATATCTGCGCCCAGGAAGACACGCAGTCTGTCTACGCGTTCTTCCGGGTCGAGCTGATCGAGGGGGGCGGGTTGCCCACCGCCGAACTTTTGTCGGTGACGCGGCTTGTCAAGCCTGACGGCTTGCCGCGCTTTGGCGCATCGGACCAAGGGCACCGGATTCGCCGGTTGCGGCGGTTGAACGGCGTGCCCGCCGTGCTTGAGGAAATCTGGCTTGACGGCAGCTATGTCGACCGGATCGACGCGGTGGCGCTGCGGGAGTCTTTGTATCTCTACTACCGTGAATCTCTGGGTCTCTGGATCACCAAGGCGGTGGACCGGCTGGATCTGGACGCCGTGCCGGACTGGGCCCCGGCCAGCTTTGGCCTGTCTGCCGGGAAGCCCTGCATGCGGGCGACACGGGTCAGCTATGGCCCCGAAGGCGAGGCGGCCGAGGCCTCGTGGAACTGGATCAACACAGACGTCGCGCGCTATGTCGCGCGCATCACCTGAAGGACAGACATGAAAGTCATCAATTACGGCATCATCGGATGCGGCATGATGGGGCAGGAGCACCTGCGCAATATCGCCTTGCTCGACAGCGCGCGGGTGGCGGCGATCTATGAGCCGGACGAGATCATGGCGGCCGCAGCCAAGGCGATTGCGGGGAACGCGACGCTCGAGGCGTCGATCGAAGATCTGTTGGCGCGCGATGATCTTGACTGTCTGCTTGTGGCGAGCCCCAACCATTGCCACATCGACGCGCTGGAGCAGATCGCGGAACTCAACCCGCTGCCGCTCTTGATGGAAAAGCCGCTTTATACCGACCCCGCCGACATCGCGCGCATCGAAGCGATTGCGGCGAGCTACCCCGCACCGATCTGGGTGGCGATGGAATACCGCTACATGCCCCCCATCCAGACCTTTGCCGAGGAGGTGCAGCGCGCCACGGGGGGGGTGAAGATGCTTACCATCCGCGAACACCGCTTTCCCTTTCTGCACAAGGTGGGCGACTGGAACCGCTTCAACCGCAACACCGGAGGCACGCTGGTCGAAAAGTGCTGTCACTTCTTCGACCTCATGCGCCTGATCCTTGGCTCCGACCCGGTGCGCGTGACCGCGAGCGCTGGGCAGGAGGTGAACCATCTGGATGAGGCCTATAATGGAGAGGTGCCCGACATCTGGGACACCGCCTATGTGATCGTCGATTTCGCCAATGGCGCACGGGCGATGCTGGAGCTGTGCATGTATGCGGAAGGCTCGAAATACCAGGAAGAGATCAGCGCGGTCGGTCCCAATGGCAAGATCGAGGCCTTCGTGCCCGGTCCGGGCCGGTTCTGGCCAACCCATCTGGGCGCACCGCCCGTGGCGCAGGTGATCATCAGCCCGCGCCATCCAAAAGGGCCGCAAGCGGTCGATATTCCGGTCGATCCGACGATCCTCGAAGCGGGCGATCACAATGGATCGACCTTCTATCAGCATGCACGCTTCCTGGATCTGGTGCGAAATGGAGGGGTTCCCGAGGTGTCAATACAGGATGGTGCCTGGGCCGTGCGGATAGGGCTTGCTGCGCAGAATTCTGCGCAAACTCATAGCGTTATCGATGCATTCTGACCGCCTTTGCGGCGGGCTTTTCCCGCAACACTCGGACGAAAAGGGGAAAAAAACGTAATTTCGCCATATTCAACGCTTTGCCCAAAGCCTTTTTTCATCTAT
>NZ_JALEGT010000020.1 GCF_022763305.1 Marivita sp. | reverse complement strand
CCCCAACCAAAACCGTCGGGGAAGTGTGTTCACATGGGTCAATTCTCAGTGACAATTTATAGGGCTACCGGGTCAGTTCTCAGTGACAATCAACACGTCTACACCAATCGGCGGAGTTACTATTTCAACGTCAACGAGGTCTCGAGCCCGACCTTTTACGTGGTCCAATTCCGCTACCCACAGGACAATCGCCGTCCGGCCAATGCCATCGCCCGCGCCGCCCCGAACTACAATTACGGAGCCAGCGCGCGGCTCGAGTTCACGCCAACCCGGGTTTGGGATGACGGGACATTCACCTATTTCGCCTTCCCGCGAAACGCGCCGGTTCCGGCCATCTTCCGTTATGCGGGCCGACGCGAGCGCACGGTGAACACCGGAGCCGTCGAGGATGGCGTCATCCGGGTCTCCGGCGTCAACCGGCAATGGGTGCTGCGGCTTGGAGAAGAGGTCGTCTGCATCGAGGCGAGACCGCCAGCGGGAGCGACCTCATGAGCGACAATAACGCCGATCTCGAACGGCGCCTCGCGGCACTCGAACAGGGCAACCCGCGCCATGGTCCAACTCCAAGACGCCGCTCGCCGATTCTGGCCCTTGGGGTCGTGGGCCTGATCGCAGCCGGTGGCACTGCGCTATACGTCCTGTCGCAACCCGAAGAACAGGTCGCCCTGCCGACGGCAACCCCGGACGAGTTCCAGACAGAAGGCGACGGGTTTGGCGAGATCGAACCCTTCGTTCCGCCCCCTGCCCCAGGGCCCGAAGTCGTGCTCATTGAGCCTGAACCGGCGGAGCCTAATGCAGAGCTGCTCGCTCAACTCGCGGCCCTGCAGGCGCAGATCGAGGAGTTGAAGAACGCGCCCGAACCTGTCGTCGAGGAAGACACGGCTGCGGCCGAGGCCATCGATGCACTGACGGCACAAATTGCGGCCCTGCAGGAGGCGTCGGAGAACGCGCAGACACAGTTCCAGGAAGAGCTCGCAGCACGTGATCGGGAACTCCAGCAGCTGCGCATGGATCTGGAACTCGCGCAACTGGAGGCCAATACACCCGCCCCTGCCCCGCCTGGACCGACCGACGAGGAATTGCGCGCGCGGGAAGCTGAGCGCCTTGCCCGCGAAGAGGAAGCGCGGCGGCTGGCAGAACTTCAGCGACGAGCCGAAGAAGAACGCGCGTTTCAGGAACGGCGGATCAGCTCGCCGGTCATCGCCTTTGGAGGCACCGGCGGCGCCAATGCAGGTGAGACCGAGTTGACGGAACGCAGCTTCGGCGAGGTGATGGATTTCGCGCTGAATGGCGCGTTGCCGAGCTCGGTCACCCAGGCCGAGGTCATCGCCAATCCGTCGAACACCGTCATCCAAGGCACGATGATCCAGGCCGTGATGGAGACGGCGCTCGACAGCTCTCTCCCAGGTCAGACCCGGGCGATCATCTCTGAGGACGTCTTCAGCTATGACGGTTCGCGGCTTCTGATCCCCCGTGGCTCGCGCCTCATCGGCCGTTATCGTTCCGGCATCGAGATCGCCCAAAAGCGCGTCACGATCGCCTGGGACAGGATCATCCTGCCAGACAACCAGACGGTCCGGATCAGTGCTTACGGCGGCGACGAACTTGGTCGCTCGGGCGCCACCGGATTTGTCGACACCCGCTTTGACGAGCGCTTCGGTTCCGCCGCGCTGATCTCCATCATCTCGGCCGCCCCGAGTGTGGCCGCCGCCCAGGTAGAGGATGAGACCACCGCAGACGTACTTGAAGATGTGGGCGATGACTTGGCCAACGCCACTGACAGCGTGATCGGCGAATATCTCTCCATCGGTCCGGTCATCTATGTCGATCAGGGTGCCCGCGTCACGGTCATGGTCGACCGCGATCTGGAGATATTCTGACGATGACGCTCTCCTATCTCCAGACCTCGCTCGACAAGCTGAAGGATGCCGCCCGCGACGATGTGATCGAGATCTGCATCAACCCTGACGGCTCCTGCTGGGGCGAATTCCAAGGGGATCATTTCATGCGTGGGCTGGATCAGCGCCTGTCGATTACAGAGGTGCGCGATCTCGGCAATCAGATCGCGTCTTCCGCCAACACCACGCTCAGCAAGGACAAACCCATCGTCTCGATTTCGATCACCTATCGCGACCGTCCGATCCGAGCCCAGGTCGTGACCCCGCCTGCAGTCCTCACGGGCATGTCGATCTCGCTCCGCTTCTTCTCGAGCCTGCCGCTCGATAAGATCGAACTTCGCTTCCTCTACGGCGAGGAGCGCAAGCTTGAGGAGCTGCGCCAGGAGAAAAACCGCGCCCTGCGCGAGGTCGTGGCTTCAGGCGACATCTATGAGGCCATCCGCTTCTGCGTCGAGAACAAACTCAACATGATCGTCTCGGGTGGCACCTCGACCGGAAAGACCGTCGCGGCCCGGAAAATCCTCTCCTGCGTGCCGGATGAGGAACGGATCGTCACGATTGAAGAAGCCGCCGAACTGCTCCCGGCCCAGCCTAATGCCGTCACGCTGATCGCTAACCGGGACGCGGAATTCCAATCCGCCGACGTGCTCCTGACCGCGACGCTGCGCATGCGCCCCGACCGGATCATCCTCGGCGAGGTGCGAGGCAAGGAGGCCATGACCTTTCTCGAGGCGATCAATACCGGTCACGGCGGCTCGATGACGACGCTCCATGCCGAGACGCCACAGCTTGCCGTCCAAAGGCTCGCCATTGCCGCGCTCAAGACCGAGATCCCCATGACCTATCAGGACATGGTCCAATACATCGAAAGTTCGATCGACGTGATCATCCAGGCAGGCCGTGAAGGCGGCCAACGCGGCATCACCGAATTCTATCTCCCCGGAACCGATCTCAGCGGAGGCATGACCCATGAAACGGTTTGAGTACGACATCCTGTTCTTCGAAGTGAAGAAGCAGAAAGACTATGGCGAGATGCGGCGCATCCTGAACGAACGCGGTGCGGAATGTTGGGAGGTCATCACCGCCGAAGCTGGCGACTACGGTTATACGACGTTCGTCAAACGTGAAATCACCGAGACATCGACGTGATGCGAGCCATTGCTGCCGCCTGCGGATTGGCACTGTGTTTCGCCGCTCCAGATTCAGCCGAACGCAATCTGGTCCCGACGCTGGACAATAAGCCTGACGTTTGTCCGGACCAGCCCCCGGAACCGGAATGGATGCAGAATATCGAGGTGCGAGAATCCTACAAACGCCTAATCGTCCAGCAAATCTATCGGGCGGAAAGCATGCAGCGCATCGTCGACGCACAAAGCTGCGAATGCGCGACCCGTTACCCAGCGTGGGACGCCGCTGAAAGTGTGTATCTCGAACGCTTCGCCGCGGCAGAATACTGGGACGTTGTCGAAGCCACCAAAGAGTATCGCCGGCAGGCAAACGAATTCCGGAAAGAGGCCATGCCGATCTGTGAAACCGCCGGGAACTGGTAGCGGATCATGAGCGTCGTCACCTACTTCGTGGAAACCGCCGAGGGTTACCTCGACACTGCCGCCGAGACACAGTTCGGCGCTGTAGCCGCGACGGTAGGGGCTTTACTGGTCGTGGGAACGACGCTCGTGGTCATTCTTGTTTGGATCAACATGATATACCAGTACCGAGCGATGGATGGTCGAACAGCCTTCTGGCTCGCTGTGAAGGTCGGGCTGATAGGTGTTTTTGCGACAAACTGGGTGCAATTCAACGGGCTCGCGTCGGCAATACTGAACGGCATCGACAGTATTGCGGGATCGCTGGTCGCATCAGTCGGAGGCGGCACGCCGGGTCCAAGTGGCACCTTCGCCGAGGAATTCGACGACCTAATAGCCGCGCTCGGCGACTATCTGAATGCAGCCGGGTCTGAACTGAATTGGATGGCAGGCGCGCTCCTGGACACCCTCGGCGTCTTGTTCCTCTCAATCCTCGGAGGCCTTGCCGCCTTCATCGTGGTCGCGTCTCGCCTGATGATCGCGCTCCTGATCGGGATTGCGCCGGTCATGATCTTCCTCACTCTCTTCGAAGTTACCAAGGACTATTTCGCCCGCTGGCTCTCAGCGCTGGTTTCATTCGCCATGTATCCGATCGTTGTCGCAGGCGTGTTCGCGACGATCACTGGTGTTTCGCGCGCCCTCTTGGCCGAGCTTGGCGACCCAGGGGGCGCATCGAACATCGGGGCGCTTATCCCGTTCTTCATGATGGTGTTGATGGCCAAAGGGTTCATCATCGCCACGCCATTCATTGTCCGTGCGGTGTCGGGAAACATCATGATGCCAGCGTTTTCGGCGGGCTTTGGTGGAAGTTATGCCTTCGCCCGGGGGCTCGCAGGCAGCCAGCAGGTCTACAATCGTTATGCGATAGGTGGAGCAACCGGGGCGGAGTATGCGGCACTTCGCGCGAGGCAGTTTCTGGGGGTTCAAGCGCTTCCCACGCGACCGAATTCGGCCGAAGGGCCAACGCCAGCGCCGTCCAACAACTCGCAAGGGACCGGCGCGAGAATGCTGACGCAGCTTGCAAGACTCGGACGTTTGGGACGCCGGTAGTTGGCCATGCCCACATTCGGTACGCGGCCCGAAAATAGGTAGTGCGCGGACCCTCCAGACGTTGGTTTTCGCGCATGCTGCAGGTGCAGATTTTCCGCGCGCTCGCGGCGGTGCAGTAAGTTTCCCAATTCCGGAAATTATTTTGTGCAGATTTTTGCAGAATTTCAAATTGATCGTTCGCCGCGTACCCTCAAACTGGAAACGGCCGGACTTACCCAAACAACCCTCGAACACATCGCCCGTGGTCATCCCAATGAGAGGCTCAAAGAGCTCCTGCCCTGGAATCAGATTCCGTCAATCGATTGAAGTTATTCGGCGTTTCCGCCGCTAACAGTAAAGCGTGCTCCACCTAATGCTATTGGCGGAACTGACCAATCACTTCGGCTCTGAGCGGCGATCGAAATCCTCGGTCTGTTTCGCGAGCCAATTTGCAAACAATCGTACCGCACGGCGCGGCGTAGCCGGGCCGGATGTAGCCAAATAGTATGACCGTCCGGTATCGAGATCCAAATCGAAGGGTTTGATCAGCTTCCCTTCGGCCACAAGGTCGTCATTGAGGGGAAATGATCCCAACGCAATGCCATACCCTTTTGCAGCGGCGTCGATCATCAGGGCCGGGTCGTCGAACACCCATGACGCTTTGCTTTCCGGAAAGTCCAGCCCCGCCAGGTCAAACCAACCGCGCCAGCCCGACAGGTCAGATTCGTGCAGAAGGCGGTGCGACAGTAGGTTTTCCGGTGGCGGGCTTGAACGACGAAGCCCGACGGTCGCGGGATTGGCAACAGGCGACAAGCTCACCTCGAACAGTTTTTGTCCATCAACCCCGTTGGGCAGGCTCTTTTCCCAAAGGATCGTGATATCGGATTCCTTAAGCAATTCGGGCCGCTTTTCGGTCAGGTTCACGAAGCGGAACGCGATATCCGGATGATCCCGGCTGAACGCCGCTATGCGTGGCATCAGCCAACCAAGAGCAAAGATCGGCGGGGCGGCAACCGTGATCGTTCCCGAGATCGAGAACTCAGCTAAGCCACTCCCCACCTGACCCAGAGAAGAGAAGGCGGTTTGCGCGACTTCTGCCAGACGGCGACCTTCGGCGGTTAGGGACAGGCCGGAGCGAGCCCGCTTGAACAGCAACAGGCCGAAATACTCCTCAAGCGCCTTTACCTCGTGGCTGATGGTGCTTTGCGTCACGGACAATTCCCGTGCGGCATGGGTGAAATTCATATGTCGGGCCGCAGCCTCGAAGGCGCGCAAAGGATATAGGGGTGGGAGTTTACTCGCCATATGACACACCATGCATCTGATTCATACCTATCATGGAGATTACTCGTTTATTCCCGATCCGCCAATTCGTCTAATCATTGACCATTCGAGGTCCGACTTAGGAGGAGGCGATGGCGGAACAAGCAAAGGTTGTCATCATTGGCGGCGGCGTCATAGGATGCTCCATCGCCTACCACCTCGCGAAAAAGGGCTGGAGCGATGTCATCCTGTGTGAACGCGATGAGTTGACCGCCGGGGCCACCACCCACGCGGTTGGCAACGTCATCCTCTACACGCTCGACCCAACCGTTTCGAAGCTGAACCAATACAGTGTTGACCTCTATCCGACGCTTGAGGCGGAAACCGGCATGGTGCCGGGGTTCCATCAATGCGGCAACATGCGACTGGCGACCGATCCGGCGCGGCTGGACGAGTTTCACCGTTACATGGATGTGGCGGCGGCGACCGGCGTGAACGCCAGGCTGCTGAGCGCGGGTGAAGTTGCCGAGATCTATCCTTTCCTCGAAACCGAGGGGCTTCTTGGCGCGATCCTCAATCCGGACGATGGCTATGCCTCGCCAGCCGATCTGGCCCAATCCCTGGCGGCAGGAGCGCGCCAGCAAGGTGTGCAGTTCCGGCGCGGTTGTGAGGTGTCGGGCCTGACACAAGAGGGCGACGGATGGATCGTGAAGACCTCCCATGGAGTGATTGAGGCCGAGCATGTTGTCAGTGCCACAGGCAATTTCTCGCAACGCACCGCCCGGATGCTGGGCCGTGACAGCCATTCCGTGCCGGTGCGCCACCAATATGTCATCACCGAACCCTTTGCGGCCCTGACCGAGCGGCGCAAGGCGGGGCTGCCCGAACTGCCGGTCTTTCGTGACCCTGAACAGAGCTTTTATGTCCGGCAAGAGGGCGATTGCCTGCTCATGGGGGCCTATGACGGGCGCGGCGAAGCGATGTTTGTCGACGATGTCCCCGAAAGCCATGGCCGCGACCCGCTCCCGGACGAGTTAGACAAGTTGCTGCCGTTCTTTGAACGCGCGATGGAGCGGTTGCCAGTTCTGGAAGAACTGGGTCTCCACAGCATCATCAACTCGCCCATGCCTTATACGCCGGACGATCTTCCGACCTGTGGCCCGGCGGAAGGTGTGAAAAACCTCTGGCTGGCCGAGGGCAATCCGTTCGGCATCACCTTGGCTGGCGGGATTGGCTGGCAAATGGCCGAATGGATCGTGGAGGGTGAACCGTCGATCGACATGTGGTCCTGCGACAGTCGTCGCTTTGGTGCCTGGGCAGGCCGCAAATGGTCCGCGCGCAAGGTCGAAGAGGCTTATGAGCATACCTACCTGCTGCCCAAACCGGGCGAAGAGTTGCAGGCCGGTCGCGGTTTGCGCTGTTCGCCGCTGCACGATCTGCTCGCCGCCCGTGGCGCGATCTTTGGTGCCTTAGCGGGTTGGGAGCGTCCCAACTGGTTTGCGCCTGAAGGCATGGAGCGCGAAGAGGTCGGATCGTTTGACCGGGCCAATTGGTTTGAGATTGTCGGCGCCGAATGCCAGCGCCCCTGGAATGGGCCAGTTCTTGTCGACACAAGTTCCATGGCGAGGTTTCGGGTGAAAGGAACCGGCACACAAGCCGTGTTGGCAAACTGTCTTTCCGGTTCGATCCCAGCGGAAACGGAGACAAATCTTGTCCACATGAAGAGCCCCGGTGGGGGCGTTGTCGCCGAATTCACCATCCACGCAGAAGCTGCGGGTAGTTTCCTGCTGACCTGTGGCGCGCAAGCCGAGACCTATGCCTGGGATCTGCTGCAGCGCGCAGTCGCTGACGCGCCGGATGTGTCTGTCGAAAACCTGACCGGACGATTGGGCGGACTGCATGTCTTTGGCAAGGGGGCAGAGGATGCCTTGGCCCAACTGGGCGGCGCATATGGCTATACGACCATTGGTCTGACACCCGTGCGCATCGCTCCGTTGAATGCTTTTGGTTTGCCGGGATGGAGCCTGACTTGTCCAGCCGAACAGTTGCGCCGCGTCTTCCTGACACTGGAAACCCAAGGCATCGGGCTGATTGGTGCCAGGGCGCTTGAGGCGCTGCGCGTCGAACAGGGTCTGCCTGCCTGGCCGACCGAGTGGAACCGGGAAACCGATCCGGCAGACGCGCGGTCCGGCAAACTCGTTCACCTGCGGGTCACCCCCAAACGCGGCGCACCGCTTGGCCGCGAACCGATCCGCGATAAATCGGGCCGCGTTGTCGGGGCCACGACCTCGGGAAGTTGGGGGCATCTGAGCGGGGCAGGTTACGCGCTTGGCTTTGTCGAGGCCGGTACGCCGACCGAAGGCCTGGAAGTGCAACTGATGAACACATGGCACCCCGCTGAACCTGTTTCGGCGACTTGAGAACTGGGAATTGAAAGAAAGGAAAATCGTTATGACAACCGAACTCGTGGACTACTGGCAGAACTATATCGACGGAAAATGGGTCGATGGCTCGGATGGTGGGCGGATCAAGGTTTTCAATCCGGCTGACAACTCGGTTCTGGCCGAAGTGGCGCAAGGCACCGCCAAAGATGTGGATGCCGCCGTCGCTGCCGCCCGTCGTGTTGTGGCCAGCCGCGCATTGGTCGATATGCGCCCGATGGACCGGGGCCGGATGGTCATCGACATGGGCCGCAAGCTGCGGGAGCGCAAGGAACAGCTGGCGCAGCTTCTGACGCTGGACGCGGGCAAGCGAATTTCCGAGGCCATGGGCGAGCTGGAAGGCGCCGCCAAGTATTTCGAATTCTATGGCGGCATGGCCGACAAGATCGAAGGTCGCTATATCCCGCTGGGCGACGGCTATGTCGATTATGTCGTGCCGGTACCGTATGGCGTGACCGCGCATATCATCCCGTGGAACTTCCCCAACAACATGATCGCCCGATCGCTGGCCCCGGCACTGGCAGCAGGCAATGCAGCCGTAATCAAGGCACCCGAGCTTGATCCGCTGACCTGCTATGTCTTCGCCGATCTGGCGCGTGAAGTTGGTTTCCCCGATGGCACGGTCAACATCATCACCGGCTACGGCCCCGAGGCCGGAGCCGCGCTGGCTTCGCACCCGGATGTGGATCAGATCGTCTTTACCGGATCGGTCGCCACCGGCGTGTCGATTATGAAATCGGCGGCAGAGAATGTGGTGCCTTGCGTCATGGAACTGGGCGGCAAGTCGCCCGGCATCGTCTTCCCGGATGCCGACATGGAAAACATGGTCGCCAACATGCAGGCTGGCATATTCATGAACTCGGGTCAGGTTTGCGACGCGCAATCCAGGCTTTTGGCCCATGCGGACGTCTACGACGAAGTGGTCGAACGCATGGTCGCCGCCACCGAGGCGCTGAAGATCGGCCCCGGCATCGAGGACAGCGACATAACCCCGCTGATCTCTCCCGAGCAACTGAACCGTGTCGAAAACTATGCTCAGATCGGCATCCAGGAAGGCGCGCGCGCCGTGACCGGTGGTAAACGCATTGACGGGATGGACGGCAATTACATGCAGCCCACCATCCTTGCCGATGTGACCGCCGACATGCGGGTGAATCAGGAGGAAATCTTCGGTCCCGTCCTGACGGTCAGCAAATTCGAGACTGCAGAAGAGGCGCTCGCTATCGCCAACGGCACAGAATATGGCCTCGCTGCCACGGTCTTCACCAATGATCTGGACAAAGCGATCTGGATGACCGAGCGGCTGGAAGCCGGTCAGGTCCATGTCAATGAATGGGGTGTTGGCGGCAACGAAACTCCGTTTGGCGGCTTCAAGAAATCCGGCATTGGCCGCGAGAAAGGCGCCGAAGCGCTGGCCAGCTACTATCAGTCCAAGAATGTCGGTTTCAAACGGCTCTCCCGACAGGGCTGATGTCTCGGGCTTTCCCGCCCCTCGCGGTGGGAAAGCCCAACTCTACGATCTTATGTGAGGCTCCGATGATTTATACCGCAACGAAAGGCCAGGATGTTTATGGTGTGCCGGTGGGCATCGTCGTCATGGACTGTCTGATCCCGTATCCTCCTGGCACCCCGGGCAATGCGACGACCTTCGGCTTTCCGGTAATGTATGCCACCGTTCGCGGTGCAGATATGGAAAACCTGATCTATGATCCCAAGCCGGAGCTGACCGAAAAGTTCGTTGCCGCAGGAGAAGAACTGGTCCGGCAAGGCGCCAAGGCAATCTTTGGCAATTGTGGGTTCATGGTCTTTTTCCAGGAAGCCATGGCCAATGCGCTGCCGGTTCCGGTGTTCATGTCCAGCCTGTTGCAGCTGCCTTTGATCCGGCACGGGCTGCGGCAGGGCGAAAAGGTCGGCATCCTGACGGCAAGTGGCACGTCCTTGACGCCCCGGCATCTGGAGATTGCTACCGGAGGCGCGGCTGTCGAGATCGTTTCGCGTGGTCTCGAACACGGCCCGGCCTTCAAGGCCGCGATCCACGATCAGGTCGGGACGCTTGATTTCGAAGCCGTCGAAGCCGAGGTCGTTGCGGCCGCTCTGACCCTTGTGGACGAGAACCCTGATGTCGGCGCAATCCTTCTGGAATGCACGGACCTGCCCCCCTACGCCGCTGCGGTACAGGAGGCGACTGGTCTGCCAGTCTTTGATGTAACCAGCTTGATAAACTATGGCGCCGGGTCCGTTCTGCACGAACGTTTCCCACAAAAACAGGGCTGATCCGGGCTGCGACACCTGTCGATGAAACCTCAAATCACGCCATCAAATTACTGGAGCAAAAAATGTCGAAAAAGGAACTCCCCTCCACGGCCCGCGTGGTGATCGTCGGCGGCGGTGTCATGGGCTGCGGCCTGGCCTATCATCTGGCCCATGAAGGCTGGGGCGAGGACACGGTACTCCTGGAAAAGGCGGAACTGACCAGCGGTTCGACCTGGCACGCGGCGGGGCAGATCACACACTCGACCAGCTCTTATGGCCTTGGCAAGATGGTGGATTACAACATCGGCCTCTATTCCAAGGCACTCGAGGAAGAGACCGGCCAAGCGGTGACATGGCATGGCTGCGGCTCGTTCCGGCTGGCCTATACCGAGGACGAGATGGACTGGCTGCGCCACACGCTTTCGGTGGGGCGTGCGCTGGGGTTCAACATCGAGATGGTGGCCCCCGCGTTCATAGCCGAGAAGCACCCCTACTATAACCTCGAGGGCGTGCTGGGCGCGCTTTATACGCCGGATGACGGGCATGTGGACCCGTCGAACGTGACGATGGCGATGGCCACCGGCGCCCGCCAGAAGGGTGTGAAGATCTTCCGCCATTGCCGTGCGACGAACATCACGCAATCCGATACAGGCGAATGGGTGGTCGAGACCGAACAGGGCACGATCACCTGCGAACACGTGGTCAACGCAGGCGGCACCTATGCGCGCCAGATGGGCGAATGGTCGGACCTACAGCTGCCCATGACCTCGATGACGCACCATTATTTCGTGACCGAGGATGTGCCCGAGTTCAAGGATCTGGACGAGGAACTGCCCGTCATCCGCGACGACAAGATGGTCTCGGGCTATATCCGCATGGAACAGAAGAAGGGCCTGATCGGGATTTACGAGAAAGAAAACTCGAACTCGGTCTGGCATGATAAATGCCCGTGGGAATACGAGAACTGGTTGTTCGAGGCCGACTATGATCGCGTGATGCCGTGGCTGGAAAATTCGCTGGAGCGGATGCCAATTTTCGCCGACCTTGGCATCACTCGCGAAGTGCATGGCGCGATTTCGCACCCGCCGGATGGCAACCCGATGGTGGGGCCCGCGCCGGGCGTGCAGAACTACTGGTGCTGCTGTGGCACCCAGATCGGCATCGGCTGGGGACCGGGGCTCACGCGTGAGCTGGCGAAATGGATGGTGCATGGGGCTGCCGACATCAACATGCGCGACTATGACCCGCGCCGGTTCGGGGCTTACGCCAAGAAAGACTGGCAGGTCATCAAGGCGCATGAGGATTACAAGCTGCGCCACGAGATCCCCTTCCCGCATTTCAACCGCCTCGAAGGTCGTCCGATCAAGCCCTCGCCGCTCTATGAGATCCTGAAGGAAAAGGGCGCGGTCCATGAAGAAGTTTACGGCCACGAACGCCCGCGCTGGTTCGCCCGCGATGGGGTGGAGCAGCGCGACCATTACTCGTTCCGCCGCAACGCGGTGTTCAATATGGTCGCCGCCGAATGCAAGGCCGTGCGAGAACGCGTCGGGATCATGGACGTGACGGCCTTTACCAAGGTGCTGGTCTCGGGCCCCGAGGCATACGCCCTGCTCGACCGGCTGACCGCGAACAAGATGCCGCAAAAGGATGGCTCGATCACGCTGACCCATATGCTCAACCGCCGGGGACGGATCGAGTTGGAAACCACCATCGTGCGCATGGCCGAGGACAAGTATTACCTCGTCTGCGCCGCCTTCTTTGAACAGCGTCTGTTCGATCATCTGACCCACAACCTGAACGGCGCCAATGCGACCATCACAACCCTGTCCGAGGACTGGTCGGCCCTGTCGCTGAACGGCCCCCACGCGCGGGATGTGCTGGCCCAGTGTACCGATGCGGACCTGTCGAACGCCGGTTTCCGCTGGCTGAGCGCACAGGAGATCACCGTGGTGGGCCACAAGCTCTGGGCCTTCCGCATGTCCTATGCCGGAGAACTGGGCTGGGAGCTGCACATGCCCGATGATGCCTGTGTTGACGTCTACAACGCCCTCTGGGCGGCAGGAGAAGCACACGGCATCGAGAATTACGGCTCCTTCGCCATGAACAGCTTGCGGATGGAAAAGGCCTTTCCCGGCGCGGGCGAACTCACCAACGAGGTCACCCTGCCCGAGGCCAACGTTATGCGCTTTGTAAAATTGGACAAAGACTATCTGGGCGTCGAAGCAACCCGAGAAAGCGCCGAAAACCCAGAGCAACCTTGGATATGCGCCTATCTGGAAATCGACCCCGACGGCATCGAAGACGGCCACGGCGGCGAAGCCGTGATGCTGGACGGGCAAGTGGTCGGCTCAACCGCCTCTGTCGCCTATGGCCACACGGTCGGCAAGATCCTCGCCTTTGCCTACATCAAACCCCATGCCGCAGCACCAGGCACAGACCTCACGGTAATCGTCGCAGGCGAACCCCGCGCAGCCCGCGTGCTGGCCGAGGCCGCCTACGACCCGCAAAGCAAAAGACCACGAACAGATGCAGGGATGGAGTCCGAACAATGAGCAACGATCTCTCCAACGTCTTCCCCACTCACGACCCTGACTGGGTACGTGACACGCATGCCGACCACTATTTGCAAAGCTGGTCGAAACAAGGCGGTCGCCCTCGAGTGATCACCGGCGCGCAGGGCAGCTGGTTCTGGGACAGCGACGGCAAGAAATACCTCGATTTCCAAAGCCAGCTGGTGAATGCCAACCTTGGCCATCAACACCCGAAGATCGTGCAGGCGATCAAGGATCAAGCGGATAAGCTGTGCTATATCGGCCCTGCGATGGGTTCGGATGTACGTAGTGAGTTGGCGGCGATCATGAACGAGATCACCCCTGAAAACATAACCTCAACTTTCTTCACGACCGGCGGCTCGGCAGCCAACGAAACCGCGATCCGGCTGGCGCGGCATTTTACCGGGCGTACCAAGATCATCGCCCGCTATCGCTCCTATCATGGCGCCACAGGCGGTACGCTCAGCCTGACGGGCGATCCGCGCCATCACCTGACCCGAGCCGACATGCCGGGTGTGGTGCGGATGCTCGACCCCTATGTATATCGCCTGCCGACAGGTCACACCGACCCGGCCAAATGCCCGGTTGCCCGGGGCGGACCGCATCTGGAAGAAATCCTGATGTACGAAAACCCCAACACGGTGGCGGCGGTGATCCTTGAACCGGTGGTGGGCACCAACGGCATCATCGTGCCGCCCGATGGCTACCTGAAGTCGATCAAGGAGACCTGCGAGAAATACGGAATCCTGCTGATCGCGGATGAAGTCATGGCGGGCTTTGGCCGGACCGGAAAATGGTTCGCGGTCGATCACTGGGGTGTTCAGCCCGACATCATCACCTCGGCCAAGGGCATCAACTCGGGCTATGTGCCGTTAGGCACCATGTCAGTCTCGACCGAGCTACATGACTGGTTGCGCGACTATCCGTTGCCGGGCGGTCTGACCTATGCCGGTCATCCGCTGGCCTGCGCTTCGGGCGTTGCCGCAATCCGTGCCATGCAGGAGGAGGACACGCTGGCACATGCCACGGCGATGGGCGAGAAAATGCGCGCGGAACTGGGCAAGCTGGCCAAAAAGCACCCATGTATCGGCGACATCCGGGGCCGTGGCATGTTCAACGGTATCGAACTGGTGAAAAACCACGACACCAAAGAGCCACTGGTGCCGTTCGCAGCCAAGGGACCGGATGCCAAGCCGATGTCCGACATGATGAGCTTTGCGATGAACGAAGGCCTCTACCTGTCCTTTTTTTCAAACGTCATCCGCCTGACACCACCGCTCAACATCAGCGAACAAGACCTGATGACCGGGCTCGAAATCCTCGACCGTGTACTGGAGATTGCTGACAGAGAATGCGGATAAACACGGGGATCCCTCTAGCGCTTCCACGGCATCTTCCCCCCTGATGTGCCCTCAGCCAATCGGTAAGAAACGACAATTACGCCCGAAGCGAGAAAGGAAAACAATATGACTACGCTTAACAAGGAGATGTTCGAAAAAGGTCTCGAACAACGCCGCAGCACGCTCGGCAAGGCCTATGTCGATGCCAACCTTGCCGCCGCCGATGATTTTACCCGACCCTTTCAGGAGGCGATGACGGCGTGGTGCTGGGGCTTTGGCTGGGGCGACGAGGTTATTGACGCCAAGACTCGCAGTATGATGAATCTCGCAATGATTGGCGCGCTTGGGAAAATGCATGAGTGGGAAACTCATTGCCGCGGCGCGGTGAATAACGGGGTTTCGGCGGAGGAGATTCGCGCGATCATTCACGTCGTGGGAATTTATTGTGGTGTTCCGCAAGCTCTCGAGTGCTTCAGGGTGGCCAGGAAAGTACTGGAATAGCGGCTGAAATAGTGCCGACTGAAGGCTGCAGAAGGCCCCAACGACCGGCTGTCTAGCGGCGTTGAGCACCCGAGGCAATTTCTGTGCTGCGAGCGCGCGACGCGCGAAAACGCTTTGTCCCCTGAGGTCTCACACTTGACCATCGCTGCACCCGTTCGAATGGTAGATCACCCGCGCATAGTCACACAATCGTTCGTGATCGCTCCATCCGACATCACACCCTCCAAACGTTCAAGATCACTCAACGCATCCTGAATTTGGCCGACTTCATCCTCGCTCGGAGCATCAACATCGAGATCCGCCTGGCCACGAAAATCCATTTCAAACTGGCGCTGGTCCTCTGCGAGGACTGCGGCACGAACCCGCCGGGTTCCCGCAGTTGAGCGAGGATCGATGGGGACATTGCGTTCAGGCTCCGTGATCCCCATCCTGGCCTCAAATTCGCGCTCTGTCAGACCTGACCCGCGCGGCGCTGTTGGCATTGCCTGAACGCTAAGCGGCAACGTACCCATCGGAGGAACTGGGCCTTTGGGAAACGGTAAATCCCCTTCCTGCGCCGCGTGGATACCTTTGAAGAACGGATCCTCGTAATAGACGACGCGCTTGGCGCGCACCGGCATCTGGGCGTCGACGACAACGACGATCTCATCGAGCGGCAAACGTCGCGCCTCGTCCTCCGGCAAGAGTGACACCTCTTCCGTCCGCTCGGACTGGCTTCGCCCCTCAAAGGGGTTCTTCCCGACCGCGCGGGAGCGCGTGACGACGGTCTTCGTGGTCTTTCCAACCGCCTTGCTCAGTTCCTCGACGGTCTTTTCATCCGAGGGCGTCAGGTAGAGCTTGATACCAGCGTTGCCCTGCAGCGCCCGGCGAGTGTTCTCGCCGTAGATTTCGTCGATGGCGGGGATGGTCTGGGTGACCACGGCGAGATGCCCACGATAGTGGCGCAGCACCTCGATGCTCTCGGCCACGATCGGCATCTTGCCGAGGCGGTTGAACTCGTCGAGCATGATCATCACGGGCCAAGGCTCGTCCGGGCCGGGGTCCTTGTCCTGAAGTGCGGAGAGAAG
Source organism: Marivita sp. (assembly GCF_022763305.1). Lineage (GTDB taxonomy): Bacteria > Pseudomonadota > Alphaproteobacteria > Rhodobacterales > Rhodobacteraceae > Marivita. Next base: position 11,124 of record NZ_JALEGT010000020.1, on the reverse strand, counting down.
ATCCGAGAAGAAGAGCCGGATCAGCGGCGCGAGCGGCTTCACCATGAGGGGCTGGACGACGAGATAGACGCTGAAGGGTTTCTTGCGGATCGTCCGGAAATCGAAGTCCGACACCGCTGTCGCATCGTCGATCGCCGGATTCTGCCATTGATCGAGACCGGAAGTCATCAGGAGCGAGACATAGGAGGTCAGGGTGTCGTTATTTGTCGACGCCAACCGGGTGAATATCAACCTAGCGGACGCGTTGTTCACCTCATGGGAGCGCGCCAGATATTCTTTCTGTTTGTTCCCGCCCGAGGCGGCGATGCGGTAAATCTCTCCGAGGGTCGGTCGCCCACGCTGGAAAGCCAGCAGACCAGCAGCGACGAAGAGATCAATGCCACCTTTCAGGAGACCCTGAACTCGGTCATTGTCGTTCTGCAGGAAGAGCGTTGCCAGAAGCTGCAATTCCATCTGTTGGCGCGCGGGGTCTTTGAGTTCGTAGATGCGCAGAAGCGGGTTGTAGCGATGCGTGCGCTTGTCCTCCCAATCGGTCGGCGCAAACCGATAGACCGTATCACCTTGAGCGGCCCGATGCCTTGCCGACGCCTCGAAACACTCACCCTTCACGTCGAGCACGACCGCCGATCCCTGCCAGGTCAGCAAGTTTGGAATGACAAAGCCTGTGGTCTTGCCCCGCCCGGTCGGGGCCACGATCAGCGCATGGGGGAAGGTCTTGGAGCAGAGGAACGGCGCGCGCGAGCTGGGCTTTCCAAGCTTGCCGATCACAAAGCCCGTGCCCGGCTTGCCGAAAAAGCCGTTCTTCTTCATCTCGCGGCGGGTCTGCCAGTGGGTGTAGCCGAATCGCGTTAGGGCCGAACCTGACATCGCAAGACTCATCATGAGGCCCACCACTCCGGCCGCGCCCATGATCAGATTGATTAGGCGGAATTCGTCTAGGCGAACCGCGCCGATGGCCCGGTAGTTCCGCGCGATGTAGAAGAAGTCGATCTCGGCCCGGAACCCCAGATCGCGGAAAGTCAGAACAGCCGAGGCGATCACATAGCCGATGGCGACAGCAACCAGCGTGACCAGCGCCACGCCGAGAGCAAGGCGGCCCTTCCCTATCCCTCCCATCAATGGGTCTCCCCGCGTTCACTTTCACCCTCAACCAGATCGGCCCGGTGGAGCTCATATTCCCGGTCGGCAATCTCCTCGACCACAGCGCGGGTCGCCTCGCTGTTGGCGGTGGCCTCGTCCGATTGCAGATAGGTCTTTGCCGCATAGAGCCGATCTAGACGGTCCTCGATCTGGTTCTTCAGCACGTCCGCATCGCCGGCCCGCAGCCGCTCGATCTGGCCGTCATCGAGCTCCCGCTCGACGGCGTCGCGGTAGGCCAACCGCTGTCCATCATCCTGGAACGGTGAATGCAGATTGCCGGCCCGCTCGTGATCTATGACCCGCCGCAGATTGGCATCGGCAATTGGCCCGGTTTCAGCCGTCTCGGTGTCCCGCTCTTCGACCAAATGTTCGCCGCGCTCGATTTGGCCAAGGTCCCGCGCCTCATCAATCACCCCGTCCTGGCGCAGCACCTGGTGGCGCTCAAGCGCAATGCCAAGCTGCACATGGGCCCGGTTGAGGGTCTCGCGCGCGGTCTCCAGGTCCGCGCGGCGCTCCAGATTGAGACCATCCTTCTCGGCCACCCTGGCCAGATCATCTGCGATCCACTGACGCTCGAGCGCGGCATTCTGCGCGCCCGTTTCCATCCTGGCAACCACCACGGACGAACTGATCCCGGTCCCCCGTAGTGCGGTGTCTACCTGCGCTCGAACTTCCGGGTCCCGCAGCCGCTCCAGCTGATCCCGGTCGATATTGACCTCGGAATAGACCCCGCCATCGGACGGCTTCTCGGTCAGCGTCACGGAGCGCAGCCCCAAGGGCTGCATATGCGCAAGCCGGGACTGAATTTCGTTGAGGCTGCGCTCCAGCCGCGGCCGCTCGGCTTCAGGCTTCTCGGCAATCATGCCCTGAACGCGCGCGACCTGGTCGGCGTAGCGGGTGCGCAAATCTTCGAATGATTGTTCCTCTGCCATGTAGACCCCTCCTTCAGAGGTAAGCTTGCCGCCCTTGGCCAGAAGCTCTCCCGAGCGGAAGAGCGCATTGGCGATGTCCTCGCGATTGTCCGCAGAGGCCTCGGCGGCAAGCGAGTGATAGATGATGCGCGTGTTGGCGATCTCTTCGAGGGCGCGATCGAGGTCTGCCCCGACCCGATGGCGCGGCTCCGCTTCCCGCCCCTCTTCCCTCGCCGCATAGACCTCGCGGGTGCGGGGCGGATAATGCACAACGCCCCGATCGAGCCGCCTAGTCGCCTCCAGACGCACGGCGATCCTCTCGGCTTCCTCGACCATGGCGAGGCGGAAATCGTCGTAGTTGAACCGGTGATCCCGCCCCAGAAAGAAGAACTCACCCTCCTGCGATCGGCGGTTCAATACTATATGGGCGTGGGGATGATCCCGGTCCTCGTGGACCGCAATGATGTAATCGAAATGCCCCTCGTCCGTCTGGAAGAACCGTTCCGCCACATTGGCAGTGATGTCGCGCACATCCTCGCCCTTTGTCCCGATAGGATAGGACATGAGCATGTGGGTTGTCTGCCCAAGCTTGGGCTTGAACCCCGCGCTCCAACGCTTGGCAAACCGCTCCGTCAGGTCCTTGATCTCGGATGCCTCGAGCTTCGTCTTCCCGTCCAGGAACCCGCTGCTGTCCACGATATGAGAGGACTTCGTGGTAAGGTAATCGAGCTGGTTCATCAACTGCTTCTTGGTATGCGTACCCCCGCCACGGATCGCCTTGAAGACCGCCGCACGATGCCCCGCAGCGGCCCGCACGAGCTGCTTCTGCCGGGCCGTCTGCAAGCCCTGCAACGAGCCCCGGATGCGGCTCCAGCCATCCCGGAAGACCTCACCAGTGACGTCATGGACGGCATCATTCAGCCGCATGGGCGAACTCCCTCAGTGCGGCAGTGGCGGCGAGCCGCATCGCGTCCCGGCGACGGCGCAGGAGCAGGTCGATCTCATCAGCGGAATCAAGGATAAACCGCGCCAGCCCGCGCATCTGGGCCAGGCGCAGTTCGGAGAATTCTACGCGGGCACCGCCTTCACGCCCCTGCCCCATTTGGTTGGCTTTGGTCATCTGCTTTGCGATCTGCACAACGCCATTGCCGACCTCGTGTAGAGACGCTCGGTAGCGCGCCATCTCACCGGCCAATTGGGCATCCGGAACGAAGGTTCCTCCCGCCGCCTGTATGAGCCGTCTCAGCCCCTCCGTGCGGGTCTCAATACCTGCCACAGCCAGAACCTCATCCAGCGCGACAAGTTCTTCAGGCGCCAGCTTCACGGTCACGGCAGAGGTCGCCACCGCCGCGTCCTTCTGGCGCTCGGCATCGGCTTTCAACGTGTACTGGATGGCCCGGGGCGTGACCCCGAACCGCTCCGCGAGATCTAAAGTCCCCACACCTTCTGCAGCCTCACGGACAATCTCCGCCCGCTCTGTCTCTGTCAGTCTCTTGGTCCGGCTCATGCGAAGAAAGCCCCCCTATTTCCTGCCACCTTCATACGAGGTCGCACACCCACATTACGAAACTATACCAGTGTGTCAATGCTATATGTTTGGGTTTCAACTATACGCGGCCTCGTATTCCGCTTCGGGCCGAGCACCGCAGGTGCGAGGCCCCGCCCGAAGGGCCCAAAAGTCAGCCCAACTCTCCACCCACACTCCGTCCGCCCTTACCGATGCCCGCGCCCGAGGTTCTGGCCGAACACCGATCGTGTTCGGACGGAAGCGAGGAGCGGCGCAGGGACCGGACAACGGGGCTGACGGACAGGGTCAAGGGAGGCCAGATTTGGCCCGCCAAATCTCTGCCGGAAAAACCGGCGGGCTTGAGCCCGACTGTTATTCCGGATGGCCCCCTTGAGGCTGGCCGGCAGTCCTGTTCCAACGGCTGTCTTTGACCCCCAGCAGGACCGCTTCCGGTCCTGGCTTCTCCACGGAGTCACCGGCCGCAGGCAGGGGTCTCCGGGTCTGGCGCAGCCTGCCAGGGAACAGGGAAAGGGCCGCCCCGAGGGCGGCCCATCCTCGTCAGAGGATTACTCCTGTGGTTCCTTCGCGCTCGGCGGGAACATCACCAACTCCTGGACCGCGACCGGGAAGTCGAGCTTAAGGCTGAAGAACTCCGAGCCGTCCCCGTTGCGGGTGTTGCGGAACATCGCGCCGACGCGCTGGAACCGGGTGCGTTCATTGCCGTCGGTGTCGGTGAACTTGACGGGAACGGTGGCGACGTAGTGGTTGGTCATTTGGGTCTCTCCTTTTTGCGATGGGGATCGACCGGCACGGGGGACAAGGGGCGTGCGCAAAAGCAAATGCGGAGGGTCCGCGCGCGCCTTGCGCGTGGAAACCGTATTTGTGTTTGCCGGAGCGAAAGCGGAGGGGACGGACGGCCCGAACCCGTGCGATCCACATCTATAAGCAAAAAGGAGAGACCCGGGTGAGTGGCCACAAATTCGACGCCATTGGTTCTGTCGAGTTTGCTCTACGAAAGCTGCGGACGAAGGTCTCCATCGCGCTTTGGGCATCGTCCGTGTCGCCCAGCAAATGGCATAGGTGATCTTCAGCTTTGAGTGGTGAATGTCGCTGAAGTGAGTTGGGAACCGTTGTTACCTGCACCAGGGCTGGGGCCGTGGAGGGCAACTTGTGCGACCGCATCGAAATGGCTCGGCCAATCCTTCGGCAATTAAGATGCGCCCGACATCCTGACCGTCGACATACAGCGAGCCGCAGAACCGTCCGAAGTTGCATCGGTCCGTACCTTCCGTTCCGGGCTGACAAGAGCATGGCACGCGCTGGAATTCTATCGACGTGGCGCCCCGCACCTGTTGACTGAGCCTGGCTGTGGCGCGTTCCCCGACCTGACGTTCTGCGGTGCAGGACGGTCGCCACTTTTCTGGCGCGTTAAACCCGACAAGACGAACATTCGCGGTCATGCCCCGGATGTCGACCGTATCGCCATCAATGACCCGGACATCACTGACCCGAAGGCTTCTGCCCTGAGGGGTAGGTTGGACCACAGCGGGCGATTTGCCAGACAGGTAGCTGGTTGACATCCAGCCCGTTCCTAAAGCTGATCGAATTTGTGTCCACCGGCCGTCATCGCGCAGCTGTTCAACGCGCGTACCTTGGGTCAAAACCCCCATCACAGAGCTCGAGGTAGACGGACCTGAACGTTGGTTCACACGCGTGCCTGTCACATAAGCGTAAGTAACTCCAGCAGGCTGCGGGGTAGAAACTACATTTGGGCGGTTAGATGGTGACCTTGATGACGAGGAATCAAACAGTGATCCAATCACCGCAATGAACGCGACAATCACAATCAGTGGGACCATGATTTTCCGCTGCGCCCGACGCACGGCGCGCCGAGGTGCGGTGATGGCGCGGGGCAAGGAGACAGGACGGGGTCGCGCCTGATAGGGCCTGGCGCTGCGTGTTGGTGCCGGAGTGAAGCTGCTGTTGCTCTTCTTTGATGAGGTTCGATCCGGCTGCTCTCTCGCCAACTTCAGGATTTTGTGCAAGCTCGCATACTGCGCCTTGCTCAGGCGCGTCTTGGTCCCATAGAGCTGAAACCGCTCTGCCATGTTTGAGAGAAACGACGTTTCCCATTCGCTCGCGCTGCCCGACTGCAATCGGGCGTCGATGCGCGATTGAATCTCTTTGGTGCGTTCCGGGGAAAAGGGCATCGGGTGAAGAACCTACGAAATTGTTTCCTGCGTAACAATTGTCATCTGCGACAACGGCGTAAAAGATCGAGATAAATTTGACATATTTACATTTGATACTGATGGCGAAGCCTGCGGCCAGGAAACGCCGGCGTGAAACGACGAAAGGGCCGCCCGTAGGCGACCCTCTCATTCTCACTCTTTCGCAGATTTCTGCGCCGGATCAGCAACCCGCATCACGGTCAGCCCCTTGGCTTCCGCCTTCTGCCCGAGGTTCAGCGCAACCCCGTTGCCACCGAAGAGCACGACCCCGGTCGCAGCGAACTTGTCGTCGAGCATCTCGTCGTTGCATTTGAACGGCGCGGCACGCCCATGTGCAGACCAGCGGGGATCGAAGCGCGCCTGGGCGACACCTCGCGCCCGTGCCCATCGAGCCGCGATCATCTCGGCGCCATGCTTGGCTCCCTTGTGGCAGAGGAAGATTTCCTGATTGCGGTTCTGCTTGATCCGCTCGCGAACCTTGTCGAGCGTCGAGAAGATGACATCGATATCGGTCCAGTCAGTAGCTCCTGAGACGATCAGGGGAACACCTTCGACTTTCGACTTCGCGGCTGTCTCGCGATCATGATGCTCCAGCAGTTGCCTTGCCTCGAAGACGGCCCCTGTTTCTTGGGCACATGCGCTCGCTCGCGACCCGGCTGCCGGGATGAAGGCATGTCCGGTCTCGACCTCGTAGCATTCCGCAGCCGCCTCGCTCATCACCTCGATCGCTCCGACGATCTCGCGCAGCTGCAGGAAGCGTGCCTGAGCCTCTTCCAGCGCCGTCTCAGCGATCTCTGATCCATCGTGGCTCTTTGCCAGAGCACCGATCTTATCAGCGGTGCGATCAAGTTCCTTGCCGACGGCAACCTTGCGGCGCTGCAGGATGGTGGCGAGCCCGTGGGCGAGCGGTTCAATCTCGGCTTCCAGCCCGGTGTCGCGCAACTGACCGAGGAGGGCCTCAAAAGTCTCGCGGACGACGCGGTCCTTCAGGATGTGATCCTCGGGGATCGGCAGATCAGCGCCTTTCTCCGTCAGGCCGAATAGTTCGATGGTCTCATAGGTGTTCGCTTGGTCGTAAGCCATTGTTCATATCTCCAGATGTTCGGGATTGGTTGGCTCACCACGGGAGTGTGGTGGCATGGCCGAATTTCTGGTTTCCGAATCTGCCTGGGTCAGGGACGGCGAAGCCGCCGGCTTGCCGGGCGCAAAAGTTTTCAGGGCACGGCACCAACCACAAGCGCACCCTCAATCACTGGGCCGACACCGCCCCCCCGCCCCGCCCTCCCCGAAAAGTTTTACGATCCTTGAGGCGGGCTGATTTGGGGGCCATCCGGAGGATATGCTTCCGCACTCGTGTGTGTGTGTTTGACGGTAGGTTTGCCCAAACGAGCAGGCAAACGGCGCGACCGGACGCGGAAGACGGATGAAGCGGCGGGATCGTTTTGCATTTTGCAAAACAGACCAGAGCGCAATCCGGCGGAGCGGCCAGGGAGCAACGTGCTCGCGAGACGGGCAAACCGGGATGCCGGGTGCAACGCCGCGGTGAGGCCGCATGGCCGAATGCGCGATCGGCCACAGGCCGATGCTCAACCGCGACACGCGAAGCCGAGCGGAGGAGGCCGTAAGGCATTGATCCCCCTACTAGTCGCCCGCACCTCAGCTCTTGTCAGGAAACGCCCAATCCGGTAGTCTGTTGGAACACCGAGAGGCCCGTCATGAGTGTTCAAAAACAGACCGTCAGCTTCACCGATACTGCCTATGCCTTCGCCAAAGAGTTGGTTGAGGCAGGGGAATACCCCAATATGAGTGCAGCAGTGTCGGGTGAATTGGCGAAGGCCAAGGCGGAGCGTCAACGTGAGCAGTCCGTTCTTGAGGCCGAATTGGAACGGCGCCTGTCCCTGCCGCTCGATCAATGGGAGCCGGTTGGTGAGGCCTCACAAGTCACAACAGGCGCGCGCGCCCATCTGGCCTCGATTTCCCGCAAGACCTGATGCGCTTCGTCCGGCACCCGTTCTTCGAGCGGGATCTCATTGGAATCGTCGATCACATTGTCGAGGTCACGCAAGGCGACACGGCGGCAGCGCTGCGGCGGCTCGACGAGATCGATGCCATGCTTCAAGCCATTGAAGAAAATCCGACCTCGGGCATGCGTCTCGGCGGAAAGATGGACGGCTGGCTCGTGCGACATGGAGGCTCCGGGTTTCGGCTGACCATAGTGTTCAGACCAGAAGTTGAGGCCGGCGTAGTTTACCTCGCCCTCGTCGCCTTCGGCGGGCGCGATTGGATGCGGCTGGCATCTGCCAGAAAGATCTTCTCCGAATAGGCCTTCGCCACCTAGCGCCGGAACATCACGCGGCCTCCTGATGACAAAACCCACGGGTCAGCACACGGCGGTAGCGACGAACGGATCGACCGCCGCCTCGATCTTTTGCGTGCGCCCCATCCAGGGCTCGGGCCGGATTGCCTTGACCCAATCGGCGAAACTCGGGATGAACCCCAGATCCTCGCGAACATGCTGTTCACCGACCCAGCGGGTCGGGATCACCCGACCAGTGGATAGGGTGAGCGTGAGCCCAAAAATTGTCTCGGCCATGAATATGCCTTCGGCATGATGACGAAGCGCACGATGGCGGAAATCTGCGGTAATCTCCTTGCTCGCATCAAACCAGCTGTGAAAGGCCATGTAGTCATCGACCTCGCCGCCCCATTTCTTCACCGAGGACAGGGAATGGTGGTAGGGATGTGCCATTGCCGCCTCCTCAAAATGTATGTTCGTAGGATTCAGTGGCGGTGTAGCGCTCGTTGTGATCGAGCGTGATCACGCGAGATTTCACATCGAAGGTGAACTCGCCATAGGCACCGTCATTATTCTCCCAGCCGGGATGGGTCTCGGCAAGGAAGTCATAAGCCAGCTGTTCGACCGCCTCTTCGATGGTCATGCTGTGTTCGGTTACTTCTTCGGTCCCCCAACTCGCGCGCGAGAGGGAAGTCTGCCCCTTGGGCAGGTCAACACTCTTTCCGCCTGATAGGGCAGAGACGTCTTCGACCTGGCCGCTATCGCCAAAGCCGTCGAAGGTGACAATGACCTGCGCGATATCTGCTGCCGCCAGGACATCGAAGAGTACCTTCTTGTTGGCGGGACGGATGCTTGCGGACAATGCCTCGTAGCGCTGACGATCGGCGTAATAGCGTTGCATGGAAGCGGTCATATCGAAGGTTTGACCCGGGGTGTTGTTGGTATCGGTCATGGGAGTTCTCCCTGAGAGCGGGTAAGGGATGAACCCACCGACGCTCTCTCACCCGGCAGGCTCACCCTGCCCCAAGCCCGCTTTCACTCTTTTCTTCCCGCCAACAGGGTTATGTGACGCGTTGTGGCGGGTCCCGGCCCACCGACTGTCACCCGAATGGGCGCAGAGCGGCAGTTCCGGACGACCATTTGGCCGCGATCGCACCTGGCTCGAAAGAGACATGTGAGAGCGCCGTTGGCCAAAGGGAAAGCTGAGCGGCCGGGCTGCGGGCGCAGCCTAAGGCGCGGTGACACGCCCTTCGGGCGTGGCAGGGCCCAATACTGCTTAGGCCAATCCCAAACATCGGCTACAGGGTCAGCGTTCAATCAGGGTTAGGCCAATAGGATTTCCGTCTGGTCCGATCGTCCAAAGATGGAACGAAAAAAGGCGCCATCTCGGGAGGTGAGATGACGCCTGATTTCTTGCGTCCACGCTGCGGGAGGAGGTGCAGCGCAGAACCCCGGTCGGGCCCCCAAGGAGGAGGAGAGGAGGTCCAACCTTCAAGAAAAATGTAGGGAGGATGCTGCATCGCAACAAGAGATTTCGCTGCAATGCAGCTATGCATGTCATGCAATGCTACATTATTGCGCATGTCGTATATTATTGTTCAGAAATTGGGCGCGATCTGTGTCGCGGTTACTGCCTCGTTTTGGTGAATGGGAGCCGCGTTTGAGCGGCCCCCGCCCAGTAACGATCTTACCTCTGATCGATCAGGCAACCAGTGAAAGACCTCCCGTCTCCTGCGCCTGCTCGCCGCTGTCTACGAAGGGGATGATCGAGAAGGTCTGACCGCCGCGCTGCTCTTCGTTCTGCACGGCGTTGACCCGCAAGTCGCCATCGGGCGTGTTGACGAGGAGCGAGACGTAGTCATTGCCCGTACGATTGCTCTTCGCCATCCAGGCCGAGCCAACGCGGATCGGGTGACCCTTGGGCGAGGAGACCTCGATCCGGTAGTCGGGGTGAGTTTCCTCGGTCTTGAACTCGTTCTCGATTAGCATGAAGTCGAGATCGAACATCATGTTGGCGATGTAGCCAGCAAAGGCGTTGTCGGCATCCATCGCCGTCAGCTCACCCGAGATCGAGCCGGATTTCATGGTGCCGTTGGAGACCAGCGGGATGATCTCAAACGCGCCGCTCCCGGCCTCGCGCGCTTCTTTTGTTTGCACCGCGTTGACGCGGAACGGGCCGAGGCCGACATCGATCTGCATCGAGATGTAAGGATTGCCACTGGTATTGCCGGTCTCGCTCCAGGCCGTGCCGATACGCACGTTGCGTCCGGATTTGTTCACCGCGGTCACGTCAAAGTCCGGGCTGCGCTCGGACATCTTGGTCCGCGTCTCGAGCTGGATTGCGATATCGAACCGCGCCGAATGGATCATGCCGGAATACACGGCGGCTGCGGTATCAGCGTTCTTGGTCAGGGTTCCTGCGAACATGGGTCTTCTCCTTGGGTTTGCCGCTGCCCGGCTTCCTGCCAGCGCACGCGGGATTGCTTTTCGACCCCTCATGGGATCACCAAACCAAAAGGCCTTCTTTCCTTTCTCCCCCACCGTTCAACCCGGGACTCTGCCCGGATCGGTGCCTGCGACCTCCCCACGCGCACCCGTCCCCTGCCCAGTTTCAGCAATGGTTCGGGCAGGATCGCATCCGGTACTGCTGAACCCTGACGCCGGGCCGTAGTCCCGAATGGGACGCTCTATGAGATTGGCCTCCCCGTCACAGGCGCGGCAGAAGGCATAATCCTGCAGGTCGGTGCTCTCCCAGACCTGCAACTCGGCATTCCAGCTGGCCCTGCAATCTCGCAGGACGTCTTCGCTGCCACAGGCGCGGCAATGGACGGTAACACCGAGATCGGGGCGGGAGACAAAGAATGACATCTCGTCGCCATTCAGCGATGTGCCGCTCCGGTCGGTGAGGCCGATCGAACTGCCATTCGGCAGATAGGTGATCAGGTGTTGATTGTCACTGAGAACTGACCCGGTATTTTCACCGAGATTTGACCCACCCTCAGTTATGCGTCGTGGTTTATGACGCGGTCAATGTTTTGG